>JACRMQ010000007.1:688386-1376773 GCA_016214905.1 Ignavibacteriales bacterium | reverse complement strand
GCCGATGTTACCTTCACTCCATCGACTATCAAGCTATCTACATGATAACCGGTACTTGGTGTAATTGTAAATGTCTGACTTCCGCCGTAGTTCACTATCGCAGTTGGTGTCGGACTGATACTTCCGTTCGAGCCTGCACTTGAGGTTATTATTGGACTCAACGGTTCTCCAATTGCATAGTCACTCATCGCTGATACATTGGTAACTCCTGTCGTTGTTGATGTCCTTGTGCCGATCGTTGGTGATGACCAACTTGAGCCATTATATCTCTTAACAGTATAATTTCCGGGAGTTGAACCAACATCGATATCACCCGGATTAATAAATGTGAATGCTGCATCATACATTGAATAGGTCAATCCTCCGCCCGCCGTCAGTGTCCAATACCTATTGACACTCTTTGATGAATTAATTCCCGATGTTGAAATATTCAAATGATCACCCGATGTTGTTTTAGCCGTTACATTGCCAGGTGTAGATACATTAGCAAATGATATAGCAGCCGGTGTATAATTAGTTGCATCACCTACATCGAATGTAAATGATTGTGCCCCGGGTGAAAATAATTTTTGTAAATTGCCGTACACATATTTTCCTACACTTGCACCACTAACGGATCCAGATGATCCTATGATGAGATTGTTAGCACCAGTTGTAATTTTACCAGATGCAAATGTTAACGTACCATTGACCGTCGTACTTCCGGCAAGAGTAACACCATTTGTATTATTAATCTTGAGCCCTCCATATGTCATTGTGCTGACTGTTTGTGCACCAGAGCCATTGTATTCGACTGTACTCAATGAATGAAGATCGTATGTATTAAATGTCGGCATAGAATTTGTACCACCAATTTGCAAAGTCGCACCAGCATCAATCGATAAAATTCCACCACCAGCATCCTGCGTAAGTGTATACGTCGAAAGGTTTAACGTTCCGGTAGAATCGATCAATGAAATAATGTCAACGAGATTCATACCAAGCGTTGTTGTAGCATTGGATTTCATATTTATCAATGACGGGAATGAAGGTGTTGCCTGTGTTCCAGTAATGGTAGAAGGAGTATTGCCAGTGAAATATACATCTACAGCCGACCCATCGAATATACCGTCATAAGTGAAACTGCCGCCGACATTAAAATCAGACATAGCAGTGATGGTTCCAGCAATTTTAACGTTATAAAAATTGATAGTCCCTCCACCACCAATCTCTCCTAAGGTTGCGTTGCTCATAACTATCGTGGAAGTGCCGCCATCAAAGATTCCATCGCAAGTCAATGATCCCGCAATGGAATCTATAATGCCCGTTCCGGCATGGAATGTAGCACCACTGCCAATAGAGAGATCACCCACTATAGTCCAACCTGACGGTAGCGTAATTCCAACAGCATTGGTATTCAGGATGTTAACATTTTGAAAAATTGGCGCAGTACCAACAATTGTAGTGCTGCCGGTTCCACCAAAGGTTACTCTTCCCCTACTGTTAAATGCTACTCCACTTAGACGAATAATAGATGTAGACATGGGAAGAAAATTCAAATTCCCTTCACTCGTCAGAATACCTTGATTATTTACACTTCTATAGAATGTATGTGTCAGATACCCACCATCGAAAGACGAAGCCGCCGCAATTGTTAGCGGTCCATAAACCGACCAATTAGCACTGGCAACAATACCACCGGTATTATTTATATTAACAGTGCCAAATGTTGGCGCTGCATTAGTATTTAGCGATGGCCGCACGGTTCCATTAAAATTTAATACATTATTTACGGTACCAACTATAGGTGATGAAATCTGAATAGTTTGTGCTCGCGTACCAGATACCGTTATAATCCCATCTGTGTATAAAGTTCCGGAAAGAGTAATGTTCCCATCGAGTATCATTGTTGTCGTTCCGACATTCAGCGTACCACTCATCACATCTGCGTCGCCCCTTATGTGCATCTGCGGAGCAGAAAAGGTGTAACTGCCTCCAACGGATAAATTGTATAGATCAAGATTTCCCGATGATGATAGAGTTTTACTTGAGCCGCTAAGTAAAATTGAACCAGTGCCTGGAGTAAAAGTCCCGTTATTGATCCAATTTCCATTAATAGTGGCATTATACGAACCGGCATTCAATGATGCAGAACTATTTACCAACAGATTTCCTTTTACAGCGATATGACCATTAAGTACTTTTGCCGTTGTGCTACCATTCGTCAGCGTCAGATTTCCATAAGTAGCGGAAACAATCGGCTGGGCATCGGTACCATAAAATTCTTGTGTACTTGTTGAATCAAAAATGTATGTAGAAAAATTCGATGGTATGTTGCTGCCAGTTCCCATTTTTAATAAAGACCCTGCACCCATACTCACTGTTCCTCCGAAAGAACTTCGGCTTATTGTGTGAGTGGAGAGATCCACGGTTCCAGATGTAATCGTAAAGCTTCCAGTAGTGATTAAATTGCCGGAAGGGCTAAAAGTGCCTGACGATTTCGCTATAATCAATCTATTAATATTTCCAGAAGTCAACGTTTGTGTTCCGGAACCATTAAAAGTTAATGTGCTTCCAGCCGGAGCAAAAGTTCCGTTAGTTGTCCAATTACCGCCAACTCTGATGATTGCTGAACCTGCGTCAAACGTATTACCCGCAGCAATCGTAACATTACCGCTAACTGACAATGTGTCTGCTGCTATTTGGAAATATCCCCCCGTTGAATCAACATCTAAGTTTCCTGCTACTACAGCGTTTGCGCTGAGCGTGGCATTCCCGCTCGGTTTTCTGATATCTAAATGATAATATGTCCATGGCGCAACAATTTGACTTCCACTTCCATTATATATAACACTTCCCGATCCGCAAGTGAATGTTGCCGAACCTGAAGTTAGCCAATTACCTTTTATTAAAATTGTACCACTTCCATTTACGGTGATTTCTGAATTAGTTGTTTGGTCAATATGCCCATCCACACTCAATGAACCATTACTGATTGTCATATTGATACGTCTATTATTGACAGTAGGACCAAGATTTAGGTCTCCTCCAATCGTCATTGTTTGGTTGCCGATCACAATCGTGTGTGTGATATCCGAAGTCCATGAACCCGAATAACCGAAGGAGCCTTCTATATTAAGAGATCCACCGCTGGATAATGTAAGTGTTATTCCTTGTTCAGCTCCAAAACTGATTATCCGAGCATTGGCAACAGAAGTAATAGTGGGCTGATTTGTGCATGCCCTGAAACCAAGTTGCACATAAGTAGCACTGTCAGGTGGAATAGATGGGGTTCCATTTACAACTGACCAATTATAGGAATTATCCCAATCGCTACTTAAAGCTCCGATCCATTCGAGTGTACCGGAAATACTTGACATAAAAGTCCATCTGCCAATTATATCAGTCACGCCCGACAACTCAACACATTGATTAGGGATATCGCTGGATGTTTCACCACAATCGATCCAAGATCCAGCAACATATTTATATAAATGTAACATTGCAGGATCATTACCATTAAGCGCCTCCGCTTCGTAAGAAAGACAAAGAGTCGCCGTATATCCGGAACCACCTATTTGACTGATTGTATACATCTCAAGCCCTGAAGTACCTTTAGGTACGAAATCCGGTGGTGCCTGCATGACAACTCTTATCGTTATCGATGTAGGATTTATTCCACCGCCTGTAAATCTAATAAAATTAGTGGGTCCCTCAAACGCATAAAATATCCCATTTATAAACGTATGAGTACGGGTGATCGTACCTTCGATTACACCATTGCCTGTACGCGTAGTTGTAATTGTAATTGATTTTGTGGTATCCGGAATATATATTTTGCCTGATGTCATATTTAATGTTGCAACATTTACGGATGACGAAAGTATGACCTTAGATTCCATAAACGACTTATTCAGAGTTAAAGTGTTAAAAGCTGTACTACTCGATCCGGAAACATACTCATCATTCGATCCTGCAAATTCGATAGTTCCGGTGCTCGAGATAAATGTCCCGTTATTAATCCAATCCCCATGCACAATGTGTGTGTAGCTACCCGCGTTGAATGTAGCTCCTGCATTAATTGTCAAATGATTCGTCACTGTCATCGGACCTATCGTACTTTTTAGCCCACCGTTTGTAAAAGTCAAATTGTAATACGTTACAGGAACGATAACTTGCGCTGAAGTACCATTGTAATTTACTGTATTTGGAGTATAAGTAGTCGGATCAAACGTTCCTGCGACGAGTGTCGGAGTATCGCCGGCGCATCCTAATACCGAATTTCCACCAAGTTGTAATAATATTCCATTAAGAGTACCATTAAAGATGTTCACGGTGCCGGATATGGTTGTTGATCCTATAAATGTGACTCTTCCAGCAGTTGCGGTAAATGAACCACTGGGTACAGCAAAATTGCCACGGATAGAAAAATCGCTTGACGTAGTAATATTACCGGTAACTGTCAAAGCATTCAGAATAAACGAACCCGATCCCGAGTTAGTCATCATATTTGAAGGTCCACTCAACGTGATTGTTCCGAGTACTGCGTTAAACGATCCCGACCCGCTCAACAGTAAATTACCACTTATGGTAAGACTCGTTGAATCTGTAACACTTCCTGTTATTATTAGATTTGCAAGGGTTATTCCAGAACCATTGATTTTTTTTGACGTCCCGGACATTGTTAATGTACCACCAACTGAATGAGTAAAAGTGCCGGCGCCCACCGTTGTTAAATTTCCTGCGACCGATATGTTTGTTGTTCCAGATACGTTTATGCCTGATCCTCCAATTTCTAAATCATAAAAATTATTCACACCTGTACCGCTAATGGTGCGATAAGTCCCAATTAACACTACTTTGCTGGTACTGCCGGTAAATGTGCCATTATTTGTCCAATCACCAAGAAGAGTATGTGTAAAAGTAGCACCATTAAATGTTGTTGAAGCACCAATCGAAATATTACCATTAACAGTTAGCAAGTTGCCTGCAGTAAAACTGACAGATGTGCCTGCTCCTGTACTTGAAGTCAGGTTGCCAGCTATTACCATTGCCGAGGCTTGCATTGTTTTTATCGCCGATCCCGAACTTGAACTCAACGTCAAATGACCATACGAAAGTGTGGTAACGGTTTGGTTGGTACCGGAATATTCAACAGTCGATGAAGTTCCAAGAGAAATGGTGGAGTAGTTTATTGGAAAACTATTCAGCCCACCAATTTTAAAAGTGGCACCATTCGCAACAGAGAAACTTCCACCCATAACGGATGTACCGCGGTTTACCGTATATGAAGAGATATCAAATGTACCTCCATCAACAAATATTTTTCCGTAAGTGGAACTACTCGAATTTAATGCAGGTAAATTACCTGTTATACTTTTTGTCATTGCACCGCTGATGCGTAATGTACTGTATGTATATGAGTTACTCACCGTCTGATTTCTCGTTGTAGATGCATACTCAACCGTACTACCAGCAGAAAGTGAAACGGTTGAAGCAGAATAGTTACCGGTAAAGGTAGTTGCCCTAACCTGTAAAGTACCAGTGGAATTAACAGTTAGTGTCGAAATACTGGTGATTTGGTATGTGCTTGATTCACCAGGATTAAGCACACCACTCACCGTCAAAGTTGTTACAGTGCAGTTGACCTGAAGAGTTGTTGTACTACTGGAGTTAATCGTTAGTCGCTTAAATACTATTGTGCTCGATCCACTGATTGTTTGCGATATACCTGAAAAGGTAACTTTGGCACTACTGTTGGTCGCGTTATACGTTCCGAATTTACTGAAGTTCCCACTTAACGTGATGGTATTTGATTGTGATTGAGTGATTGTGCCGACAGCACCAATAGTCACAGATCCAGAAACGGTGAGGTTCTTACTTTGTGAACCAAGTGTAAGTGTTGAAGATTTGGATCCAGCCCCAATAGTCAACGATTTGCAACTTGAAGATGAAGTAATAGAAGGTTGGTACGACCCTGTAAAATTCGCATCACCGATAATGGCATCTACACTTGCTGTTGGAACTCCAGCCGTCCAGTTACTCGAATTACTCCAGTAGCTACTTGCAGTACCCTTCCAACTGGTTTGTGCTATGATTTGTTCTCCAAATGTAAAAGTGACCAATAATAATATTGCAAATACAGAGTGCTTTCGGAATATTCTAAATAATTTATTATTCATAATTCTATTCCTTGCATTTTTTTGTTGCATTGAAGAGTTAGAAATAATTTCCGTGAATCTTGGAATGATATTTTCAGAAAAGATAAGAATGGTTTTCATTTGAGTGCCCTTTTCACAGAAATGGTTCATTTTACCTTGTTATCTATTTTCAATTATATTTTAGAAATATTTACAATCTCAGAGGAAGGTTACAAACATTATACCATTAACTTTGGATCAGGTAGGTGCCTAAATAATCAAGTATTAAAGCAATTTAGTAAAAAAGAAAAAAACACGCAGTAAATATTGCCGATCGTTGCAAATATTACAACTCATCAATTACAATTTTTTACTAAATTTTTTAATATTCGGCTGAAAAGACTATTTTTTAAAGTAATCATACGATTGTATTTTTTTCCGAAATATCAAATTTTACTTCCAGCCGAGCTGAAATCGTTATAACCTGTAAAAAATATGCATATAATCGAAATATATTCGTGATTATTGAATTGTTAGATTTTCAACTATATATATCGTCGACCAATTAATGTAAATTCTTTTATCCGGCAAGAAAGAGAGTAAGAATTACATCTGCTCGAACTGGCAAATCTAATCCAATTTTCGTTTTTAAAAAGTGATATCGAGAAAATTCACTCGGTTCAAAATTTCAAAAAACAGTTATAAAGTAGAATATTTCAAAATATCTTAATTCAAATTTCATAATATTAGGTTATATATTTTATCGTCAACTCGAATAATAAAAAAAAGGGTTACTTGTGGTAACCCTAGTAATTGAATCAATTAATATTTAACAGAACATATTACAAGTGAGATTCAACCTTCTGTACAAGTTGAGATTTGGATACAGCTCCTATAATTTGTTCAGCCACCTGCCCGCCTTTAAACACTAGCAATGTTGGTATGCTTCGTATACCAAATTGCATCGCGGTTTTGGGATTTGAATCAACATCTAATTTGGTAACTTTTAATCGTCCATCGTATGTCTTTGCAAGTTCATCAATATGCGGTGCGATCATTTTGCAAGGGCCGCACCATACAGCCCAGAAATCAACGAGAACTGGTTTATCAGCTTCGAGAACTTCTTTTTGAAAATTCGTGTCATTTACTTCGATTGGTTTCATTTAATAATCCTTATAAAATAGTTATTGTAAAACTTTGGAAATATACAAAATTTTATTGAGATATTCTTACACTAGATGGTCCAAGCAATTGTTCAACTCCCATTATGAATTCATTCGAAATATCCACGTTTGCCGTTGTGGATTGATATAATTTTGCATTGACACCATCTGAATCGATTACATGAAAGTAGCAGGGATATTTTCCCTTATGATTATCAACTAACAATTTTAATTCAGAGATGGCTGTCTCCTGTGTAGTATCTAAACGGATGGAGATTATTACGCTCTTCGCGAATTTTTCTCTCACTTTTTCTATCGGAATAACGTCTTTGATGAATATCCTAATCGTCTCTCCGTTTTGCTCACCCGTTCCGATCGCCATGATCATAGCATCTTCTATCAATAGCTGCTGATAAGTTCTATATGCATCCGAGAAGACAATACATTCTCCTTTGCCACTGAAATCTTCCAACGTAAGGAACGCCATCATGTTCCCCTTTTTATCCACTTTCTTTTTCAATGCTGAGATAATTCCCGCAACACGGAGAGTGGTACCCTGCTTAACAGCGGCACCCGTCCCAAATTGTGCTGTTGTGAAAGCTTGAATGTCTAATTCATATTTTCTTAATGGATGTCCCGAAACATAAAATCCAAGTACAGACTTTTCACGTGATAGCTTTTCGCTCTCTGCCCAGTCGTTTATTTTTGGCAGAGCCGGGTATTGTTCCTGCTTCTTCACGGAAGAACCGCCCTCGAATAAAGACGACTGTCCTTTTGCGACTTGCTCCTTATAATTCTGCCCATACTGGATTGCAGACTCGATTACGTCGAATACCGATGATCTATTTTTGTGCAATCGTTCGAACGCCCCGGCTTGAATCAAACCTTCAAGAGTTTTTTTATTTACTAACCGTAAATCAACCCGACGGCAAAAATCGAATATGTTATCAAAATGTCCATGTTCCGTACGAGTCCTTATTATATTTTCAACCGCATGAACGCCAACATTTTTTATCGCGCTCATTCCGAATCGAATTCCATCTTTCGTTACAATGAATTGAACACCACTTTCATTAATATCGGGTGGTAAAACGGGAAGCTTCATCCGCCGGCATTCTTCAATCAATTGAACAACATAATCTGTATCGCCAATCTCAGCCGACATATTAGCTGCCATGAACTCAGGCCGGTAATGCGCTTTGATGTATGCAGTTTGATATGCCAATACGCTGTATGCTACGCTGTGCGATTTATTAAAACCATATGATGCAAATTTTTCAATCATGTCGAAAATATCGGAACCGACCTTCTTTGCAAATCCTTTTTTCAATGCACCGTCGATAAATTCTTTCTTTTGCTTCGTCATCAAATCTTTATCTTTTTTCCCCATCGCGCGGCGCATTAAATCGGCTTTGGCAAGCGTAAATCCTGCTATTTCACTCGCTATCCGTATCACCTGTTCCTGATAAACTATGATTCCGTATGTTTCTTTCAGTATCGGTTCTAAAGCCGGATGCAAGTAATCTATTCTACCCCCTTGCTTTCTGCGGATAAAATCTCCAATCATTTCCATGGGACCGGGGCGATACAAAGCATTCATCGCCACAAGATCGCTGATGCTCGTCGGTTTCAATTTCCTCAACCAATCTTGCATCCCCGATGATTCGAATTGGAAAACGCCTATCGTTTGTCCTTTACCGAATAATTCAAAGGTATCCGCATCATTCTCAGGAATATTGTCTAAATCGATTTCAACACCGTGATTTTCTTTGATAAGTTGTAGAGCGTTCTCTACAACCGTCAAGGTACGAAGTCCCAAGAAATCCATCTTGAGCAGTCCGGCTTTTTCAAGATCAATCATGTTGTACTGAGTCATGATTTCAGTCGTCGGAGTTTTGTACAGCGGCACATAATCAATTAACGGTCCCGGAGCGATCACAACTCCGGCGGCGTGTGTAGACGCATTGCGATTGAATCCTTCGAGCACTAATGAAATATCTACCAACTCACGAATTTTTTCATCGGGACTTTCTTTTATCCATTTTAGCTCGGGATTTGTTTCCAACGCTTCGGCAAGAGGAGTTACTTTTCCCTGTATCACAGGAATTTGTTTAGTGATCGATTCAACAATACTAAGCGGAACCCCGATCACTCTGCCAACATCTTTCAGAACCGCGCGTGTGGATAGTGTACCGAAGGTGATAATCTGAGAGACAGACTCACTGCCATATTTCTTTTTGACATATTCAATAACACGATCACGTTTACTGTCGGAAAAATCAATGTCAATGTCGGGCATACTCACGCGATCTGGATTAAGAAATCGCTCGAACAGTAAATCGTATTTTAAAGGATCGACATTCGTAATTCCCAAACAATATGATACGATGCTTCCGGCGGCACTTCCACGTCCGGGACCAACAAGAACGCTCATCTCACGTGCCGCATTGATAAAATCTTGTGTGATAAGAAAGTAACCGGCATATCCCATTTTGTTGATAACAGCAAGTTCATGCTCGAATCGTTGTTTAATGTCGGGAGTTATTTCTTTATACCTTCGCTCCAATCCACGCTGAGCGAGATGATTCAAATACTCATCAAGCTTCTTAGTCCCCGCGTCTTGAGGAACGGGAAAGTCGGGCATGCTCGGTTTATCGGGTTCGAGCCGGTATTGTTCTATTTTTTCGGCAATCTCAATTGTTGAAGATAACGCGGTTGGGAAATCTTTGAAAGTCCGAGACATTTCTTCTGCCGATTTAAAATATAACTGATCTGTTTGATAACGCAATTGATGATAATCGGTCGTGTTCGTTTGTGAAGCATCGGGTATCATCAGCAAAACATTATGAGCAAGAGCGTGTTCTGGTTTGATGTAATGGACATCGTTTGTTGCAACAAGATTTATATTGAATTCTTTCGCAAGTTTCGGCATTCCTTCCAAAATCGGTCTCTCTTTTTCAAGTCCATGATTCTGCAGTTCGAGATAAAAATCTTTCCCAAATATATCAACGAATAATGAAGTGGTTTCCCGCGCTTCTTCATAATTACCCTGAACCAACTGATGAGCCACCACACCATTGGGGCAAGCCGATAATGCTATAAGACCATTCGAATATTTCTGCAAAAGCTCGATATCGATTCGCGGTTTATAATAAAATCCTTCGGTATGACCAAGCGTACATAAACGAATCAGATTTTTATAACCCTCATAATTTTTTATCAGCAGAACTACGTGGTAATAAATTCCCCTTCCCTGTCCCTGTTTATTCTTGATCGAAGTGATATCTTTGTCGAACCTTGATCCTTTGGTTACGATATACATTTCGCACCCAAGAATCGGTTTGATTCCTGCTCTCTGAGCTTTTTTGTAAAATTCAATTGCTCCGAACATAACACCATGATCTGTAAGAGCCACAGCAGACATCTTGTTATCAACGGCAGCCTGGATTAATCCGTCAACAGACGCGGCACCGTCGAGTAAACTAAAGTGGGAATGATTATGAAGATGAATAAATTCAGACATGCTCAATTTCAAATACAATAAAATAAATATTACCGGCAAGAAAAAAGCCGGAATTGCGTCCAGCTTTTTCCGCCCGATTATATTGCGAATTTCTGGACTAAGACTCTAAAAACTTTTCAACGTAATGGCAGACTTTCGGTATTTCGATTATTTCACGTTTACCCGTGCTGCGCATTTTCACTTCAACATTGCCCGATGATACATTCTTCTCACCAACTATTATCTGGAGAGGAATCCCGATGAGATCGGCATCTTTGAATTTAAATCCCGGACTCACATTATCGCGATCATCGAACAAAACTTCGATGAGTGATTCCTGCAACTTCTTATACAGATTTTCTGCAGTGCTGACAACTTTTTCATTGTTGGAGTTAACCATTATCAGGTGAACATGGTATGGCGCAAGTGCTTTGTTCCAGACTATCCCGTGCTGATCGTTATTTTGTTCGATGAAACATGCAACAATCCTCTCCACTCCAATTCCGTAACTTCCCATGATAATTGGTTTTTCTTTTCCATTTTCATCAAGATAATATGCGTGAAGGGCATCGGAATATTTTGTCCCCAATTTAAAAATATGCCCAAGTTCAATTGCATTCACAACACGCAGAGGTTTACCGCATTTAACACATTGTTCGCCTGCATTCACGGTCCTGAGATCAAAATAACCGTTAACTTTCACATCTCTGTTCAAATCGATGTTCGAGATATGAAAATGATTTTTATTCGCACCGCTGATTAAGTTATTGCCACCCTGCAATCTTTTATCGACAATAATTTTAAATCCTTCCAATCCAATCGGGCCGATAGAACCGGCATCGGCTCCCGTCAGCGCTTTCAATTCATCGGCATGACAAGGACGTACATCCGCACCAAGTGCGCTCAATAATTTCGATTCGTTTAACTGGTCGTTCCCCATCATCAAAACAAGTATCGGTGTTTTATCTTGCATGAACACCAGCGATTTTGCAAGATATTTTTCATCGACTTTTAAAAAATCTTTAAGCTCATCAATTGTGCCGACGTTTGGAGTTGAAATTTCCTCCATTGTTTTACTTTCAGTATCGCGATGTGCTTTTTGCATCGCCGATGCTGCAACTTCAATATTGGCGGCATATCCGCATCCATCGCAAACAGCACAAGTGTCTTCACCCGATTCAGATTCCACCATAAACTCTTGCGATGCACTGCCGCCCATGGCACCACTCGACGCACCCACGATGAAAAATTTCAATCCGGCACGCGTGAACATTTTTTTATACGCTTCGGCGTGATAATCATAACTCTGGTCGAGTCCTTCCCACGTCGCATCAAGACTGTAAGAGTCTTTCATAATAAATTGTCTGCCGCGTATTACACCCGATCGTGGTCTCGGCTCATTCCTGAACTTCATTTGAATTTGATACCAAATCTGCGGTAAATCTCTGTACGATTTAAGATGATTCTTGGCAATGGAGCAGATAACTTCCTCGTGTGTTGGAGCGAGAACCAGTGCTCGATTTTTAATATGAAACATCGTATCGCCAAATGCTTTCACGCGACCTGTTTCTTCCCATAACTCTATCGGGTTAAGAGCGGGTAGATGAAATTCCTGTCCCCCTATGGCATCCATCTCATCACGGATTATCTCCATCGCTTTTTTCATGATTTTATAACCCAATGGGAGGAATGAATAAACTCCTGCACTCAACGAGCGTATCATACCGGCTCGTAACATTAGTTGGTGGCTTGGGATAAGAGCATCTGATGGGACTTCTTTGACAGTCGGAATAAAATTTTTACTTAATCTCATTTAATTAAATGTAATTGATTGATATTATTTTCTTATAAATTGAATCAGTCTTGCGAAACAATCGAAAAAAGACTTGGTTAATATACCAAAATTATTGAGGAGTCTCAAGTATATTTTAAATTAAAATCCCGAACCTTGCGGTTTCGGGATTAACGATCATAATTACAGATCATTGAGCGTAAAACAGTTATCCTAATTAAGGTGAATACTGAAATACCTTTAATCCAAACTATTTTTTACTTTTTCTATTTAACTTGATTTGTACCCCCGGGCAGAGTTCCCGCTTTTGTTTCACTTCAGCGGGATAAACTCCCTGCCGCCTGCGGTTTAGTCCCAAAGTTACACAAGTTAACAAACGAAGTGCAGTTAACTTGTATATAACTTTGCGGATCCCGTTTCGAGCGACAGCTTGAAACGGGAGAAACCTCTTTTGCATCAATCTTCTTGAACGATCTTGATTCGTACCCCCGGGCAGAGTCGAACTGCCGACCTGCGGTTTAGGAAACCGACGCTCTATCCATACTGAGCTACGGGGGCGTTTTGGTGATTGGCGATTGGTGATTTGTTACAACTACTAACTACTAACCATGAACAATATACCAAAATATTTTCGGATGCTCAAGTAAGAATATACTATCTCTTTTTTGGTAAAGTCTTGAATCTTTAAATGTTATCAATTTTATTTTATATCACAAGGATTGCAAGATGATTGTTAAATCTGACGGCCAAAGGTTGCATGGAAATCTTAAATAGCCACAATGATAGTCACCTATCTGACTTTAAAAGCTTGATAAGATATCAAAACTGGAATGAACACTCAAGATTTTTCCCGTTTTACAACGATCATAGATAAATCATCATGCGCTTTCGCCTTTCCAACAAATCTATCAACCTCGGAAATTATTCTTTCGCCAATCTTATCGGCGGAATATTGGCTTATCAACGGCAGTAAAGATACCAATCGCTTTTCTCCATAATCTTCACCCATCTGATTACGCGCTTCCGATAATCCATCTGAATAAAATAACATCAAATCTCCCGCATCAAGAATTGTATTTTGTTCATCGTATTGAGCATCGGGGACAATCCCCAGCGCGGCTCCACCCTTTTCCATTTTCTCAATCGAGTTTCCACGGACAATTATCGGTTGAAATTGTCCGGCATTTATCAGGCGGATTAATCCATCACCCGGTTTAATTTCTGCATATACAATTGATGCGAAGATTGAAGGAACTCTATCACGGTAAAACAACTGATTTAATTTTACACCCAATTCTCTGAGAGATGAATAATCAACTACAAGCGCTCTCAATGTTGCCTGAAGCTTCGCGGAAAGTAATGCGGCTTTAAGTCCTTTACCCGCAACATCACCGAGAGCAAATCCAAAACGATCATCCGTTACTTTTTGGAAATCTAACAGATCGCCGCCAACCTCATTAGCAGAGCGAGTGAAGAGCCAGAGATCCCAGCCACGCACCTTCGGCGATCTATCCGGCATCAATGCTTTTTGTATTGCATGCCCCGCTTCAAGTTCTTCTTTGGCTGTCAACTTATCTTTAAGTTCAAGCATGATTATAAATATTAAAATTATACCTCCGATAATATAAGAGCGATTATCTGCTGCTGTCTGTGAATTCTGAATAAGAAAAATGAGGGCAAGCAGCAGAAGAATTCTTCGCGTTGGAGTAAGTTTAAAGAACATACTTTTCAATAACCACCATGTAATGAAAAACCACCGTTTCACGCGACCCATCTTCTGGAGTTGATCTTTTCTCTCCGTGGTCAACATAAATTCTTTGAGTTCACGATATTCATTTAGAATATTGTCGAAGAATCCCCCGCTGCGGATATCGTTGATAACCGTCTTGCCGATTCCCGGTTCGGTAGCATTGGTTTGATTTTGTGAAGTCATTTTATCTAAATCGTATATTTTGTCTCCCTCTGCTTACGATTCTATTGAAGTTAAAGTTGCAGATTGATAAATGGTGACTTTCAAAAACGGATATAAATGACAAAAAAAACTCCATCGGGTGATCGATGGAGTTTTAATTTTAAAAAAGAATTCTTTAATGTTATTCGAACTCGTATCCGATACCGAAACTGAACGCAAATATATCCATACCGTGTGTTCCTGGCATCGCATCAGGATGGGCGATAGGATCGATCTCGCGATCTTTACCAATCAGGTACTCTAAACCTAAATCAAATACAAAACTATCATATTTATATCCCGCACCAACAGTTACCACATTATTACTTATACTTGGGAATAATATATTATAAGTTTCGTCAGGTCCCGGAGCCGGATCAATATAAAATCCTGCTCTTAAATCAATCGACGGGGAAAGAGAATACCCAAGGCCAAAACGAATTTGTGTTGCATCTTTCCAATTTAGAGTGATCGTATCTGTTCCCCATCCAAGAGCTTTAAACTTTGTAACAAATTCATCTTCACTCTTTGACCATTGACTAAATTGAGCATCAGCAGTGATAACCAGTTCCGGAATTGGATAAAAAGCAATGCCGCCGGCAATCCACATTGGCCAATCTACATCTCTGTCAAATTCACTCTCTAGCGATCCATTCTTCGCAGTTCCACTCATCGTGACGGAAGTCTTCGTACGGAATGATGCACCAATGCTGAACATTTCATGCGGTTTTGCTAATAAGCCAAATGTTACACCGTAACCCATTCCATCCGAACTTTCGGTATATTGACCAATTGGTCCAGGCCGATCCATATCGAACATTCCATAGAAAATGTTCATGGCTACGCCTGCAGAGAACTGATCAGAAAATTTATATGATATCGCTGGAGAGATATTAATTACCGCGATTTTGCTCTTCCATTTCATCGCCTGTCCGCCACTGAGCAATTTTAAATCTTCTCCATCCCATTCCGAACCTAATCCGGCTGGGACATAAACACTTAAGCCCCAGGTTAGGCCATCAACAAGCTGACAATGATAAAATCCCATGAGATTCGGTGAAATATAATGATTTGATTTGGTTTTTGTATCGATGTCGATTGTTGGATAGGGTGAAGGAAGGGCTAGATAAAATTTATATTTTCCCATAGGAATAACATCGGTTGCAAATACACCGATAAAATTCTTTTGCATCTGCGTTAAACCTGCCGGATTCCAGTAGATGGCAGAATAATCGTTTGCTAATCCAACAAACGCTCCGCCCATGCCGAACGCTTTCGGTCCGATGCTGTTCAAGCTAAGACCGTTCGGCATTACCGAACCAACCGCTACAAACAGAAGCATGAGTAATGCAATGTATCTAACTTTCATAATACTTCTCCAATATTATTGTTGAGTTAATTAGTGGTTATTTGATTTATCTTTAAAATAAGAAATATCTTTACCCGTGAAACCAAATCTTTTAATTAATACGCTCTATTCAATTTTGCCTAAAATATGAAAAGAATTCTTGGAAAGCAAACTTCACGGTAACGATATCCCTTCCGCATAAAAACATTATACAAAAATGCTCATTATCTGCTGAATTTGTTAATTTCCTATTTCATCAGCAAGAGCTTCTTGGTTGATATAAGACTGCCTGCTCGTAAAGTATAGAAGTAAACTCCGCTCGTTAGTTCAGAGCCGTCAAACTCAACTTCATATCTTCCGATCCTCTTAGTTTCATCAACCAAAGTTGCAACTTCACGCCCAAGTACATCAAACACCTTAAGTGTTACCCAGCCGGCAGTTGGCAATTCATAATTGATTTTTGTAGAAGGATTGAACGGATTCGGATAGTTTTGGCTAAGCGCGAATTTTGTCGGGACACCTTCTCCCTCGTTTGTTACGTCTAATAATTTTTTAATCGCGATCCATTTTGATTTTGCCGCATCTGATGCTGCCCATAGTTGATCTAAATTTTTAGCTCCCAGCAAAGCGAAACCGATCATTTTTTTCTCGCCATCCTGCAACGATAATGGAATGCTTGAGATTACAAAATGAATATCCTGCACGCTATCAACGGTAACATAACCCCCGCTCAACCAATTATACTTCGAAGAACGCGTAAGAGTGATCGCCGAGTTATTCAATAAGGCCCGATAAGCTCCTGCCCCATCCAATGCTCTAACACCACAATAAACCGTTGCGGGATTTCCACTGTTCCATGCGTAACCCATATCCATATCTTGCTGAAAGGTTGTACGGTTGAATTTCCAATATTCAGCTTGACCTCCGGTGATATCCCAATCCATAAATAATCCCGCATATAGATTATTAATGTCCGCACCGGATTTGTTAGTTATATCATAACGTATGATTAAATAATTGCTGTCATCCACACTTGTATAAGCATAAGAATACATATCAACCGATATTCCGATTTTATTAGTCGGATTCGCTAACGAATCTGAGAACGACGCACTCCCATCCTGTGCTGAGAACGATCCGGGGTATGTCATATTATAAACTTGCTGAGATGAGAAATCATGGTTCTGGCATGTTTGGCATGTATCATTTCGTACAACATCCACAAGTTTAGTAGAAGAATAACCAATCATTAAACCACCCTCGTATAATTGATTTTCTCCGCCGCAAATAAAACCGACACCGATCGTGTTGTTTAGATCTACAAAGCCAACACGCGAAATGTTTGTTAAACTTACCTGTATATTATTGGCATTGTGAGTTGCGTATGTCGGATTAATCAATACCCAGAAAAATTGCACATCGCTGTAACTCCCGTCCGTTATTGTTAATTTAAATCGGACTGAGTGCGCTGGTGGAGTGTTACCTGCTATCGTTACACTATAAGGTGATAAACTGTTGTTGCTTTCAGACATCGTACTGAGAATTCCGATCGGAAAAGATCCGTTTGTTATCGAGACATAAGAATCGGTTTCGCTTAAACTTATTACCGTGCCCGCGCTTGTTGGTGATAAATAATTTTTCATATTCACAACCATTGAAAACGTTTCGCCCGGCTGCAATATTTTGTTGTTGTTTCCCCCTATTGAATCGCTCGTTGTAAAATCTATCATTCTCACTGATGGCGTAAACGTGGTTAATGCCTTGAGAGCATTTACTCGTCCTTTACCTAACATATCTACATATGATGGATTGACAGAATTAATATCATCGCATGTGGCACGGATTTGTTCACCAACCTGCAGCGGTGAATATGTTGGGAAATGAGATTTAACAAGAGCAGCTAAACCTGCCACAAGAGGTGTTGCCATCGATGTACCGGACATATAATTGTACGTGTTCGCGAAATATGTACTGAGAACATAATCCCCCGGTGCCGAGACATCAACATATTCGTTATAAGTTGAATAGACTGCTTTTTTATCATCAGTTGAAAGTGTACCCGCAACCGATATAACTCCCGGGTAGCTAGCAGGATATTGAATGCTGTTATCATATGTGTTACCGGCAGCGGCAACAACCAGAGATCCGTGAGCGAGTGCGAAGTCTATAACATCCTGCTCAAATTGCGATGCACCATCTCCTCCCCAGCTTAAACTAATTATATCGGCTCCCATAACTGCCGCGTAAACAATTCCTTCGAAACCAAAAACGATATATGGTCCGCCACTTCGTGTATCATTATCCGATGCTGCTTTCACAGGTAGAATCTTGCATCGATACCCCATTCCCGCCACACCAATTCCATTATTCGTAACTGCCGATGCTATACCCGCAACATGAGTTCCGTGTGTTAAAGTAACTGATGTTGGCGCAGGATTGTTGTCTTCAGTTGGTGATGTATATGCGTAGCCGCCAAAATCCCAACCATGATAATCATCAATTTTTCCATTTCCATCATCATCAACGCCATTCGATTCTTTATTATCACCCCATTCACCCGGATTAGTCCAGATATTCGCCTGCAGATCGGAGTGATTCCACTCAACACCTGTATCAATGATACCAATGACAACATTTGTATCGCCCTGTTCGGTGCACCAAGCCGTATCAGCTAAAACTCTGTTGAGAGATGCCTGAGTATTCCTGTAAGTATCATTTGGTCGGCATGTTTGGTTGTCGTTTACCGGATATATAAACCATGGCTCGGCGTACTGCACTTCCGGAAGTTTAGACAACTCTTCCGCGAGAGAGAAAGGATCGAATGGTGAAGTATATTTCAAAGTGATATAATTTGATAATTCGACCGATTGCCCTTTTTTTGTCGAGGTGACAGATGGAAATATTTGTTCAATGGATGTAATACCGTAGCGTGACGAAATCTTATCGAGCCCGGCTATACCTGAAATCTGTTTACTCCCGGAGATATTTACACCATCGACGAGCTTGACAATTATTCGGTCAGGCAGGTAATGACTGTTCTCTCGCGTTTTTAAAACAACGTTCGATAAGCCATCAATCGGTTTCACTTTAGTAAAAGGTTGGGTACCCGCAGCATAGAGATCAATAGTCGTTAAGGAGTATATCAATATTATTGATAGAAGGAACTTGATTAATTTCATAATTATCCTAAGTTATAATGATAACGGTAGATAGAATCTAAAGAATTATTTTTTCAATGACAAGCTAATTTCGATACAATCTCTTTGAGTATATGTAATCCTCCACCTGCCTCGGAACAAGGAAACGAATAGACTGCCCAAGTTTTACTCTTCTTCTGATATCGGTGCCGGAAATCCCGATTTGCGGTACATTTACAATCCTTGCCGTGCGGACAAAATTATTCTTGCTCGTGTTTATATCGAACCCGGGTCTGCGCATTACCACAAGTTCGGCTTTAGCGATAATTTCTTCGGGTGATTTCCACGTTTCAAATTCAAGTAAATTATCCGCACCGATTATAAGCGACAAAGTCGCGCGCGGATATAACAATGATAACGCCTGAATTGTATCCACGGTATATGAAATACTTTTTCTCTCAATTTCTATGTCCGATACTTCAAATCCGTTACTTCCCTTCACTGCTAATTCAGTCATATCTAATCGTGCTTGAGATGAAGTGAGGAGCGAATTGGGTTTGTTAGGATTTTGAGCCGCCGGTATAAACAACACTTTATCGAGTTGAAGTTGGTCGCGTACCGCTTCAATCACGATCAGATGCCCCATGTGAGGAGGATTGAATGATCCGCCGAATATACCTACCTTCATTGAAAGATCTTTCGAAAACGGTATTTCTTCTCGAGCATTTTATACACGCTGAGTGTTTTTGATGGTGTGTCTCCGTTCAACTTGCCTTCTTCGAGTGTCTTTTTCAAATTAAGCAGACCTGAACCTGAATCGAGAGCGTTTAGCGCGACCATCGGAAAAACCATCACATCATTCTGCATGATCGCTTTTAATAATGTTTGCCGATTTTTTAAAGGATCTGATTCAATAATCTTAAAAATTGAACTATGATCAGCTTTCATTCCAACAAGATAACATCGATCTTCATCTGTTGGTCCATAGACGATGCAATCATCCTCGAATCCGAGCTGAGTGAAAGTAAGCCGCAATAATTTATCGGTAATAAGAGGATTATTTTCCAATAATACGGTAACACGCTGATAACCGACCTGAAAGGCATCTTCCACTGCCTGCTGAACTTGTTCAGCCATAGGTTCTTCATCCAGTTCGAATAATTTAACCCGGTATTTATAAGAAAGAAAAAAATCATCTGAAATTTCTTTCGTATTCCGGTAAACCAATACATCAACATCGAAAAGCTGGATTGCGACTCGAAGAGTATCGCTCAGGAACGCGGTATAGAGGGCGTCTAAATCGTCCCACGGAAGTGTTGCGAGAGGATCGGCTTGATTACTCCTATCGATTTGGTTGGTGACTGCAAAAATAATTAAGGCGTTTGACTGTGGCATAGAATTTTTAAATTTTAGTATCTTCTACATAATAGAAAGGATGAAGAAAAAAAGCAAATTAACCTTCGAATCAATTTCCTCATATCTGTCATTTTAAAATTTTATCTCAATCCAAGAACAGAATAAATTTTATTCTTGAATATCCGCCCAAGATAATACAACTGTGCAGACATCTTAGGATACCCATGCATTATTGATATATCACGCACTTCCCGTATAGCGGCGTCAGTATTAATATTTGAAACTCCCGAAGGAGACATCATGACAACGATTTCGGGAGAATAAAATCCGTATTCACCTTTTTTATCGATTCGAAGATGCCACTCATAATCCATCGCGATTTTCCATCTGACATCAAACAATCCATAATTTTCATAAAGCGATCTTCTTGCTAAAACAGTCGGATGATTGATGCGCCTCATGATTCGCGAAATCGATTGCCTGTAATCAGGATTACCAGGGATTCTTTTATCCTCACCTTTACCTGATTGCAATATGATATCACCGAAAACGAAACCACATTCAGGATGTGATATTAACTCAGATACGGAGTTAGCGATTTTATCGCGAGGTATGAGGTCATCAGCGTTAAGCAACTGAATATATTCTCCTTTTGCTATCCTCAAACCTTTATTGAAGGCATCGCTAATACCGTTATCTTTTTCGCTGACCAAGTGAGAAATTCTATTTTTATATTCCCCGATGATATGCAAAGTACCATCGATTGAGCCCCCATCAATTACAATATATTCGATATTTGAGTAAGATTGATTGATTACGCTTTCTATTGTCTGCTTGATTGTTGATGCCGAATTCAAACAAACCGTAATGATGCTGACGAGTGGAGTTATTGCTGCCATCAGAATTTATTCATCACCTCAACAACATACTCAATTTCTTCTTCACGGTGACCGAATGAAATTGGTAAACTCAAAATTGTGTTATGAATCTCTTCAGATATTGGATACTGTTTCCCCGCGAAATGTTCCTTCATAGCAATTTGAAAATGAGGCGGTACAGGATAATGAATTTCTGTTTTGATACCATTGCTCAATAAATATTCGCGTAATGAATCGCGTTTAGGATGCCGGATGGGATAGATATGATGCACATCTGAAAAGTTTGGATCTACGACAGGTTTTATAAAATCATTTTTTAATCCTCTGTGATAAATTTCAGCGAGTTTCTTTTTATGTTTTGTGATCTCATCGAGATATTTCAGTTTGATAAGAAGAATACCTGCCTGCAATTCGTCGAGTCGAGAGTTGTAGCCGATAACTTCGTTGTAATATTTTTGATTCTGCCCATAATGCCGCAGCATCCGAACCTTATCATGCATACCTTCATCGGATGTTATCACAGCACCGGCATCACCTAATGCGCCCAAATTTTTAGTGGGGTAAAAGCTATATGCCCCTGCGTCTCCGAATGAACCGACCATTCTTCCTTTATATTTAGCACCATGCGCCTGCGCGCAATCTTCGATCAATTTCAAATTATATTTTTTACAAACACTCAATATCGTATCCATCTCACACGTCTTACCGTAAAGATGAACGCAAAGGATTGCTCTTGTTTTCGCGTTGATGGCTTCTTCTAACCGTTCAGGATTGATATTGTATGTTTGAAGATCGGGCTCAACCAAGACTGGTTTTAATCCGGCGTGAATCACAGCAAGTATCGTCGCAATATAAGTGTTAGAGGGAACAATAATTTTACTTCCTTTCTCAAAACCACAAGCTAAAAGAGAAAGTATCAGCGCGTCAAGTCCCGACGCAACACCTACGCAATATTTGGATCCGCAGTATGAGGCAAAATTACCCTCGAATGATTTTACTCTTTCACCGAGAATAAACCAGCCGCTGTCAAGAATCGCAGCTAATTCATCCATGATATTTTCACGGAATTGATTATTAACCACTTTCAGATTTTCATATTCAACGTTCATAAGGATTAAAAATATAATCATCCCGGTTAAAATATTCAGACGCAAGCACCATCAATATCGCATCCGGTGTGAAATGATGCATGGAATGATAATCTTGCGGTTCTAACAATAAACATTTATCGGGTGAATCGAGCAGAAAATCTTTTTTATCCTTTCCATCATCATTAGATACTATACAACTTCCCTGCAAACATATCGCGGCTTGCCGAGTTTTTTTATGGCGGTGTTTTCCTCTAACCGAATCATCCACACCATAAATATAAAAAATACGTTTTATATCGAATGGTATTATTTTCTCAATGACGGTGAGTTTACCCCGATTATCGCACATCGTTTTCAAATTTATCAATTCTGCCATAATATTACTTAATTAGTTTACTCTCAATCTCATTTATCGGGAAGATGTTGTATCGATCATAGAATCGTCTTTTTAGATTGATTAATGGTGTTTTCCATATAATTTCTTTCTCTCTCGGACCATGCGGGTCAAATGAATCATCGAACTTTTTTATAAAATCCTTCGAATTTTCTAAGTCTGACAGATAAGGATAATAATAAATATTTTTCACATTATCTGTTAAATAATAATCACCCAGGTCGATAGTTTGATCTGTAAAATAACGAATATGATGGAAATGATAAAACACAACATTGAAATCTTTTTTTGAATTTATTACCTTTCCCCTAATGATGTTGTCACCGAGATAAAAATTATACTGCTGAACATTCCACGGAGCAACCCCTCCGCCAAGATGCTGCAACACATGAACGCCTTCATATCTAGTTGTCCAATCGTCCAAATATTTTTGATCACCGTATTTTCCGTCCTCAACCCGGGCGTAGCACCACTCCAGACAAGCCGATCGCCACCATTTTAATGCCTTCAAACTTTTTTCGTCGTTTTTGAATGTAATAAATTGGACACAATATTTTCCGGATAAAGAAGATAAATCCCGACTTGGGCTGTAACGGTGCTCGGTGAGAAGGATCGACTTATCTCCCATTTCATCGATCAATATTTTAGGTGAATCGTAGAAATACAGATCTGCATCGATGTATGTACAAGATTCGACGCCGTATTTCTCCAGAATGAATAAAATTGTCGATGATGTAGCCGTCCAGCAATATTCGGCTTTGCTTCGTGTTGGTTTAACTTGTAAAAGCTGCTGATCTTCAAATTCTGCTAATGATATTAATTTCACTGATGGCAACTCCAGCTTTTCCAAAATATTATATGCACGTTCATCAAACGCGAAAACAAACAACTGAAAATCTTTGCAATGTTTTTGCAGAGAATAATACATCGATAATCCGCGCGACAAGTAATTAGAATCGAATAGCGTACAAAACGTTAGCATCTATTTCTTTCGTCGGAAAATGAATCCTTTATAAGCCGCTACACCACCCGGTATACGGATACTTCTTCCTTCATCATTCGAATATTCTTCGATCAAATCATACTTTTGTCCAAGGTAGTGTAACAATTCAGCTTTCGCGTAAATACGACAGGGATATTTCGCATGATAAATTGGAGGTTCCACATGTTGAACAGTAATAATATCTTTTTTCCCGTCAGTGATTAATGTTCGATCAATTATACAGAACTCAACTCCGGTGCCGAATATTTCATCGAACAGATTGATTGGATTTTCTATATAAGAAAGAACACTCGATAAAATTATGAGATCGGGAGATACCATTTTCGAACATTGCGAAATCGACGACCAGAATCTCAATCTTTCGTTTTCAAAATATTTTTTACCGATTTCAACAAATTTTTGTTGTTCAACTATATTCCAGTTTAGATTAATGATCTCTTTCAGGAACTTCCGATTCTGGAAGTATGTACTTCCCAATGAACCGCCAAAATCAAGAACATTCAAACGATTACCGCGCTGTGCCGCAATCCATAAAATACCCGCAAGCAACTGCCACGAATATTCGATTTTATCAAAAAGAACAGAATCGCGTTCATGAACCGCTTTACCTTCTTTCACTTTTAAAAGTGAATCGCGAACTTTCTCTACTATCACATCGGCGTCATATCCTGTAGAATTTTGTTCAGCTTCAGCCCATGACTCATAACTGCCATGAAACGAAACAGGATTTCGAATCTCGCCATAAGAAGAAGTAATTATAGGCGGTATGATTGATTTAATTATTTTCTTAATAGACATATTATGAATAATTTAAACAGCACCAATCCTGCGTAATATTTTTTTCCAAATTGGAGGATGAATAGTTTCCATAAACTGTGAGATTAATCTAAATGCTATCTCATCTTGTTTTATTTCTAATTTATTAATGTTCGGCATTTCTGTTTCCAAGGCGACATTCATTATAGTCGAATATTTATGATGAGTCCCAGAATCATCAATCCCGATATTTTGAACCAATGATTTCCCCGGATACAGCGTAAACTTATCTTTCAGAAAAGCAGACGCATGCCATCTGATAGCCCAGGAATCTGTTTTGCCTGTAACCTGATCGATTAACATTTGAAGATACGGATAACTGTCGTTAAAATTAAATTCTTTCTCCAATGATTTATTTTTGATTTCGTTCAATAAATACTTACCATCAGATTCAAAAATATCCCATCCATGTTTCCATGTTGCCCAGCCCCAGCAATCGGCGCCCCGCAGAAAAAATGTGTCCGGTAATTTTCCAGAAACCGGATAAACATATCCATGAATACTAACGACTTCATGATTATCCTGATACATAGACAATCCATCGTTCATGAACTGAAGGAAATATGGTGAAGTTACAAGATCATCCTCAAGGACTATTACGTTGCCGTAAGTTGAGACTACTTCCGTCACTCCATTTATAATATTTTCTGACAGTCCGAAGTTATGAGACCGGTGAATTATCTTGACAGATTTAAAATCCGTAACCGACTTAAGAAAGACTCTGACTTCCTTGACTTGTTGTAGGTTATCTTCATCCTTTGCCGCATCCGAATAAATAATCAGATCGCTATCAGATGCATGATGATTATTTTGAAGAGCAGCGATAGTTTTTTTCACATGCGCAGGCCGATTATAAACAAAAAGAACGATCGGAGCAAGATCTTTCATCTTCGATCCTTCAGATGTTGAAACAATTTACTTTTCGGTATAATATTGCCGTGCATTTTAAGTCCACCATACCGGGTGCGATACCCCAGAACGGAATTATATGGAAATCGTTTTTAAAAAGATAACGAATTCCCGGTTCATATTCAGTTCGTTCGGCATCGTCCAGAATAATGATCCCTTCGGGGGTTAGCGACTCAAGCGAATTCATCATACACTCTTTTCTTCTTCGTCCGTCTATTACTAAAACATCAAACCGAATCCCCGCATTTTTAGCAGCTTGGGTATAATCTACTTTTATTGAATCTACTTCGATGAATTTTGAATGAACATTATTCGGTAAAACTGGATGAAATTTATCGTACCACCTTTGATCGTGTTCTACGGATATAACTTGCTGGACACGAGATGCGAAATACAAAGTTGAATTCCCCGTGCCGTATTCAAACAGGTTCATTGTTTTATTCAAGCGTTCATTTAGAAAAAGAATCGAGGGATATGTAAACCATGGAAGCGGTTTCCCCTCGGCATCCACAGGAAGTTTATCTTTAAAAGATTTAAACCATCCGTTTTGCAATAAATATCCTTGTGAGCCGAGTTGCCCAAGTCCGTGCAGTTTCGATGGATTTGCAACAAACGATAATGTTTTTTTAAGTTTACTAAGCATTCGATCTGGTCCTAAAATAAATATAAAATCGAAAAATAAATAACGACTTAATCATCATACTAAATTGAGATCGCGTCGATGGAAATAAAATGATAGAGAATGTAGCCGTCAATTGTGCAAGCAATGCAGCAATACCCGATCCGATAATTCCAATGCGGGGTATTAATATTATATTCGCTGCCACATTAACACACATACCGAGCAAAGTCCGATACAGAGAAATAGACGTTCGGTTCTCAGCCATTAAATATTGACTCGATGCAACCCCAAGAAATACTGCCACACCGGTCCACACGTAAATACTCAGTATATATGCCGACTCAATATACTTGACCCCATAAAATAATAGTATAATTTCTTTTGAGAAGATTGTGACACCAATTGCCAATAGGATACTGATAAACGACATGATGTCGTAAAGCTGCTGCAACCTGCGATGGTATAATTTCATATTATTTTTTTTTGCTTCTACAATCATCGGAAAAATCGAGATTGTAAATGATGTTGGAATAAAGTACCAAATCTCAACAAGTCTGACAGCCGCAGAATAAATCCCAACCGCGCTTGATCCTAATAAACTCCCCAAAATAACCTGATCGATTCGCATGTAGATAGCTATTGCTATACTCGCGATTGCCAAAGGAAAACTATCCTTCAACAAGACACGTGTGTAATGTAAGTTATATTTCCATGTTCTTAATTTGAATCCGTCATACCTGTATGCAATCCAAAGCGCAATCGATCCAAGCATTATTTCAACTGTTGCTAAAATGGCAAATGCAATAAGCGGCGCATTAGCTATCAAAGCAATTACTTTTAATAACGATATAATAAAGAAGGCGCTATCTTTCGCAATAACTGTAAATTTGGATTTAACTTTGGATTGAAACCAGTAATCTATCGCATCGAATGCTTGGAATAAATATCCGGCAGATATAATTAGTATTAGTGTTAATGTTTGTCCATCAACTGAAGTATTGAAAAGATAAATCGATGTTGCAATCAGCATTACGAATATTCCACTGGTAAATCGCAAGACCAATGTTGTACCGAGGAGATATTCCTTTCGACCTGCATCTTTGACTAACTCACGCACCACGATGCTGTCAAGTCCGAGCGGAGCGATAGCACCTATTATTGCTGCGAAACTCAGAGCATAGCTTAAAATTCCGAACTGAGCAGGACCTAGATATCTGGCAATCCAGACATTTACAAATAATCCCACCACCAGCCGGAATATTTTATCAAGCACCAACCATCCGGTATTTTTAACAACACTCTCCATATCATTCCGCTTGAAGATGTTGAGAAAGATTTGTAGAGGATTCAGACTTCCCGCTTCTCTCATATCATTTTTTTCATTTGCCGACATAAGACCTGTAAAGGTTGTAATACTTCTCAGCCCAATCCGGTAAATTAAATGAATCCATTTTCTTTTTGGCATTCACCGATAACATCCTATATAAATTATCGTCTTCAACCAATCGAATAATTGCATTCGCAACAGATTCAGGAGTCTCATCAGATAACAACCCGTTAATCCTATCATCAATTAAATCGGTTATTCCCGGGACCTTCGTTCCGACTGCCGGTTTTCCGAAATAAAATCCCTCTTGAATTACTAGTGGCAACCCACCTTCTTTCCGTGAGGTGAGCAAAAGGATATCACATCTTTTGAATAAAGGAATAACATTTTCCATCTTCTCAACTGTTAATATTTTACCACCGAAACTAAGCTTGATCGATGAATACAATTGATTATCGGAGCGTAATCCGACAAAAATGAATCTTGCTTTTTTATTTTGTTTTAATACGATTTCAGCAGCATTCAAAGCGAGAGGATAATTCTTAACCTCATCATCTCTTGCAATCATCAAGACAATTTTATCATTGGATGCATTCAGAAAAGCATCGACATTCGATGGCAGATCCGAGACTGAAGAACGAATTAGCTCATCCGAATCTATTACGTTTGAAATATTAATTATCCGCTTGGAATATTTTTCAAATATTGAACACAACTCTTTCTGCTCGCTTGGCGATACTGCAATAATTGTGTCTGTTCTTGATGTAAGATTTTGCTCCAGTCGTAAATAGATATTCTTCCTCAATGATCCCGGTGGAAGATGAAAACCATGGTGAGTATGGATTCGCGGACAGGATAAACCAAGATAGGTGGACATGCGGGAATAAAAACCGGCACCTTTACCGTGTGAGTGGATGATATCAGGTTTTATGTTTGCTACTAATCGTTTGAATAAATAAATATTTTTTAAAGAAATCGATTCGAACGGAAATGGAATAACTTCAAATCCGGCATCCTTGAACCGATCGACATATATACCATTAACCGGCAACATGACTGTTATTCGAACATCCGGATGAAAACGAACAATCGATTTAGCGAGTGTGAAAACTGCCGCCTGCCCACCTCCGGCATCGCTATGTGTTAAACAATGAAGGAGGTTAATCATCGATAAGATGAATTACAAAAATCGTTTACCGGGGAATTCATTCCCGCTCCTGCTTTATATGAGAAACATTCTTTGAAACCCGAACCTGCCGTAAACGTCTCTGACTTTTTTTCACTATGGTGAAATGCAGATTATCAAATCGTATTTCCTCGTTCTGTTCCGGGATGTGTCCGGTGAGTTTTGCCAAGAATCCGCCAATGGTCTCGTATTCCGGATCATCCGGTATTTCAACAACAAACTTTTCGTTAAAATCTGTGATATTCATTTTCGCATTTACCAGTGAAGAACCATCGGTAGATTGTTCTACATCTTTGAGCACTTCATCATATTCATCATGAATTTCACCGACTATTTCCTCAAGAATATCTTCCATCGTAACGATGCCTTCCGTTCCTCCGAATTCATCCACAACAACTGCCATGTGCAGCTTACGTTCCTGTAATTCTCTCATCAACTGACTTATCTTCATAGCCCCCGGAACAAAGTAAGCCGGACGAATAATATCTTGTAATACTATCAGGTCTCTGTGCTCGAGTAAACTGATCAGGTCTTTTGTATAAATCAGACCGATGATATTATCAATTGAGTCTTTATACACGGGCATCCTTGAGTATCCTTCTTCCGTGACAACTTGTATAAGTTTTTCGCGTGAGGTATCAATGTTTATTGCGATCACATCGGTACGTGGAAGCATTATCTCTTTAGCAGTAGTATTCGAAAATTCGAATATACTTGTAATAAGTTCTTGTTCAGTCTTGTTGAATACTCCACTTTTCGTTCCCTCATCGACAATGATTTGTAATTCTTCAGGTGAGTGTAGTAATTCTGTGGCGCTTGCTTGAGGAATGCCAAAAAGTCGTAAAAGAAAATTTGCCGCTCCGTTTAAAAGCCAAATAACCGGTTGAAATAACCTGTAAAATAATTGAAGTGGAAATGAAACAACTAGAGTTGTTGCTTCAGGGTATCTGATTGCCAGCGACTTCGGTGCCAATTCACCAAGAATTATATGTAGAAATGTTAAAATCCCGAAACTAATGGCGAATGAAAACGCGTGTATAGCTTTCTCACTAACAATACCGATGTTTATAAAAGTATCTCTCATCATATCGGCAAGTAACGGTTCACCTACCCATCCCAGACCAAGACTTGATAATGTAATTCCAAGCTGCGTTGCTGAAAGATATGCATCGAGGTGATCAACTATGCTCTTGGCTAGTGTAGCGCGTCTGTGCCCGGTCTTAATTTTTTGGATGAGCTGGCTCGAGCGAACTTTAACAATTGCAAATTCTGCCGCGACAAAGAAACCGTTGGCGAATACGAGAAGGAAAATGAAAAGAATATTACCGATTACTTGAGTGAGCATCGCAATAGATTGGTTTATTTGGCAATTTCAATATTTATTACAGAATTCATGGATGAAATTTACAACAAAGTGGGATATTAATCAAATGAAGCGATAATTTTATTAAAGTAATAAAAACATGGATTTTAGAAGAATTTAATAATATCAGTTGACTTTCATACATAAAATAAATACTTTAAGCTTGGTAGAAGCACAAGTGCTCTTATGTTATACATTAGGATTTTCAAAGAGGGTTTAAAAAAATACTTAATGCCTGCTCACAGAAATTCACAATTAAATAAATCAGAAGTATATCTGGAGGTATTATGAAGCGGTTGGGATTTATAGTTTTATTCACCATCATTTTCTTATTTATCATATCATTTGCATTGTCAAGTGATGATCCTTCAAAAAAAATATATTTAAAACATTTTTCTCCATTAGAGATCGAAAGAATACCTGATCCGGATGTACCAAAGGATCGGCCTAAAATGATATCTTCAAGGTTATTAAATTGGAAATCGGGAAGTTTCGAAAAAAGTACACCGATAAGTGACATTTCCATTCCTCAAGGGATGACGCTCAGCGGATTATCGGGTACCTACCAAATACCAGGCGATTTCATAAATATCTCGAGTGCAATAGCTGTCTTGAATTATGTGGGACTTTCTGACAACGCAATATTCGAACTTGTAAATACCAGTTATACAGAATACGATATGCCTGCTTTTACCGGAATCTATTCCGGTTCTGGAACTTATAATCTTACAATTCAACCTGCGGCAGGTTTAAATGTGAATATCGATTTTATCTCTACAATTGCAGACGGCAAAGGATTTGTGTTTGACGGTGCAAAGAATATTACAATAGGTGGAAGTAATAATAGCGGCGCCTCTCTTACGATTGGATTCGGAATGGGCGACTTCCCAACAAATGATCCATTCGGTGCAACATTTTTCATCTCTAATGGCTCTGAAAATATTTCGATAAAAAACGCAGCTATTCATGGGAATATAAACAATACTATCTGGATAAATCAAACTGACGGCAGACCGGCCATATTTATTTGGACAGCAGATTCCAGTAGTAGTTTTAATAAATCAATTACTTTTGATAATTGCGTAATAACCAGCGCGACATATGCTTTCAAAGTTCTAACAGAAGGAAATTCAATTTCAACGAATGGATTAACAATCAACAATTGTAAAATCGGCGGAGCATTTGGTGAGAAGGTAGTTATTGGAGGATTATTTGAGTTTTGTTCGAATATCAATTTCAACAATAACATAATCGATGGTGTTGAATATTTAAAAACTTATTGGGATAACGGAGTAACTGAATACGACATTGATAAAGCGTTTTTAACCAATGAGAGCTTTATTTATTTCTTTGGCCAATCAACCGGATCACATTTCCTGATCGTCGATTCCTGCACAATCTCTAATAATATATTTCGGAACATATCAACCAATACAGTAAACAATGATGGTATTAGTTTATATGGTTTCCGAGTTTACAATGATTACGGTGCGGTCAGCATTTTCAATAATAGAATATATAATTTGACTAATGATGACGGAAGCGGTGTAATAATTGGATATCGAGGTACTAATACTAATTTTTATCATAATTCAATTCGGTTGACCGGTACAAATTCTAACTCACCCACCACAACTTGCCTGTCTGTCAATCGAACCACATCACTAACTTCTAATATTTACAACAACGCACTTTCAAATGAGATTATTCAACCTGATATGGCTAAAGTGAGAGGTCTGAATGCCGGCACTACTATTAACAACAACGCAATTTTTTCTGCCGGTTATCCGACCTCCTCTCATTCTACAATAACCGATGCGATAGTCGCAGGAATTAATACAAACGGAGTTTGGGGACCGATCAATTTTGATTCTGAATTACATATTACATCAGGACCTTCCTCTGCTGAGAATTGCGGGAAATCAAAAGTTCTCTTAGCTCAGGATATTGACGGTGAATTACGAGATACCACAACTGTAGGAAAACGAGACGCTGGTGCCGATGAATTTTCGAATCTGCCATTATCGTTCGGACCCGATGTGTTACCACATAAAATTGAAGTATCAATTACATCTCCGCCCATGGGAATACCCACCATCCCTATTGTGAAGGTAAAAAACAATTCATCATTGCCAACGTCGACGTTTAATGTTTTACTATCTGAACCTGTCACAGGATATACGCAAGTGGTATCAACTTCATTGCAATCATTGGAAATAAAATCACTTTCTTTCCCATCTTGGACACCACCATCATTGACTAATTATACATTTACGGCAACAACATCTCTTAGTGGGGATATCAATACAAGCAATAACAGTATTTCTAAAATTATCGTACCCGTTATGGTAGATTGTTTCCCAACTCAGTTATTCACGTTCGATGGGAGTTCACAAGGATGGACAGCCACAGGGGATTGGGTAAGAAAAAATAATTTTACAAAATTAAGTGGTCCCTATAACGGCTATTCTTGGGTAACTGAACGCCCAAATAAAACCTCTACATACACTGAAGGCGCTTACGCATCAAGTCAAGGATATGAAACAACATATCCGGGTCCCAATTTATTGATAAGTCCATGGCTTGATCCTCAATGTGTTATAGCTCCCGGTAAAATGCAGATAGCATTCGTTCATAATCTTAGAACTGAGCCCGGATGGGATTTCAGCTGGATGCAATACACAACAGATGGAGTTACATGGAAACATTTAGGTAAACTTAACGACCCGTATGGCTTGAATTGGTATAACGAATCAATATACAAAAATGCAAAAATTCCTGAAGACACATGCGATTGGCCTCCATGGTGCTTTGATCTTGGCCAAGCATTATACTCATACGGATTGATAGAAAACACGGATGACTTACCACCAGGAAGATGGACAAGTAATGGCACCAATGAGTCGACAGGACCTGAGGGCTATGTATATTCACAATTGAAGATAACTCCAACGGAATACCCAGATATCATGAATTCACATGGCGTGCGTTTTCGATATATTGCATTTTCTGATCCGGCAACCGCTCCTGATCCAGGTGGTTGGGCTTTTGATAACTTTTTTGTTTCTGGTGAGGGTACCGGTGATGGTGGAAACCTTCTTCAAGGAATTGTCTACCTTGATACGAATGGAAATGGTATAAGGGATACTGGTGAGTCGGAACAAGCAGGTGTTAAATTATATCTCGGATATCATGGAGTAGTGATTGATTCATTAATTACCGATATCAATGGTGCATATCTTAAAGATGTACAACTACCTGGAATATACAATCTAACATGCTCAACAAATGGTTACGGTTTTACCGAGCCGTTTGGTTCAAATAAATATGATATTAATTGTCCAGGCGATTGGACAACTAAATCTCAAAATTTTGGTTTGTTCATAGGTTCTATCAACGGTACTGTATTTAGCGATTGTAACAACAATGGAATAAAGGATGGCAGTGAATCCGGCACATCAGGATGGGTGATAGAAGTTCGTAAAGACTCCTCAAGCGGTGCACTAATTGCTTCCGACACAACTGACTCATTGGGGGACTATTCCATAATCATTCCTCCTTATAGTGCATATACCGTGAAAGTGATAGAGCAGCCTAGTTATGGCCGAATTACATATCCATCAATAAAATCTCATTCCGTATCATTATCCGGAAACAGCGGCGAACCTAGCGCTAATGTTCAAAATATTGATTTTGGAATATTTTATTTGGGGAAAATTTACATAAATGTTTTAGCTGATTTAAACGGTAATGGTATCAAAGATGCAGATGATAATTCACCCCCAAATTTTGGTGGTGAATCTTTGACGTATTATGTTTTTAAAAACAACATAAAAATTGGAGAATGGACCGGAAATACAACCACTTCATTTTCTCCTCTCGATACAGGTGCTTATAAATTTCAGCGTCTCTCCGCTTTACCGGTCGGATGGATTGAAACCACATCAAATGAAATTATAGTCCCAATTGATACCAGCAAGACTATTTATTATGTCAATTTCTTGTATTTTAAAAACATTAATGTGAGTGGAATCATTTTCAATGACTTAGATGGAAATGGCATTAAAAATTCAGGTGAACCTGGAATTGAAAATATTGCAATCGCCATTTCCGGACAAGGCGCTTCGAGCACGATTACCGAAGCAAATGGAGAATATATTTTCACAAACATTGGTCCCGGAAGTCACACAATTAGTGAAAATATTCCAATCGGGTGGAACCAAACAATGCCACCTCCACCTGGTGTGATTACATTTGAGGCGCTGAGTGGTCATATTCCAGTTAATAATAAATCTGAAATCAACTTTGGTAATTTTAAACTCATAAACGTTAGCGGTATCGTTTTCCGCGATAGAAATAATGATGGTGTAAAAAATAATGATGAGGAAGGAATCTCCGGTTGGCAAGTTGGATTAAGCAATGGACAAACAATATTTACCGGAATGAATGGTGAATATACTTTCTATGGAGTTGGTCCCAATCCAGATGGATTGATTATGTCTCTTCAGCCTCCGGATGGATGGAATATTACTTTCCCAATAACTTCCACCTATCCGATCGAGACTATCAGTGGTGTAGATCAGTTGAATCTTAACTTTGGTGTTTTTAAAAATACTGACAGCATCAAGTACCGCACATTTACATACGAACAATTAGCGGCTAGCGATCAATCTAAAATAATAAAATGGAAAAATGGAAAACCAATTGTATCTGCCCCAAATACTGCAAATTTATTAGATAGATTAATTAAAGTTGACGGCGCAAAATTTTTAATCGGTTTAACAGGTCAGCTAAATAATAATAACAAAGAAAAAGCTTATCTTTTTCCATCAAAACAAACAGAGATATTCAAGACCTTCAACTCAAGGGGTTTGTTGCATGATGGTTCTCCTCGTGGTTTTGACATAACAACGAGGGGAAATTCGATGCTCAAGAGATGGAAAACTATTGGCTCCGATAAAAAGAACGACCTACTTATTCCTCAATTACTTACGTTAAAAATAAATCTGATTGCGAGTGAAAAAGGATATACAGATATTGCTAATAATCTGGGAGCGCTGAGATATACATGGCCGGGTCCGTGGGGCACTGATAAAACTATTAAAGACATCTCATTATATGCAGACACAGTAATGACCAGATGGGAGGGAGTTCCATTTTGGATTTACGATTCACTTTTAAAAACTGTGAAGCGGATTAATGAGGCATTCTCCAGTCCGGTGTTGACTGACACATCAGTTGGTTGGATCGGAAGTAAATTTAAATGGCGAAGTTACCGAACAGCATACGATATACCTTTTCTGAAATCGGCTGCTGCCATGGCGAGTTTATCGGTTTATAATCCACCGGAACCATTACCAACAGAATATTCACTAAATCAAAATTATCCTAATCCTTTTAATCCAGCTACTACTCTTTCATTTGATCTTCCGGAGGCATCATTGGTAACTTTGAAAATTTATAATATACTCGGTCAGGATATTACAACTTTATTAAATCGGGAAGAATTTGATGCGGGATCTGGGTGGGAAGTTGATCTTGATGCAGGTTCCTTCCCTGCCGGTGTCTATTTCTATAGTCTGCTCGCAGAATCCAAGGCGGAAGAAGGATCTGCCAGATTTTATTCAAATGTAAAGAAGATGATTATCATAAAATAAATCTATAGTTTTTTAAAAAGAGAATACCGATTCATTTACAATGATTCGGTATTTTCTTTTATAGTCGATCTTGGAGGTCCTTCTGATGATTTAATTAATATCTCCGGTAATAGGTCTGATAACAAGTTCATCAATCACTACATCATCCGGCATTTGATAAACGGAAAGAATCGCTTCAGCCACACTTTTCGCTTTCATCATTCTGTCAGAGTATTTTTCTCTGATTTTTTTATTCCATATTTCAGTGTCCGTGGCGCCGGGGATTACATTAACAACCTTGATATTAAGGTTTCGCACTTCCTCCCGCAATACTTTCCCGAAACCGAGCATACCCGATTTAGATGCTGTATAAGCACCGGAGTTTTCATACATCTTTACGGCAACCATAGAAATGATATTAAAAATTGAACCACCCTTCCGCTCAATCATAGATGGAAGAACCGACTTTATACATGCTATGTGCCCTAAAAGATTAGTCTTTAAAATAGCATCAATTTCTTTGATTGACGTTTCAGAAATTGATTTGAATGATGTGATTCCCGCGTTATTAATTAAGACATCAACTCGACCAAATTGTTTGGCGATCTGCTTCGCCACTTTTTGGATTTCGGCAAGATTTGTTATGTCTAATGGGAAAGGGTAAGCATATCCGCCCAAACCAATTATTTCTTTCACCAAAACACTTAGTTCTTTTTTTCTTCTGGCGGAAACACACACTCTGCATCCGAGTCGTGCAAATTGTTTAGCGGTTTCTCTGCCAATACCGCTCGATGCGCCGGTAATCCAGACGACCGGTCGATATAATGCGGGAATATCTTTTTCTTCCATTCTATCCTAATTTGGAATTTATGAGTTTTAAAAACTCATTGCGGGTTCGTTCATCATCGCGAAAGGAACCTAGCATGGCACTCGTTGTGGCAACCGAATTTTGTTTTTCCACGCCGCGCATCATCATACACAAATGCCTCGCTTCAATTACAACAGCAACTCCATCCGGTTCAAGCGTTTTGAAAAGCGTATCGGCTATCTGTTGTGTCATTCGTTCCTGCACCTGAAGCCGGCGGCTGAACACTTCAACAAGACGGGGAATTTTACTCAACCCGACTATTTTCCCTGTCGGAATGTAAGCTATATGAGCTTTACCATAGAACGGCAGCAAATGATGCTCGCACATGCTGAAAAAATCGATATCCTTGACGATAACCATCTCATCGTATTTTTCAGTAAATACTGCACCGTTTAAAACTTTGTTCACGTCCTGATGGTAACCGCTGGTGAGAAATTCCCATGCTTCAGCAACGCGCTTAGGTGTTTGCGCTAAACCTTCACGCCGCGAATCTTCTCCAATCAGATTAAGCATCTCTTTAACAACTTTCTCAAGCTTCACCGGATCTCGATTATTTTTTTTCATTTACCACCTCTGTATTCAGCATAATTGTTCGGCGTTTCATAAACTTTAATCGAATAAAGTTTCCCTGCAGGAATTTTTGATGCAAGGATATTCCAAAATATTACACAGAGATTTTCAGCGGTAGGAATCACTCCTTTTAAGAAATCAACATCAATATTAAGATGTTTATGATCTACTTTGTCAAGAATTTCCCTGTCGATTATTTCGGAAAGTTTTTTCAAATCCAAAATCATTCCTGTATCTTTATCGGGTTCACCAATAACCGTTACTTCCAGTTCATAATTATGTCCGTGTCCATGTGGATACGCGCATTTACCGTAAATCTCGAAGTTCTCCTTATCGGAGAACTTCGGATTCGATAACTGATGTGAAGAACAAAAATGTTCTCTTCGGGTCAGGTAAATCATTTACTATTTCAATGCCTCGTAAACTTTACCAACGAGTTTCGCACTGGGCTTCAATGTTTTATCGCCATCTTCCCATTTCGCGGGACATGCTTCGTTTGGATGATCGGCTAAGTAAACATTTGCTTTCATCTTTCGGAGAAGTTCTTCGGCATTTCTACCGTTATTGAAATAATTAATTTCAGATCCAACGAGCATCCCTGCCGGACTGATGATGAATGTTCCGCGCAACGCCAATCCGCTTGCTTCATCGTACACACCAAACATTCTGGATACCTTACCGGTCGGGTCTGCACCCATCTGGTACTTCACATTTTTCATGAGGTGTTCAGCTTGCACCCATCCTAAATGACTGAATTTTGTATCGGTACTGACCGATATCACTTCTACACCAAGCTCTTTCAATTCTTTGTGAATATTCGCCAGGTCTGCCAACTCGGTTGGACAAACAAATGTAAAATCTGCCGGATAGAAAAAAAGAACCGTCCACTTTTTCTTTTTCTTGATTACTTCGAGTGATATTTCGCTGAAATCACCTTTGGCCGGATCATATGTTTCGAGTGTAAAATCTGGCACTGACGCGCCGATGTTCAATTGTTTATTTTCCATTATTATTCCTTCTTAATTTATTAATGATATTTATATAACTTTCAGTACTTCTTCAACATGTCCGTCTACTTTAACTTTGGGGAAGATATGAATTATTTTACCATCTTCATCGATAATGACAGTAGTTCGTTCAATTCCCATATATTTTCTCCCCATCATTGATTTCATTTTCCAAACTCCGTACGATTTCAGTACTTCTAATTTTTCATCGCTAAGCAGTGGAAATGTTAAATCATATTTCTCTTTAAATTTATTGTGCGAAGCCAATGAATCCTTGCTGATCCCCAACACAACCGCACCTTTCTTCTTCACACGCGCAAAATTATCGCGGAACGCACATGCTTCTTTTGTACAGCCGGGCGTGTCATCTTTTGGATAAAAATATAGGATCACCTTTTTACCTTTTAAATCGCTTAGCGATATTTCTTTCCCGCTTGTTGCGGGAAGTGTGAATAAAGGTGCTTTATCGTTTATCTTGAGATGCGCCATATAAATTCGTTTTTAGGTTAAATGTATTGTCGATGGTCAATAGTTAATTGTCAATTGAAAATTGACAGCTAATAATTAACACTTACATTGAAGCTAAAGCTTTATTGATTTCATCGTACGGTGGCTCTACCCCGGGATTGTCTGTAATCCATGAATATTTTACGATTCCATTTTTATCTATGATGAAAACAGCACGTTTCGATGCCGTATATCCTTTCAATCCCGCAAAGTCATAGTGAACACCGCCGTAAATTTTACTGACCTCGGAAGTATAATCGCTCAAAAGGGGGAACGATAATTTATTTTGATCGGCAAATGCTTTATTAGCAAACGGTCCATCAACACTGATCCCAACGACCTGCGCGTTTAAATTATTAAAGTTTGCCATCGCATCTCTGAACGCGCATAGTTCCTTCGTGCAAACGCCGGTGAATGCGCCCGGATAAAATGCAAGAAGAGTTTTACTTGTTAAAAATTCTGAAAGAGAACGCTCTTTTCTTTCAGTGTCAAATAATTTAAATTCAGGTGCTTTAGTTCCAGTTGTTAACAACATACATATTTCCTTTCAATAAGATAAGATAAAGTTGATAAATCGCTCAAATCATGATTCCCATGAAACATACCCATTTGATGCAGATATTACCTCAAAGATGCAGACAAAATTATTGTTATGGGTTAATTATATCAAATCCCGAATTGAATTCCAAAACCAATTAATGCTTCTTTTTAATTTTGTTTTTAAATATCTTTTCAAATTTTTCCAGCTTTGGTCGTATTACAAATTGGCAATAAGGTTTATTCGGGTTCTCATTGAAATAATTTTGATGATAATTTTCTGCTTTATAAAATTCTTTTATGGCACTTATCTCGGTGATAACCGGATTTTCAAAAGCATGCTCAGAATTCAGTTTCTTCTTATACTTTTCCGCCAACTCTTTTTGGCGCGGATTATGGTAGAAGATAACCGACCGATATTGCGTACCAACATCCGATCCTTGCCTGTTCAGAGTTGTTGGATCATGACTCGACCAGTACACTTCCAGCAATTCATCGAATGATAACATTCTTGGGTCATATTTTATCTGCGCAACTTCGGCATGACCTGTTTTGCCGGTGCAAACATCTTCGTATGTAGGATTTTTTACAGTTCCACCTGAATAACCTGACACAACCGAATACACACCTTCCAAATTCTGAAAGATTGCCTCAACACACCAGAAACAACCTGCACCAAGTGTTACTGTTTCCAATGTGTCTGATTCTCGATTTATTGCAGAATGATTCTCAGGATTTTGCATAGAACGATTTCCCGTTTTTGAACTTGATATGCCTAAAAACGTAACGATAATGATACATAATATAGAATTTAAAAAGCTGTTCGAGTGTCTCATATGAATCTGCAATTATAACAGAATAATTCCCCGAAAGGTTTCAATCTACGGTATTTTCATCCTACTCAAAGTCAGAAATTCCCGACATGCTCGATAAGTATTTTGATACCGATCGCGATCAATACAATTCCGCCAACAATCTCAATTTTTTTAGGTAATAATTTCCCTACGTGCTTTCCAAAACCAACCCCCAGGAATGAGAGAATAAATGTTATACATCCAATAATTATTATCGGCGTTACAATAGACATCTCGAGCATAGCGAAGCTTATTCCAATTGCGAATGCATCGATACTGGTTGCCACAGATAATGTAAATAGAGAATATATCGTAAGAGATTTTACATCATCTTCTTCTGATTTAATTTTTATAGATTCGTAAATCATTTTCAAACCGATTATTGTTAACAACGCAAATGCGATCCAATGATCTGCTGTCATCATTACCGATTGAAATGATCTTCCCGCTGCCCATCCTATCACAGGCATAATCGATTGAAAGAAGCCAAAGAATAATCCGATTATCAATCCATGTTGAATTCTTAAAGTGTGAATAGACAAACCCATCCCGATCGCAACAGCGACGGCATCCATAGACAAACCAAAAGCTATCAATATGATTGTGATTATGTCCAACTTTTAACCTATGAAAACAAATTAAAAATACAATCCGAACCAGATCGGTTTATTAGAAGAGAATTGAACAGCAGGCATAGGAAGATGAATAAAGTTCAGCGCTTCACCGAGTGCTTTTAAAAATTTGGTGTTATCCGGGATTATCTTTGTCATATCAATATCCGGCGCGATATAATAAACCCGGCGCGGATTAGGATCGGCGATACCCCTTGCGCCATATCCGATTGATAAGCACAAAAATGAAGGCCAGTACATTTCAACACTTTCAGGGATAAGATTATGGACTTTGAAACTAAGCCAAAATGTTTGTCCCTCATAATCATCCACCATTAAATGCTTTTGCCCTCTGAATCCTATACCTCCGGGATTACCCAGGAGAGCAGAAGGATGATAGCTGAATTTTAAATCAAAATTTTTCAACGAAGGATAATAATATTTAAGAACCGGAAGTGCGGCACCGCCGAGATCGAAAGCCCAATCCACACGGTCAAATCCCCACTTGGAAAAGCCATCCTCAATTTCAACATACGATTGAAAAAGCAATCCACCACCCGAACCAATCCAGACCGCTTTCTCTTCAGGTACATTAGCCCACTCCAGCGATTTACTCATCGTATAACCGAGAATCGCTCCTCCATAAAAATGTCCGATCTTATCCAACCACAGACCATAAACTAAATCTTCTCTGAAATGAAACGGGGCACGGTTACCCTTCCACCACCCATTTTGCTGATAGATATGTATCACAGCCATCGTAGTAAGAAAAGTGCCGCCAACTAATGCAAGACGAGTTGAATTCACTCTTTCAGTAGTGTCACTTTCGATCAGAATATTTTGGAATGTTATATCCGATGGATCAGGATGAGTCGAATAATTGTCAGAAGAAAAAGCGTTCGTTTGCCCCAGCCCCAAAATCAGCAATAGGAAAAAATAAACCGGCGATTTTATACCACTGATCATACCATCTTGAATATTTTGGACAAGATTATGATACTTTTTTCCGAAAATATTCCAAAGTTTTTTTCAGTCCTTCTATCCGGTTCACTTTTGGTTCCCATCCGAGATATTTCTTCGCCTTCGTGATATCCGGTTGCCGAATTTTCGGATCATCTTCCGGTAATTCTTTGAATATGATTTTACTGTTACTCCCTGTTAGTTCAATTATTTCTTTGGCAAGATCGATCATCGGCAGTTCATCAGGATTACCGATATTAACAGGTTCCGTAATATCGGACATCAGCAGTTTGTAGATACCGTCGATCAGATCATCAACATAACAAACACTTCTCGTCTGACTTCCATCACCAAAAACTGTTACATCTTCTCCTCTTATAGCTTGCGACATGAAAGCAGGAATCGCACGTCCATCGTTTATTCGCATCCGGGGACCATACGTGTTAAATATGCGTACGATCCGGGTATCAACATTATGAAATCGGTGATATGCCATCGTCATTGCCTCAGCAAATCTTTTTGCTTCATCGTAAACTCCGCGAAACCCGATCGGATTAACATTCCCCCAATACGATTCTTCCTGAGGATGAACCAGCGGATCGCCGTAAACTTCCGATGTTGACGCGATCAGAAAACGAGCATTTTTTTCCTTTGCCAATCCAAGCGCTTTATGTGTTCCAAGAGATCCGACTTTTAACGTTTGAATCGGAAGTTTTAAATAATCTATCGGGCTGGCAGGTGAAGCGAAATGTAAAACATTATCCACCTGTCCGTCGATGAATATGTAATTTGTTATGTCGTGTTTGACAAACGAAAATTTTTCATGACCAACGAGATGGGCAATATTCGCTGTATCACCTGTAATTAGATTATCGATACAAACTACATTATGGCCTTCGGCGAGCAATCGGTCACAAAGGTGCGAGCCAAGAAAGCCCGCACCGCCTGTAACAACCGAGACAATCTTCATTGCCATTGATTTATCCTCGACCTATTCCGAAATACTTAAATCCCTTTTTATGCATATCAATAGGATCGTAAATATTTCTTCCGTCGAAAACTACATTCCCTCTCATAAGTTTTTTCATTTTTTTGAAGTCGGGTACGCGGAACTCGTGCCACTCCGTTACAACAACGAGTGCGTCGGCATCTCTAAGCGCATCGTAATCGCGCTTCGCGTATGTTATGGTATTACCGAGATGTCGTTTTGCTTCGTGCATAGCCACAGGATCATAAGCATGAACTTTTGCTCCGGCTTTCAGTAATTCTTTGATAATTGTTACCGAAGGTGCTTCCCGCATATCATCTGTGTTCGGCTTGAAAGAAAGACCCCACACTGCAATCTTCTTATTCTTAAGATTCTTTTTGAAATGAGCGGAAATCTTTTTTGTGAATAAGAGGCGCTGTGTTTTATTCACATCAATGACTGAATTCAATATTTGAAAATTATATTTGTACTCTTCAGATGTTTTAACGAGAGCGCTTACATCTTTCGGGAAACAAGAACCGCCGTATCCGACTCCGGCAAAAAGGAATTGTGGCCCGACGCGCGGATCGCTGCCTACACCTTTGCGAACCATTTCAACATCGGCTCCAACGAGCTCACACAAATTTGCAATTTCGTTCATGAATGAGATTTTCGTCGCAAGCATGGAGTTTGCGGCATATTTTGTTAACTCGGAACTTCGTTCATCCATTACGATAAATGGTTTGCCTGTTCTGATGAATGGGGCGTAAAGTTCTTCCATCGCCTTTATAGCGCGAGGACTCCGGGTACCGACAACAATCCGGTCGGGTTTAAGAAAATCCATAACTGCGGCGCCTTCTTTTAGAAATTCAGGATTTGACACGACATCGAACGGATGTTTTGTGTATTTGCTGATTGCCTCTTTCACCCTGTCTGCAGTGCCAACAGGAACGGTGCTTTTATTCACAACTACTTTATAACCGTTCATTCCTTGTCCAATTTGTTTTGCAACGGCAAGCACGTGCTGTAGGTCTGCCGAGCCGTCTTCCATTGGCGGAGTTGGCAACGCAAGAAATATAACATCGGTCGATTTGATTGTATGGGTTATATTCGTTGTAAATGTGATTCTTTTCTCGATTATATTTTTTTTGATTAATTCTTCAAGACCGGGTTCGTAGATAGGTGACTTTGCTTTTTTAAGCATTTTTATTTTTCGCTCGTCAATGTCGGCACAGATTACATCGTTGCCGGTCTCGGCAAAACAAGTTCCAACAACAAGTCCTACATAGCCGGTTCCAATAACGCTAATTTTCATTGAATATCCTTAATGTGATTAATAATCAGTATTTTTTGATTACAAGATTGGGAATAGTATATGGATTTTTGAGGAGAAATTCAAAGAAAGGAATAATCCTCATGATTGGAAAATTCATCATCTTATTTGACTCAACGTGAATGAGATCAAACGATAATTTATTGAAAGAAATACCTGATTATCCAATAAAATATTTATTTACATTATCAATTACATAGCCAACCATCTCATCCGTCATCTCAGGATGCGCCGGTATTGATATATTTTCGTTTGCACACGCTTCGCTTACAGGAAAATCACCGGGCTTGTAACCGAGATGCTTGTATGCTTCCTGAAAATGAATCGGAATAGGATAATGAAGCGCGTTTCCAATTTCTTTATCTGTAAGGTATTGTTGAAATGCCGCCCGTTTCTTTGTCCTCAAAACAAATTGGTGATAAACGTGAACTGCTTTAGGTGACTCGTACGGCACAATCAGATCGCTGATGCCGCTGAATGCCTGCTTATACTTTGCTGCTATCTCCCTCCGCTTTGCTGTCCATTGTGCGAGATATTTCAGCTTAACACCAAGCACAGCACCTTGTATTCCGTCCATCCGGTAATTGTGTCCCCAGAATTGATGTTTATACTTTTCAGACTGACCATGATCGCGAAGTTGACGGAGTTTCTTTGCAAACTCATCATTGTTCGTAATGATTCCGCCGGCTTCACCATACGCTCCTAAATTTTTACCAGGGTAAAAGCTGAAACAGGCGGCTTCACCAAAGTTGCCTACGAATTTTCCGTCGTACATTGCCAAATGAGATTGAGCGGCATCTTCAATTATTTTTACATTATATTTCAAAGCAATTTTCTGAATTTCATCCATAGCCGTCGGTTGACCGTACAAATGTATCGGCAGTATGGCTTTCACATTTTTACCCTGAGGAGATTTCAATAACTCGTCTAACTTTAACGGATCCATCGTGTATGTCTTCGGCTCTATATCGACGAAAAGCGGCTGAGCGCCGGTAAGAGAAATAGCTTCGACGGTCGCAATGAATGTAAAAGGTGTTGTTACAACCGCATCTCCAGCACCAATATCTAAAGCCCAGAGAGCAGCGTGGAGTGCATCAGTACCAGAGCCGACTGCAATGCAATGTTTTACTTGATGAGCTTTTGCAAATTCTTGCTCGAAATCACTGACAGCTTTACCCAGTATGAATTGCGTGTTTTCAATTACATTTTGAATAGCGGAATCTATTTCCGGTTTTATAGTTTGATATTGTTTTTTTAGATCTGCAAGTGGGATTTTCATAATTTATATAGAATGATTGGATGATTGAAATAATTGGAATGATTTAAATATTGAATCATTAAAATGAATTATATTTTCCTGACTATGCTCCTTGCGGAGCGTCGTCAGTTATAACTGCTAAACGTAGTTTAGCGGAGAGGGAGAGATTCGAACTCTCGATAGACTTGCGCCTACACCGGTTTTCGAGACCGGCTCTTTCAACCACTCAGACACCTCTCCGGATCAATTAAAAAGTTAAAAATTAAAAATTTAAAAAAACGGACGCATTAAATTCAGTGATAATCTACGAAAAAGGAGGAAGAAAAACAATAACGATTATACACTAAATCGTGTGCAGAACAAGATAGTACAATTAACCGATACCGAGATTTATTTTTAAACTTTGGTCATCTTGCAGGCATCTTATGTAACTAAATAAATCTATTACGTATCATAATATGTAATACGACAGCTCACAAAATATTTATTAATTTTAAAGGAGCTAACTATGAGACATCAAACTTCTTACCTACTGGTTGTAATCTCAATTACAATATTTCTCTCACTACCCGGATGCAGCATAACCGGATGGACAACCAAAGATATACCGGATGGTTCCGATATCGGAAAGGGGAACGCCGTTACTATCACCACGAAAGCCGGAAAAATCATGACAGGACAATATATTGGTGTTCAGGATATTCCTATTCCCGATTATGCCATCTCTTACAACGAAACTATTTCTCAATCGATCTTAAACAAACTATTACCTCAATATGGTGAGAATATCCAAATCACCACAAAAATTGCGGAAAATAAAGTCTGGGAAGGTCAATTTATAAGTTTTGATTTGGAACATATTCGCATAATGTTAAAGGGGAAGTCTGAACCGGCAGAACTTTACATCAGCGGTCTGACAACATTATCAAAGATTGGAGAGAAGAGAGTTCAGATGATGCAATTCAGGAGATTGTTTGAAAACGGCGACATCCCGTTGAGATCGGCAGTCGTTTTAAAAAACGGAAATGATGATTTAAAAATTCCGATCAATGAAATTCAAAATATAACTTCCGGATCAATAGATGTTGCACGCATATTGAGCAGTTTGCGGAGATAATTTAAATTTTTATAAATAAGAAAAGAATTGAAATTTGTACGATCCGGTATCAAGAATTGATGAACAATTCTTGTCCAACAACTATTCTTGATGTTCGTAACCTGTTCCAGTTACGCAACTGTTCAATCGTTACGCCGAATGTAGCGGCGATTTTCTCGAGTGTATCGCCCCGCCTCACCGTATATGTTAACCCTTTTTTATTCTTACCTGTATCATTGGCTGCTGCCATGGATAATGAACCATTTCCTTCAATCAACACTTCGATAACTTGTCCGGCTTGAATGGTAGATGATGTAAAACCGTTCCACTTCCGAAGGTCTTCGATTGCCACACTATATTTTTTGGCTATACTTCCAAGGTTATCGCCTGATTTAATTTTATATTTCACCCAGTATGGACCTGCGTGTTTTTTTTCCGAATATCTTTTTGGTTCCGGTTCACCTGATGAAAGCATTTTATCATGTTCGGTTTCTGAAACGTTGCTTAATGCTGTAACCTCAGCGGCTCGTTCTTTTGGTACCCATATGGTCAATATTCCACCCGCCTTGATTGAACTTCCGTATGGAATTCCATTCCATATCCTAAGATCAGAGATACGAACATCGAACCATTCGGCTAATTTTCCGAGTGTATCTCCTTTGCGAATACGGTAGGAGACTTTCGATTTCCCCTTTTTTCTTTCAGATATATTTACCCGCTCTACACTGTTCGACTTTTCACTTTTGTCACCACCTTCATCGGTGATCGACGCTAAATATTTATTCGCGGTTTCCGGAACAGGTATTATCAATTCTTTTCCCGCCTTGATTGACTTGGACGGCAATCTGTTCGCTTCAACGATCATATCACTTGTAATACCATACCGCTTCGCAATTGATGCGAGCGATTCGCGTTTACGAACTTTGTGGACAATCCAATCACGTTTTTCACTCGATGGAATGGTGGTATAGTTTTCTGAAAATAATGATTGTTTCCCAGCCGGAATTCTCAAATTGTAATCATTGATCCCGGGTGGTGTACACCAGCGTAATAATTCCGGATTCAAATCTTTTAAAGTTCCCACATCAGTGCCGGCACATTTTGCAAGCACAGATAAATCGAGCGAACCATCAACGGTGACATAATCATACGCCAATGGATCCGAAGGAACTACTGAAAAACCATATCCTTCCGGATCAAGCGCCATCGCCGTTACGGCAATATATTGAGGGACATAATTTCTAGTTTCCTTTGGGAGGAAGGGTCTTAGTTTCCAAAAATCTTGAGAGCCGCTTTTTCTTATTGCGCGAAAAACTCTGCCGGCGCCAGAATTATAAGCGGCAAGCGCTAAATACCAATCCCCGAATTCTGTGTAAAGATCTTTTAAATGACGAGCAGCCGCTCTTGTGGCTTTCTCGAAATCTCTTCTTTCATCAAACCAAAAATTTCCTCGAAGTCCGTACAACTTTCCTGTTCCTTTAATGAATTGCCATATTCCTACGGCTTTCGCCCATGAACGCGCGATCGGATTCAAGCCGCTTTCGACCATCGAGAGATGCATTAACTCTTCCGGCACACCTTCTTCCCGAAAGATTTTTCTCATCATCGGAAAATATAAGCCGCCTTTGTACAACCAATGTTCAAAATGCTTTCTTCCTTTTCCACGGAAAAATTCTATATTCTTCTCAACATGACCATTAATAACAAGAGGGACTGAAGTTGTGGTTATGACTTTAATAGTTGTGTCTTCGTCTTGTCCTGGTTGTAACTCATCAAGTTCATTCAATTTTTGCCGCAATGCGAAAATTGAGGTTTGCGATCCAAGACGATCGATGTTCGCGATATATTTTTCATAATCTTCCACGAGACTATGAGATAGATCGTTAAAATCCTGATTATTTTCGATATTCGGATAAAATGCAAGTTCGTTTAAAATTCCGATAGCATATTCAAATTCATTGATACTTTGAACTGAATCGCCTGCCTGTTCTGCATCCAAGGCATTCAGATAATGTTGACGAGCCGCTTCCAGTAACTGGCCTGTTAATTCATCATAAGTAGAATCTGCAATCAAACTGTCGCTTATTGCCGATTCCATCTCATCTTTTGATAATGTATCCAGGTAGGCGGCATTTATTGTTGGAAGGTTGGGTGGTAACGGTTGATGTGATGTCTTAACCGATTTCTCAGTCGAGCAACCAAACAACACTGCGAGAAGTAATATTCCAACTGTTATCTTTTTCAATAAATACTCGATATTTTCGTTTAACTTAAATTATAGCTGTTGAAAATATAGGTGTTTTAGCGGAAAATGTCAAGCACTATTTCAAAGGGGAGTGATAAATCTCATTTCATAGTGGTATATTACCATGCTTTTTCTTCGGATTGAGGTCTACTTTGTTTTCTAATATTTTAAGCACTTTAATCAAACGCGACCGTGTTTCACTCGGTTCTATTACATCATCAAGATAACCACGGGCAGCAGCGATGTATGGATTAGCGAATTTTGTCCGGTACTCCTCTACTTTCTCCGAAAGCGCTTTTTCTTTATTTTCCGCATTTTCTATCTCCTTTTTGAAGATTATCTCCACAGCACCCTGAGGCCCCATGACCGCAATTTCCGCCGTGGGCCAGGCAAAATTGAAGTCACCACGAATATGTTTCGAATTCATCACGTCATAAGCTCCTCCGTATGCTTTGCGCGTAATGACAGTTACTTTTGGAACTGTTGCCTCACAAAACGCGTAAAGCAATTTTGCACCGTTCTTGATTATCCCCCGCCATTCCTGATCTGTGCCGGGTAGGAAACCAGGGACGTCTTCTAGGACGACTAACGGGATATTAAACGCATCGCAGAAGCGTACAAAGCGGGCACCTTTCATGGATGAATCATTGTCCAGTACACCTGCCAGTACCGATGGTTGGTTCGCGATAATTCCAACAGACCGTCCGCCAAGTCGTCCGAATCCGACAATTATATTTTGTGCGTACAATTCATGCACTTCAAAAAAATCATTATCATCAACTATCAACCTGATCACTTCTTTCATATCGTAAGGTTTGTTCGGGTTCTCGGGTACAATCGAGTTAAGTTTTTCATCCGACCGATTCGGATCATCTTTAGATTTTACCATTGGCGCGTCGTCTAGATTATTCGGTGGAAGGAAACTGACCAATTTTCTTATCGCCAGTAAACACTCCCCTTCGTTTTCACAAGCAAAATGCGCCACACCCGATTTTGTTGCATGTGTGATTGCACCGCCAAGATTTTCGAACGATACATCTTCGTGAGTAACGGTTTTTACGACGTTCGGTCCCGTCACAAACATATAGCTTGTATTTTTCACCATGAAAGTGAAATCGGTTATCGCAGGAGAATAAACTGCACCACCTGCGCATGGTCCCATGATTGCTGATATTTGTGGAATAACACCGGATGCAAGTGTGTTGCGTAAAAATATATCGGCGTACCCGCCAAGACTTACAACACCTTCCTGAATTCGTGCACCACCCGAGTCATTCAACCCTATTACAGGTGCGCCAACTTTTAAAGCCATATCCATTATCTTGCAAATTTTTTCCGCATGCGCCTCGGAAAGCGATCCACCAAATACCGTAAAATCCTGACTGAAAACGAAAACCAATCGACCATCGATGGTTCCGCTGCCTGTTACAACTCCATCTCCAAGAACTTTTTGTTTTTCTAAACCGAAATCATAAGAGCGATGCTCAACAAGCGCATCAATTTCAAGAAAGCTGTTACGATCCAACAAAACCTCAATCCGTTCTCTGGCAGTAAGTTTACCTTTGTTGTGCTGATCTTCGATTCTTTTTGCACCACCACCGTGTAAAGATTTTTCTTTTAGATGATGTAACTGTGCTAATCTTTCCGACTTATTTTGTTTTGACATAAACCACCTTTGGCAATTTTAACATTGATGATGAGAAATATAGGGAAAGATGCGATGGATGTCAAGAAAAAACAGATGGATGTTTGATATGCAATGTCGGTATCCCATATCGCACATCGCATATCAAAATTAATTCCACCGAAAATGTTACATCGTTATGCTTTCTCTAAGGTGAAGCAACCAACGTTATTGTGCCTGCTTGATTTGCTCTTACCCAGTATCCTAAACCGGGATCGATTGTAGTTGCGTGAAGATAAGAACCACCGGTATATGTGTATACTGGTCCGATTGTCAATCCGGATGATAATCCGATATTTGCGACCGCTACCGGTTTGGAAATCGAACCAATCATATTCCAACCGGGGAGAACATCAATTGATAAAGAAAAAATTTGTTCACCGATAAAATATTCTGTTTTGCATCCGTCATACTTCACCCAGTATCCTTTACCAGGGATTAATGAATCCTGCATTTCATACTGCCCTTTAAAAGAAAATGCTTTTGAGATTGCGGACGGTACTAGATTTGGTTTATATGAATCGCGCGGGATCAGAGGTAACGAAAATAGATTCCATCCACAAAAATTAAGCTTCATCCTGTATCCTGCATCGGGTAATGTCAACTGGTAAACACCGTTCTTACTTGTAGAGATATATACTTTGCACAAGTTGGTTTCTCTGATTTCCAGATCGGTGATATTATTTCCGCTATCGACCGCGGTTATTAATTGCCAAGTGTCTCCCGCATTTGTCGTTTCGTATAATTGGAAATGATCTCCGCCAGCAAGCAGATGGTTATTATCGAATGGATCTATTACTACCGTGCTTAAGTTATGATCACAGATAAGAGTACGATGACCAACCAAAGGATTACCAGGTGAAATACGAGAGTCAGTGATTTTTACAATTGAATTCCCATTTGCAAAATAAATAATATTCGTGTCTTTTGAATGAAAGGCGAATGATGTAACATTTCCATTAAAAAGTGTATCATCATCTGAGACACCGTTCCAAGTTTGCCCCCAGTCGTTTGATTTTCCGATTAGATAAAATCCGTAACCAGACATTCCACTAATCCATAATTGAGAATATGGAGATATTTTAATATTTGCCATCGTGGATGCAGGAAATACATTCTGCCATGAAGTATCAGTTTTTTTATAGATTCCTCCATCGGTGGCTGCAAATAAATAGTAGCCATTCCCGTCAATCATACTTACCTTGCCAACTTCCGATTTAACAATTCCGCTGTCATCAGCGATCCAATCTCCAGTTGATAATCTATATATCAATGTCGAATCGCCAGGCCTTTTTTGTCGGTCAACTCCTGCTCTTAGCGAAGAGTAGTCAGGATATATTGATGTAATCCATCTACCTCTCAATCCAAGATTACTCCACGATGAATCGGCACCATTGAACCGGTATACACCACTATCAACCGTTCCTACATAGAGGTAATCATTGTAGATCCTGATATCATTAACGCAAATGCTGTCCAAACCCAGATGTGTAATTTGTGAGAAAGATATTACACTTAAAGAAAGAAATAAAATTAATAATATAATCGATGCTTTCATAACCTGCCTCTTAGCATAATTATTAATATTTTCACCCAGTGAATCTAATATATTAGGATTCACTTTTATCAAGTTAGCTCATTGATTTCTAAAAAACAAGATAAAATTTTAACCCATTCAGAGAACGGTTTCAATCACCCCACCACCCACAACCTTATCGCCGTCATACATAACCAGCGATTGTCCCGGAGTTATGGCGCGCTTCGGTTCTTTAAAAATTATTTTTATCATCTCGTCTGCAGATGCTGAAGCGATAGCCAGAGTTGGCGTATCTTTGTAACGTACCATTGCCTTCACAGCTATTTCTCCGTCAAGTTTTTCCAGTGTGATCAGATTAATATTCTTAGCGATTAATTCAGTTTTCATCAAATCGATATTTTTACCGATCTGAACTAAATTATTCCCCGGATCGATATCAGTCACATATACTTTCTCTCCGTGAGCACCAATACCGCTCCGCTGACCAATCGTATAAAACGGAGTGCCTTCATGCTTGCCAACAATTTTCCCATCAAATAATAAATCACCCGGTTCCGGTTTCACTCCTGTACGTGCAAACCGTTCTTTAAGGAAACGGCGGTAATCGTTATCTGCGACAAAACAGATTTCGAAACTTTCTTCCTTCGTGGCGGTTTTAATTCCCCTCGATGAAGCAAATGCTCGCACTTCTTTCTTCGTCATATCTGCGAGCGGAAAGATAGTCCGCCGCAAAGATTCCTGACTCAATCCCCACAATGCGTATGTTTGATCTTTGTCAGCGTCTTTGGAGCGAAACAAATTGTATCTTTTCGATTCCTCATCAAACCTAACACGCGCATAATGACCGGTGGCAATGAATTCAGCATCGAGCGCATCTGCTTTTTTCAGCAACTCGCTCCATTTGATTTTCTGGTTACAAACAACGCATGGGTTTGGCGTTCGTCCGTTGCGATATTCATCGACAAAATTATCGATCACCTCGCGCCCGAACTGCTCGGAAAAATCGAGAATGTAATGAGGGATTCCTAAATTCACCGCAACAATTCTTGCATCGTTGAATGCATCTAATCCGCAACAACTTGCCTCGCGATAAACATTTCCGCCAACCTCTTCGAAGTTGAACATTTTCATTGTAACACCGATTACATTGTAACCCTGCTCAACCAACATAGCGGCTGCTACCGAAGAATCTACACCGCCGCTCATCGCGATAATTACAGTTTTATTTTTGTTTGAATTTGTCATAGATTTATTTTAAGATATAGAATTTTACATGGAAGAGCAAAAGAAGCAATGGGTCACAGAAGTATAAAGGATGAAGGATGAAGGATAAAATCCGAAATCTAAAATCTGATCTCTATTTGAATCCCAATTCTCTCATCGATATTATCGGGAAGCTGATCTGCTCCTGTTCCTATCTTTTTCAAATCATCTCTTGTGTTGTTTGAATACTTTGCCGATAATTCAATCGATTCGACCAACTCATATTTTAGAAGGATATACCACCGCAATCCTTTTCCGTACAAAATCGGTTGGGTCATTACACCATCAAGGTCTCTTTCGAATTCATAAATTCCGCTATCGAACGAACCAGTCTTGTAATAAATTGTTCTACTGTTTACGATAAATGAGGATGACACTGAATAAACAACATCGCTCATAACTAACGTTCCGGATTCGATCTTAAAATAATCATGTTTTAAAAGTCGATATTCATACCTCCCTTTCACTCGAAGATTTTTAGATATTGAATGATCGATATTGAATCGGATTTGTTGTTTGTGCACTTCACCGTTAATCAATTTTGAAAATCCATAATTATCACTCACATCTAATTTATCTTGGCTTTTCTTCCGACGATACCTGACTGTGAGTAAAGTTGATTTATCGATACCCAATTCGATCTGCGATAAAATATCAGAACCGACTTCGGAAAATCGTGATGAATTCGAATCATTAAACCGGAATAAATCTCCGTAAATCGATAATCGTAATCGCTGATAAATCTTGGCGGTAAGTCCAAGGTACATTCCATTCTCATCCGATCCTCGTTCACCGAACGGATTGCCATGCAGAGTGACAAATTTGTAAGGATAATTACGGTAAGCGGTAATCACGGAGAATGAGTTATAAGGAGATATTTTTATTCCACCAAGTCCGGCAAGGGTTGAGCTAGCAACAGCACACTCTCCGAAGAATGTTGTCGCAGATGATATTACCATCCAATCTGCAGAGTATGCAGTATTAGATCTACCGAGCTCCTTTTTTCCATCATCAAGGAGAACGGGATTTGAATAATAATTTCTGGAATATGTCAAACCAAAAACGGTCCCTTTCCATGCGTTAAATTTTATATGAGCCCCATACATTTTTTCCGACAAGTTATTTCTTTTAGAGATCTCATTCACGGTACGAAAATATCCTGATGAATAAATGCTGGTAACATTACCTGCCGAATCGATGGATGCACTTTTTTTCATGCTTGATATAAAACTCGTTATATTAAAATTTCCCAGAGAAAATTCAAACGCGGCACCTCTGAAAAAACCTGATTCACCGGAGGAAAGATAACTTCGAACAACATCCGATTCTCTTAATACCGGAGATACAATCTCGGCACCTTTAGTCATGCCGTACAAATCGCCAAAGACAAGTCCCAGTCCCGTTTTCAAGACATAATCTCCAAACACAATTTTGTTTATCGATCCGACATCTGCGATTGCGAGATTGAAACTGAGAAAGTCTGCATAATGCAATTCGCCGGGATCCTTTTCTGTTAATATACCTCCGGATATATTTCTCCTGATTTTTGATTTAATTCGGTGATACATTTTATATGGTGAACCCTTGTATGATTTTTGAATATAACCTACCGATCGATCCAAATTCCAACTCAATCTGTTCCTGAAGGATATTTTGTATTCATCTTTCTGTTTATTTTTGAATATCAGATCGGTGTTCGGATCGTCATCAGAAGTTGAAGATTGTTCAACCTGCTCTTCGATTCTATTATCTATCTCTAAAGAATCTATCTGATTTAAATCATCAGATTGAGAGAAGGAAATCGATTCAATCAGGAGTATCGAAATAAATAACATTATACTTTTCATCTCTCCTCCTCTTCTAAAAAAACGATAATGAGAATGTATGAGTCCATCCGAGATCGATATGTCTGCTGGATGCATAATCGATTTGAAATATCGAGATTCGAACACCGAAACCGGCAGAATATTGGATCGGACATTCAATCATTCCAGCACGAACCGCAAAGGCATCGATCAACCAATACTCTAAGCCGGTGCGGAGCGATGGGTCGAATGAAATTTCTTTAAATGCATCGAAGACAATTTGCAGATTATCGAACGGTTTATAATTTACTCCTACCGAAATCGATTGCGGTAATTTTTCTTTCGTTTTCCCGATTGTGGGTGAATTAATATTTCGTATCGATAAGCCGCATTCGATTTTTTGCGATAGCGGTATATTTATCCCGGCATCGCACCCAACGGTCGCATCGGAACCGTAACGTTCGATTGACAAATGGTAATAATTCAGATTCAGACCGAATGATAAATCTGACAACTTTGCTCCGTATGAAATAGTTGCGGTAATTTCTTTATACATTTTTAATCCGGAACTTTGAATTAAGCCGCCGAATACACCGAATGAAACAGGCACATAACCGACTAATGATTGAATACTCAATTCCCGTATCCCAAATATTTGAGGAGTGTAGGAGCAGGCGAATTTAAAATTATCGATTCCCGCAATTCCTGCCGGGTTCACCGCAATCGACCAGACATCACCGATATCCGCAGTCAATGCACAACTCATACCGGATGAACGAGCTCCTAAACTGTTTTTCTCGAATCCACATTCACAGACAGAAACAAATATTAATATCGAAACAATAAGCTTTATCATATCACCTCCATGATATTTTAATTTTGACTCGAAACTTGAACAAGTGATGACTATTCTCTATATTTCAACACAGGAGAATTTTTCTATGAAAACCATAATCATATTCGCGGTTCTGTCGTTTTGCCTGACTACTTTTATCCAAGCTCAGGAAATTGATTGCGACGTAACCATCGACCTCGAACCGTTGACAACATCTGAAGCGAAAGATAATTTGAACGATTTCGTTCAACAACTTAAAAATTATATCAACGGTCATCGCTGGACACAGGAAGACCGGGGAGATCAGAGAATCAAATGCGCGATAAATATTTCGTTCCAGGGAAGTGAAGGAGAGCATGGATATAAAGCCCAAGTTTTTATCGGCAGCCAAAGACCGATTTACCGGGCGGATAAATCCACCGCAGTTGTTCGCATAATGGACGACAAGTGGAACTTCGAATATATTCGGAATCAAACTCTCACGCATATGGAAACCCGATTCGATCCGTTATTGAGTTTCATTGATTTTTATATTTATCTGATCTTAGGATACGATGCCGATACATATCAGACAGGCGGAGGAACTCCATATTTTCAGAAGGCGTACGAGATTTCAAACATTGCTCGCGGTTCCGCATCCGATGCGAAAGGTTGGGAATCCTCGACACAAGGTTTATACTCTCGTTCACAAATCATCGATGAACTTCTGAATCCGAAGTTCCAGGATTTCCGGAAGGCGGTTCACATCTATCATTTCAGAGGGCTCGATTCCCTCTACACCGAGAAGAAGCTGCCGTTACGCAGGATCTTCCTCGCGTTGGATAAAATAGGAAAACTTCGTGAAAAAATCAATCAACCAACTATCATCATACGAACTTTTTTCGATACGAAATATCTTGAGATTAGTGAAACGTTCCAGCGCTCAAAGGAACCTTCGATTTATAGTCGAATTGCGAAAATCGATCCTGAACATCAAAAATCGTATGATGAATATGACGGTAAACGTCGCTGAGAATAAATATGTTTATCGGATAACGCGTATATCGAAAATATGATCATCCAATTCTAATCGATTCACAACATCCATCCCCGAAATCACTTTACCAAAGTTCGTGTACCTACCGTCTAAGTGCGGTTGCGGTGATTGTGTTATAAAAAATTGAGATCCTTCGGTATCTTTACCCGAACTTGCCATCCCAATCGAACCTGTATCGAAGAAAAGTAAAGAAAATTCAGATCGTATCGCGTAACCCGGTCCACCCCATCCATCACCATGCGGATCGCCTCCTTGCACAACGAAATTCGGAACAATCCGATGGAAAGACAATCCCCGGTAAAATCCTCTTTGTGTTGCGAGCTTTAAGAAACTCATGATGGTGAACGGAGCTTGATCCTTATACAACTCCATTTTAACGTCCCCGCGAATTGTCTCCATAGTTACGTCAACAGTATCGGGGAGGGAGTGCAAATAAGCGGTATCATAATCGACATAGATAGGTTCGATGTATGTTGGAATTTCAGAAGAATAATCTTGACCCGTAATTTCTTTCAGGGCGGATGCAGCGGCACGAATAACTGTAATATCACGTGCATTGAATTGTTGCTGTAATATTTTTACCGCTCGTCTATCCTTCAACTTACCGAGAGTGTTAATAATTTCTTGAACTGCCTCGATATCATTCGGTAAATTAGATTCGGATAAAGCATCGGCAAGATGTTCAAATGACGAACTTCTAAAAAAAATCGAATCTCCCAAAATCGAAGCGGCGGTTGTAACAACAGCCGGATCGTCAAAAGTTAAAGATCTCACAACGATACTGTATGTTCGCGCAATCAGAGCTGAATCAGTATTATTCCGCTGACAGAGCGTCTGTAATCCTTCGAGCGCTGAGCGCGCTAATATATAATTATCCTCATCAACAAAGGATTCAAGCATCGATGCGCTGGCGGGTGAACCCGCTGAACCAAGCGCGGTAAGTAGCAAAGATTTCAGATTAACCGACATCTCTTCATCAATTTTAATAAACGGAAGAGCTTTCTTCCCTCTCAACTTTGCAAGAGCATTCGCCGCTTCTGCCTGCAGTTGCCATGAGAAACTGTTATCTGAGTTCAAAGATATTTTTTCAAGTCTAGAGAATAATTTCTTCATTTCGCCATTACCGCTATCGGCTTTCATTGAGCTGTTACCGAATGCGCTGATGGCTGTTACAGCAAGATTTAAATTCTTCGAATCGAATGTCCATTTAATCCGATTTAAAATTTCTTTCTGATTTTTCAAATTATAATTGCAAAGCGCGCGAACCGCGTTTACTTTAACACGCCAATCGGAATCGTATTCAAACATCTTCTGCAAAGGTTCAAGAGCTATGGCTGGATTTTTTATCTTACCTAACATCGTTGCCAGATGCATTCGCACATTTGGATTCGAATTTTTCCAAAGTGGTACAATTAATTCGATATTATTTTTTATCTCATCGTGATTGCCGATTCTCTGTAGTGCATAAACGACTTCCCACGGAGTTGAATTGTCCGATTTAATAAATTGCAGCAGATACTGAACAGCTTCGCGCGATGTTATATTCCTGATTGCAAATCGGGCGATACTCAGTGAAAGGACGTTAGGTCTCACGGCTAACACATCATTTCCAAATCGTAGAATCAAATCGTTGAGTGCTTGTTCAGTTCCAAATTTTCCTATCTCCTCTATTAGTCGGTCTCGCGCGGAACCTTTAACCTGATCCATTCTTGCCCAGACTAAATCATGCTCGAGCGATTCTCTTGGATTGTGATAAAAGTCCTGCCGTTTGCCCGATAGCGAACGCGGCGGCTATGTTCACACTTTGATCTGAATCTCTCGTAAGCTTATCTATGAGCAATGGAATAACATTGGTATCTTGCATGCTACCGAAGGCGATTACCGCCCGTTCCCGCACCACCGGATCGTTATCGGAAAAATATGAGATCAATTTCCCATCATGAATTGTGCGTTTATCCTGCATTTCTTGGATGAGGTCAATCTTATCTCTTTGTAATTTCAATTCTTTTTCTTTTTCAGTTTGTGAAAAAGTTTTATGATGGATTGAAATGAGAAAATAAATAGATAAGAGAAAATATTTCATACCTCACCTAAAATAATGGACGATTTTTAAATTTTGCTCCGATTTCTTTCTCGACGAATATGCACGCCTTAGCTTCATCGACTTCATTCATATCAACCATTGTCATAGTCACATCGAAGCCGCTCCTAACACATTCCTTAGCGAATTCAACCATGGCGTTAAAATATTTTACACCATCTATTCGCATCAAAGATCCATACTGTACCGGATCTGTTGAATTCAAACTTATTGAAATTGAATCTACCAACCCTTTCATTTCCGGAATAATATTCCGGTGGTTGATAACATTGCCGTGTCCGTCAGTATTCAGACGAACTTTACCGCCGTTAGCTTTTATCCATCGCGACACATCCTTCATAACATCAAAACGAATGGTTGGCTCACCAAATCCGCAGAAGACAATATCATCGTACCGTTTCGGATCTGAAATTTCTCTGATCAAATCGTCTACTGTCGGTTCTTTAGTGATTTTCAGATTGTTGCCTTTTACGATTGCATCACCCTTACGATCACAGAAAACACAATCGGCGTTGCACCTGATGGTGATATTAAGATAAAGAGAATTGCGAATTGTGTACGCAAAAACCGGATCGGGATATTTTCCGATTCCAAAAAGATTATGAACAGCAAAACTGCTGGCGCGTGCTATGTCGTTGACTGAAAGATGCTGCAGCTCTGCTATTTTTTCCGCAATATATTTTACGTACGCCGGCTCGTTACGCTTCCCACGGAACGGAGCGGGAGGAAGATACGGACAATCGGTTTCTAACAAAATATGCTCGGCAGAAACGTTTTTTGCAACATCAATCATGGAATTAGGTTTATTCGGTTTGTTGCCATAAGTTACAGGTCCCGTTAAAGAAACATAGAATCCCATATTAATAACTTTCCAGGCAAGTTTTGAATCTCCGGGGAAGCAATGAAAAACACCTTTTGGAGTCGGATAACGATCATAATTTTTCGCAAGTGATTTTCTCCAACCAGGCCTATGCTTGATTTGATTTTCGAGAATCGAGATAACCTCATCCTCGGCTTCCCTGCTATGAATGATAATCGGCAAATCGCGTTTCTGAGCTAATTCTATTTGCGAATTAAAAGCCTCAATCTGTTGTGGACGAGGTGAGAAGTTGTAATGATAATCGAGCCCAATTTCACCGATGGCAACCACTTTCGGGTGATGCGATAATTTTTCGATTTCGGAAAGCGACCTCTCATCCAACTTCGATGCGTCATGCGGATGAAATCCAACCGCGGCATAGATAAATGGATATTTTTCGGCAAGTTCTATGGATGCTATGCTCGTTGGCAGATCGGTGCCGGGACAAATGATATATTCAACTCCGGCATCTTTCGCTCGTTCTAGAACTTCATCCAAATCATTTTTAAAATCTTTGAAGAATAAATGGGCGTGGGAATCGATTAACATATTTTAGAATTTTGATTCGAGAGTGAAGAGGTAATTCCGGATCGATCCCATATTTCCAATCATATCAACATAATAATATTGGAAAAGATTATTAATGTTCATTCGAGTGATTAAAGGTAATCCGGCAAATTGCCAGTCGAGTGACGCGTGGAGATCTAAAACTGATATCGGTACCCGCTGATCGCCATCAGGAACGATACCGAGATATACGAACTCCTGATCTATCCGCTCAACCCGGCTTAAATAACGGTAATCGAATCCGAACCGGAAAGGTTCTGGCGTAATTTCAGTAGAGATGTAAAATAATTTTCGCGGACGATATTTCAGTAAATCATGTTTCGTTCGATCTTCGGGATAAATATACATGTAAGATATTTTTGAATTCCATATCCTATCAAATAGAAAGCAACCAACCGATCCCTCAACTCCCGAAATCTGAGCACTGGTGATATTTTGAAAATGAACATTACCATCCAAACCGAATGTTGGTTCTATCAAATCCTGAAAATCGTTTACAAAACCGGATGCATTTATTTCAATCTCAGATAACGGAATGTACGTCCCTCCTATTTCGTACGACCAGCTACGCTCTGGTTTCAAATCCGGGTTTGGAAGTATTGTCAACCCGCCTGCATCTGTATTCGTGAAAATCTCTGCCACGGATGGCACTCTGAATCCGCTACCTGCCGATGCGCGAATCGTTAATGTTGCAAATGGATTGTAAACAATTCCAAGTTTGGGATTCACTCTATTGACAGTCGCAGCATCTTCCATCTTCTGAAGATCGAGTCGTACGCCGACAGTTGTTAAAAGCGATGCTAACAATTTAATCTCATCTTGAATATATGCCGCACCTCCGAGTACGTTATGTGTTCCGAAAATCTTCATCGCATCAACGCGATTGAAAGAACCGAGCAATCCACCTGTCAGATAATGATGATCACTCATCTGATAGTTCACTTGCGTTTCAAGAAGGATGTTATCGGATATCGAACTGCTTCCCTCAGGATATTTAATACTCGGCACATTATCGTTCCAATCAGATCGGTACCAGCTTGCTCTGACTGTATAATACAAATCATTCGATAGAAAATGATTATAACCGGCCGTTAAATTCCACCGCACTGAATGGACCCCCTGTTCTAATTGATCATCTTGCGGCTCAATAGCATGATCGAGATCTTTCCAGTAAAGGAAATTGCCTCTGCGCTGATCCATATAGTTGAAAGAAACCGAAACGGACTGATATGGAGAAATAGTATAACCAACACGCGACCAGCCGTTCCAACGCTTCCAATAATCATTTCGTTTAAAACCATCATCAAGTGTTCTGCTTACTCCAACACCGAGCGCTAGATCGCCGAACTTCTGTAATCGACTTGCGGATAAGCCGGATAATGTTCGCGCCTTATCACTCCATTCCCATTTCGAGTAAGATGGTGAAGAATAGGTACCTCCATATACTTTGACATATGTTTCGGGTTCTTCCATCACTGGTTTTGTAATAACATTGATGACTCCACCGAGAGCGCTCGAACCGTACAATGCAGAGCCGGCACCTTTCACTACTTCGATTCTATCTATCGCAATGCTGGGAATCGATTCCCAGATAATTTCTTCCGTATCGCCGCTAAGAAAAGGCATTCCATCCAAGAGTAAAAGCACGCGTGTTCCAATTCCATAACTGTAACCGGTTGAGCCACGCACGTTCACCTGCCCACGCGTGATATTCACACCCGGTACATATTGAAGCAGGCGATCAATAGTGTCGGCATTCCTTGCATTTAGTTCTGAGCCGTGAATTATACTGACACTTGCGGGCGTCTCCTGTAAACTTTGCTCCCTTCTGCTTGCGGTTACAATCACCGGTTCTGTTTGAACGGGCACAGGTTGCAAAATAACTTCAATGGATTTTGACTCACCTTCACCAAGTTCAATTGCAGCTTCACTTTTCTTGTATCCGATCAGAGTAAATATAACCGTATATTTTCCTGATATTAATCGAGAGATCGTAAATTCTCCTGATTGATTTGTTATCGTTCCGATAACGGTTTGTTTAAGTACAACATTCACACCCGGAAGCAATAGGTTCCCATCAGCACTCTTGACAATCCCCGAAATTCCACTTCGCCGTTCTGTCTGGGCGAAACAGAAAACATTCATACTCAAAATTATGACCATTATAAAATAAAATCTTCTCATCGGTTACCGTGTGGATAATGGATTTAGAAAATCAACTTTGATGTTGACGTCACCGACAATTCCGTTGGATGGTAAATTCACGCTTCCCGGTTTCGAACTATCTCCCGGGGAGTAATAAACACCAACCATCTTCCAGTCGGCTTGGATGTTCGGACCAAACTGCTGTGCGACAACAATATACTGGATGCTGCTCCATGCACCAGAGGTAAGAACAAGCATATATGAAAGTGAATCTGAGAAATACGGTTTAAGGGTTTCGGTGAACTGAGCATTCCCCTGCATAACTTCAGCAACGATATCACCCGGCGGATAATTTTTAAACGCAACAAGTCGTAAATCTACAAGCGTGCTTTCGGGGGGCCAATTGACAAAATGGATTGTGCCGCTGATACCCTTCGTAACTGAACCGCCACCCTGCGATTCATCTATTGGCGCAAGACCTTTATCGCAGTTGAGATTTGAGAATGCGACTATAAAAACAGCAATAATATATAAAAATGATTTTATATTCATTGGATTTATTATTATGATGTTATTAAGATAGAAAAGCGTAGATATAAATGCAAACCGAGGGTTACATTGCAAACCTCCGGTATCTACCTTGAACTTCCTAAGAAGACACCGGAGGTTTTACCTAGTTTTAAAAACCTCCGCGAGGTTTATCCTTTTCTAACGTTCGAGAAGCTTTTGAGATCTTTCCCAAAATAAACCGATTGAATTGAAAATGAAGAATATTATTCTTGACATTTATCCAATTCCTATGTACTTTGTACCGAATAAAATACAAGCGAAAGTTGTTACCGGTTGAAATTTAAAATAATCATATTTATATTGCTCACATTCGTTGCTCTGCCTTGGATCATTTTGCGTTTGCTGTCAAAGTTTCCGCATGATCTCATGACGTATATCGGCATTGGGCTCATCATCCCATCGTTTGTACTTCTGATCATCGCAATTTTCCAGCTTGGGGATTCGCTCGCGGTTACTCCACAGGCAAAGGAGCTCGTGACAAAAGGGCTGTATTCAAAGATCCGTCACCCGATGTATCTCTTCGGAATGTTGTTGTTCCTGGGATTCGCAATGGTTACCCGCGATGTCATCTCCTATGTCGTCTGTGCTTTTGCACTTGTTAATGTTTTTTGGCGCGTTCGCAGGGAGAACCGTGTTCTTGAAGAAAAATTCGGCGACGCATACAGAAGATACCACGAACAGGTGTGGTTCTGAAGAACAACGAATCTCGTCAGAGTCGGGAACAACAAATCTAAAGTAAACAGCAGTACTAAATAAATCCTGCCGCCAATTTTTTAGGGACTGACCAATAAGTTTGTTTTCTCGTTACATTCTTCGACTTGTCGTCGAAGAACACTCGAAAACCAGCTACATTTGCAGGTTCTCGAGTTTATAGCTTCATCATAGAGTATCGAGAGAACCTTTTTAGTCAGCCCCTCTATCACTACCTAATTCAATCCGCGCTTCTTCAACAGAGCGTCAATCTTCGGTTCGCCACCGCGGAAACGTTTATATGCTTCCATCGCGTCGGCGGCGGTGCCGCCTGATAAAACATTCTTCCTGAAAGATGCCGCCATTTTTTGATCGAATAAATCTTTTTCCGTTATCGCGTTGAATGCATCGGCATCGAGCACAGCCGCCCAAAGGTAACTGTAATATCCTGCCGAATATCCGCCCGAGAATATATGCTGGAAGTTCGTGCTCTGGTAGCGCGATTCGATCTGAGGTATCAAACCGATGTTTGTCAACGATTGTTTTTCAAATGTCAAAACATCACGCTGCGTGGTATCGGTAAATGTGTGCCAATCCATATCGAGAATCGATGCCGCTATATATTCTACGGTTTCAAATCCCTGGTTGAACAAACCCGCGTTCAACAGTCTGTCGATTAATTCCTGTGGCATCGGTTCGCCTGTTTGATAATGCTTGGCGTACATCTTCAATACTTTTGGTTCGGTAGCCCAGTTTTCCATTATCTGCGAAGGTAACTCAACAAAATCACGAGGCACCCATTGAGCAGTTGGATATGTTGTGTTAGCGAAAAGTCTTTGCAATGCATGTCCGAATTCGTGGAACAAGGTATTCACCTCATCCAAACTCATCAATGACGGTTTATCGGCAGTTGGTTTTGCAAAACTACCAACATTGTACACAACAGGGGAAACAAACTTCCCTTTCATATTTGATTGACCGCGGAATGTGCTCGACCAAGCACCGCTCCGCTTGCCGTCTCGCGGGAAATAATCGGAATAGAATATGCCAAGATGCTTTCCGTCGGCTTCTTTCACTTCGAACACCTTAACATCCGGATGATAAACAGGAATATCTTTTCGCTCAACGAATTGGATTCCGTACAATTTCGATGCGACATCAAAAACACCCTGCCGCACATTTTCCATTTTGAAATAAGGACGAATCACTTCTTCATCTAAACTATACTTTTCTTTCTTCAGCTTCTCCGCATAATACCACCAATCCCACGGCTCAAGTTTGAAATCTTCTCCTTCCCCGCCAATTATCTTTTGCATATCGGCGGCTTCGTTATTTGCCCTTTTAACCGCGGGTGTCCAGATCTCTTTTAAGAATTTGTAAACATTTTCCGGTTTCTTCGCCATGTTCCGTTCAAGAACGAAATCGGCGTGAGTTTTATATCCCAGAAGATTCGCTTTTGCAACCCGAAGTGAGGCAATGCGTGATAATATTTTTTTGTTATCGTACTCGTTGTTATTATTGCATCGGTTTATATATGCTTTAAAAAGTCTTTCGCGTAAATCGCGACGCTTCGCATATTGAAGGAATGGAATGAAGCTCGGTTTTTGAAGTGTGAAGGCGTAATGTTCCTGTATATCTTTAGATCGCGCCAATTCTGATGCTGCCTGTATAACATCGGGTGAAAGTCCGGCAAGTTCCTCTTCAGTGTCTGCTGTCAATCCAACGGCATTAGTTTCCTTAAGCATATTCTCTCCGAATTTTAGACTGAGCATGCTCAACTCTTCATTCAACTTGCGTAATTTATCTTTCCCTCCTTCATCAAGATTCGCACCGCCGCGTACAAACCCGATATAATAATTTTCTAAAACTGCCTTTTGTTCGGATGAGAGCTTCAGTGATGCACGTTTATCGTAAAGTTTCTTCACTCGCTCGAATAATTTTAGATTAAGGTTAATGTCATCGTTATGCTTGGATAGCATAGGAGTTATTTTTCGCGCAAGGTTCTGCATTTCATCGTTGGTATTGGCCGAATTCAAAGCAAAAAATACATCATCAACACGATCCAGAAATTCACTGCTCAACTCCATCGATTCGATCGTGTTTTCAAAAGTCGGTTCCTCAGTGATGTTAACAATAACATCAATCGCGGCTTTTTGCAATCTCATTCCCTCTTCGAATGCGGGAATATAATGTTCGAGCTTTATCTCGCCGAACGGCGGAGTTTGAAACGGCGTCTTCCATTCTTTAAAAAATGGATTTGAATCGTTTTGAGCCATCATGAAATTCCAAAATAATATTGATATAATTATGAGGTAGTGACAACGCTTACACATAATGTAAATCCTCTTGAGTTGTTATGGTGGATGTTTAGAAATTAATGTAATGATTCGCGGATAAATTTTGTTTTCATATTTGTCCCTCGGCATGATACGAGCTTCGAACCAACGGTCCCGATTCGACATGCTTGAATCCCATTTGAATACCGGTTTCTTTCAACATCTTAAATTCATCGGGATGAACAAAACGATCGATGGGCAAATGTTCTTTCGTCGGTTGGAGGTATTGCCCGAGAGTCAAGATATCGCAATTGATTTTGCGGAGGTCTTTCATAACTTCTAATACTTCCTCAGTTGTTTCACCGATACCAAGCATTAATCCGGTTTTTGTATTAAAGCCTCTTCGCTTTGACCGGTGAAGAAGTTCAAGAGATCGGTTATAGTTTGCCTGCGGCCTAACAGTCGGATAAAGCTGCGGGACTGTCTCCATATTATGGTTTAGAATATCTGGAAAGGCATCGAGCACGATGTTCAATGCGAATTCGTCACCCCTGAAATCGGGTATAAGTACTTCCACTTTTGTATTTGGATTCTTGATTCGGATCTGCCGAATTGTCTCTGCGAATATCTGGGCACCACCATCGAATAATTCATCACGATTGACCGAAGTAATCACGGCATGACGGACACCCATTGATTTTACTGCATCGGCTACACGATATGGTTCCTGAGAATCGAGTTCGGTGGGCTTACCTGTTTTCACCGCGCAAAAACCACAACTTCGTGTACAGATATCACCCAATATCATGAACGTCGCGGTGCCATGATTCCAACATTCTCCCCTATTGGGACATTTCGCTTCTTCGCAAACCGTGTGGAGATTCTTACTGTCTATCAATTTCTTCAGATGAGCATACGCCTCGCCCGAAGGAATCTTCGCCTTGAGCCAATCAGGACGGCGGAGAGTATGATTTTTTTCTATCTCAATTCTCATTTAACCTTACCACTGATGATACGGAAAAAACACAGACCATTACCGATTCAATCCGTGTCATCTGTGAATATCCGTGGCTAATTATAAAACTTTTTCCGAATCATAATTCTCCAACAACTTGCAAACTGTTTCCAAAAACGTTCCACCTAACGCGCCATCTACAATACGATGATCGAATGCGAGAGTTAAGTGTGCGATTGAACGTATAGCGATTGCATCGTTTATTACAACCGGACGTTTCTTCACCGTACCTGTTCCAAGTATGGCAACCTGTGGTTGGTTAATAATCGGAATTCCAATCAAGGTGTTGAATACACCGAAGTTGGTTATCGTAAAAGTACCTCCCTCAATCTCGGCTGGTACAAGTCGTTTGATACGCGCTCTTGTTGCAAGATCATTCAAAGACCGAGCAAGGCCTACGAAATTCTTTTCGTCCGCATTTTTAATTACCGGAACAATTAATCCGTTTTCAGCCGCTACGGCAATTCCCAGATTGACAAACTTCTTTAATATTATCTTATCGCCATCAATTGATGCATTGACAAGCGGGAATTGTTTCAATGCTTTAATAACAGCATCGCAGACGAATGGTGTATAAGTTAACTTGAATCTTTCCCGTTTTTCAAATGATTCAGCATTCTTTCTGCGTGCTTTATCTACATTGGTCATGTCGCATTCATGCACAGCCCATACATGCGGTGAAGTGTTTACGCTTTTCACCATATGTTCCGACATTTTTGCGATCACATTACTCATCTGCAAAATTTCATATTGAGGTGGTGGATATTTCTGAGCTAAATCTCCCGATTCAATATGCTTTAATGTTGTTTCAAGATGACCTACCGGAAGTGGTACCGGTGGTTGAGCAATTGATTGAGCCGGTTTACTTGCTTGTCTCGTATTCACATAAGCAAGTATATCTTTTTTAGTTACACGTCCGCCTTCGCCTGATCCCGGTAATTGTTCAAGCTCTGCCATTGAAATTCCTTCTTCTCGTGCGATGCTAAGAACGAGAGGTGAATAGAATCTTCCACCGGTTGACTTTTCGGCAGGTGTTGTTTTTGCTGACAGGGCTTGAGTAGCTTCTTTTATCGGTGCCGTTTTGGGTACGTCGGGAGATTTCGATGGAGTATCGATCGATACCGCTGACGCATCTGTTTCTATCTCCGCGATTATCGTGCGAACTTCCACTGTCTTTTGTTCTTCAAAAAATATTTTCGTAATCACACCCGATGCAGGAGATGGTATTTCAGAATCGACTTTATCGGTACTTATTTCAAGAAGCGTTTCGTCTTTCCTGATTTTATCACCCTGCTTTTTGTGCCACTTGACAATCGTACCTTCGGTAAGACTTTCACCCAATTGTGGCATTACAACTTCTACTTTTGACATAAAACCTCTCTTCTAATAATCAATTTAAAATTTTGATAACTCTTGAAGCGCAAAAACTATATCGGTTGTTTGCGGAAGCATTGCATTCTCAAGTGTCGGTCCGTACGGGATGTGACAGTCTTTCGCGGCAACTCGTTTGATTGGTGCATCAAGTCGTGTAAATGCTTCATTTGCAATGATAGCAGCTATTTCGGCGCCAAATCCCCCTGTTAAAGTATCTTCATGAACGATTAAAACTTTTCCTGTTTTGCGAACTGAATTAAGTATAGCATCTTTATCAAGCGGATTAAGAGTGCGAAGATCCACGACCTCAACACTTACACCATTTTCTTCTAATTTCCTTGCAGCTTCAAGCGAACGCTGAACCATCATTCCCCATGTTACAACTGTGATATCATCTCCGTACCGTACCGTTTTTGCTAATCCGAATGGAACAAGATAATTTTCATCCGGTTCGGGAGAGGCGGCAAAACTTGCGCGGTACAATCCCTTATGTTCAAGAAACATCACCGGATCATCCGAACGAATGGCCGTTTTTAATAAACCTTTCGCGTCTGCAGCATTGGATGGAATGACAACTCGAAGACCGGGAATATGAGTGAAGAATCCGTCGATAGACTGACTATGATATAAGCCGCCATGAATATACCCTCCAACAGCAACACGAACAACCATCGGATTTGCCCATTCGTTGTTAGAACGAAAACGCATCATCGCAACTTCATCACGCAATTGCATAAACGCGGTCCAAATGTAATCTCCAAATTGTATTTCAATAATCGGTTTGTAACCGGCAACCGATAAACCAACGGCAGTTCCAACGATGCTTGCTTCGGCAAGGGGAGAATTAAATACGCGATCCCATCCGAATTTCTTCGTCAAACCTTTTGTCGCGGTGAAAACACCGCCCTTATCACCGCCAACATCCTCACCATAGATGAGGATTTTTGAATTACGTTCGATCTCTTCTGCCATAGCATGGTTAATCGCATCGACCATTACAATCTTTTCGCCTTTATGTTCCGGTTCTTTAAATCCTTCTACAGCTACAACAGTCTTTGGAGAATAAACATACTTCATTAAATTAGCAGGATCCTGCTGAGGTTCCGCTTCAACTTCATCAACAACTCGGTCGATTTGATTTTCAACTTCTGTTTGAATTTTTTTAATCTCAGTATCTTTCGCGAATTTATTTGAGATGAGATATTTTTCAAAATTCGGTATCGGATCTTTCGCTTTGTCCCTTGCCAGATCATCTTCATTGCGATATTTTCTTTGATCATCTGAAGAAGAATGTGGCAATAACCGCACTGTGTGTGCAAGTATCAAACTTGGTCCTTTGCCGCTTCGCGCACGTTCGGCAGCTTCAGATGTGATTCTGTACGATTCAATAAAGTCGCATCCATCAACTTCATAACGGCTCAATCCGTGGTATCCCTGAACTACTTCGTAAATAGATTCGCCGGCAGTTTGTTCTTTCTTGGTTACGGAGATTGCATATTTATTATCTTGAATAACAAATATCACCGGAAGTTTCTCCCGCGATGCCCAATTGATCGCTTCATGAAACTCACCCTGACTTGTTGTCCCCTCTCCTGAAGAAACATAAACAATATCTTTCGTTCCATCTTTAACTTGAGCTAATGCAGTACCGACTGCCTGAAGAAATTGTGTGCCGGTTGGACTTGATTGTGAAGGAATTCTAAATTTCTTGTGACCGTAATTGAACGGCATTACAAATCCGCCGCTGCTCGGTCCACTTGCGCGGTGCATTGCCTCGGCAATTATTTCTTTCACACTGTAACCCATGGAAAGAACATACGCAAGATCGCGGTAATATGGATACGACCAGTCTTCACCCTTATTTAATGCGAAGGCAGTTGCAACCTGAATCGCCTCGTGGCCGGAACCGCCAATATGAAAAAACAGCTTTCCCTGTTTTAACAAAAGTAAAATTTTATCGTCCGTTTTCCTCGCGGTATACATTAGACGGTAGGCGTCGAGCAAGTTCTCTTTTGGAAGAACTAAAGCTCCTTTACTTATCTCTTTACTATCTTTTGATTTTTTTATTGAAGACATTCTATTGTTTCACTTGTTATCTGATTAATATTTGCAAGAAAATCATCTTTTTTAAGGGTGACGGTATGAGTTCCAAAAACCTCACTAAAACGCGATGATACCGATTTAATAACATCATCGAATGATACACCGTTCCCAATAATCTTCTGCATCGAAGTAACCCCTTTATGGAAAATTCCACATGGTATGATGCGGTCAAAATATGAAAGATTCGTATTAACATTAAGCGCAAAACCGTGCATGGTAACCCATCTGCTCACCTTCACACCGATTGCAGCAATTTTATCAGTTCCGACCCAAACACCGGTGTAATTTTCTTCACGATGTCCGTGGATATCGAAATCTTTTAATGTTCTGATGATAACTTCTTCAAGATCATGAAGATAACGGTGCGTATCGAGATAAAAATTATTCAAATCGATTATCGGATAACCAACAAGCTGACCGGGACCGTGATAGGTGATGTCGCCGCCTCTATCGATGTGGTAAATATCGACTCCTCTCGATCGCAATTCTTTTTCATCAGCGAGCAAATGCGCCTCATCGCTACTCTTACCGAGCGTGTAAACATGCTTATGCTCAGTTAGTAATAGGACATCTGGGATCTTTTGACCAACCCGAAGATTGAAGATTTTTTGTTGCAATTCCCACGTCGGCTGATAAACGGTCAATCCGAGATTTATAATTTGAAGTTCATTCATGAACGCAAAAACTTCTTCCTATGATTAGATAAATAATCTGTAATTTTTGTCCCGGCCGCCGCACCCGGACTTACAACCAACTCGCGAGCGTATGCAACCCGGAATTCATCTTCAGTCATCAAACCTTTTTCTTCCAACACTTTCTTCATCGCGCGAAGTTGAATATACAACTCTTCTATCGCTAGAGTTTCGTTTGATAGCTTTTCACTTTCATCTTTCATTTTAAACCCCGATTCATCTCTTAAATAGTTACTTGTCAATCGTTATTAGTTCATTGTTACTTGTTCTTTGTACTTTAAATAGTATCATTAATCTTAGTTCTTAGCTCTAAGCTCCACGCTCTAACCCTTTAGTACTAATCTACTCAACTACTAACATACTCACCACTTAAATATGAATCGCATGACCTTCCGCATTTTCAGCTGCTTCCATGATCGCTTCAGATAGAGTCGGATGAGCATGAATCGTATTCGCAATCCCTGACGGTGTTGCTTCTAAAGCTTTTGCGAGCCCCAGTTCAGCTATCATCTCTGTCGCATCAGAGCCGAGGATATGCGCGCCTAGCAATTCGCCATACTTATCGTCGAAGATCAATTTAACAAGACCATCTGTCTCGCCAATCGCGCGCGCTTTTCCGCTTGCCGTAAATGGGAATCTTCCAATCTTCAGTTTATACCTCAGCTCAACGGCTTTCTCTTCTGTTAGACCAATACTTGCAACCTGCGGCTGACAATAAGTGCATCCGGGTATATTATCCCAATCTATTGGCTGTGGATTTTTACCTGCGATTTTTTCAATACAAATAATTCCCTCTTTAGATGCAACATGCGCCAACCATGGCGGACCTGCCACATCACCAATTGCAAAAATGCCATCAACATTTGTCTCACCAAAATCATCAACCTGTATCCAACCTTTTTCAATTTTGACCCCTGCAGATTCAAGTCCGATGTTTTCGATGTTGCCTTGCACTCCGATAGCAACAAGAACGATTTCGGCGGTCAATTCTTTCTTTGCGTCCTTCGATGTCAATACTACCTTTGCCTCTTTGCCTATTGTTACATTTTCCACTTTACTCTCAGTCAAAATCTCGATTCCCGATTTTTTCAAATTACTTTCGAGTAATTTCGAAATTTCCTTATCTTCAATTGGCAAAATATTCGGCATCATTTCAACTATAGTTACCTTCGTGCCAAATGCATTATAAAAATATCCAAACTCCACACCAATAGCTCCTGCCCCGATAATGATCATCGACTTCGGCGGTTGTTGAAGCATCATCGCTTCAGTACTGGAGATTACCTGTTTACCATCTATTTTAATATTCGGAAAAGATCTGGGACGGGCGCCGGTTGCAATAAGTATATTTTTTGTAGAAACAGTTTCGATAAGTTTTCCATCTTTGCTGATTTCAATCTTACCTTTTCCAACTATTTTACCAGATCCTGAGATAAGATCAATTTTATTCTTCTTGAAAAGATATTCCACACCTTTGGAATTTCTGAGCGCAACATCTCTGCTACGTTTTATTATTTTTGGAAAATCAAACGAAATATCTTTAGCGGCAATACCGAACTCATCTGCTCGTTGAAGATGATGATAAACCTCTGCGCTTTTCAGAAGCGCCTTGGTAGGTATACAACCCCAGTTCAAGCACACACCACCGATTTTATCACGTTCAACCACCGCCGTTTTTAAACCTAATTGAGAGGAACGGATTGCGGCGACATATCCACCCGGTCCACTACCGATTATAACTACGTCAAATTGTCGTTCTTGCATTGTTTTCTTCTCTATTTTTAAAAGTTGATGAAAAAATATAGGAAAATACGGTAGGAAAGTCAAAGGGAAAGATGAATGATGAAGGATGAGGTATGAATTAGTGACTATGAGTCGTGAAATGTGATATAGAGGTCATATTTTTCATTTTAAATTTTTAATTTTAACTTTTACATTTCTTATTGCATTTCCCCGTCAAATTTATTATTTTTATTACCATAATGTTACTACCGAGATGACCACAGAAAGTCCTGCGGAAGAAAAAACCGTCGTATCTAACCGAAAAGCCCTTCATGATTATTTCATCATAGATCGGTTTGAAACAGGTATTATCCTTAAAGGAACAGAAGTAAAATCTCTCAGACAAGGCCTGGCAAACTTGCAAGACGGATATGCGCTTATAAAAAATGGTGAAATCTGGCTGCTCGGCATGCATATTAGTCCGTTCGAAAAAGGTAACATCAACAATCACGACCCAAAGCGCGATCGCAAACTCCTGATGCACAAACGCGAAATCCGCCGGCTCATCGGTAAAGTTTCCGAAAAGGGTTTGACGCTTGTTCCTTTACGTATCTATTTTACAAAGAATATTGTAAAGATTGAACTTGGGCTTGCCCAAGGAAAAAAGAGTTACGATAAACGTGAGGCGATAAAAGAGCGCGATACCAAACGGCAGCTTCAGCGGGAATACGCAAAATAAGTTATGAATTATGAGTTGTGAGTTGTGAGTTTTTTTATTTTTTACTTTTTGAATTTTATGCAATTTATTTTTATTAACTATCATTATTATTCTTAAGGAGTCACAGAAGTGTACGTACCAACCAAAATCTTTTTCACCAAAGGTGTAGGCAGGCATAAAGATTATCTCCAATCGTTCGAGTTAGCCCTCCGCGATGCAAAGATAGAAAAATGTAATCTTGTAACTGTATCCAGTATATTCCCTCCCGGTTGTAAACGAATCCCAACTGACGAAGGATTAAAACTCCTCCAAGCAGGTCAAATTACTTTTGCCGTGATGGCACGAAATGCTACGAATGAACCTAATCGGCTTATAGCATCTTCTATCGGTGTAGCGACGCCGGCTGATAACACGCAGTACGGATATTTATCCGAGCATCATCCATTCGGTGAAACGGATGAGAAAGCCGGTGAATACGCTGAAGATCTCGCCGCAACAATGCTCGCAACAACACTCGGTGTTGAGTTCGACCCGAACATAGCTTGGGATGAACGAGAACTTCAATATAAAATGAGCGGGAAGATTGTTAAAACATTTAATATAACTCAATCGGCAGAAGGCGATAAGAACGGTTTATGGACAACCGTTGTCGCAAGTGCAATTCTACTCCCATAAAAAATTAAAGTCGAAGGCGCTGATCTTGATGTGAACCGTCTCCCGGCGTTCCGCCTTGACAGCGCCCACGACCGTCAATACAAATCACCAATACCCATTCACATTTTCTTATCCGGGTAAATCTATTTATCGAAAAGAACTTCGAGGTTATTATGCCTCTTTCCACGGTTCAACTTTGGGATAATATAATAATTTTCTTTCCACTTGTCAAGAACCGGAAAGGTTTTTTAGCAACTCCTCCTTAATTATTTTTTCCCTGCTCTTGCTGGCTAAGATTTTTGTATGTAATTGTTATATTTTGAACATATTTCACTGTTTGCCTCCAGCTGCCGAAATATCCGTTTCGCGGTTTTGGCTCACCCCACACTTCTTGATGAAGAGAATAATACCTTTTTGATAAAAGCGGTAAAACGTTTTCGATAACCGACCACTTGTTCGGATTTTCGCCCATATAAGCGGCAATTTCCTGAGCATCATAAATGCGGGAAGGACCTGCATTGTATGCGGCTAATGAAAAACAAAGCCGGTCTTCTCCTTTTATGTATGAAAATAAGTTATACAATTTTGAAAAATAATATATTCCAGTTTGAATATTATCGGAAGTAACATTCAAACTATCAAGGTCGAGAGCTTCGTTCATTTCTGCATGTGTCATTGGCATCATCTGCATTAGTCCTGTTGCTCCACGCTCACTTACGGCAGTTGAATCAAATTGAGATTCTTGTTTGATGATCGATAAAATGATCCGATAATCAATTCCATAATATTTTGAAAAGCGCTTTATGCGGGATATTTCATCGGATGATAATTCCCTTCCAAACTGAGAATATTTCAGATAGGTTCCATCTCCGGAAAGATCATCATTCAGAATTGATTGATTATTATCCCTCGGGCTACGATTCGCGATATAACTTTCGGCTGTAATAAGCACAACCATTGCAACAAGCATCATCCAGCCGACAACTTTTATCAAGGCGACTTTCATGAGTGAGAGCAATCGTTAAGTTTTTAAAAATCGTTTCTCAATTTCGGCAAGTTTATCGAGGCGTTTTTGGTGCCTGCCTCCTGCGTACGACGTCTCAAGCCAAACCTTGGTAATTGATTTAGCCAATTCAACTCCGATAGTCTTTCCACCGAGCGTGAGAACATTTGCGTTATTATGTTCCCTGCTGCTGCGTGCAGAAAATTCATCGAAGCAACATGCAGCTCTGACTCCGGTGATTTTATTTGCTACCATCGCCGATGCAATTCCCAAGCTGTCTATCATTATACCGCGTGATGCGGTGCGCTTGCTCACCATCGATCCGATCGAAAAAGCAAAATCAGGATAATCGCAAGGCTCTTCGTTATTTGTACCCAGATCAACAACATTATAACCGAGTGATGAAAGATAAGCCCGCAGCTGCTCTTTCAGTCCATATCCGCCATGATCGCTTGCTATTGCTATTGTTTCTTTTGCCCCCGGTTGTGAGGCAAGTGGCGGCACCGATGCCGTATTGATTACAACAGAATGCTTTTTTTGTTCGATGACAATACCCAATTGAGCGGCTCGATCTCGGGCGGCATCGGTAATAAGTGTATCGTCTTCGACGATGATCTTCTTATCATGCCTTTTTGATGCTTCAATAACAGATTGCTCTGTTAATAACTTTTTTGCCATCGATTATTCTCTCACTGATATTTTTTTGTTTTACTTGCCCAGTTCAATTATCTCGAGTCGGACACGTGCAGTTCCGGGACCTATCATATTTATTTCTTTTGCCGCGGCATACGAAAGATCGATAATCCGGTTACTCTTGAACGGGCCACGATCATTTATCCTTACCAAGACAGATTTACCATTATCCAGATTCGTTACTTTCACTTTGGTGTTGAACGGCAGTTGCTGATGCGCGGCTGTTAAATCATTCATATCATAAGTCTCACCGTTCGAGGTTTTTCTGCCATGATATTCATCGGCATAATATGATGCAACACCCTCACTCACAAATTCACCGGATAACTGTTCGCTTTTGTCAAATTTTTCAGATGTAAACCGCGGCGATGCAACACAACCGGCAAGTAATACACAGACAACAAATGATAATATTAGCTGCATTTATTTATGTCTTAAAGATAGTCAACTTTTTGTTTACGACGCAAATAATCGACCGCTTCTTTAACATCCTGCGATTGACCTTGCTTGCAAACAAGCACAGCATCGTCAGTTGAAATTATTATCAAATCCTCCACACCTACAGTAGCGACGATTTTTGTGCCGGAATAGACCATTGTGTTTTTCGTATTATGTAAAAAAGCTTGTCCGGTGACAGAGTTTCCGCTTTCGTCCTTACCTGCAATTCTGTACACCTCATCCCAGGAACCAACATCGCTCCATCCGAAGTTTCCGCGCAAAACATAAACATCTTTCGCCTTTTCCATCACACCGTAGTCGATGGAAATACCACGAATAATTTTATAAGTTGTATCTACAACGTTATCATAATCCTCAGCGCCAATGGCTTCGTCTATTTTCAATAATTCTTCATGCATCTCCGGTAGATGGGTTTGAATCTCTCGCATAATCGCATCCACTCGCCAAATAAACATACCGCTATTCCATAAAAAATCACCGCTTTCTAAAAATACTTTCGCAGTCTCGATGTTAGGTTTTTCGGCGAATGTTTTAACCTTCAAAACGCCTTTCTGAAAATAAGGATTTTTCCCGTCATCTTCATCGACTACCTGAATATAACCATATCCGGTCTCGGGACGCGTTGGTTGAATTCCAACAGTGACGAGCTTTCCCGATTCGTATGCAACCCAGGTGGCTAATCTTAATAAACGTCTGAATTCTTCCTCATCGTGCATAATATGATCTGCCGGCAGAACAACCATAACTGCTTCCGGATCTATTCGCCTGACAAACAGCGCAGCAAGACCTATACATGGTGCCGTATTCCTGCCGATTGGTTCGGTTATAATATTTTCTTCCGGGACATTCGGCAGTTGTTTAGCGATCATCGGCTTTTGAATTTTATTTGTAACAACCATGATGTTCTTCGGTTCGATCATATCACTTATACGGTTCACCGTATTTTGAATCATCGTACCTTTGCCAACAATTTCAAGAAGTTGTTTTGGTGATTTTTCTCTGCTTCGGGGCCAGAAACGTGTTCCGACTCCACCAGCCATTATTACTGCATAAACATTGGGCATTTTAATCCCCTCCATTTTCATTAATAAATACTCGAGGCACGCGGGTCGCGATGCCAGTTAATAATTCGTACGGATTTGTTCCAACACGTTCCGCTAATTCCCATGCGGATATTCTCTCGCCGGCAGAATCTCCGATAAGTAATACATCCTCACCCACATGGATGTTCGCGTCATATCCGATATCGACCATCATTTGATCCATGCAAATCACGCCCACCACCGGATATCGTTTACCTGCAATCAGCACCTCACTGTTGTTTGTAAGTCGGCGGCTATATCCATCTCCATAACCAACCGGAATCGTAGCGATTTTAGTACGCTTCGATGTGAAATATTTTCTGCCGTAACTGATACTTGTGTTTGCAGGAACTTCTTTGATGAAGACAACTTTCGACTTTAGCGAGAGAACGGGTTCTATTGGAATTCGTTCAGTCGTTTCAAGCGACGGATATATTCCATACAACATAATTCCGGGCCTGACCATAGTTAAATAAGTTTCGGGCATATCTATTATCGCTCCACTATTTGCGATATGTTTTAATGGAATATCGATCCCCATCGCATTGATTTTTTTCAAAAGCGATTGGAAACGATCTAACTGATAATGTGTGTATGCTTTATCGCGCTCATCGGCTGAGGCAAAATGACTGTAGATTCCCACAATATCCAGATGCTTCATGCGGCAAACTCGTTCAATGAATGGAAGTGCATTTTCCAAATGAACGCCGATCCGTTCCATGCCTGTATCAATTTTCAAATGAATCCGCGCTTTGAAATTTTTATCCTTAATAACTTCGTGTTCGATCCGTTCAGCAATTTCCAACGATGAAACTGTAATATCGAGATTGTTATCGAGGAAAGAGCGAATTTGATTATCAAGTACACCACCTAAAACTAGAATAGGCACCGTCAATCCATTTTCTCGCAAGTATATTCCTTCTTCTAAAAAACCAACACCGAGATAGTCGATTCCGAAATCAGTCAATAATCTCGAGATTTCAAGAACACCATGCCCATATGCGTTCGCTTTGACTATTCCCATTACTTTAACATTAGACGGCAGCACACCTATTGTATTTTGGTAGTTGCGCTTAAGTTTTCGTACGTCTATTTCGGCGTGCGTTATTCGCATCTTTTGGTAAGAATAAACAAAAAACCCACATCGATTAAAAAATCGGGTGGGTCAAAAACATGAGAAGATAAATTATTTTCTTTTTTTAGCAATGCGAATCCGATTTTGAGCTCGTTCAATCGCCTGTTTGATTTCAAGACGCTTCTCTTCCGATTTGATATCGCTTATTTGAATGTGCGATTTATCGAAAGCAGTTTCCGCCCTTTTGGTATCGATTTCATCGGCACGCTCAACGGTTTCAGCCAACATAGTAACGCGATTATTCGCCACATCGACATAACCACCACTTGTTGCGTAAAAATATTCTTGATCGTTGGAATTTTTAAATTTTATTTCACCAACTCCGATTTCAGCTAACATTGGAGCATGGTTATATAATATTTGGAAGCCACCGGCAACACCAGGGGCACTGAAGCTAACGACTTCACCGCTGAAAACAGTCCGCGCCGGAGTAACTATATCGAGCTTAAAGGTCTTTTCTGACATAAACTCTTAAGCGTTTTCTTTCTTAAATTTTTCTACTACGTCTTCTATCGCGCCTGCCATGTAAAACATTCCTTCGGGTATGTGATCATACTCGCCGTTAATAATCCCTTTAAACGATCTGATTGTGTCTGATAGTTTTACATATCTGCCCGGCATACCGGTAAATTCCTCTGCAACGAAGAAAGGTTGCGAAAGGAATTTTTGAATCTTTCTCGCGCGTGCTACAGTAAGTTTATCGTCATCCGATAGTTCATCCATACCAAGAATATTGATGATATCCTGCAGATCTTTATAAGTTTGCAATATTTCCTTTACACGCTTCGCAACATAGTAATGCTCTTCACCAACAATAAGCGGATCAAGTATGCGGGATGTTGAATCGAGGGGGTCAACCGCGGGATAAATTCCAAGTTCCGAAATCTGCCGGCTAAGAACTGTTGTCGCGTCTAAATGACTGAAAGTGGTTGCCGGTGCAGGATCAGTTAAATCGTCGGCCGGAACATAAATTGCCTGAACTGATGTTATTGAACCCTTCTTAGTGGAAGTGATACGTTCTTGCAATTCACCCATCTCGGTTCCTAGCGTTGGTTGATAACCTACAGCTGACGGCATTCTGCCTAACAATGCCGACACTTCTGATCCTGCCTGCACAAAACGGAAAATATTATCGATGAACAACAACACATCTTTACCTTCTTCATCTCGGAAATATTCTGCCATCGTGAGGGCTGTTAATGCTACCCGTTGTCTGGCACCGGGAGGTTCATTCATCTGACCGAATACAAGCGCTGTTTTATCTATCACACCTGAGTCTTTCATCTCGCGCCACAAATCGTTTCCCTCGCGTGTTCGTTCACCAACTCCGCCGAACACAGAATATCCGCCGTGATGCAGTGCTATATTATGTATCAACTCCATTATAACGACTGTTTTACCAACACCTGCGCCGCCGAATAATCCTGTCTTGCCACCCTTGGAATATGGTTCAAGCAAATCTATGACTTTTATTCCGGTTTCGAACATCTCTTTACGTGTGCTCAAGCTTTCGAATGAAGGTGCCGGACGGTGAATGGGATATTTTTTATCTTCGCTGATTGGAGGTAATCCATCTATTCCTTTTCCAATAACATTTATCAGCCGGCCTAAAGTCGGCGCTCCAACCGGGACTTCAATCGGTGTACCGAGATCGTGAGCGATCATCCCCCTCACCAAACCATCAGTTGAATCCATTGCAACAGTCCGAACGCGTTCTTCGCCAAGATGTTGCTGGACTTCGCATATCAATTCGTCATCCATACCTTCGATATTTTTTCGTGGAATTTTTACGGCGTGTAAAATTGCCGGTAATTTCCCACCGGAAAAATCTATATCCACTACTGGACCTATAACTTGTATAATCTTACCTTCGTTCATGCGCTACCTTAATTATTCTTGAATCAACTCTATATTGAAAAGGATGAATATTATTCATATACCTTGAAAAAGCATTGATAATATAGGAAATTAGAAGAAATAAAACAATTTTTAATTCGGATAGTTTAGTAATAATTTATTTTAGACAGATTGATGGACTAACCGAGCATCTTTCCTGCTAAATATGAAAGAAGAAAAATCATTGCTCTCTCATTAAAAAAATCTTATCTTATTATTTTCCGATCCTGTTCAACTAATAAACAAAGATTAGCAATGAGTAAATTCCCTTATATTTCGAAGAATGAAATCGCCTTAATTATAATCATAATTGTAGCTGGCTTTCTGCGTTTTCTGCATATCGGTTGGGGACTGCCGGAACTGTTTGAAGAAGGAACCTCGCTCACTATCGCATGGAAATTCTGGAATTGGGGAAATCCCGGATTCAATTTCAATCCCGAATTCTTTAACTATCCAGCTCTCACATTTTATATACAGTTCGTGGCGCAGATGATACATTTCGGGATCGGAAATGTATTTGGTTTCTACACAACCATTAATGATTTCGGCGCAACTATCACCCCGCTCGTTTGCACGGCGCGTGCAGTGGATGCAATCTTCGAGATTGGGATCATTCTTGTCATATACCGATTCGCGAATGAATTTTTCAATAGACGAACAGCCATTATCACCGCGTTGATACTCGCTGTGAATCCGTTGCATATAAAATTTTCACATCTGATTCAGGTCGATACAATATTAACTTTCTTCAGCACTCTCGCTGTTTTGTATATTTTCAGGATATACTCAAATCCAAAATCAAAGTGGTATTATCTTGCGGGCATCAGCATAGGGCTTGCTACTTCATCGAAATATACCGGGGCGTTTCTAATTATATTTCTGATCGCAACACACATAATGCGGTCTGATAATCTCAGAGCCGGCATTCGGACATTGAAAGATCAGCGACTCATCATAGGATTGATGATAGCATTAGGACTATTTATGATTTTGAATCCTTTCATTCTCCTGACTCCCAACGCTTTTGAGAAAGATTTTTCGTTCGAGCAGCAACATATGGCGGGCGGGCACCTTGGTGTCCCGGAATCTAAAAGCACACTTTATTATTATTTCCTCGATGCAATACCCGGAAACTTCGGATGGATATTTTATATTGTCTCACTTCTCAGCATAATAATTATTTTGAAAGAACAAAAACGAAAAGAATTACTCCTTCTAATTTATCCTCTTTTGTTTTTAGTAGTCGTATCAACATGGGTGATGCGAGCCGAGAGGTATATTCTGCCAATATTTCCGATGATTGCGGTGATTGGAGCGATGGGTATAGACAAATTCCTCTCAGCTATAGAAGTCAGCAAATCAAAAGTATGGAAACATTTTAAAATAAATCCGACAAGTCAAACAGTCCTGTTATCCGTAATATGTTTGACCGTAATGATTCACCCTTTATTCTATTCGTTCAATTATTTAAAATCACTGGGACTACCGGATACCCGAACGATCACAAAAACATGGATGAGAAATAATGTACCATGCAATTCAGTCATCGCGACTGGTCCGTTCGGTGTTGATATCAGAGATGGAAGTTATACAATTTTCGATATTCCATTTCTGGCTTTTGAATCGGAGCGGGTTGCGGCTTTCTACGATGCTCGCTGGTATGAAGATATGGATATTCTTGTCACCTCTTCTTACGACAAAGAAAGATATGCTCAGGAACCGATGAAGTACAAAGCGATCCTTCCTTTTTACGACAGTTTACAATCGAGATGGAAATTAGTTTACGAAATTCATGCGAATGAAAATCAAACAGGACCATCATTTTGGATATACAAATATCCTGATTCCTCGAACCGTGCGAAATTCAGCAGCGATCTATTCCAGCGTTTCAATGCCAGTCCCGAGAGCTCACGGATAAGTAACTTTTTGAAAGGATTGGATAATATTCTTGTTAAGAAAAATAAGATTGAGAAAGCGGTACAGGTTACGGAAGAAATCCTATCAGTTGAATACCAAAATCTTCCCCTCCGCAATCTGCTCGGAGAGTTACTTTTAAGTGAAGAAAAATATGAAGAGGCATTGAAACATTTAGGATTATCTTTACAGCAAGACCCAAAGCAACTTTATGTATATATTTTAGGGTCAAAAGCTCTACGCGGTTTGAAAAAATTTCCTCCCGCTGAAGCCGCACTTTACAAAGCGATAGAATACAAACAAGACTTTGGACCTGCTTATCTGGAATTGATTGAATTGTTTTCCGAACAAAAGAACGATGGAAAGCTTATTGATGTATTAAAAAGATATTATGCAATTCTACCACCCCAGAGTAGAAAGGCAATCGAAGTACATGAGCGTATTCAAAAGCTTCAAAAAGTCATAAAGTAATAAGTTTATTGTAGATGGTTTTAATTGAACAATAAGGGAAGAATCAGAGCTGAAGGTGGGAGTTTCCGCCAGAGGCGGATCAGCCTTCGGCTGAGAACCCATCCCGCTTATGGCGAAACAGTTTATCCCGAAACCTATTCTTAATTAATTAATTTAATTGGTGAACCAAAATAAAATGAGAGCTGAAGGTGGGAGTTGAACCCACGACCTGCTGATTACGAATCAGCTGCTCTACCACTGAGCTACTTCAGCATTGAAATATTATCGAAATGACTCCCAGGACAACTGTGAAGCATAATTAACAGATTAATTTACAAAGATTTTTCGGGAAATAAAAAATCCCGGATCTTTCGCTCCGGGATTGATTATTCGTACGTATAAGGGTTTAGGTTAGAAGAAGATGCTGACAAAATCCTTGCTAAGTCGTACAACCACGGTATTCATAAACTTCGCCACTCCGCTTCCGATTAAGAACAGAAGCGTTCCGATTAAAATTGTATTCTCAATCATCGATATATAGTTGATAAATTCCATCTGTGCCTTTCAAATTTTTACTGATATTAATTTAAGACATTTTTAAACTGTTTATTTGATATGAATCACTATGCGTGATATACAACTCAGGGAGGTTGGCATTCTAAAAAGAAGTATTCAAACAATGCACTTCGGATGTTCATCAATCCCAACGGAAATCATTATCGGATTTAGCGTTTCAAGCCAATGAGGTTGAATTGCCACAAGAAATCCTCTTTTTCCTCCATTGATATAAATTATTTCTTCTTTTAAAATAGATTCCTCAACATAAATATTTATCTTTGTCCGAGGTCCGAACGGTGACATCCCCCCGAATTGATAACCGGTCAGCTTTTCCGCATTCCGGGCATCCGCAGGTATAACCGATTTCACACCAATATTTCGCGCCAGGTTTTTTGCAGAAACTTCCATATCGCCGTGCATTAACATTATAAGCGGTTTTTTCTCATCTGTCATAAATAAGATTGTTTTGATAACCAGGTGATCGGCAACATTTAACTCCCGCGCCGCAACTTTCGTTCCGCCACGTTCTTCGTATGTATAAAAATGTGGCTCAAATGGAATTTTATTATCACGAAGAAAGCGTACCGCGTGTGTGATTGGAATTTCGACTTTTTTCACCGTCTCCTTTTTCCTTTTACATATTTTAACCAACCGTATTTTTCTAAATTTATCTTATTATTCCTAAAAATTATTCCTTCATCCTCAAGCAACATTCTTTGCATCTGATGGTTTGATGAATTGATCGGGAAAGATATTTTACCTTGAGAGTTCACAACACGATACCAGGGGATCTTTGAATTTTCAGGCAGTGACCGCAAAGCATAACCAACAATCCTTGCACAATTAATCAAGCCACTTAGTCGGGCAATATCACCATAGGTTACAACTTTTCCTTTCGGAATTTTTCCCACACTGTCAAGGATTATCCGATATCGGTCTTTCACTTTGACGGATGACGAATACATCAGATGTTACTCTATTTGTCTATTCCGTACATAAACAGCAATGGGCGCCATACACGGGCAGCCCAAGCATGCTCATTATGTTCGGCGTTCGCATCAAGATACCATTCAAGATTTTTACCGATTGAATAACCAATCGTCTGTAATGATACTAACATCCTATCGCAACCGGGTTGAAGTTCTTTATCTAAACCAATACCGCCATTGTCGATATAAATGCGAATTTGTTTATCGTAACCTTCGTATTTCTCCACTGCATTCGTCAGGGCATCCCGGAATACGGGCGATATGCAGCCAGCCTGCGAAAATATTTCGCTATGATTCCATACTAACAAAAAAGAAATCAATCCGCCCATAGATGAACCCATTGTGGATGTATTGACACGATCCGGGAAGGTACGATATGTTGTGTCAATCAAAGGTTTAACTTTTTCAATAATAAATTTCATGTAAGCACGACCTAATTTTGTATCGCTGTATTCATCACTGCGATCCGGTGTGTTATACACTCCTACAACAATCATTTCTTGAATCTTACCCGCTTTAATCAAACTGTCAGCAACCTCGTCAACATGCCAATCGTACCCGATAAATGATGTTGCCGGATCGAAAACATTTTGCCCGTCATGCATGTAAAGAACCGGGTAATATTTAAGTGTATCGGTTTCATACGAAGGTGGCAGCCACACGATCAAATCGCGGGGATAGTTCAATCCTTCCCCGATTAATTGTTTATGATATTCAACAGTCCCTTTGATACCTCCCGACAATTTGAAATTAATATCTTGCCAGGATAAAGGTGCCAAAGTTAATGTAGTATCAGATTTTACCAATAACGAATTATTAGATGATATTATTCCTTCGTTATAAATCGCTTGAGTTGTCCATGATCCGCGTGTTATCTTGAACTCGAAAAAGAATTCTTTTGGTAATTTGAGAATGATACTCCAGGTGGAATCAGATATCTTATCCATTTTTATTTGTGCGGGATTCCAATCACCGGCGAGTTTGTGATTACCGGCGATATACAATTTACTTTCGGCTGGTGTTGCTGGGGGTACTTTAACAATAATCGTTACAGAAACATCGGCGTCTGCGCAAGAACTGCTGTTTAGCATGATGCATCCCAACAAAAGGGATAATAAGAATTTAGAATAACGCATTTGATAATCCAAGTTTTATTTAATTTGTATGGAATCTTAGAAAACATTATCGATAATTACTAATTCATTTCTTGCTATTCAAACACTATACAGAAAATCGTCGGTTGTTTGTGAAATTAAACAGTTCATAGATTAAATTCCATCATATTGTTCTCTGACAATTTCCTCTGCAACCTCCGCGAATTGTTCTTCAACGTATAAATCAACCCCCTGACCGCTGAATAAATCGAAGCCCCCGCCGGCTGCTGCACCCGCGAAGCCATAATCGGGAGCTTTAATTATCGAATGAATGCCTTCGGCTTCGAGAGATTGTTGTGCCATCTCAGCAGTCAATCGGTTTGGAAAATTTTTTATCATGATCAAATCCGACATTATTTTCCTTTCCGAACAAATATAAACAATGATTTAAAAATCAATCAGTTCATTTTATTTAGTTCATAATTTTACGGGTTCCGCGTGCTTCGCAAGTTCTACTGCAGTTGCCTTTTCCACATCCGCATGCAAACTATTTCCGTGAGAATCCATTGTGACAATTGCCGGGAAATCTTTAACTGTTATATGCCACATTGCTTCGGGTATTCCGAACTCAAGGAAATCTACACCTGTAACTTCGGTAATACATTTTGTATAATATTGAGCCGCACCGCCGATCGCATTCAAATAAACCGCGCCATGTTCTTTAAGAGCGGCAAGTGTTTTCGCGCCCATGCCACCTTTCCCGATCACCAAACGGACACCAAACTTTTTAATGACATCTGCCTGATACGGTTCTTCCCGGCCGCTGGTTGTTGGACCTGCCGCATTCATAAACCATTTATCATCTTTCTTCAAGGCAACAGGACCGCAATGATAAATTGCTCCGCCGCGCAAATTAACCGGAGAATCGTGCACCATTAAATAATGATGCAATGCGTCGCGCCCGGTGTGAATCGTACCATTCAATAAAACAATATCTCCAACTTTTAATTTTCTTATTTGATCTTCCTTAAGCGGCGTCGTCAGTGATATTTCTTTACCGGTGAGCGGAAGTTGAGTTTCTTTTGTCATGCGCGGTGATGGTTTTTCATCTTTATACAACCATCTTTTTATCGAACCGGTTTTTGCATCGACGACAACACCGAGCCGTCTAAATGCCCAGCAATCATAAGCAACCGATACGAAAAAGCTGGCAGGTAATCGGTTATACATTCCAATTTTGCAACCAATCAGTGTCGATTTCCCGCCAAATCCCATCATACCAACACCAAGTTTATTCGCGTTATCCATGATGTAGTTTTCAAGTTTCGCAAGTTCCGGATTAGGGTTTACATCATCAAGCAGACGAAATAGTTGTTGTTTCGCTAATGCGTAACCGGTTGTTCTATCGCCGCCTATTCCAACACCTATCGCGCCCACGCTGCAACCATGACCTTGTGCTTGCCATACAGCGTGCATGATACATTTTCTGATACCATCGATACTTCTATCGGCTCTGCCTAAATTCGGTAACTCAGCGGGAAGGGAATATTGAATATTCTTATTTTCGCATCCGCCACCTTTAAGTAAAAGCTTGATTTCAATTTCATCATCGTTTTGCCATTGATGAAAATGTATAACCGGAGTGCCGGGTCCAAGATTATTCCCGCTATTTTTTCCGGTAAGAGAATCAACAGAATTCGGGCGGAGTTTGCCCTGTTTCGTGGCTTCTGCAACCGCTTCTTCAATTTGTTTTTCCATAATAATTTGGTTAATGCCGGCAGGTGTTCGGATTTCAAATGTAGGCATACCGGTATCCTGGCAGATAGGAGCAACACTATCCTTCGCCATATCGACGTTGATTGCAACAGTCTCAAGAGCAAGTGATGATTGTGTTTTCGGTGTTTCTATTTTCATCATTTGTTCAATGGCTCTCCGTACATCGGGTGGTAAATCGGATGATGTTTCTGCAATCAATTTTAACATACTATCTTTGAATTGGATCATGTGATTCTCCTTCAGGATAATTAAACTTTATTGGGATATGCTTAATTTAGGCAGTTGTTTTTGCATGATTGAATATACAAAATGATATTAGCAGATTCAAGATGATTATTAAGTGATTTTGAAAAAAGATAATGACGTAACTCGTTCATTTCAGAGAATTTTCTTATATTATTGCAACAATATCGACCGTTATTTTTCAACGAAAGGCATTCAATGGATAGTCATAACTCAACACTAAATAATTATACACAAACCTCCACCCCGAAATATCTAATATATATCGGTTTTGTTATCGTTGTATGCACTGCTTTATTTGCCCTCGCCTCCCTCTTTAATTCTTCACTTAGCATTAAGACCGGAGCTTACTCGGCCGATCGATACCAAGTTGTTGATAGAGATGATGGAAGATATTTATTCATAAACGGACAGGCAAAACAACTCATCGATCTTTCGGACATGAAATCATATACCCGTTATACTGCCGTCATGGAACTTCCGATGCATATGTTCGTCAATCCGGGAAAGATTATGTTATGCGGTTTAGGTGTTGGATCTTTAGCGCGTGAATACAATTCCAAAGGTTGGAGCGTCGATATATTTGAAACAGATACTGCTCTTACGAACTTGGTTCAGAATTATTTTAGTTTTAATCAGAGCATTTTACCGGTCTATCATCAACATGCGCGCGAATATATGAACGACTCCATCGAACCGTACAATATCATCATGATTGACGGTATTAGTTCAGCGGAGTATTCGGTAAAATCGATGACAAAAGAATTTTTCGCTCTTGCCTCCAGTAAACTAACTACCGACGGGATCTTCGCAATAGCATTCGAATCGGAAGGATGGTACGATGAAATAGTTACTTCTGTTTCTACGACATTGAAACAAAATTTTAAAGAGGTATATGTTTATCCAATCAGCGAACCACCGAACGTATTCGGGAGTATAGTGTTAATGGCTTCTAATACGCCGCACAACGATTTAATTCGAGACCTTGAACGAAACGACGATTTGAATCCTTTCTGGCGATATGGTCCAGGATATCAAAAAGTCCATGCGTGGGATAACCGTTTTATTACTGATGAAAAAAATGGCGTAATTCTAACAGATGAAAAACCACCTTCACTGTTAATCATAGATCGTTTGAAGCAATCTAGCTGGAAAGTACCGAAAGATTATCTGCCTTAAGTGGAATGAGATACTAAAGTTTTACATCGGCTTGATCTCACCTGTAACCTCGATGATAACCGGATAATCTTCGAGTTCTTTAGGTATTTCCTTTTTTATAACTTCGGTTTCTTCTTTAACCATCACGGTGATACATGGTTGTTTTTGCTCAGTCTCACCAACGTAAACACCCACAACTCCGGGAATTTTCATTAAGCCATCAGTATATTTATCTTTTACGAAATTTATATCGCTTTTTACCACGGTGGAATCTTCATTTTTAACTTCATCTTTCCCGTTACAATTAATCGAAATAAAAATCAATAAGAAACAAATAGAGATGCTTAAAAGTTTTATTTTATACCTAAAACAATTCATCATTTAAATAAAAAAAAACCCGCTCAATATTAATAATGAGCGGGTTATTAATGATTTGAAATCAATACTTAAATTTGTTACTGACCAACCATAGTTGCATTACCAGCCCAGCTTAATACTGAATTAATCGGGTTGGCAATTGCCGTAGATGTACTTCCGGCATACAATAGACCGATAGCTTTTGGATTAGTTGCAAGATCTTGAACCATCAGAGAACCGGAATCACCGCCGGCTAAAAATTTACTTGCTTTATTCTTAATAACGATTTGCCCGGTGAAAGTTTTTGTAAACGCTGCACCGCCGGCACACTCATTATCATATGCGACACTGATGGTAGCATTAAGACCACTTACTGAACTTCTGGTTAAACCGGTTGTGCGGCCAGATTTCTTAACTAACTGTCCGACACTAGCCGCAACTGTGGTAGCAGAGATCGTTCCGATTTCCAAAATTGCGCCATCGGTACGAACCATACCGGTAATTACCTGAGCGTAACCTGCATCCACATTGGCGCCGGGTAGACTACCGGAACCGGAAAGTGTTGCAACGTTTTGAGCGTTCGCAGCATTGCAGCTAACATCAATTAAACCAGGTTGAATAACCGGATCGCCGGCAACCGCGACTCTACCATTACCACCGGAAACGATATCAGCCCAAAGAACGTGATAGTTACTTAACACATATTGTGTACCGTTCTTTTGGATCAAAGAACCGAGTGTTCCGCCGCAGCAATAACCATTCGCGAGATCATAACGCCATCCGCCTGATGTTCCCAGTTGAATCGGTGGAGTTTGTTTCGCAGTATGTGCTGCCATAGCTTTTATTTCTCCGGTTACTTCGACAACTACCGGAACACCATCAAGACTCTTAGGTACTGAAGAGATGCTCTTTATCCCTTTGGGATTTGAAGCTCCTTCTTTCAAAAATACTAAAACCGCGAGGCGACCATCTTCGGTTAAACCGGTTGCAGTTCCGATGATATTTTTATCTGCCATCAGATTCGCCGTATGCTTATTTTGAACCGCCATTACTTCTTTTACGGCTGGATCATCGACAGATAATTTTGTAAACGATGTAATTTGAGATGCCGGCTCGCTTACATTCTGTTGATATTCGCATCCGACAAAATAAATAATTGCTGATGCGGCAATTAGAGTAAGAACAATTAACGTTGAAAAAGGTTTATTCATATAAACCCCCTTTGTTTGGTTGTTAGAGATTGTGAATTAGGTGAAATATGTAAAACAGAAATTTAATTAATTTAATTCTGATAACATTCACCCCACGCGGGCACAAGGGACTCTCATCTAAATGTCCCAAACATGTGAGATGCTTAATCAAAAGAATACAAAATAATTTCACCTTTGTCAAGTGAAATTTTTGTTTTTCTCATATTTTCTTTAAAAATATATTCGATATCCACACCTAACTCCACCCCTGTTTTAAGCTGTGCATGTCACCTATAAAAGGTAATTTGGCAAAAATTGATAAAAAAAACACTCACTCCGTGGAATTGGAGTGAGTGTTGGTGGATTAGGGGGGATAAAATTAGTTGCCTACCATCGACGCGCCAAAATACGTTAAAACTGCACCGATCGGGTTAGCAATAGCTGTTTGACTACCGCCAGCGAAGAGCAATCCAACTGCGCGTGGATTTGTTACAATATCTTCTACCGCTAACGAGCCGGAATCACCAGAATCAAGGAATTTGCTCGCCCGGTTTTTCATCGTTATCTGTCCGGTAAATGTTTTTGTAAATGCGGTTCCACCTGCACACTCGTTTTCATAAGTGATGCTCACGGTTGTATTCAATCCCGAAACACTGCTTCTCGTTAAACCGGTTGTGCGGCCGCTTTTCTTCACAAGCTGGCCAATGAACGCATTCACAGTTGTTGCACTGATCGTGCCAATTTCTAGAATAGCGCCGTTAGTCATCACCATTCCGGGGATGACTTGTGCGATCGCAGCGTCAACGTTAGAGCCTGGTAAGCTCCAATTTCCCACGAGCGTTGCAACATCCTGTGCAGAAGTTGCGACACATCCGACATCGATAAGACCCGGTTGGATTACCGGATCACCTGCGGTGGCAATTCTGCTGTTACCGCCTGCAACTATATCTGCCATCAGAACATGGTAATTGCTGAGAACATATTGGACACCGCTCTTTTGAATCATTGAGCCGAGTGTCCCGCCGCAACAATAACCGTTAGCAAGATCGTACCTCCAGCCGCCCGAAGTGCCAAGCTGAATCGGTGGAGTTTGTTTTACTTGATGATCTAGCACTGCCATCGCTTTGATTTCTCCGGTTACTTCCGGAAGCACGGGAATACCTTCGAGATCTTTAGGTATTGATGAAAGCGAACGAACGCCTTTTGGTGACGATGATCCTTCCTTTAAATAAACAAGAATTGCTAACCGACCATCTGCCGTCATGCCGGTTGCAGTTCCAATTATATTTTTGTCGGTCATCAAAACGGTGGTATGCTTATTTTGCACCGCCATGACCTCCTGAACCGCCGGATCATCTATGCTTAATTTTGTGAAAGATGTTATTTGAGTCGATGTAGCGGTGCCACTTATATCTTGTGATTCACTGCATCCCGCAATAGACAGAACCGCAATAGCCGCTATAACCTCTACAACAAACAATGTTGATTTTATAAAAGGATTATGCATAATCCCTCCATGAATATATGATGAGAATTGTTAATTAGGTTTTTGGAGATACTACTCAATTGGAAATAGAGTATTCAAGTCATGGTAGATATTTGCGGGCTACCTTGAGAGGGAATTATTTTATGAATAATAAGAAATTAGCAAACTATTGTCAAGATAAAAGTTAAGCTTTTCCCATTTATTTTATATCGATCATTTTACGATACCCCCATCCAGAACGGTTTTTTCGGGAATAAGGACGGCAAGTTGTCCCTGGTCATCCGATGCGGCAAGGAGCATCCCCCTCGATTCTTGCCCCATTAGCTTGGCAGGAGCCAGATTTACCACAACAACAATCCTTTTCCCCACCAGTTCCTCAGGTTTATAGTACTGTGCGATCCCGGCTATTACCTGTCGCTCGTCGGTTCCTATCCTCACCATCAACTTCAGAAGTTTGTCGGATTTTTGAACTTTTTCGGCTTGGATAACTTCAGCGACTCGAAGATCTATTTTTTGAAAATCCTCAATCGCTATTGTAGGTTTGAAGTTTATAGGTTTTTTATCGGTTGTTTGCTTACTCGGCAACTGCGATATGTGTTTGTCAATAGTCTCGTCTTCAATTTTGGTGAATAATATTTCGGGCTGATTGAGTTTATCACCTGCTTTGAGAACCAACGCACCGGCGGTTTCCCACTCAGCATTGTGAACAGAACCCTGAAGGTTCATAATCTTCCATATCTTTTCAACACTGAATGGTAAAATCGGTTCGAATAGAATCGATAACGCCCGCACAGTATGAAGACAAATGTGCAACGTGGTTGAACAACGCTGACGATCGGTTTTTAGCGTTTTCCATGGCTCATTATCGTTGAAATATTTATTCGCCGCACGGGCTAAGTTCATTATTTCAAGCGTTGCGTCGCGCAATTTATATTTTTCAAAAAGTTCACCGGCTGTCTTCGATGTAGAATTAATAAGAGAGACAAGGTTATCATCAGATTCTGTAAGAATCCCCCTCTCCGGAATTTTTCCTTCGAAGTTCTTGTGAACAAATGTTACGGTACGATTTATGAAGTTGCCGAGTATATCTGCAAGCTCATTGTTGACACGCGCCTGAAAATCTTTCCAGTAAAAATCGGCGTCGCGCAATTCCGGTAAATTCATTGTCAATGTATAACGCAGTGCATCGGCAGGAAACTCCGCCAGGAATTCGTCTACATCAATTCCCCATCCCCTGCTCTTTGAAAATTTTTGTCCTTCAAAATTCAGAAATTCATTTGCTGGAACGTTTTCAGGAAGAATGTAGGTTAAATCCTTTTGTTCATTCCATGCCATAAGCATGGCAGGAAAAACGATGCAATGAAAAACTACATTGTCTTTGCCGATAAAAGCGACATACTTAGTTTTCGGATCGAGCCAGTAATCTTTCCAGAGGTCCGGTGTTCCTTTATTCATAGATAATTCTTTCGTGGAAGATATATATCCGAGGACGGCATCGAACCAAACATAAAGTACTTTATCATTTAAATTTTCGAGTGGGACCTTAACTCCCCATTGTAAATCTCTTGTAACCGCGCGATCCTGCAATCCATCCTTAAACCAGCTCCTGCAATATTGCAACACATTATCTTTCCATCCGTCTCTCGCGTCAGCCGCTGCGATGTAATCTTCCAATTTTTTTTGGTAATCTCCGAGCGGAAAATACAGATGTGTTGTTTCTTTGACAGTAGGCGTCTCACCTGAAATCTTGCTTCTCGGATTTTTCAGTTCAATCGGATTCAGAAACGTTCCGCACTTTTCGCATTGATCGCCGCGGGCATCGGGATTGCTGCAAACCGGGCAGGTTCCTTCAACATAGCGATCCGGTAAAAACATTCCGGCTTTCATATCGTAAAGTTGCTTTTCTTTTTTCTCTTTTAGAATTCCCGCTTGATACAACTTCAAAAAGAATTCACTTGCTGTTTCGTGATGAAGAGATAAGGATGTTCGGGAATAATTATCAAAACTCATCCCGAATTGTTCGAACGCTTTTTTATTCAGCTCATGGTACCGGTCGACGATAGCTTGAGGAGTTGTTTTCTCTTGTTCGGCGGTTATTGTAATCGGTACGCCATGCTCATCGGAACCGCAGATAAATATTATATCGCGTTTTAGCAATCGCTGGTAGCGGACATAAACATCGGCAGGTAAATACGCACCCGCGAGATGTCCTAAGTGAATTTTGCCGTTCGCGTATGGCAAAGCCGCTGTTACAAGAATTTTATTGAATTGCCGACTCACATATAACCTTTCAAATATTGCCGTGTCGAAAAAAAATCGGTGACTGATGATTTAGCGGGCAATCGAAGCTGTGCCGACTGCCGATCTTAAATTTATTGCCATGTCGATTATGATAAGCGGAATATAAACATTTTTGTCGAGAAGTGAAACTGCTTTCTCTAAAATTTCCACCGAGTGTTGGTAATCCCACCGAGGATAAGCCCGGATAAATTTGCTCAAGGTGATATCGTCGGCTTCAGCATCAGGTAAAACAATGTTTTCCTTGATCACCATTCCATCTCTAAACCAATGCTGCAACAATCGTATTGTGGTTTCAATCTCCGGACGTTCTTTTTCCTTGGCGATTTGTTCTGCCGCAGCTATTATCTCAGAGCGTGAACGGGTAATTAACAATCGGAGAAGGTCCAACGCTTGCTTTTGCTCATTTTGATATTCGGTACCAACAAGTTGAAGAGCTTTTGAGTAGCTACCATTAGCCAGGCGGGATATCTGACGTGCCGTTTTTTTATCCAAAAGTTTTGTTTCTTCAAGAGCTTTCCCTATAACATCTTCGCTAAGCGACACGAAGCGTAAGTGCTGACAGCGAGATACAATCGTAGGTAAAAGAGCGTCCTGTACATTTGAGAGAAGTATCAACATCGTATCAGGATGCGGTTCTTCGAGAGTTTTTAGAAGGGCGTTTGCCGCCGGATCATTCATCTTCTCGGCGTCGATTATTATAAAAACCTTCTTACCTTTACCGAACATAGTAAGGGCGGCTTCTCTCCGAATTTCTCTCACACTATTGATTTTTATTGCATTCGCCCGCGATATTTTTAATTTGTAAAATGGATTCTCCGCCAACAACCGGAGTTGATCCTGAATTCCCGATATTTCATCTTGCGATAATTTCTCAATAGGCGAATCATCAGCGTTTTCATTTTTCCCGACAGGAAGATTGAATATTAGATGGAGATTTGGATGTTGAAGCGTCGCGAATTTTTTACAACTCGCGCACTCATCGCATGCCTCGTGAAGTTGTTTTTCACAGTTCACGGTTTTGGTGAGCTCGAGAGCGAACGAATATTTCCCAATCCCCTCCGGTCCGGTAAAAAGATATGCGTGTGCGAGTCGATTTCTCTTAAGCGAACCGATGATAATTTCTTTCTCCCGTTCATGCCCTATGACCGATGACCAACTCATATTTCTTCTTTAAAATGCATGACCGATACCGAAATGGAACACACCGCGCGACAGTGTTTCATTGAAAAATCTTTTCTGAAATATAGTCTTTTGTCCCGGATTTCCGTTCGGATCATAAATTCTTATTCCATAATCGATTCTAAACGGACCAAAAAATGTTTCGTAGCGGATGCCGAAACCAGCGGCAATGGCGATATCTTTAACGCTGAAATCAGAGATATCTTTCCAAACATTGCCGATATCCAAAAAATAAACTCCCAAAATGTTTTCCAATTTGATGAACCAAATATTTCCATATCCCTGGAAATGACTCACCCTCATTTCAGCGCTTCCTTCAAAAATAAAATTACCGCCAAACTGAATTAAATCGGCTGGCATGTTGCCAAGCTCGCGCGCGTTCCAACCTCGAACGCTTCCGCTGCCACCTGCATAGAAACGTCGGTTAAGCGGAATTCTGACATCGGACGAACGACTTTCACCATATTTGTTTTGATATCCGGATCGCAACTTATAAGCAAGTATGTTAAACCTTCGCCAGGTTAAATCTTGATACCACCTGCCCAACATCGATACTTTATAATATTGCGTAAATGGTAAACCTGATCTGATACCGGGTAAAATTTTTGGAAGAATACCTGATTCTTCGAACGATATACTGTGATAAAATCCATTTGTTGGGGAGAATAAATCGTTCGTTTTGTCGCGTTGAAGGGTAACGGTAAAAATAGAGTTAAACTGCGGTTGATCTTCTTCGCGCAATGCGCCAAGAAGCGCTTGCGTATTTAGAGTATCCTGAAGAATTTCAGGGCTGACCCGTTCTAGCGTCCAATCGAAATAACCGTTAGTATATGTGGCAAACTGTTTATTAAATCCGATCTTATTTCTGAGGATTGATAAAATATATGGTTGCTGCTTTTCGGCGCTGATGGTAGATGTCCATGTGGCACTGAGTGTTCTTGTGATGAGATATGGTTGAATGATTTGGAATTGCAATTCTACGGCTCCGCGTACGGACAAATCTTTCAAACCTTTACCACCGAACACATTTTTAAAATCCCACCGCTGGATATCTTGGGTTCGCAAACGGATATGAGTGTCGAATATTCGCGCATCACCAAGGAAATTCCGATTGGTATATCCTAACCCGATACCGATATTGAAAAATCCACCCTCGTCGGATAAGATAAATTCCGGAGATAATTCATTGCGTGCCCGGGGACGAAGGTAAATATCAATCGGAATTGTTGTTTGCGACGAAGTATCGGAGATTGTACCATGATCTATTCGTGCGGTTTCAAGAATACCCAAACGATTTAAATTCCGCTCGCTTGAATTAATTTTTTCTCTACTGTATGTTTCGCCTTCCTGAAAATCAAGATGACGCAATGTTAATCGATCGTAAATGTCGGGTCGAGGAGGGTCGATGTGTATGTTTTGACCTCCGAATATATAATGTTTTCCTGGAATGAAAACAATCTTAAGCATGAAATTTTGACTCGATGCGAACTCATATTCGTACGAATTTTCTGCATCGAATGTGGCTGTCGGATAACCATTATTCGCCAGATAATTTAAAACACGGGAGATTTCAGCCGACGCTTTGTTGCCGGAATACGGCATCCCCTTTTTTATCACTGCGTCGGCGATCAGTTTTTCTTTCAATACAGGATCAATTGAATCGAGTCCGACATAAGTAATACTATCGACGTATGAATGATGATTCTCTTTTATAGTGAACCGCAAATTCACTGATTTTGCGGTAGAATCTTTTATGAATGAAGAAGATATTATGGAATGATAATAACCGTTCGAGCGATAATATTTTTCCAACCTGACTGCATCTTCTGTGAAAATATCTTCGTTGAAATATTCAGGTTTTGATCCGAGCTTTTCACTGATGCTATTGTAAATAAATTGGGAAAATCCGGTAGGGGTTTCTTTTGAGATAAGGACATCTTTCAATATATCGGAATCGATAGATTGGTTCCCTATTATTTCGATCTTGTTGATCTCGAACTGAGTCTCTTCATCGATCAGCACTTGAGCATTTTGCACGCTCAATAACAATTGAAAACTGATTGCCGAAAATAATATTTGATGTGATAATTTTATAGAGATATTTTTCCGAATTTCAGTCATGATTGGAAATAAAAAACCCATCCACCAACGCAGCAGGATGGGTGTTATGAGAATCCCGTGTTTTCTTCTCAGCCGCAAAGATTCTGATTAATATTCGTTTTCGTCTTCATAAAAGAAGTCGCTCTCCGTCGGATAGTCGGGCCAGATTTCTTCCATGCTTTCATACGGTTCATCCGAATCTTCTAATTCCTGAAGATTCTCTATAACTTCTGCGGGTGAACCAGTACGAGAAGCATAATCGAGCAATTCTTCTTTTGTTGCGGGCCATGGGGCGTCGTCTAAATACGAAGCAAGATCCATCGTCCATATCATAATTCTATCTCCTCAAGGATCATATTAATAACATATTGAATCATTATTTTTTTAACGATTCCTCAGCGGCTATTTGTTTTTTGTACTCTTGAATTGTTAAGTCGTCGAAGAAATAGTCCATCGGGTTTTGGCACACTCCATTACGGCGTACTTCATAATGCAGATGCGGACCGCTGACAAGACCCGACTTTCCACTTCGGGCAATTAGATCGCCGCGCTTCACGCGTTGACCTTCTCGCACTAATATTTTCGAGAGATGCGCGTAGATAGTTTGAAATCCGTAACCATGATTTATTACAACTACAAAACCGAATCCACCGCCACTGTGCCCGGCCATTTGAACAACACCGTCGCCGGTTGCCGCGATTTGAGTTCCGACGTCGTTCACTATATCAATTCCTTCATGCGGTTTTTTTATGCCTAATACCGGATGAACACGGATACCGAATTCCTGTCGCGAATAAAATCCGGTCATCGGTTTGATTGCCGGCATTGCCCTAAAATATTCTTTGTTGAATTCCAACTGCTTAACAACCTGTTCATAACTTTGCTGTTGTACTTTTACTTCGCTTGTTAAACGAGTGAGTAGTTGTTCAGTCGATTGTAGAAGCAGCGAAGTGTTATTTGATGCCGAGTTAAATTCGCTCTCAATCAATGCGCCGCCTGTACCGGCTTTCTTAGTTTCTTCGTCAAGTGAAGGTAAATCGACCATGAGCCGCAGATGATCGCCCTGATCTGAGATCGAACCTACAAAAGATTGAAGTTCGTTCATCTTAGACTCCATTCTAACCAATTGCTGCTGTAGAAGCTGATTCTCCTGAATCAGGGCTTTAGTTTTATTAGATCCAAAACCTATGAAATTATTAAAAATATAATTAATAGAGAGAATTAATAACAAACCGATGGTAGTGGAGCTAAAGACGATACCAACCACTTTCGTCCGAAACCACTTAATTTCGCGAATTTGGAGCCGTTTATCAGAGAAATAGAATGTTATATGTTTATTCTTTTTGAACATGATGGCTCAAAATTAAAAAATATTTCGATGTTTGTCAAGATAATTTTTTTTAACGTGTGATATTTTACTCAAAGTCATGTTCGAAGTAATCTACCCTTCTTTCACCAATTTGCTTACTCTTTTCTGAGATAACGGCTTCAAGACGCTTAGCGAACTCCTTGGCGGCATCATATCCGTAATGCTTTAGAAGATAATTTAACGCTATAACTTCACAAATCACAGTGACATTTTTCCCCGGAAAAATCGGCAGTTTAATTCCTAAGACCTGAACATCAAGCAAAGAAATTCCTTCTTCATCAAGACCGGTGCGTGTATAATCTGCGCTTGGATCCCAATCCATCAACTCAACAACAACTTCTACTCGTTTTTGAAATCGGATAGCCCTGATCCCGAACATACTCCTAACATCGATCAATCCGAGTCCTCGTATCTCCATAAAATGTTTTACAAGATCGGTGCCGGCTCCCATCAATATTCCTTCGCCTTTCCTCGTTACCATTACGATATCATCCGCGACAAGCCGATGTCCCCTTTCAACAAGATCGAGAGCGATTTCACTTTTACCGATACCGGAACGACCGACAAGCAGTAATCCGATTCCGTACACATCTACAAACGATCCATGAATAGCTGTCTGAGGTGCGAACTGATCATCCAAGAAATCGCTGAGGAAATAAACAAGTTTTGTCGTTTCGAATGGTGTTTTGAAAACTGCTACACCATGTTCACGCGCTATCCGAAGGAAGAGTTCGTCAACCTCATTATCATTCGTAATAATTAAACACGGAACTTTGAACTGAAAAATCGTATTAAGTGTATCTTCACGTTGCTTCGGATCAATCTGCGACAGATAGCGCATCTCGGTGTTACCGCAAACCTGAACCCGGTCGAATCTGAAGAGTTGAACATAACCAGCTAATGCCAATCCCGGCCGATGAATATTCTTATCTTTGATCGACCGATCGAAACCAACTTCTCCTGTTAACGCTTCAAGTTTCAGCCGGTCTTTATTCGTATGATATAAAAATTCGACGGAGATTTCTTCCTTGATCGTTTCAGTACCTTGCTTGAAACTCATTATTCATTCTCCGATTCAGGCAAAGTTTCTTTAACGCGGCGTAATGTTTTTTTATTTTTCTTTCTAACTTTTGTTTTATACTTCGATAACTGTCGCTCCAATTTGCCTATAGCCAGTTCAATCGACTTATCGAAATCTTCCGATTTTTCTTCAGCAGAAAGGATAGATCCATGGACATGGAGATTTATCTCTGCGGATTTCAAACTATTCGCCGTGCGTTCATAACTTAAAATAACATCACCTCGCATTATTCCGTCGTAATATTTCTCAAGCGCTTTCACCGAATTGAGCGCATGATCTTTCAATGTATCGTGTGCCTTAAATTTCCTTGCTGTAAAATGTACTTCCATAATATCTCCTTTCTGTTAATATTACGCTTTTGGATGTGCTTTTTCGTATATACGCTTCAACCTATCAACAGTTACATGTGTGTATAGCTGCGTTGTTGAAAGATTTTCATGCCCTAGTAATTCTTTAACTGCCCGAAGATCGGCACCTCGGTTCAAGAGATGAGTTGCGAATGAATGTCTTAGAATATGCGGGCTCTTTCTTTCGATCTCGGAAACCAGGCCGATATATTTATTCACGATATCATAAACACCGCGCGACTTTACTGAATACATTTTACCGCGCGGGGAGAGAAATAATAATTTTCTGGACAGATCGTCTGTGTGTTTCGTATAGAATGATTCCCGAATGGTAAGATATCTCTTAATCGCCTCTTTAGCTTTACTTCCAATTGGAATAATCCTATGCTTCCGCCCCTTTCCCAAAACCTTCACCGTGTTATTTTTAAAATCAATATCGGTCGTCTTCAACGAAATCAATTCACCAAACCGCATACCCGTGCTGTAAAATAATTCGAGTATGGCTCGATCTCGCTGACCCGTATTTGTTGAAATATCAGGCAATTCCATCATGCGCATTATCGCTTGTTCGTCTAAATACAAAGGTAATTTCTTCGGAAGTTTTGGCGTAATAATATTTGCACAAGGATTTGTCGTAATTTTATTAAGTTTGACCAGATACTTCAAGAACGAGCGAATTGCAGATAACTTCCGTGCAATGGTACGATTTCCCAATCCGCTTTCTACAATATTCCCCAAATAATTTCTAATTGTCGTTTGATTGATATTCGTCGGATCAATTTTATTTTCTGACCAAGATTCTCTAAGATATCCGATGAAATGCGTTAAGTCGTCTTGATACGCTGCAATGGTATGCGGTGAATAATTCCGCTCACTGCTTAGATACCTTAAATATTGTTCAAATAATTCCTGCATATATTTAAACTAGCTTGCCTCTACAACTGACTCTACTTTTGTCATCTCTGCTTTGCATGAAGGACATTTAATATATTCTCCACGCTTCTCTGAATATTTCACAACTACATAAAGTGAACCGCAAGTCTCGCAAGGTTGATCCAGCGGTTTATCCCAAGAGGCAAAATCACATTCAGGATATTGAGAACAACCGTAAAATGTTCTTTTCCTTTTCGTCTTTCTTTCGATGATATCACCCTTTTTACATTTCGGACACTTTATTCCCATCGATATAGGTTTTGTGTTACTGCATTTCGGATAATTCGAACAGCCAAGGAATGTCCCAAACCGACTCGAGCGAACCAGCATATCTCCGCCGCAAAGTTCGCACTTTATTCCCGCAAGATGTTGTACTTTTTCTCTATCCTCGGGCAATGGTTTGGTATTTTTACAAGCGGGATAACCAACACACGCCATAAATCTGCCGTTTCTTCCCCATTTGATCAACAACGGTTTTCCGCATAATTCACATATTTCTTCAGTTTCTTCTTGCAAAGATTTTTTTATAGCTGTGGTTTTCTTACTCACCTTTTCCAATGATTCATGGAATGGTATATAAAAATCGTCCATCACTTTTTTGTAACTATACTTTCCTGATGCGATTGTGTCGAGTTCTTCTTCCATTTTCGCCGTAAATTTTACATTGAAAATATGTGGGAAATAAGTCGTTAACAGTTTGTTCACTTCCATTCCTAAAGAGAGCGCGTATAGCTTCCTATCTTTTTGCTCTACATATTTGCGATCGATAATCGTTCCAACAATCATAGCATAAGTGCTCGGACGTCCGATTCCTAACGCTTCAAGTATTTTTACGAGACTACTCTCGGTAAATCGCGGTGGTGGTGATGTTTCGTGGCGATGCGGAACAACGCTATTCAGACCTGTTGATTGACCTTCCCGCAAATTGGCGGGTAATTTTTCATCCTTCACCTCGGCATCTTCTTCCTCTATTAATTCCCCATCTCCGTTGATTGAATCATCGTATATTTGTAAGAAACCGCGGAATTTGTAAACAGACGAAGCCGCCCTAAATTCAAATTTACCGCCTTCAACAGTAACAGAGGTCGTTTCCATAATAGCCGCTTCCATCTGGCATGCAACAAATCTGTTCCAAATTAATTCGTAAACACGGAATAAATCTTTATCGAGATATTTCTTGATAACATTTGGCGCATATTTTATTGATGTTGGACGGATAGCTTCGTGGGCGTCCTGTGATGTTTTCTTTTTCTTGTATACATTCGGATGCTTAGGTACATATTCCTTCCCGTAATTATTATATATGTATTCACGAACATCGGCGACGGCGTCATCGCTTAAACGGGTTGAATCTGTACGCATGTATGTGATAAGTCCTACCAAACCTTCCGTCCCGATTTCAATACCTTCATAAAGTTTTTGTGCGAGCTTCATTGTTCGGGAGGCGGAAAGACGAAGTTTCCTCGACGCCTCTTGTTGAAGCGTGCTGGTAATAAACGGTGCAGCCGGGTTCCTGCGGGTATCGCGCTTTTGGACACTGATAATTTTATAAATTTGTTTTTGGATCTCAGAGATATAGTTACGCGCTTCTTCTTCAGAGGGGATAAAATAATATTTATCTCCGGTACCTTTGCGGTGTATTTCTTCGAGTGTATCTTTTGCAGGAACAATTAATTCGCGTTTATCGATCTTGAATAATTTCGCATAGAAAGTCTCATTATTACTGGTCGTAAATTCGGCGATGACAGACCAATACTCTGTTGGTATGAAATTCATTATCTGTTCTTCGCGTTCGCAAATCAATCGCAGCGCTACAGATTGAACTCTTCCGGCCGATAATCCGTAGTATAGAGTTTTCCAAACAAACGGACTGATCATATATCCCACTATCCGATCCATCACCCTGCGGGCTCGCTGGCTTGATACCAAATGGTTGTCGATCTTCTGCGGTGATTGCATTGCCTCTTGCACACCGCGCTCGGTGATTTCGTGAAAAAGCACACGGTAGATATTAGAATTTTTCCCTTCAATTTCTTCTGCTATATCGGCGGCTATCGCCTCTCCTTCACGGTCAGGATCGGTTGCAACGTATATTTTATCGGATTTGGACGCAATCGACTGTAATTTCTCAACTATTTCTTCTTTTCCCTCAATAGTATAGAATGTGGGACGATAGTTATCCTCTATATCAACACCTAAATTACTTTTGGGAAGGTTTTTAATATGTCCCACGGAGGCATGGACTTCATATTCTTTACCAAGATATTTGTTGATCGTTTTGGCTTTTGCCGGAGATTCGACGATAATTAAAGATTTTTTCATCTATTGTTTCTATTTCAAAGTAAAATATTTTTTTTTCTAATTTTAGATAAATAATTGTTTTCGAGTTCGGTCATTATTTCCCGTTCGTTTTTCGTTGCATCATCGTATCCCGCGAGGTGCAACACACCATGGATGATAAGGCGAGCATATTCATCGCGGTATGTGGCGCAATATTCCACCGCCTGGCGCCGTGCCTGATCGATGTTAACGTATACTTCTCCATTGAGCAGGTTTTTCGTCTCATCCAGTAGAAAGCATAATACATCGGTGGGATAGTTATGGCGAAGGTATTTACGGTTCATTTGAATCATCATTGCGTCATTGATAAAAATTATATTTATCTCCGCATTATGCCGCGTTTCATTTTTCAGAACATATCTCACAAGGCGTCTGGTTCCAGTCACATGAATTTTGATCTTTTTTTGTGGATGAAACACCCCGACGCGTATCATCGTCCGGTTCTTTTTTCCTTCTTTTCCGGAAGAATCGATTCGGTCAGTGAAAGCGCTATACCGGACAGCATTACTTCAGGTCCTAACCGTGTAAAATCTCCGGATAAAATTTCTCTATCGACGTTGGCATAGAGTGAACATCCTCCTTCCTTTTCAACTATCAAACCTGTCAGTTTACCATCCGATTCACCTATGAATGTTACTTCTTTCAACATCGGACTTATAACATATCCGGAACAAAAATGCAATTGGAGATTTGCATTGCCGGTATAAACGCTTATTAAATTTCCGCGTTTTTTCCCAATAATAATCCCCGGATATATTTCTAAAGAAAGCTTATGCGTACTCTTTTTAGCGGTTAGCTCAAATCGGTAGTTGTTACCTTTATGCTTCGCCTTGGTTCCAAGTAGTGCGCCTAACTTATTTATATCGGTTTTTTTAAATGAAAACATTTTCTAATCTAATTGCTTCCTTAATCTGCGAATGTACCACGTAAATGGTTATTAAATACCATCCATCACGATTTTCAATTTGTTATTGTACCAATTTTACATTAGATGCTTGCGATCCTTTAGCTCCTTGAGTAAGCTCATACTCAACCATCATTCCCTCCTTCAATGTTTTAAACTCATTGTCAGATTTGATAGCAGAGAAGTGAACGAACACATCTGCTGATCCGTCCGTTGGGGTAATAAAACCGAAACCTTTTTTACCATCAAACCATTTTACTTTACCTGTTGACATAACGCGGAACACTCCTTAATATTATTGAATAAGGGAATTAACTGTGGAATATACGAACTGCTTACTATTAATGTCAAGTAAATTTTCATTAAATTTCGATTTCTAAACCTTCTGCCGCCGCAACACAGTCGAATTTATATTTACGAGTTTTGATTTCTTTTTTACATTTTTGTAAAATTTCATCAATTTTATCGTCGCTATGCGCAGGATCGTGATGGAAAAGAACTAGACGTTCAACTTTTCCTTCTGCGGCAACTTTTAAACTGAATAGATAATGTGAATGCCCCCAACCAACCCGGTCTACATATTCTTCAGGAGTATATGTGGCATCGTGAATCAACAGATCAGCGTTCTGAACGAAATCGAAAACGCATTGGTTCGGTTCTCCTTTAGTGCGAGCATATTTATCGACGATGAATTTTTCCACATTTTTCATGGCTTGCGCAACGTTTCTATCGAACGGTTCGTTATCGCTTATATAAACGATTGATTTACCGCCGTGGGTAATTCTGTAACCCATTGCGAATGTCGGGTGATTGACGTAAATAGATTTTACGGTCGCATCAAAAACCGAAATCTCTTCTTCGCCGACAGAACGAAAATTAATTGCCGCTTTCAGTTCTTTCAACTGGACGGGGAAATATATTTTATTCATCTGATCAGAAATCATTTTCTGCAACGAGACCCGTTCTGTTGTACCGCCTATAATAGTTAATTCATTCCCGGAAATGAATGCCGGTTTAAAAAACGGAAAACCCTGGATATGATCCCAGTGCGGATGGGTGATTAACACAAACGCTTTAATCGATTCACCCTTCTCCATCAACTTTTCGCCTAAATTACGAATACCTGTCCCGGCATCAAGAATTATTAATTTATCATTCGGTAACCGAACCTCAACACAAGGAGTATTTCCACCATATCGGACGGTTTGCTTCCCCGGAGTTGAAATGGAGCCACGAGTCCCCCAAAAAATAACTTTCATCGCTTTACCTTAAATATTGATATGCGAATCATACAAGGCAAGTATAACAATTTCTAACCGCTTTGTCAAGTATCTCAATCACTATTCGATAATTGCTTTTGGAGGAACCCAACCCGAACGATTCCAGCTCATCAATTCTATACGTATTTTGCCGATAATCGCTTTCATTTTAGCAATAACCGGGACCCGTGCTGCATCGTTGCTGAACCATCCTTCGAATCCGCCTGTCAGTCCGAAGATACCTACAAATCCGGTTTCACCCTCAAAATAAATCAGATCGACAGGATATTTCACCGCATCAATTTCGTCTTGAGTTCTCTTCCCAAGAAAATCAATGGTAGTTGTGAATTTTTTTTCGTTTACCACAACGGGAATTGAAATCTTTTTCTGATCGAAGAGATGTCTGCGAGCACAAAAAAACAATGAGAGTCCATCTTGATATAACGTATCTATTCTTACAGTATCTCTTTTATCAACTTTACCACTCTTCCAGATACCTTCTTCGAGATACATTGAATGATTATGATAATCAAAATTATAGATCAATGATTTCCATGTCTCGTCTTGTTTATCGCGAGCGCTGAACCATGTTGAGTATCCGTTCGAATGAATTAAACTCTGAAACACGGCATGAAGGTCGACAAACGGGATTCCTTTATATGAATCGATGTAAGCGATCGCTTTAAATAATTTATTGCCATCCTTATCTATCTCTTCGATCTGCTTTACCCGCACCTGACCGATATCGATTGAGGCATAACTTACATTGTACACCAACTCTTCTCCGATTTGAAATACCGAATCGGGAACAGTCGAGGTCGGTAATGGATCGCGCGTCGGTTTTAAATTACCGGCATTCAAAACACCGGTTAACAGCAGAAAAAGAATCAATAAAGAAATCGAGCGTAGTATAATATTCACGTTAATCCTCAACACCAAAATTATTATTGGAGCCGTGCAATTTTTGCGGCTTCGGGGAATAGTGTCAACGCTTTTTTGAGTTGATTATCTTCATTTTCAAAAACGGAATATGCGCCTTCATTTCCCCATTGTTGTCGGGCAATTTCCGCTTTAATCCTCATCTTGAAAATCGAGGCATCCTTATCGAACAGCGCCGGATCGATAGGAACTTCCTTTTTTATAGCGAGATTTTTGAATTCATCCATCATAGTCGATGATACGTTAAATTCGTTGAGGAATTTTTTTAGATTTTTTCCATATTCCGAGTGAATCTCTTTGCCATGCTTATCTAAATAACTAAGCGGATATTCTCTGAAGAGCCCTTTACCCCAAATTTTTCTGAAGAGAGTAGAGGTTGTTTCTGCCTTGATGATATAATCAGGTGTAATCCCGCCGCCGCCAAAAACCGTTCTTCCCGATGTAGTTTTAAATTTCGGCTTTGTAGAATCTCCTTCTTCTTTATGTTCTACATTCTCACCTTCTATTTCTTCGCGCTCATAGGCGGCTCTTCTGTACGCGTCTGAATCTTTTCCGTAAGCGCGTTGTATTAACCTGCCGGATGGCGTGTAATAACGAGCGATAGTCAGACGAAATGCCGATTTATCCGGCAAATCGAATTGGCGCTGAACCAGTCCTTTACCAAATGTTGTTTCGCCCACTATCAGTCCGCGATCCAAATCCTGAACCGCACCGGATACAATTTCGCTCGCCGAAGCTGAGTTCACATTAACAAGGACAATAATCGGAATTTTTCCATACTTGCCGCGACCATTACTGATATGTTCTTCAACAAACTCAGGTCTGCGAGCTTTGGTATAAACAATCTGCTTGCCGCTATCGGGAATTAATTCGTTGACCATACGAATCGCCTGATCCATGTAACCGCCATTGTTGCCGCGCAAATCGAGTATAAGTTTTTTCATGCCGGAGCTATCTAACTTATCCAATGCATTCCGGAACTCCGCATAAGTTGTTGCTGAAAATCTATTCACAGCGATGTAGCCGATTTCATCATCGAGCATATACGAAACATCCACGCTATAAATCGGAATTTTATCACGAACTATATCAAACTCGATCAGTTCTTTCTCACCTTGCCTGTATACGCTGATTTTTACATGAGTGCCTTTGGGTCCTCTGAGTTTTTTAGGTACATCTTCGCGCTTGATTCCCACAGAAGTGGAATCGTTTATTTTAACAATTTTATCTCCGGGTAAAACCCCCAACATTTCGCTGGGTCCGCCAGGAATGGGTGTCACAACAATTAAAGTGTCGTGAAGGACTTCAAACTCCACTCCGATTCCTTCAAAGCTTCCCTGGAAATCTTCCGTTACCCGTTGAAGCTGGGAAGCAGGGATGTAAACAGAATGCGGATCTAAACTTGATAACATGCCGTTGATAGCCGATTCGACGAGCTTAGGTGTATCAACGTCTTCCACATAATATTTTTCAGCATAGCTCAGGACATCTTTAAATTTACTTAATTGTTCAAAAAGATTATCTCCGGAAATAAGATTTTCAATTTGCATCCCTAAAAGTAATGCAACAAGAAAAATAAATCCGACTGTTGTAATTGAAAAACGATTCTTCATGATATTTCTCAGTAATGTGTTCATTTCTATTAAAAAGTATATCCAAATTCTGTTTGAAAAACAAATTCAATAAAATAAGATATCAACGAATTGGTTTCCATTTATCTACAACCGAGCGTTTAAACAAAAAAACCGACGATGCATTCAGAAACCAAAGGATCGATATCCAGAGGTATCCATATTTCCGGAAACGTCGGGGAGATTCGAATACCGTTAACGATAAAAGGTACTTCACCTTACCAAACTTTCTCAACCGCATGAAAAGATCGTAATCTTCTCCAGCCGCCAGTTTCTTATCATAACCGCCGGTTTCGAGGAAAACTTTACGCCTGATGATATGACATTCGCCTCTACCCATTCCCATTCCTATAGAGTTTAAAAACCAAAAATATGCATTAAAAAAATTATGGAACATCCAATCGCGCAACAATTGTTCTTCGGGATAGATATTCACATTACAAGTTGCGGCAACGAGATCGGAATCTTTAAATGTTTTTTCGACCAACGAAAAAAACTTTTCTATCTCTTCGAATACGACATCCGCATTTAAAAAAATAAGGATATCTCCACCGGCATTTTGCGCACCGCGATTTCTTCCGATCGAAATATTTTCCTTCTCTCCAATCGGACTGGATACTACCGTCGTATTGTGCTTCCTCGCGATTTCAACGGTTCGATCTGCGCTACCGCCGTCACTGATTATTAATTCGAGATTATAACTAAGCCGGACTTCATCCGTAAATTGGGCTAACATGCGGGGAAGGATTTTTTCTTCCTCAAGTGTCGGGATTATGATGCTGATTGACGGTGATGATGAGATAAAATGTTCCTTCTAGAATTTTAATCCATAAAATATTACGCTCGGTGTTAATCTGATAGCCGGAGCGGGGAAATGAATATAGTTCAATATATGCTTGACCGAGCGAATAAAAGAACCGTCTCCTGGCATTTTATCGAAATCATAATCGAAGCTTATAAATATTTCAGATTTACCGGTGCCGGAATTAACAATATTTTTCACACCATACCCGATTGCTAATGTTATAAATTCCGGAATTACCTTTTTGAGTATATCTGGAAATAAGTTCCTATCCAAGCTGAGCCAGTAATAAATACTCTCATAATCATCGATGATGGTTCGGTACATGTCATTCCTGTAATTGGCAGATGGATAAACGCTTACTTTAAAATCGAAGTTATTCATCCAGGAATATTTATTTCTTAGATATGGATAAGCGGCACCAACTGCATCGGCTCCAAAATCTCCGGGACTGAAACCAAGTTTTTTTGTATACCCATCTTCGATTTCCACATACAACTCGAACGCGAAAGCGATACAAGCGCCAAGCAAAAATGAATTATCCACTCCCGCCCAAGCATAAGAACGACCAAGGATGTCGCTTGTGAAATTGGTGAAATAAAAATGTCCGAATTTATCTGCTCCTAAAGCGTAAGCACCTTCGTCGTGAATATGGAAACTGGATCGTTCATTTTTCCACCAAGAATTATAACTTTGTAAATGAGCGCCGGTAATAATTCCGGCAGTACCGCATGTAACGAGAGTAAATCGATTGTAATTTATGCCGGTTGTATCGGATGGCAGAGCCGTTTCCTGTGAGATAATTCTGTATGGACAAAATAATAAGCAGAAGAATAATGCGAGAGGAGACGATATCCAAAAATATTTATATTCCACGAAATGGCTATTGATGTCAAATATAATTTTAATATTCCCGGATCAACACTCTCCCCCCATATTGCACGGCGGGAAAGCATAACATACACACACACGCGGACGGAATATGAACTCTTTCACAGGTGTCACTAAATAACCGAGACGATTGTAAATTTGGAGTGATACTTCCACAACAAAATCTTCGGGTGAACCGCACGCAACATTATGATCACAACGGCGCTTATTTAAAAAAGTAAAATCCATTTCGCTCGGTAGAAACACCCCTGCATCACTGCGTGCATCCCAATAAGTTTCAAGCGCAAACCTCTGCCCCGGCAGTAACATCATCTTATGATTATGTATCTGAGTGCGATCGGTCATATTTTTTTCCGTCAGGTACAGAGTGCGAAAACGAACAGGTTTTCTTTTCCACCAAATTCGGACCGATCCTTTCACTTCGACACTGTCCCAGAATATCTCATCGTAAATATTCTCCCCTTGAATAACAATCCTAACCAATGGTCTGTTTGGCGGTGCAATATGATCGTTCAATTGTTCAATTGTTGCCACTTTAATCGCGATCACTTTATCGGGAGATACATGAGTTGGCAATGATTCTTTACAACTGAAAGTTGAAATAGATAGCAATGCCATTAAAACAAATCCAAAATATTCTACGAAGCATATTTTACATTTCATATCTTAATCCTATCGAAAATCGTCGCGGGTCGTAATAAGCCGAAGGATCGTTGAGCTGACCGCCGACACGTCCGTTGGCGTCTGCCCATTTAGGATTCTTGGCATTAAATAAATTACGCGCGTCACCATAAATTTGAATAGAGATATTTTTACTAAGCACTAAAGTTTTCGAAAATTTTATATTCAAAGTACTCGCGCTGGATAATCTGGCATTGTTGGGAATAAACACCCGCGTACTATCTTCGGCGGTATAACCATCGCGCGTTGGGAAATATGTATATGGTCTACCCGTGTTGTAAGACCAAATGGCGTTGAAAACAATATCGAACGGAAGTTTTGCGTCAACGGCTAATTTCAGTGTATGCAGTTGATCCCAACTGAGCGGATATGGTTCATTCAAAACCGGAAATCCCCACTGGGCAAGGTTCATACCTTGATTGACATAATCGCTCACGCCCTCTGTCCTCATCAACGAATATGAAATCGATCCAGATAATACATCATCGCGATGACGCGAAATCACGAACTCCAACCCTTCCGCATTCGCGAAAGCATTGTTTATATATTCAGCGAAACCGTAATCACCTGCAGCCCGCGCTTTTGACGGTAAAAATGTTTTCGAATCTATCTGATCGATAAATTCTTTTTTGAAATATGTTACGCTCAATAATGTCTTTTCATCCAATCCATACTTAACACCAATTTCCCACGCATGAGTACGCTCAGGTTTCAAATCCGGATTCCCCACTAACACGTTTACACCGCTTCGTAGTTGTTGCGGATTAATCCCCGAGTAAAGATAATCGAACAACGGAAACTGGAAATAATGACCGTAGTTCATTACTAGAAGCATATCCCACATCAAAGGAAATGATAATCCCATTCTCGGACTTAATTGCTGCTTGAGTGATGCTTTAGCGAATTTGCTGACTTGCGATTGGTATGTTCCGTTCAATGTATCCAGCGGTGTGTACTCGATTACCGGACGCTCACTGCGCGGATCGAGAAAATCCCACCTAAATCCTAAATTCACAACAGCGCCGTCTTTCTCTACTTCTAATTTCTCCTGAATGTACACCGAACCTGTGCGGGGATAATAATGATATGCTGAACTGAAATTTAACAGCGGCTGATCGGGCATTACTTTTCCGAAATAAGTTTTCTGCGGTTCGTACTTTACCACATCTGAAAAAATATCATACAGGTTCAGTTCGAATCCGGCTTTCATTATGTTATTTTGATTCGGCTGATAAACAAAATCTGTTTTAAGGGTGTTTATTACCTGTCTGGTTTCGGACCACCATGAGCGGCTGCCGCTTGTGACATACTGAAGAAAGAAATCATATTCGTACGGAGTCAGATTAAGAGAATTTTTATCTCCACCTATCTTCGACCTCAAATCATAATTGCTTACAGACAGATTGTAATGAAGTTTTTGAGAAAGAGTGTGTGAAATTGTTGCAGTAGAACGGACTGAAGTTCTGTGCCTTTCTGGCAAACCAGCGAGATTAAATCTCCAACTGTACTCGTAATCTCTCCACTTTCGTATTGAATAAACAGATTGAGCGGTTATACGGATGCGGGATGAAAGACTGTAATCAATCTTCCCTATTCCACCTACGTCGGAGAATACAGGGGATTTAAAAAAATTATCAAAATCCTGCCACCATCGTGTATCGTTGAATTGAAACGTATTCGCGCTGAAATAATGAAGCTTATCACGAACCAACGGACCTGCAAGCGTAAGTTCGCTTTCGGTGGAGCGGTTATTTTCTGTGTTCCAATTTCCCGATAACCAATTATCCTTCTCCACTCTGAGAACGAGTGAATGTTTGTTGCTTCCGCGGCGCGTGATTATATTTACAACACCTGAAAGAGCGTTGCCATACTCCGCCTCGAAACCACCGGATTGGATAGATAGTTCGGTTATTGAACTCTTGGGAAGAGTACCACCTACTCCGCCGCCTATAACATCTTGAAGCGGCAATCCATCCACAAGGTAAACAACCTCGGTCGTTTTCCCGCCGCGAACATTACCCTCTGCTGTTACGCTCGGGAATAATGTTATAATGTCCTGAATATTTCTAACCGGGAGTTTATCTACTTGGGATGATCCGACAGAATAATTTGTGCTGGTAACATCCTTTTCAATCAGAGGGCGATCGGCTGTAACTTCAACTTCCATTAATTCAACCGCGGATGGTATCAACTCCACTGTTAAGCGAGTTTTTAATCCGAGCCGCACAACCACCGCTTTGTATAACGCAGGTTGATAACCGACATTCGAAAATCTGATATCATAAGACCCGGCTTCTAAATTATTTATATGGAAATTTCCATCGAGGTCGGATGCCGTTCCCTGATTTGTTCCAACAATAGCGATTGAAACACCGATCAGCGGCTCTTTTGTTTCTTTGTTGAATATTCTTCCTTCTAAAATTCCATCGGTTCCCGCATTAGCCAATAGAACTGAGAGTAACAGAAAAAAATAAATCGAGATTAGACGTTTCATTATCAGCGTTCCGGCTTCATCTGCGGGAAAAACAAAACATCTCGGATCGAATCCTGATTCGTAAAGAGCATCGTCAACCTGTCAATCCCGATTCCGAGCCCTGCAGTCGGCGGCATACCATATTCAAGCGCACGCAAATAATCTTCATCGAGAACTTGTGCTTCCTCGTCACCGCGCGCGCGTAATTTCATCTGCTCTTCAAACCGCTGGCGCTGATCTATAGGATCGTTCAGTTCGCTGAACGCGTTGCAAAGTTCGTGTCCGTTTACCATCACTTCAAATCGTTCCACCAAACCCGCTTCACTCCGGTGTTTCTTGGCAAGCGGCGACATTTCAACTGGATAATCTGTAATAAATGTCGGCTGAATCAATTTCGCTTCTACTTTATCACTGAATATCTCATCGATTACCGAACCTCTTCCCATCCCCGGCTCAATCTCAACGTGCAACTCTTTTGCTGTCGCGCGAACCTCTTCTTCGGTTTTGTGGCGTAAATCTTTTCCGGTGAATTCTTTAATTACATCATACATCGATATCCGTTTCCATGGAGGAGTAAAATCGATTTCATTCTCTCCAACTTTCCATTTCATCGTACCGTTCACCGTTAAAGCAACCGAGCTTACCATTTCTTCAACAAGATTCATCATCCAGATATAATCTTTGTAAGCAACATACAACTCCATCATCGTGAATTCAGGATTATGCGAACGATCCATCCCCTCGTTCCGGAAATCTTTAGCGAATTCATAAACTCCATCGTATCCCCCGACAATCAATCGCTTCAAATATAATTCATCGGCAATGCGGAGATAGAGATCGATGTCGAGCGCGTTATGGTGGGTTGTGAAGGGACGGGCAAAAGCCCCGCCGTACATCGGCTGGAGTATCGGAGTTTCAACTTCAAGATATCCGCGATCATCTAAAAATTTTCTGATCGAACGTAGAATAAGCGCACGCTTAACAAATACATCTCTCACCTGCGAATTAACAGCAAGATCAACGTAGCGCTGGCGGTATCTCAACTCTTTATCAGAGAACGGATCGAAAATGGTTTTGTTCCCTGCTTCATCCGTTTTCTCTTTAACTATCGGAAGAGGGCGCAACGACTTCGATAAAATTTCGAACTTACGCGCGTGTAACGAGATCTCTCCCATCTTGGTTTTAAAAACATACCCTTCCACGCCGATTATGTCACCGATGTCGAGCAGTTTAAAGGTTTCGTACGCTTCGCCAACATCATCTTTCCTTAGGTAGCATTGAATTCTTCCTTGCGCGTCCTGAAGATGACAAAAAGATGCTTTGCCCATCCGGCGGATCGACATGATTCTTCCGGCAATAGCAACATCACGCTGCGGTTCGGTCTCTGAAAAACTTTTTATGATGTTTGTTGAGAAATCGGTTACATTGAAATTGTAAGGGTAAGGATTAATCCCAAGTTTATGAAGCTCCTCAAGTTCTTCGCGCCGCCTGCGCATTAACTCGTTCAGTTCATCAAGATGTTCCTGTATCGGTTGATTCTGCTTCTGATCGTCCATTAATTTTCTTTCGGGTGGATGGATATAAGTGTATAAATGATACTAAAAAAGAGGGGAAAAAACAAGAATTTAGCAAAGTGGATTATCACTTAAACACTATCTCTAAGATGTAGATAGCTTTGACTTATCTTTCAAATAATATTATACAATAAAGTAATCTAATCGGCTGGATAGTTTATTCACGTTCTCTAAAATCAAGTTTGTTTACCAAGCCGCCATAACCACGTTGTTGAAGTCTTCGGAGGGTCTCTTTAAATGCAGTAATCTCGGTAACTTGAATCTTGAGCCACTTCTCATCGGTTTTCTTGTATGTATCCAATTTGACAATATCTTCATAATACCTTTTTGACGACATGATGGGACGGGCAAGATCAATAATCGTCAATTCCTTCTTCGAGGCAAGTTGTGCTATTGAATAATTTATACCATAATAGCGCTTATTCTCGCTCAAGTAGATGAAACCTTTCACCGCCGACTTGAACTCATCTTCACAGCGCTGATAAGCTTCAACTTCTAACCGTGTTGGAATAATGATTTGAACCCGTACTTCCTCCGAAACAAACTTTTGAAATGTGCCTTCCTCAGGAGAGGAATAAATCTTAAGCTCATCTCTTTTGATCTCATTAGAAATAGGATCCAGAAAATTGTAATAATACCCAACTGCCAAACCGATGGAGACGATATTGGGATCATCTTTCTTTTTGAATCCCTCAAAAAATTTTTCGACTGCTTTCTTTCCAACTTCGATAGCAAGTGTTTCCCACATGATTTGAGTTCCTTATGCTGTGATTTAATTTATGATTTCCATATAACTTTCATTGACTAAACCTGAGCAATCCCGCTCGAAGAGCTGGACGAGTGATTGGCTGCGGAACGTCTCAGCAAACAACGCAATAGTTTTTTAAACATACGAATCTCATTTCAGTGAACAAAACTATTGAGCTTCATCGAATTAATTTTCGTGCGCCATTTTTACGGCTGTTATGCGCCGGTACGCAACTGGTATTTGGTAAAAGATCTTGATTCATGATCTTTCAGGTAATTCCCTTGCGATCCGACTTACTACATCTATACATCGTCCCAACAAATCTTGCACCTCATCGATGTCATAAACCTTCTCAGGGTGCTGTGTTGGATTGCGAAAGGTTATGCGGATATCGTCAAGATTACTGAGCAAAGATGATTGGGACTTCATGTCTCTCCGCCTTCTTAGTCCGTCTACCATCGGCCCCCACAAAAGCTGGGTTCGGTTTCTTCTCACTTTAAAGCAATAATATTCACGAAGGACGCATTCGGTTGCTCACAAGAGATTAAACGCAGAGGCAGTCGCACGTTCAAAGGCTATACATTTTCCCGCTTCCCCAAGGTCTTGCTGAGCCAATGGTGGGAGTTTGTTTAGTGTCCCAGGCGTGAAGAGAGAGCTGACATCTTTTAACAGTTTGGAAACTTCGTACCTCTTGGGTGTTACCACATAGGCAACGAAACCCTTCAACTCAGCTTCCAATGTCCTTCGAAGTTGGTCCATCTCTGTGGTCAGCTTCAATGCTTGCTCTGCAGTTAGGAGTGAATCCTTCGGCGACTGCTCTAATTGTTTGGCTAAGGAATCGAGTGCAATTGCCGCTCGTTGGGTAACTTGGAGATCGAGATGAGCAAGGTTGTCAAGGAAGCGCTTAATATTCCCTAGGACATACATCCCTGCTTCGCTATTGTGTATTGGCCAGCCGACTTGCGCATCCTGAAGGTAGCGAAGTGCTGTTCCAAAAAAGTAATAATCAAAAATTGGCTTGCTTATCATCTCCTGACCTCATAATGATTGCGTACTGGCGTATAACGTTGCGCGGGAAAAACGAAGTGGGCGGACGAGTCGAAGACTCGGACGAACATTGGAGTTTTTCCCTACCTTCTAAAACCATTTTTTTATAAATCTTTTTGTCTTAAATATTTTTTAAATCTTTTATCGAAAAGCTCATCAGCATACTCACGCACGCCATCATCATATCAGTATCAAATCCTTATGCGTAAGTTCCCGTCTTTCTACCCATCCTAATCGTGAGGAGTAAATTATAAAAGATTAATGAAAATGTCAAGTATAACCATAGCTCAACATAATGTAAGCGCGATTATTGGCAATCGCGAGATTGTCCATCGATTTATATTTCGTCGCAGTTCGGTTATGATCAGATCTTCAAATAAAAATTCTTCTTCCATACCAAACTTCCAAAATCGGTCTCCTAAGTTTTCTGCAAATCAAAACCGGAAGATTATTTTCATACGGCATCGAATATTCCGACTGAATGATTGCGACTTCCTTAACATCCTCGAAATCCTGTAACATCCTATCTTTGGCTCTGCCGATAACAATTATTGTAACATCTTGTTTCAAATGTTCCAAACTCCAATACCAATAGCTGTTGTGTTGACTGATTGCAGGAGGAAGTCCGAACTCCCTTCCGAAATAATCGATTGCTCCGGCTTCACCGTAGTTGCGACCGTAGATTAGGCATCTTTGTTTATCAGAATCAGGAAGTGACTTATACACCTGCGCGGTAACCTTCGCCATATTTTCCCAGCCAAATCGGTCGGCATAGAACTGCGGCAAGCTGGTTAGTTGTAGTCCTTCATTTGAGGAGGGTGTCATTCCGAGTGCAGATTGATATTTCACAAACGTTTCAACCGGAAGAATATCTAATGTAAGCGGCATAACAAATATACCCGATGCCGTTAAGCAAACGACATAAGGTAGTCGTACCCAGTTAAGATATTTTCCTTTCAGCCACTGTTCAAGCTGCACGGCTCCTGCCGGAAAGAGAACCGTAAGGGCTACAGCAAAATATTCAGGTTTGGAATGTACGTTGATGAGCAAGATGGCGAGGACAGTCAGAACCGCGAACCCGATAATTCTGAACTCTTTCCGCGCGAGAAGTAACCAGAACCCGGCCAGACAGGCAGGCACTGCCAAAGGATTCACGAGCAACCATAATCCTGATAAAAATGTGAGCGGATTTTGGGATGCATACTTCTCAGTGGATGCATTCCGCATAAACTCAAGATGAGCAAAGTCGTGAGTGAGGTTCCAGATTACAAACGGCAGAAATAGTAACGCAGCAATTCCACCCGCCATCCAAGGAGTTAAAGTACGCAATGCTGTCCGATTAGAAGTTAATAATACACCAACGAAAATTCCCGCGCCAAGCCAGAGCATGCTTATTTTGTTCAACGCACCTAATCCGATAATTAATCCTAACAGGTACCAATAACCCGATTTATAATTTTGAGAAAATTTTTCGAGAATAAGAAATACAAGTGCCCACAACAAAATATCGAAAGCATTCATACTGAATATACTGAAGAATGCAAGAAGTATCGGTGCGAACATCGATGCAAGACCTGCCAACACAATCGCATACTTCTGACCCCCAAAATTTTTAGCAAGTATTCCAACGATGAATGTTGTTATTCCACTGCAAACGGCTGGAAGAAATCTGATTGAAAATAGTGAATCGCCGAAAAAGAATTTCCACGCCGCGAGTATCCAGATCGATAAAGGCGGATGGTCGACGTAACCGATGTCCAAATGATTCGCACAAGCTAAGTAATATAGCTCGTCGCGGAAAACGCCGTATCCTATCCCGCTTGCAATCAAGTGAATTAAAACGGTTAAGATAGAAAGAAACCATAATGTAGAATTATTTTTGCCCTGATTCATATATTCTCCTTTTGTAATAATGTTCTTGATTGCAGTTTACTTATTACTGCAACATCAAAACCAAGAGATGCTCTCAGCGATCCCGATGAGCATGTGGATATGCACGATAAGCACATTGTGCACTCGCTCGAAAGTACTCTGGTTCCGGATTGTACATAATCTGAAATGCGGATATTCATCGGACATGTTTTAACGCAAGCATCGCACTCTTTGCACAACTCTTTGTTCCCTGTGATGCGAAGGATTGAAAAAGAACTCGATGCTTTTAATATCACTGTAACCGGACAAATATATTTGCAGAAAGCACGATTATCCTTCAGCCATAAAATCAAGCTGATCCCGAGCGCATAATAAAAAGCATTTCCACCTAAGAACCAATACATTCCTGCGATATCCCAATTTTCACGGCTGATGCTGTATTGAAATCCATACCACAACAAAAGCACCATACTTAAACTCATCGCGAAGTGTAAATATCTTATCCATCCAACCTTAGCGGGCAGACGACCGTCGCTTCTTTTATAGGGGAACAAATCAAAAATCATCATCGACCAGCATCCCCAGCCGCACCATCCTCTGTTTATAAAAATCGGACCGATAATTTTTGCAATCAGGTAGTGCATTACCGTTCCGGCACTAATTCCAGCCAGGCTGTAAAAGAAAAGCCCCTCTATCTGTCCATCGATTCGTCCCATAACTCCCATCGCAAGAAACAGCAGACCGCCAATCGCAAACATCGAAATTTTCCGACCTCTGAGTTTTTTCTTCAGGGGAAGTTTGGCGTAAAGCAGCATTCCGAGTGATGCAAATAATCCGATATAGATATAATTTATGATGCTCATGAAATTATCACCAGCCAGCCAACTGATAATACTCACAACCGAGAAGAAGGCGATTACCGTAATTGGCGCGACGATGTAGTTTTTGAATTTATCCGCTTGCATATTTTCCCTTAGCGGTAATTTGATTGATATATAATGCTGTTTCCTTATGATGGATTTGCTTGATCATGATTTATCAATAACAATGAGTGTCAAGTCGTCGTCGAGTGATTCTCCTGTGGATTTACCAGACCACTGATTAATATGTTGAAGAAGCGTGTCGGCAAAATTCTCTGCCGAAAGGTGAGCATGTGTTTCGATGAAATCTTTGAAAGGTCCATCTCCAAAATAACTGCCGGATGCATTTGTTGTTTCAATGATGCCGTCGGTGTACAAAATTAACCGATCTCCTGATTCTATCGGCATTGTTGTGACTTCATATTTAGCATCCGAAAATGGACCCAAGAGTATTCCATTACTGGCAAATTCATAAATTTTGTGATTTGTTCTTCGATGGAGTATCATTGGAGGGTGTCCGGCGCCGGCGTAGTTCATCGTTCCCTTATCAAGATTAATGAATAGACATCCTGATGTGACAAAATTACTTTCTAATTTATCACAAAGGATACGATTCATGGTACTTAGAACCCGTGCAGGATCGGCCATGTTTTGAGTTTGTGATGCAAAGGCAACCTTAATCATGGAAGCAATGAGCGCGGCTCCCACACCATGTCCTGAGACATCCGCCACCAGAATACAAACCTGTCTTTTGCTAAGGAGAACAATATCATAAAAATCACCTGCAACTGCTGTCATCGGAATGTACCGAGCTGTAATGTTTAAACCCTCGATGGCCGGTATCCGGTTGGGGAGAATGGAGAATTGTATCTGCCGTGCAGTTTCCATCTCTTGCTGAACGGCGATAAGTTGTTTCTCGTTGTTGAAGAACCGGTGAACAACAGCATACCCAAGAGAGATAAGGAAGAATAAATAGCCAATTGCTTCTTCACTCCAATTCCAGGGAAGAAGATTCAACTCAACGAGATTCGCATTCACTGCGAATAGACCGAACATGACGAATCCAATCAACACTACCTGTAATTCCCTTGTCTTTTTCATCCCTTTCCAGAGGGAATTTTTGAATACCACAAATGCCCACACGATGATAAGAACATTATTAATCCGCTCTAGTGAGAAGGGCATTGCTTGAATTATATCCGAGAGGATACCTATTAAAGCGAAAGCGGTTGCAGCCCGAAAAACCCACAACATCGAATTTTTCCAACCTTTACCAAAGAGTTGCAACAAAAAAACCGAAAGCGGAACAGGAAGAACGTAAGCACCGAACGCAATAAAATACAGAAGCACCTGCGGTGGCGCAGTATTGATGTATTGATCTAATTTTGTTTCAACAAGCAGCCGTAGACCATAGAGCAAAGACGTTGCCCCGAACGTTATCATGGCAAGGTCTTTCCGTTTCCATCTGAGGAGTGAAAGCACAAGAATGGCTAATCCCACGCCAGAGACTATCACTCCCAGTACTGTGCTCCATAAATATGGCTGTGTGAAAATGTTTTGCATTTTAGATTACTTTAAAAATTCACTCGATGCCGTTTGTTTGCTGAAACAGGAAATAGTTATTGTGTTAAACTTTTTCGGGTGTTAAGAATCTCAAGTCCGCCGACATCAAAACCAAAAGAGGTGCGTAACGCTTTTTTAGCGCAGACATTTATGCAAATGAGACAATATGTGCATTCGGTCGAGAGTACTCGTTTCCCGCTTTTAAGATATTCGGGGATGCGAATGTCCATAGGGCACATCTTGACACAAGCATCGCAGTCGTTACAAAGATCGTAGTTGCCGGCAATCTTCATCAGAGAAAAACGGCTCGGAAGTTTCTGAAGAACAGGAATCGGACAAACATACTTGCAGAAAGCCCGATTATCTTTTAAATGATATGCCATTGTTATCGCAATTCCATAATAGAGCACGTTCCCAATGACCAGCCAATAGACTTCTGACACACTTTGTAAGATCACTCCGTAGTGTAGTCCATACCAGAGTAGAGTAACAACACCAAAACTTAGAAGCAAATGCACATATCTTAAATAGCCCCATTTCTCCGGTAGTCTTCCTTCCTTATTTCTTGTATATGGCAGGAAATCCAATACCATTGCAGTCCAGCAAGCCCATGAACACCATACTCGATGAAATAATAGAGGTCCAATAATTTTAGCTACAAGGTAATGAAGAACGGCACCTGCTATAAACCCCGTGAGAAGGTAGAAAAAGAAACCTTCAATTTGCATATTCTCTTTTAAAATTAATCCAAGGAAGCCAAGCATATAGATACCTACAAGGAGCTGTGCCAACTTTCGTCCTCGCTCTTTTTTCTTCGGAGGAAGTATCATGTAAAGTCCCATGCCCACACCGACCGAAGTTCCGATATATCCAAAGTTGATAAAGTAAAACCAGCCGCCTCCTATTATTTGCAGGACGGTGCCAAGAGTCCAGAACGCAACAAAAATAGTGATCGGAGTTGCGAGACGGCGGAAGTTAAGTTTACTTTCGGATTCCATTTTGAGTAACTCCTTCATCTAAATTTAAAATTCCGCTTCTACACCCAATACTGGAAAGAATGAGAATTGATACACTGTTTCTACGGTCCCATCGCTTCTATGATTTTCGTAGAAAACATTTTTTGTATTGGTAACATTCATGAGTGCAACGTAAACATTGATGTTCCATCCTGTCATATAAAATCTACTCAGCCATTGAAGATCGAGCCGGCTGTAGTTTGGGTAGCGTGCAGAATTTTCATTAGGCGTTGATATCCATGAACCCCTTGACCACTTAACTCCACCTTCTCTATCCTGTTTCCATGTAATGTATTCCAGCGGTGTGTAAGGTCTGCCGGACTGAAATCGGTACTTGAAACTTATTTCCATTTCGTTTGACAATGGAAGAATGTATGATGGATATTTAATGAAGAATGGTGCATTGTTACACCAATCGCGTACTCCCTTCACAACTTTTCCGGCAAGCGCGGTGATGACTACCGGGTAATCATATTCCGAAGAATACCAATCAACAATTTTAGGTATTCTTGGGTCTTTCATTTTTGTTTTGGAGAGTGAGATGCTCAGTGTTCCGAAATATTCCTCAACTTGTTTTTGTTCCAGAAAGAACTCAAGACCATATGCATACCGCTCACCAATGGCAAGCATTTTATCTGACCAGAAGGTATCTATTGCCGAGTAGATAAAATCCTCCGATACTCCTGCTTTCTTGTACGATTTGAAATATGTCTCGATACTCGCCTTCAAACCGTGATCGAAAATATGTTCGTACCCTAAAACGTAGTGAGTTGATTTCATGTTCTCAAGATTTTTGTTGTAATTTAACTGTCGCCTATCGCCGTAATATGGGAACGGCTGGGTTTGGTAATATTCACCCGCTGCAAACGTGATAGTGCTTGCCGATGGAACAATTTGATATGAAATACTTCCCCTCGGGGAAAGGTTTCCTCTTCCTGAGTAAGTGAAGTGATCGTATCGAAGACCGAATGTTAACGCGAGTTGAGACGAGATTGAAAACCTATCGCTTATATATGTATAATATCTGCTTGCTGCTCCAAATTTATAGTTTGTGCGGTACAATCCTTCCGGCACAATAATTAGATTGGGTTCAAACGTACCGTCTCTATTAAGATCGAATTGAGATGTATCTGCTGCAAACCAAACATCGTTCTTCCACTTGCTTATGGTTTGAAATTGCGCGCCGAGAGAAAGCGCATGAAGTGGATGAATCTGATAAAATAATTCGTACTTCGTTCCAAGAAACGATTCCACCGCGTGGTTTGAAAAGGTTGGTATCGTATTCAGAATCTGATGAGATTGAGTTTCTCCTTGTGAGTCCCGTGTGCGCACTGCGAAGTCTTCTCGCACATCTTCATCAACTGATGTTCCAGAAGAGTAAATCGTTGCGATAGAATATCCATCTTTACCCAACAAACTTCGAAGACTCAAGCCAACGCCATGTTGTTTTATTGCAGGGTAAACGACCTCAACACTTGAGGAATCAATAGTGTTCTTGCGGAGTTCATCCTTCGCTTCAGGATCACCTTCTATGTTGATACGACTGTCACCGTAAAGAACATTGAGCATAAGTTTATGTGACTGAGAAAGATCGTAAGTGAATTTGGATTGCAAATCCCAATATTTTGGAATTGAAGTTAGTGAGATTTTAGATATACCAACGACCTTGTCGATAATTTCCAGAAGACTGTTGCGTGCGGATAAAATATATGAACCCTTTCCATCGGCAAAGCCACCTTCGACGAGTGTTCCGACACCCGCCATATTCATCGACGTCTTTGAGGCGAAAGCTTTACTTCGGTTTCCCTCACGAACTGTGAGATCCATTACCGACGATGATTTATCACCGTACTGCGCGGGGAATCCGCCCGAAGAAAATTTTACATCTTCTATCATGTCAGCGTTCACCATGTTAATCGGTCCGGCAGAGTTGAATTGATTTGAGTAATGATTGATGGAAGGGATTTCCATGTTGTCCATGATTGTGAGATTTTCGTAAGGCGCGCCACCGCGGACAATTAGTTCGTTGATGTTATCGGTTGAACTTGCTACTCCGGGCAGATTTTGTGCAACACGTTGAACATCTTGAATACCGCCGGGCGAACGAAGCACGTCGGAACGATCGATGAGGTTTGAACTTACCGGACTCATTTGCTGTGCGCGGCTGAAGTAAGATGCGTTGGTTGTAACTTCTCCCAACTCAACAACTGTTTCGTCGAGCTTTATCAATATCGGTGTCGCCCGTCCCGTGGTTGTAACAATATTCGTTATAACTTGAGTTGAGTATCCGACCGCTGAAATTCGAAGACTATAAGTCCCGACATCGATATCGTTGATTTTAAATATGCCCTCAAGATCGGATGCTGTTCCAATATTTGATTTTTCAATAACTACTATATGAACGGATGGAACGGGTTCCATTGTTTTTGAATCGACAACTTTTCCCGTGATGTTCCCTTTATGTTGTTGAGCAAAAGACGCGATCGTAAATAGAATGGTAAGAAAAATGTTGTAACTTTTCATACGAAAATCCTTATGTATTATGCTACAAGAACGTTTAGAACTAATCATTTTTGATAACCACTCTCATTACGATTTGAGAATATAATTGTTGCAATGATAAATATCAATTTTCGCTACCGTTTATTTTGCCATCCAATTGGAAATAACCCTCTCCCTTCTTATCTTACCTTATCATGAAAACAATTATACTCAAGAAAAACGAAGACCACCGCATTACAAACGGTCACCTCTGGGCGTTCAGCAACGAAATTGCCGAGATTAAAGGCGAACCGCAGTCAGGCGATATAGTTGAATTACTTAACCATCAAAATAAATTTTTAGGAATCGGGATATTCAATCCGAACTCACTTATAGCCGTCAGACTTCTTTCTCATCAAAAAGAAGATATCGACTTCCAGTTTTTTAAAAAGCGGATAGAAGCGGCGTTTTCTCTTCGACAAAAAATTTACAAAGAGGCAGACGCCTACCGTCTGATTCATGGTGAAGGAGATTCACTCCCCGGTTTAATAATAGACCGGTTCAACAATTATTTTTCAATCCAAACTTTTTCTGTCGGGATGGATAAACGGATGACTCTCATCTGCGACGTTCTCGATTCTTTATTCAAACCGAAAGGGATCGTTGAGCGGAACGAAGCTCCTATCCGCCTTATTGAAGGTTTGGAACAAAGGAAAGGAATTCTCCGCGGTGCTGTTGAACCTGTTACAATTTCTGAGTACAAGGTTAAATACACACTAGATTTATTGGAAGGGCAAAAGACCGGATTCTTTCTTGACCAGCGTGAAAACCGCACTGCCTTCCGCCGTTATGTTAAAGAAGCAGACGTGCTCGATTGTTTCTGCAACGAGGGCGGATTCACGCTGCATGCAGGATACGCTGGAGCTAAGAGTGTGCTTGGTATCGATATTTCGGAATCGGTTATTCAGCGGGCAAAAAATAATGCGGCATTGAACAACCTCGATAAGATTGTCCGCTTTCAAACCGGCGATGCCTTTGTATATTTAGATCAAGCTGTAAAAGATAAAAAGCAATTCGATGTTATTAATCTCGATCCTCCATCTTTCGCCAAGAGTAAAAAGACCGTAAGGAAAGCAAGACGCGGTTACAAAGAAATCCACACCAACGCGATGAAAATATTAAAACCCGGTGGTATACTGGCAACTGCTTCGTGTTCGTACAACATCACCGAAGAAACTTTTTTAGAGATAATAAATGATAGCGCGCGTGAACTTGGACGACGTATTTCATTATTGGAGTGGCATGGCGCCGCGCCTGATCATCCGGTTCTTATCGCTATGCCCGAAACAAAGTACCTCAAGTTCGGAATATTTTTTGTGGAATAATTGTTATTATTATTGAATAGCTATCGATATGATTAAGAATTTGAAAATATTTTTCCTAAGCGCCGCAATACTGATAACAATACCGCTTAACGCCCAAGACACAACATTGCGAAAACACGCGATGGGGATCGATATACTTGTCTCCACAGGCGGACTCGGCTTCGGAACATTTTATCGGCATGAATACTCGAACAACCTCTCGGCTTTCATAGATTTTTCAATCTCCGAAGCGAGCGACGAGAACGAAGTGGATTATGTAGATTACTACACGGGTCAAACATTTACACAGGGCAAAACAAACCGGTTTCTCGTACTGCCTTTATTCATCGGTGCCCAGTACCGTTTGTTCGAAGATGATATCGTGGATAATTTCCGTCCGTACATCAACGGAGCGGTTGGACCAACTATGATTTATATGTTTCCCTACCAACACGATTTTTTCACAGACCTCAGCAGCGGCAGTCCTAAATATACCGCCGGCGGATATATCGGATTCGGCGCGTACTTCGGCTCTGAGCGCTCTACATTGTTGGGATTGAACATTCGTTATTACATTATCCCCTACCGTTCCGGTTTACAGAGTATGTGGAATAAGCAGATGAAAGAATTCGGCGGAGTTTATATATCGCTCAGTTTTGGAAGCGCGTGGTGAGAAGCAGATGTGGGATATGAGATGTTGGATGTTAGATGTTGGATAATGGATATTCGATGTTCGTTATTAAAACTATCTAACTAATAACTCACAACTCACAACTCACAACTCATAACTCATAACTCATAACTATTAAATATATTTCTTCAAAAACTCTCCCGTATACGATCTCTTACATTCCGCAATTTCTTCAGGTGTTCCAACCGCGACAATTCTTCCTCCTTCATCACCCGCATCGGGACCGAGATCGATAATCCAATCGGCACATTTGATTACATCCATGTTATGCTCGATGATAAGAACCGAGTTACCATTTTCAATCAGAGCGTCGAAACATTTAAGCAGCTTTGCTATGTCATCTAAATGAAGTCCGGTTGTAGGTTCGTCGAAAATAAAAAGTGTATGTTTTTGTTCATCTTGATTGCCGAGATGCGATGCGAGCTTGATTCGCTGCGCTTCACCACCCGAAAGAGTTGTTGCCGATTGCCCAAGCCGAATGTAGCCAAGTCCAACATCATCTAACACCTGAAGTCGTTTTGCCACACGTTTTCCAACCGCGTGCGATCCGAAAAAGTGGATTGCTTCTGTCACTGTCATATTCAAAACATCATCGATATTCTTATCGTGGAAACGTATCTCCAAGATCTCTTTCTTAAATCTTTTTCCTTTGCATACCTCGCAAGTCAACTCGAGATCGGCAAGGAACTGCATCTCGATTGTTTGTGTGCCGCTTCCTTTGCACGTTTCGCATCTGCCCCCGGGAACGTTGAAAGAGAAATGTCCGGGAGCGAATCCGTGCACCTTCGCCGATTGTGTTGATGCGAATAAATCACGAATTAAATCGAATACTTTTATGTAGGTAGTAGGATTGGAGCGAGGCGTTTTGCCTATTGGAGATTGATCGACCAATTCCACGCCCTCAACCGCTTCCGCACCAATGATTGTTTTGTGATGTCCAACTTTTTCCGAAAAATCTCCCTTGATTCTTTTCAGTCCGGCATAAAGTATCTCGTGAATGAGTGTACTTTTGCCGGAACCGCTCACACCTGTTACAGCAACGAATAGATTTAATGGAATTTCAACATCGATACCATTGAGATTATGTTCGGATGCGTCTTTAATTATGATTTTCTTTTGCTTCGGTTTGCGTCGTTTTGACGGAACAGGAATTTCTAACTCCCCGGATAAATATTTGCCTGTAAGTGAATTTTTATTCTTCAACAATTTTTTATAATCGCCCTGAAAAACAATTTCACCGCCGAATTCACCCGCCCGCGGACCCATGTCAACAATTTCATCGGCAGATTTCATCATGTCGGCATCATGTTCAACAACGATCACCGTATTACCAACATCGCGTAACGATTTCAAAATACTTATGAGTTTCTCATTATCGCGAGGATGCAATCCGATACTTGGTTCATCCAAAACATAGAGCGAGCCGATCAGAGATGAACCGAGAGCGGTCGATAGATTTATCCGCTGCGATTCCCCTCCCGATAAAGTGGAAGAAAGCCGATCAAGAGTAAGATAACCGATTCCTACGTTAACAAGATATCCCAACCGTTTCTTGAGTTCATCTAAAATTCTTCTCCCTATTTCAAAATCATAATCGGATAATTTTAGATTCCGGAATAATTCCCGGGATTCATTAATCGTCATCCGCACCACATCATGAATGGTGTTACCGTCGATTTTGATGTTGAGCGCTTCGGGCCTCAACCTCGACCCGCCGCACAGATCGCAATCGGTGTATCCACGGTAACGGCTCAGTAAAACCCGATAATAAATTTTATAACTTTTCCGTTCAACCATCTTGAAAAAATCTCGGATTCCCTTATAATAGCCGGTGCCATTTTCAATTATGCTTATTTCCCTGTCGGTCAAATCGCGATACGGAATATTCACGCGAATTTTTTCGTCGTAAGCAATCCTGAGAAGCGCACCCAGCCACGAATGCCATTTAGGTGTATTCCAAATTTGAATTGCGCCATCGCGAATGGATAAATCTTTATTCGGAACAACGAGGTCCATATCAACACCAACAGCGCGGCCGAAACCCTCGCACTTAGTACAGGCACCGAATGGATTATTGAAAGAGAAAAGTCGCGGATCCGGCTCTTCGAACCGAATACCGCACGATGAACACTCGAAATGCTGGTTGAAGCGAAACTCTTCACCGCTTGAGACTAATTTTATCACAGCGTATCCGGAGCCGTGCGTGAATGCCGTTTCTATCGAATCGGCAATTCGATTATCAATTTTATCCCGACGATAAATCAACCGATCCACCAGGGTCAACACTTCGTTAAGTTTTGCTCTTGGAGGAATCGGTTTTTCATTCAAATCAATAATTTCATTTTTATAAAGGAACCTGAAAAATCCTTGTCGTTTAAGATTATCGAACTCTCGTTTAGGGGTAGCATCTTTATGGTGATGAATTGGAAATAAAATATATAATTTAATATCTTCCTGCCCGACGCTAATCGATTTAAGTTTTTCCAAAATGCTACTTACTGAATCTTTCTGCACAAATTTTCCGCATTTCGGACATACCGTTTTCCCGATTCGGGCGAATAGTAAACGAAGGTAATCATAAATTTCGGTGGTAGTGCCAACGGTCGAACGTGGATTACGGGTAGATGTTTTTTGTTCGATTGCGATTGCAGGACTGATACCCTGGATGAAATCGACATCAGGTTTGTCCATCCTTTCCAAAAATTGTCGGGCATAAGATGATAGCGATTCAACAAACCTGCGCTGTCCCTCCGCATAAATAGTATCGAAGGCGAGGCTCGATTTCCCTGAACCGCTTACACCTGTGATTACCACAAATTTATTCCTCGGAATCTCGAGCGAAATATTTTTGAGATTATGGACCCTGGCACCGCGTATTAGGATGCCATTTTTTCTTTTCGATTTGGATCTCTCCAATAAATTACCCTATCGGATTTATATTACTTTAATTTGATGAAATCAGTTTTACCGGATATCAAAATTTAACCTTTTCGCTGTTAAAAGCAAGTATTTATCAAACTTCACGCTTTGAAAAATTACGTAATTAGATGAATAATTATATTATTTTTATTCATCGCTTGACCTTGATTTAAATTTTCCGTAACATCATTAATTATAAGTTGAGTTTAGGATGCCGGGAGTAATATTTGTTATTGTCGGACGATGTTGGCGGAAGCACTTCTCATTATCCAGAGGTAAGCTTAAAATGCTCGGAAGTTTGTTTGCTTTTTATCAAAAATATTATTCAGTTATCTTCATTTTTACGATCGTCCTGCTGGTTGCGTTCGCATGGTCGCAACGGTTCATTCAAGATGACGCATTCATATCTTTCAGGTACGCTCAAAATTTCATCAATGGTGAAGGTCTTGTCTGGAATTCAAACGAGCGGGTTGAGGGATATACAAACTTTCTATGGACAATCTTGATTAGTGGAGGAATAATTTCCGGCATTAACCCGATCACTTGTGCGTATCTGTTGGGATTAATATTTTTCACAATTTCAATAATAACAACTTACAAAACTTCTCGTCTGCTTTTCGAAACAAAAGAGATGTCATTCATAGTTATGCTCTTACTCGGTTTGAATTACACATTTTTATCATATGCAACAGGCGGGCTTGAAACACAAATGCAAACTGCTCTGTTAATTCTTGGTTTTTATTTTACACTGAAAATAACAATCGGCTCCAATTTTGAACATAAATATCTGTTCGTTACTTCAATATTATTTGCACTCGCCATTCTAACCCGTCTCGATTCGGGAATAGTTATTTTGTTATTGACGATATTTATCGGGAATAAAATATTCTCGCTTAATTTTCCTGCCCGAATAAAAATCAGGTATTCACTATTTCTTACGGCACCGATTATGATCATAGTGGGATCGTGGTTGTTATGGAAGCTATCATACTACGGCAATATTTTACCGAACACCTTTTACGTCAAAGCTTCTGCAATCACTTCCCCGCTCAAAGGATTGAAATATGTATCGACATTTATCTTCAGTTATTTGTTGTTTCCTATTTCAATCATTTCGATTTTTGCAGTGAAATCGATATTCAAAAATAAAATTTCACACATAATCCTTCTCTGCTCGCTGATCGGTTTATGGCTCGCGTACGTGATTAAAATCGGCGGGGATTTTATGGAATTCAGATTTTTTGTTCCTATTATGCCTTTCATTTTTATTCTTTTTGGTTGGGTGATCTTTTACTTTATCAAAAATCGGATTTACCAGTGGGTGTTGACCTTTCTCATTCTTTCCGGATCGGTTCACCATGCTTTAACATTCGCGCTTGATAAAGATGAACGTATCGAGCCGATACACAATCTTCACAATCATCTTTTCGCTGAAGATGAAAATTGGTCGGGGATCGGGAAATCATTACATCAATATTTCAACCATGTAAAAAACATGACTATCGGAGTCACAGCAGCAGGTGCCATACCATATTTTTCAGAACTCCGATCGATTGATATGTACGGACTGAACGACCGATATATCGCAAGAGAAGGGGCAGTAACGGGAATCACTCCGGGGCATCAACGGATGTCGACGTTTAATTACCTTGTCAATCGTGGTGTGAATCTCGTGATCGCGCATCCAAAAATCTTGAAGCAATGCGAAGATGCAGGATGTTATCTCCCGTCGCTTCCTTCAAATCCGAATGACAGGATTACGCAAACAAAGGTGGTTGAAATTCCAATAGATTCAATTTATAAATTTCTCGCGTTATATCTGACTCCTCATGCTGAAGTCGACAGTATTATCGAACAGAATCAATGGAAAGTGCATTTAATCTCCCAGAAATAAAAATGGGCAAACATATTTGCCCATAATTTATTAAACTATTTCGATCTTTCTTTTACTTCTTCACATAAATATATAATTCTTGACCGGGTTTTACCGCTATTGATTTCAGAAGATTCCATTTGATAATTTTTTCAGGTGTAACGCTGTATTTCTTCGCGATCGTCGTCATCGACTCGCCTTTAGCCACTGTATGAACAATCAACTCCCCTTCTTCATCCGATTCTGGCGGTTGCTGAGTTTTTGGTTGCTCGAATTGTTTTTTTAATTCCAGTTCTTGCTTAGGTGCAGCAACTTGCGCCTTTGGAGTTTCTTTCTTCGGTTCAACTATTGGTTTTGATTCCTTCTCTTTTGTAACCGGAGCTATTTGCTTTTCAACTTGTTTGGGTGTTTCTTTCGACGCTTCAATATTTTGTTTTGCCGGTGCTAGAACAGGTTTTGGTTTTTCAATCACAGGATTTGATACTTCCGCAGACTTCACTTCTTCTTTCTTAATCGGTGTCTTGTCAACCGCGATTTCTGTTTCAAGTGATGGTTTTACGCCCGCAATCGGCTTGACAGTCGGTTGTAATATCTGCTGAACTATCCATTTGTTTACAATGAACAATTGAGGAGATCTCGCAGAGCGCACGAAATATTTTCCGGAGTCAGGTAATACAGGATAAAATGAAAGCGATATTTTATCCGCGCCGTTAACAGAAACAATGATCGGTTTCGAGTTTATATCGGTAACTGTGTCGACGAAATCGTCGGCACGCAAATTTGAAAGCGTGTTCAGAAGCGGATTCAACTCATTATTATCGATAACCCTATCACCGATATGCCAACCGTCAGATTCACGGTTGAAAAGAAATTCTTTTGCGGCAGTTGTAATTGTTATTTCTTTTATCGATTCAGTCATGGTTCGATATATTGATTTATCGCGCCAGTCTTTCACGCTCTTGTTGACGTTCCATGTGTCCACACCTTCACCGAGATAAACTTCTTTTGAATCGGGAAGACGGAAATATAATTCTGAAAATGAAGGACCCATTTTCCCGATAATCAAACTAGTTGTTTTTGCATTACGATTGGTGAATGTCAATCGCGTTCCGGAAGAATCGACTTGAAATAATTTTTGCTTTTCAGGATTGGATGAAATCAGACTGCCAATCTTAAATTGTGAGAAACCGTTCAATAATTGCGCAATGGCAACCGGATCGGCTGTGGCATGAATCGGCGAGGTAACTTCCCATTTTCCACCGATATTCTCCAACATGATACTGCTTTTAGGTTGAACAATTTCGATTTTAACCACAGCTCCCGAATCGATCTTTACCGCAGCGAGTGGAAGGTCATAACTTACTTCACGTTCGCCTGACGATGGCAAAATCAAAATCACTATGACAACAAGAATTACAAGTACTGCGATCAGAATTTGAGTTGTTTTATTCATCGAGATTTCCCATTTAAAATAATCACAAACCGCGTGCTTCTAATTTTTTCCGTGTTGCAATGCGCATCCGCCACCGGACAACTCCGATGACGATAATTAAAAATGGAGGAACAGCGAGATTGATGCCTTTGATCCACGATTTCGTTCCTTCGCTGACCTCATCCAACGGTTTCATACCGCTTTCACGCGAGCGGATGGCAGCAAGGCCGATGTCGTCAGCCAGCCAATCGATCATATTACCTACAAGCAGAAAATTATCTTTATTTCCACCGGAGAATTGATCTTGAACAAACTCACCATCGCCCACAACAATAATCTTCGATAACTTACTCGTTACCAGCCGGTTTGTTGAATCAAGCGAACCGTGGAAACTTGAATCGACCCCGATCGGTTTGTTGCCATAAGCGCTCGCGAACGATCCTTCCACTGTAACTGCGAGCGGTATCCCTTTTTCCGAGAACATTTCTTTTGTCGCTTGCATAGTTGGGCTTATAACGAAAACATTTTCCTGTCTGCCGCTTTTATTGGATGTTCTGACCAGAACTTGTGGCACGAGCCCTTTTGAACGTATCATGCTTGTATCGATTGAGCTTGCAAAATAAAACACGACCGAACTTAAATCTTTTACTATCGGACTTGATTTTTCGAATTCAGCGGCACGCGGTAAATAATAGAACGGTACCTGGTTTTGAATCACCATATAACCTGCCTGCTGCTGAACTGTTACATACGCGCAACTTATATCACGTACAAGATCGGTGTTGATGCGCACTCCGTACGATTCGAGCATGTCATCGAGATTGAGATTGAGCGGTTGTCCATATTGAGTTTGAAGAGAAGCATTCACTTTATTCAGGAAGAATGCTATCTTACCACCCTTCATTAAATATTGATCGATAAGAAATTTTTCCCAACCTTTAAACGGTTGCGTAGGAGCAATCATCACCAACGCCGCAATGTCACTCGGTATTGGTTTACCGTTACTTAAATCGACGGTTGTAACCTCATATTGTTTTGCCAGAATTTCTTGGAGTCGGCTCATCTTGGGTAAATCGGGTTCCCCCTGTCCGGACAAGAAACCTATCTTCTTCAATTCTTTCGATGTCATCTTTTTAACCGCCGAACTTATCTCATATTCCATGTTAAGCGTAGATTGGATGACCGGCACTCGTTCCTGTTTATCACCGTATAAGAAAACCATTCCCATATACGCTTTTTCAATTTGAAGTTTATCTTCTTTCAGCACTTGTACTTGAACGGGTGGAATTCCATATCGTTGTGCTTCTTGTTCTAATTCTTCTTTTTTACCCGGATCGATGAATTCATATTGAAAATTTCCGCCGGCATAAGCGCGGTATTCATCCAAAAGATCTCGCAGGTCACGGCGGTTGTTCTGGTAATCAGGAGGTAAGTCGGATGTGAAGTAAGCTTTCACCAAAAATTTATCGTCAAGAGTTTTAACCAATTCCTTGCTTGCCGGTGAAAGTGTGTAGATATTCAAGTTGGTCATGTCGAGTCGTCTAAAAAACCGCAAGCCGACTATATTAATTAAAACAATGATTCCTAGAAGGAGTATCAGACGGAAGATTACGTTTCTTTTGCTCATATTATTCTCCAATCCCTTATGCCCATCTGCGTTTCTGCAACACAACTGTTGCCAGATACAACGAGAATCCGATCATTGAGAGATAGTATAACAGATCACGAGTATCAATAACACCCCGGGCTATATTAGAGAAATGATAATCGATACTTATATATTCTAATACCATCGCGATCGTTGTTGGCAAATAAAATAAAACTTTATCCAGCATAAAAAGTCCGAACACTATGAACAGACTTACAATGAACGCAACGACTTGATTTTCCGTGAGCGAGGAACCGAAAATACTGATGGCAAGAAATACCGCACCAACCAGCATCAATCCTAAATATCCTCCGATAACCGCTCCGGTATCTAAATCTCCGATCGATGTTATTGTGATATAATATAAAAGCGTGGGCATCAGTGTAAAGAAGTATAGCGCCCATGCCGCAAGAAATTTACCGGCAACAATTTCGTACTCTTTTATCGGTTTAGTGAATAAAAGCTCGAGCGTGCCCGATTTTTTCTCCTCGGATATCGAGCGCATGGTCATGGCTGGAGCAAAAAACAATAATAGGAACGGTGTCATTTCGAAGACAGTTCTGAGTGTCGACATATTATTCAAAAAAAGATTACTCACGAAAAACCATCCCAGGATCGTGAGGTAAACAACGATGATTATATATGCGACGGGTGAATTGAAGAAGGAGCGCAGTTCCTTTAAATATATATTTTTTATATTTTGAAAGTTCATTTTGTCACGTCCGATGTTAGTTGCCGGAAAATATCTTCAAGACTTGTTTGGGCACGGTGCAGTTCAAGCAGTCCCCAATTTTTTTGCACGCACATTTGAAAAAGTTCTTTGCGGATATCGATCGCAGTCGAAGTTTCAACGCTGAACCGTTTCACATTGTCTCTCTCTTCGATAAGAGAGACGGTTTCAATTGCCGGGATGGTTTTAAATTGCAAAGAGACCATCTCGAACGATTGTCCATCGGGGAATTCAATTTCGAGCACAACTTTTTCCCCTCCGTGCAGACTTCGCTGCAAATCAGCAATCGGTCCGTCAGCAACTATTTTACCACGGTTGATAATTACAACACGATTACATGTGGCTTGAACTTCGGGTAAAATATGCGTTGAAAGAATAACGGTCTTTTGTTTGCCAAGTTCCCTTATCAAACTTCTAATCTCAACTATTTGATTCGGATCGAGACCGCTGGTTGGTTCATCTAGGATCAATACCTTCGGGTCGTGAATCATTGCCGCCGCCAAACCCACACGCTGCCTGTATCCTTTCGATAACTGACCGATATCTTTATGTTTCATTTCACCCAAACCGCACGCTTCCACCATGTCTCTCATTCGTTGAGAAACATAAGACTTCCCAACACCTTGCAACTGTGCCGTGTATTCTAAATATTCAAGCACATTCATATCGTGGTAGAGAGGATTTTGTTCAGGTAGATATCCGACTAATTTCCTTACGGCAAGTGAATCGGTTTGGATATCGTGCCCCTCCACTTTGATTGAACCGGCGTTCGGTGAAAGATAACAGGTAATTATGCGCATGGTAGTTGTTTTACCCGCGCCATTAGGTCCAAGGAATCCTAAAATTTCACCTGAATGGACTTCAAAGGAGATGTCTGAAACCGCTTTTGCATCTCCATACAATTTAATTAAATTATTTACTTGAATTGACATCGCGCTTCTAAACGATGATTGTGAAGAAAAGTGTTTTGATTTTCCATTATATGGATGAAAAATATCAAAAAAAAAATTGAAAAATGCAAGTTTGTAAACTTTAATCATTACTGCTCGTCATAATGATCTAGACATCAATGAAATCGAAACATTTCGAAGAATATATCGTTAATTTACTTGAACCTGATCAAAATATATTATAAGTGCCGTTCACATGAAATTTCTGACAATATTTTTTCTCCTTATTTTCCCTATCACCCTTTTGGCTTTCAACCTCGACTCTCTGGATTCAAGACCAATCCATGAAACCCATCGAATAATCGATCAAATCAAAATTGATGGAATACTCTCGGAGAATGATTGGCAGCGAACCGGTATAACCGAATTCACTCAGCGAGAACCTATCGAGGGAGCAAAACCAAGTCAGAGTTCTGAAGTCTGGATTGCGTACGACGATGAAGCAATTTATGTCGGCGCCAGATTGTCTGATGATCATCCCGATTCGATTGTAAGCAGAATCGGAAGGCGAGATGCTGAACTGAATTCGGATTGGTTCGCGATCGCATTCGATTCGTATCACGATAGGAGAACCGGATTTTTTTTCGGCGTTTATCCGAGCGGATCAATCCTGGATGGAATTTTGTACAACGATTCATGGGACGATAAATCGTGGGATGGCGTATGGGATGCAGCAACCACGATAGACGATAAAGGTTGGACTGCTGAATTCCGAATACCATATTCTCAACTGCGATTCACCGAACAGAACGAATATATTTGGGGAGTCAACATTGCACGCGCTATAGAGCGCACGAAAGAAGAGTTATGGTATGTAATGATTCCTAAAAAAGAAAGCGGTTTCGTTTCTCATTTTGCCGATCTGACAGGAATAAAAAATATACACCCTCCTGCGAGGATTGAAATTCTTCCGTATGTTGTCTCGAGTTTAAAATTAACAAATCAATTTGAAAAAGGTGACCCGTTCAATGACGGAAAAAATTTCTTGGGAAATGCCGGAGCTGATATTAAAATAGGTCTTGGAAGCAATCTAACATTAAACGCAACTATAAATCCCGACTTTGGACAGGTGGAAGTCGATCCGGCTGTAGTCAATCTGAGTCAGTTTGAAACATTCTTTGATGAGAAGCGACCTTTCTTTGTGGAGGGTTCTAACTATTTCAACTTTGGTTACGGCGGGGCGAATAATAACTACGGATTCAACTGGGGAAGCCCGGACTTTTTTTACAGTCGCAGAATAGGCAGACAACCACGGGGTGATGTTCAACATGATGGTTTTCAAGATTTTCCGGATGCGACAACAATTCTTGGAGCTGCAAAACTTACAGGAAAAATTGTCGAAGGATGGTCGTTGGCAACCGTTAGCGCATTGACCCAACGTGAATACGCCAAGATAGATGATGGAACCGGTAATAATTTTGAAGATGTAGTTGAACCGTTAACATCATACAATATTATCAGAAGTCAGCGTGAGTTTAACCAAGGGCGTCAAGCTTTAGGAATGATGGGTACTGCTGTCTTTCGCGATCTGAATAAACCATATTTAGTCGATCAATACAATCAGCGTTCGTATGTGGTTGGTTTAGATGGATGGACAAATCTCGATTCAGACCGAGAATATGTTGCAGCCGGATGGCTCGCGTCTAGTTTAGTTGAGGGATCTACCCAACGAATGATTGATTTACAACGCTCATATCTACATTATTTCCAACGTCCCGATCAAAATTATGTAACTGTTGATTCTTCGAAAACGAGTTTAAGCGGTTATGCAGGCAGGTTAGCACTAAACAAAGAAAAAGGAAACGTAATTTTTAATACTGCATTCGGATTTATAACACCCGGATTCGAAGTTAATGATCTCGGATTTCAGTCGCGCGCAAACACATTTAATGGACATATAGTTTTAGGATATCGGTGGCTGGAACCCGATGGTATTTTCAGAAGTAAAAACTTCCAAATTGCGACATTTAGAAATTTCGATTTCGATGGGAATAAATTTGGTGAAGGATATTTTCTATTCTGGAACGCGCATCTTATGAATTATTGGAATTTCGGCGGTCAATTTTCATTAACTAACCCCACATACGATCTCTTCTCGACTCGTGGCGGACCAATGATGAAAAATACTCGTTCCTATAATGCCGGTTTATTCGGTTCAACCGATTCCCGAAATCCAATCATTTATGAATTAGAGCTTGGTGCATCGCGTAGTGAATCAGGTGGTTCGTATATAGAAATTGAACCCGGAATTGAATGGAAACCAACACCAGGTATAAATTTTAGATTCAGCCCTGAATTTAGTCGCGGATTGACAACAGCGCAATGGATACCTGATTCGAATCCGGTCATCGACTCGAATGCGATTCACACATACGGTAAGCGATATCTGTTCAGCCGTCTCGATCAGCACGAAATATCTGCAAGCATAAGAGTTGACTGGACATTTACACCAAAGCTAAGTTTGCAGATTTATTTGCAACCGCTTATTTCAGTCGGTAAATATTATGATTTCAAAGAATTAGCCAAAGCAGGAACGTTCACATTCAACCGGTATGGTGGAAACGGTTCCACAATATCATATGTCGATAGCACAGATAGTTACACGGTTGATCCCGATGGAACGGGTGAACGTAATTTCAATTTCAGTAATCCAAACTTCAATGACAAATATATTCGTTTTAACGTGGTGTTACGATGGGAATTTTTACCCGGCTCAACAGCATTCCTGGTTTGGACAAGAAGTGGAGATCATTCCGGCAATGCGGGAGATTTTAAACTTGGACGTGATTTCGGAAATCTTGTAAAAGCACCAAATCATGAAGATGTGTTTTTACTTAAAATTGCTTACTGGTGGCATCCATAGACTATAAGAAATATCTGATTCTGATCACGACATAAAGATTGACTCCTGTCGTCATCATTGATCAATGTTTTAGTGATGATGAAGATTACTTCTTTTTTCCCATTGTCCGATACTCAGAACCGCGTCTGCATCGGTCTTCAACTCTGACGTTAGGTGAAACTCGATTTCAGGAAACATCTCCTGCGCAGATTTAAGCGACCAAGTTCCTTCCGCAAGAAACACAGGATGTTCATCTTTATCAAACGCGATATGCTGCTTCTGCAATAAGTGAAAACGCTCGAGCTGATTGTCGTCAGCAGAAGTGAACCAGAAAGCTTTATAAATATTTAACGGGTGAAAATCGCACTCCGCGCTGTACTCATGCAGCAATCTGAATTTTATAACTTCAAATTGCATCTCACCGACCGTGCCAACAATCTTGATATTCCCTTGCTGGCGAAGAAATAATTGAGCGACACCTTCGTCGGAAAGCTGCCGAATTCCCCTGTTCAATTGTTTTGCTTTGAATGGATTTTTATTGAAAATCTGTCTGAATACCTCCGGCGAAAATCTTGGAATACCTTTGTAGCTGAACTGTTCACCTTCTGTCAGTGTATCACCAATTTTGAAATTTCCAGTGTCATACAATCCGATAACATCTCCGGGCCACGCTTCTTCTATAACGCTCTTTTCGTTCGCCATAAAGCTCGTAGGACTGGTGAAGCGTAGTTCTTTATCGAGCCGTGTGTGATAATAAAATTTATTCCGTTCAAACCTTCCGGAACAAACGCGACAGAATGCGATTCGATCACGGTGGTTAGGATCGAGGTTCGCGTGAATTTTGAAAATGAATCCGCTGAATGCATCTTCCGCGGGATCGACTTTTCTGACATTCGTCTCTCTAGATTGGGGAGATGGCGCGATTGTGACAAAAGTATCTAACAATTCTTTCACGCCAAAATTATTTATGGCACTACCGAAAAAAACCGGCGCAAGGTAAGCATCGCGGTAATGTTCTTCATCGAACGGTTCGTAAACTCCTTCAATGATTCCAATATCGTCACGAAGTTTTGCGGCTGAATCGGCACCGATATATTTATCAACCAACGGACTTGCAAGATCATCAAGAGCGATAATATCATCTGAAATGTTGGTTTTATTGGGTGAGAATAATTCCAGTTGCTTCTCGAATAAATTGTATACACCTTGAAAGCGGGTGCCGATACCGATGGGCCAAGTTAGTGGCCGACTATGAATGCCGAGCTCCCGTTCAAGTTCATCTAAAAGCGCGAACGGATCTCGCCCTTCTCTGTCTAATTTATTGACGAACACGATAACCGGTGTGCTTCGCATGCGGCACACGTCCATAAGCTTCCTGGTCTGTTCTTCCACACCCTTCACACAATCTATAACAAGGATTACGCTGTCGACAGCCGTGAGAGTTCTATACGTATCTTCCGCAAAATCTTTATGACCCGGTGTATCCAAAATATTAATCTTATAATCTCTGTGTTCGAACCCCATTACTGAGGTTGCGACCGAAATTCCACGTTGTTTCTCAATTTCCATGAAGTCGGATGTTGCTGTCTTTCTGATCTTATTGCTTTTTACAGCACCCGCAGTATGGATTGCACCTCCAAATAAGAGCAGTTTCTCTGTAAGTGTGGTTTTCCCTGCATCCGGGTGACTGATAATGCCAAAAGTGCGGCGTCGGGTAAGTTCGGTATGTTTCATTAATGTTTGTTTGGAATTTTTATTGAATTATTATCGGATTCAAGAGCGGGACATCCATCATGCCCCGAATTGCAAAGGATGGACTACAGTTGCGTAATAGTTATATGGATAAAATGGAGAATCATTCAATCCTAAAATACAAAAACTTCGCGATAGAGCCAAATTTCCTTTCCCTTTTTGAAAACATCACCGGGTGTTTCAATAATATATTTTACGAGCAGGAGATTATATAATCCGTAATACTTTCTTCACCTTTAATCTCTGGGATCTTTTTGGAAGGATTTTCAATCTGAATGGTTGGAGTGATCTCTCGTCAATGAATTGGTTTCAAGAATCTCCAACACGTTAAACTATGTTATCGTTCAAATATTCCTGTGATACTCGATGATGTAATTACTTTACCATCGATTGTTTTTTCGAAAGCAGTTAAACTTGAGTTAGCAGTAAGATCTATTTTTTCCACATCAAGCGCGTAAAGCGTGATGACATACGGATGAGGTCCGGAACCTTTGGGGGGTTGCGGTCCACCATAACCTAATTCACCATAAGAATTGTAAAGCTCTTTTGAACCGGAGGGCATTTTCTTTCCCGAAACATCTTCGGCAAGCACGCTAATGCCGACCGGGATATTGACTGCAAGCCAATGGATCCAATTCCGGGCTACCGGATGCGGATCGATAATCGAGAGTGCGAACGATTTTGTTCCCTCCGGTGGATTCTCCCATTCAAGCGGAATTGAGATGTTCCTCCCCCCGGCAACACCCGAATGAGCATACTTCGTTGGTATCGGCTCGTCATCTTCAAATGCCGATGATTTAAGATTCATATTCTGAGCCAGCTATTATTTCTTCTTACCGCTGAAACTCGCGGTTGCGCGGTCAACAGTTTCGTAAGTATCAAAAACTTTCACCAATTGAGTGATGATGAAAAGATTCTGAACTTTTTTTCCAACTCTCGCTAATTTCAATTCACCTTCGGCATTACGCATTGTTGTCAGAGTTGAAATCAGCGTACCCAGTCCGCTGCTGTTCATGTAATTCACTCCTCCCAGATCGATAACAACTTTTTTTACCTCATCACCCACGAGACTATGAATTTTATCTCTCAGGGTGGTTGTATCCGGTTCACCCAGAAGATCGCCTTTTAAATTGAGTATCGCGATATCGTTTTCCATTTTTTCTTTGATTACCATATATTCCTCACTGTTTGAATTTTGATTTCTTTATTTGAATTCTGAATCTTACGAAAGTATTGTTTAAAATGCAACTTTACACATTTTATAAGTTTTCCGTGAAGAAATGTAAAATCTGATCAGTTTTTATGATTCGATTTTTTACCGATATTTTTGTAGATTCAATTATGGAACAAAAAACGATTATCATTATTGGCGGTGGAATGGGTGGTATTGTTACAGCACGAGACCTGAGAAAACACATTGGCAGCCAACACAAAATTATCGTTATCGACAGACATTCTTATCATGCTTTCCAACCATCATTCCTCTGGATTGTGATCGGATGGCGCACTCCGGCAGCAATCACAAAACCATTTACTTCCCTAGAAAAACACGGAATAGAATTTCAACAAGCAGAGGTAATATCGATTGATAAGAATGATAAAATCGTTGTGACAGACCGGGGAAATTTTCATTTTGATTATCTGGTGATCGCACTTGGAGCTGATAACGAGTTACCGGCAGAGTTTGCAGTCGGCAACCGCGTAAATACATTTTACACATTCGAAGGAGCTGTTGAGTTAAGCAAGATTATCCCGATATTTCCGGGCGGTAAGATTGAAATATCTCAATTAAGTAATGAGGTTAAATATCCGTTTGCTCCATTCGATGCCGCTTTTCTGCTCTCGTCATTTTATCAGAAAAGAGGAATCGGTAATATCGAGATCATATTGAATTCACCTAACCAAGAACCGCTTCCATTCGCTCCATCAGAAATCAACATTCAGATGCGAAAACTTCTGGTTGATCAGCATATAAATTTTTTACCCAATACCCAACTTGACAAAAATCCTGATGATCCAATATCTCGAATCACCTTACAAACGAAATCATCCGAACCAGATATATCGATCATAGTTCCCCCTATGAAACCGCCTGATGCTCTTCGATTATCAAATATGTTGGATGCATCGGGCTGGATCAAAGTGAACAAGCGAACTATGCAAACCGACTTCAACAACATCTATGCTATTGGCGATTGCATTAATATAAAGATGGAGAATGGTCACATTCTTCCGAAGGCAGGGATATTTGCCAACAATCAAGCCGAAGTTGTAGCATTTAATATTGCTCAAGAGCTGCAGGAAAATTCTGATAGGAAAGAATTTTCCGGTTATGGATTTTTTTTCCTTGAAACCGGAAATGGCAAGGCATCATACTTACATGGAAACTTAATAAACACTGAAAAATCTGTACTATCCTGGACAGACCCGAATGTTACATTGCACTGGAGTAAGGTAGTATTGGAAAAATATTGGCTTTGGCGTTGGCTTTAGGGGAAAAATATTTTTCTAAATTAGGGAACTTTCATTTATCCGGACGATGTTACGTAATATGAACGGCATCCTTCCGATTGGATGTGGAATACGTAACGATACGGTGGATATGTAGAAGGATGAACGTTTAGCCGCTTTAGGTACCCCCTAGAGCGGCTTTTTTATTTAATCCAATTTTTCCATTGCTTATCTTGCATTTTTCTCGTATATTTTGAAGTATTTTTAATTTCCTGAACATTTTTTCAAAGGATAACCTACACATGCCTTTAATGACACAAATACGTGAGAGATTAGCGACATTTTTCTCAATATTCGCCGGAGTTTTCGTTATTTACATCGTTCTCGATTGGGGAATGGATATAACCGGACGAAAACAATCCCGGATGCAAATAGAATCACAAGAGATTGGCAAAATTAACGAACGTGCTATCACATCAAAAGAATTTGCCGAGATGTTTCGGAAAGCCGTTGACAATCAAAAAGCCCAAACCGGAACAGAACCCGATGAAAACCAGCAACAATCGATCCGTGATCAAATTTGGCAGCAATTGGTAGAAGAAACCTTATACGATGAACAGATCGCTAAATTAGGGATCAAAATCACCGACCAGGAGATCGTTGACTGGGTAAAAGGTGAACAACCACCTGAATTTTTAACAAGACAATTTACAGATTCAACGGGTCAATTCAACAGACAGGCATATGATGCTACTATAATGGATCCGAAAAATAAAGGTATCATGATACAGATAGAAGAGCTTCTACGCAGACAGCGTCAGCGTGAAAAACTCCAAAGTATAATTACCGCAAGTGTTAATGTATCTGAAAATGATGTTTATCAAAAATTTTCTGATCAGAATATAAAGTACGATGCCGATTACGCATTCTTCGATCCGAATACACTCATACCTGATAACGAAATTTCAGTATCAGATGACGATCTCCGCAATTATTTCAATGAGCATTCTGAAGATTATAAAGTTGAAGCCACCAGGAAATTGAAATATGTAATATTCAATGAAGTACCTTCAACGACCGACACGAACGATGTTATAGCTGAACTGCAAGACATCATAAAACGTGCGCAAGCCGGAGTTGATTTTGATACTCTGAAAAATATGTACAACGAAACAAATGTAACCGAATCGTTTGTCGCACATGGACAGATGAGTGCTGAAAAAGAAAATGCTTTATTTCAAGCCAAGGTTGGAGATATTGTTGGTCCCGTTAAAGATTTTGACGGTTTTCATCTGATGAAAGTAACTGCCTTCCAGCCCGGCAAGAATGAATTTATACATGCAAGCCATATCTTGATAAAAATTGAAAATAATGACAGCGCTGCCGCATTCGCAAAAGCAAAAAATCTTTTCAATGACATAAAGAATGGAAAAAATTTCGCCCAGATTGCGAAAGATAATTCCCAAGATCCGGGTTCTGGCAGTCGGGGTGGCGACGTAGGTTGGTTCAGCAAAGGTAAAATGGTTAAACAATTCGAAACAGCCGCCTTCAAAGCGAAAGTTGGTGAGTTACTCGCTCCCATTAAATCGGATTTCGGGTATCATATCATTAAAGTTCACGCACGGGACAATCGTGAGGTAAAGTTTTCGGATATCCATATGCAGATCCGGATCAGTTCCAGAACTCGCACGAATATTTCTCAGCAGGCTCAAGACTTTGCCTACCTTGCTCAGGAAGGTGATTTTGAGAAGGAGGCTCAACAGAGCAAATTGAATGTATTGGAAACTTCTTCGTTTCAGAAAGACGGTGGAATTTCGGGAATCGGAATGAACAGCACTGTTAACAAATTTGCTTTCTCAAACAAGGTTGGAACGGTGAGTCCGCTCTTTTCAGTTACGAATGGATACGGCGTTTTCAAAATAACAGAAGTGAAAGAGGCCGGCATTCGCCCATTTGATGAAGTTAAAACGGTTGTTGAAAGTCGGCTCAAACGAGATAAGAAATTAGAAAAAGTAAAATTGATAGCTGCAGAAACCCGTAAATCTATATCGCAAACGGATAGTCTTCAAAAATTATCTCAAATGAATCCGAAAATTAATGTACAGCATCTAACCTCGTTTTCTTTATCGGGTTATATCCCCGGAATCGGCCGTGATCTTGGATTCTTTGGTGGGATCAGTCAATTAAATACAGGCGATCTTTCTCAGCCAATTGAAAGTCAACGAGGCGTTTATTTGATAAAATTAATTAATAAGTCGGCATTCGATTCAACAGTCTACACTTCTCAACGTCCTATGTTACGGAATCAATTGCTCAGCGAAAGGCGAAATCGCTTCTTCAGTCAGTGGATTGAACAGCTCAAGAAGAATGCGGATATTGTTGACAACCGAGATAAATTTTACAGATAGATCTTATTGAACAGAAAGGGATAGCTCGTGCGCTTAATTAGCGGCACGATATTGCCACTCCTCCTCCTTTTTTCCGAAATGCTGCCGGCTCAAAACCGGCAGCAAAGCGTGACACTCTCCGGATCGTTAACAACCACATCAAAAATTTATCATCATTCCAAAGATTCCGATCCTGCAATCCGAAATCAATATTTTTCTATCGATGAAATTTGGGGATTTGGAATCGATTACCGATTTCCCCTCTCTGATGGTCAAACAGAACTAGGCTTCTCCATTGAATATCTTTCAGCTCATACAAATAAAATAAATCTATTAGACCCATCGAACCAGGGAAAAATAGTCGATGGATATTATGCCATTCCTATTGAAGCATCTTCGTATTTCAAATTACCGATCGGAATACAATCGCTTACATTTTATATCGGCGGGGGAATTGGATTATATTTTGGAGGACGTGATTTATCAATAGACGGAATCGAAAATCATATAAACCATTTTTCTCCGGGCGCGGGCATTCACATCCTGACAGGTTGTGAATATAAATTAACATCGATATTCTCTGCACGTACAGAAATTAAATTTAGAGAGGTACAATTCTCTTCAGAAAGTGACAAAATCGAATTAGCTAATAACTCAACGCTTCCATTTTCTATTGAGTCCAGTGACTCGCGGGTAAGCATAGACGGTCTGTTACTCTCTTTAGGAATCGTTATTAAATGGTAACAGAAATATTTCCAAAAAATAATATTTTCCTGACCGGATTTATGGGTAGCGGCAAAAGTACGCTGGGACCCATCATTGCAAACACGATCGGTTACAGATATACAGATCTTGACAGGGAGATAGAAGAAAAGGAAGGCAAATCGATCACTTATATTTTCACGGAAAGAGGTGAAAAGTATTTTCGAAAAATCGAGAATATTATTCTTTCCGAACTTTCATTGAATTCCAGACAGGTGATCTCGTTGGGTGGCGGGACATTACAAGATGATGATAATATGACGATAGTCAGTAAATATGGAATATTGTTATATCTAAAAATCGATCCGGAGTTATTGATCAAGCGTTTAAAAAACAAGTTAGACAGACCGTTGCTTAGGAGCATTAACGGTGAGAAATTATCCGGTGATGAACTGAGAAATCGCATTTATTCGCTCTTACACGATCGAGAGAGTAATTATCATCAGGCTGATCTGATCGTAGAGATAAAAAATGAAAAAATAGGATTAACTGTAGACAGGATCGTTAGGGCATTAAAACCATTGATTTCCCCTTAATAAATAAGCCCTACCAAAGGTGATAGGGCTTATCTTTAATTTCAAGGAGGGTATAAATACCCTCCAGATCGTCTCCCAACCTAATCACAATTTCCCAATGATGTAAATTTTAATTCTATTTAACTAATATCATTTTTTTTGTTTGGGAGAAGTGATTGCCGTTCTTCCCCGAAACTTTCAAATTATAGAAATACACACCAGACGCTATCGTTGATCCGTCAAATTTCCTCTCATATCTTCCTTGGTGTAATTCACCATCTTCGATTACGACCACTTCGCGGCCCGACATATCAAAGATCTTCAGCGCAACGTAACTTGGTTCGGCAATGCTGAACGATATCAAAGTTGAAGGATTAAACGGATTTGGAAAATTTTGCTCCAGATTAAAAGCTGTTGGCGTCGTTATGTTCTCATCTTTAATCCCCACTGCATTTACAGTTTTGAACATTCCTCTTCCATGAGTCGCTGCAAATAAATATCCGTTATTGTTCAAATCCAGATCTGCAACCGAGACATTTGCCATACCACTGTTTTGCTGCGTCCATGTTGTACCACCATCGTTCGATTCATATACTCCAAGATCCGTTCCGAGGAAAAGGTGGCTCACATTCACCGGATCGATTATTATTGCATTTACCGGTATGTCGGGTAAATTTCCACTTTTATTACTCCAAGATGTACCGCGGTTTGCAGTAAAATATAAATGCCCTGTACCGTAGCCAGAGAAACATACATACGCGCTATCTCGATTATTCGGATCAACTGCGATAGCTGTTACACGGCGATTAGGGATCGGAGCTACCGTAACATTTGTCCAGTTCGTTCCCGTATTGGTGGTTACCCAAACTTTTGCTGTACTTGTTCCGCTCCCGCCGGTACCAACATAAATGGTGACACTCGAGCTTTTTGCAATTCCTATAGCAGTGATGATTGCTCCTGTACTTCCGGCTCCATCCCCCGTAAGGTCACCGCTGATACTCGTCCAAAGAGTGCCGCTATTTGTTGTTCGGTAAATTTTATAAGTTCCTGCAACTAAGTTTGAAGGATTCCCCGGATCCATCGTGTAAGGTGCGATAAAATCTACACGATCTGTGGTACCATCATAATAATTAGGTCCGGTTGGAATTCCATTCATCGCCTTATTCCAACTGCTTCCCCCATCAGTAGACTTAAAGATTGTTAAATTTACATATTCGGTAAAGATGATATTCGGAGAATTATAATTAATCCACACATCACCGCCATCACCTCCGAACGCCGATTGCCAAGTCGTTGGTGTTGTAGTTTTTAATGTTCCGTTATCCTGGGTACCGCCGAAGTACGCGGCGATTGTAGGATGCACAGCCCCGCTATAAAATTGTATTGTGCTAAAACCGGAATTCATATCGTTGAATGAATTACCGCCTGTCGTAGATTTAAAAACTCCGCCATCGCAACCGAAATAAACGGTTGAATAATTATTTGGATCAATCGTTATCGCATGTTGATCTACATGTACATACGGTGCACTGTAACCATCGCTTAATCTATTCCATAAGGAACCTCCGTTAGTCGTCCGGAATAAGTTAATTCCTCCCACATAAACCGTATTCGTATCCGTGGGATGAGCCGTGATAACATTGTTGTACCAACCCTGACCTCCGAGGTGTGTTCCGCTTACATTAACAGTATAATCATATGGTGTTGTAAGAGTAACCCACGATGTACCGGAGGTATTAAGTTTATAAATACCATGAGTGTAATAATTCGAATCGGCGACACTTGCGAATAGTACTGCAGGATTTGTTTTAGATATAGACAAACTGATCCGGGTATACTTCAACGTAGTCGCGGGAAAACCGGTTGCTAATTTAGTCCAGCTTGTTCCGCCGTTGGTTGTTTTATAGACGCCATCAGAACTGAATAATCCAAACGCGGCGTACATGGTGTTTGAATTATTAGGATCGAGAACAAGATCGGTACAGAATTTCGACGTGCTCGGGGTTGTAATTTTCGACCAGCTTGCACCTGCATCTGTTGATTTCCAAATACCTTCCGAATTATTCGTTACTGCAGCAAACAGAATGTTAGGATTATCTGGACGTATGACAATTTTATTGATGAAATAGTAATAATAATTAGCGCCTGCACCGACAAAATTATTCAAGACAGTCCATGTTGCACCTGCATCTGTTGATTTCAACACACCAATCCCCCGAAGTGCATCATAATTAAAATATCCCTCGCCGGTACCTGCATAAATAATATTTGAATTTAAGGGATCGATAGTAATGCAACCTATTACCATGTTCGAGACAAAATCTGAGATGGGAGCCCAACCCGAACCGCCATTGGTGCTCTTCCAAATTCCCCCGCTAACAGATCCGGCGTAGATAATATTTGAATTCGCAGGATCGACAGCTATTGAGCGGACCCTTCCACCCACATTGGATGGTCCAACCGATGTCCAGGTTACCGCGTTGACAGAACCGGATTTTGATAAATTAAATTTCTTGATATGGTCTTCTGCCTTTTCGCGCCAGCCGTAAGGAATTTTCCCTGTCGGGTACGCTCGTTGATCATTATACCATTTCATCGCCTCCATCGCGCCGGTTGACTTAAGATTTGATGGTATTGATTCTACACCCGTTTTGCCGGCCACCGTTGTTTTTTGAACATCATCGAATCGGGTAACAAAAAAAGTTACCAAAAACAGTGTGATAAACATTATGATTGAATAGTGAATCGTTTTCATTTTCATCCTTAAAATAAATGTTATTGTTCGATTAAATCGATGAGATGGATTGTTCCGTTATTATCTCTCGAAATAACAATTGAATAGACATCTCCTATCCGAGCCGCACTCAATTTCATGATGCGCTTATTCCGTTCATGAGAATAATCGATGATATTCTCTTCGTTCTTAAAGAAATCAGGAATAAGCTCGATATTTATGCCGATATCCGGTGTTGGGTTTTCAGAAACGTTGTTCTGTTCTGATATTACTTTTCCAAACAACTTAAAATCATAGTTGTCAATTTTTTGGACAGAATCAATCTTGATCTGAATATTCGAGGAATTAGCTGCGATGTGTGCGACATTCACCGGAGTATTCATCCTCGGTTTAGACAGCGAATCTGCTGTGTCCTTGGTGTCGCAAGATGTTTTCCCGGAAGAACAACATCCGGAAAAAATAGTAACTATGATTAAAGAAGAGATGATGAGTACTTTCATATATATAATATGGTGAGATTCAGAGATAAAATCAAGCCACATCTATTTAAAATCATTATTTGGATAATCGTGTTGAAAATCGTATCATTACTGAGGCAAATTTAAAGAATACACACTTACTGCCATATTTATCAATATTTTCGAAAGGATTTTTTAATGAAGTATATTCTGTTCATCGCGCTTTCAATAGGTATTGTTGCCTGCCAGAGTAACACGCAGAATAAAGTTGAACTGAAGACACAGCAAGACAGCGTCAGTTACAGTATAGGAATGAGCATAGGGCAAAATTTAAAATCACAATCAATCGTGGTATCCCCCACTATCGTCGCCCAGGGAATAAAAGATGTCCTCGACAGCAGCAAAAAGCTGATGACCGATGAAGAATCGCAAGCATGTATGATGGATTTTCAAAAAAGAATGATGGCAAAACAAGAGGAAACTATGAAAGCACAAGGAGAGAAAAATAAAACTGAAGGAGCGGCATTCCTTGAAGAAAATAAGAAAAAAGCAGGAGTTCAGGTAACCGCAAGCGGTTTGCAGTATAAAGTTGAAAAAATGGGAACTGGTAAAAAACCTGCCGCAACCGATACTGTTACAGTGCATTATCGCGGCACACTTATTAACGGAACAGAATTCGACAGCTCGATCAAACGCGGAGAACCAACAACATTCCCGTTAAATCAGGTAATAAAAGGTTGGACAGAAGGTGTTGGACTAATGCCGGTTGGATCGAAATTTACATTTTATATTCCATCTGAATTAGCATACGGTGAACGCGGCGCCGGAAATCTGATCGGCCCGAATTCAACTTTGGTCTTCGAAGTTGAGTTGATTTCAGCTAAAGGAAAATAAATCCAAAAAGGTGAATGATGAGAACCCGTATTCTCTTCATTGTCCTTTTATTTTTTTCTTCCTCTGCATATTTTGTCAGCAGAGAAATTTCAGGAGAAAAGAACGGACAGTCGACCGCACATAAAAATGCGGTAAAGAGTGCCGACTGGGTGAAAGAGACAATAATTTATTCAGTCTATCTTCGTTCGTTTTCTCCCGAGGGTACATTCGCAGGGCTGGAAAAGAGAATCCCGGAATTAAAGGAAATGGGCGTCAACGTTATTTGGTTGATGCCCATACATCCGATCGGGATAAAAAACCGGAAAGGAAAATTGGGAAGCCCTTATTCTATTCGGGATTATTACGATACGAATCCTGAATTCGGCTCAATGCTCGACTTTCAGAAGCTCCTAACCACTGCTCATAAAAACAAAATAAAACTTATACTCGACCTCGTAATCAATCACACATCATGGGACAGTAAATTAATTCAACAACATCCTGAATGGTTTTCAAAAAATTCACTCGGAAATATTATATCTCCGAATGACGATTGGACCGATGTTGCAGACCTCGATTATTCAAAACCCGGACTGCGAAAGTATATGCTGGATATGATGGAATGGTGGGTGAAAGATATCGGCATAGACGGATTCAGATGCGACGTTTCCGAGTTGGTACCCCTCGATTTTTGGGAAGAAGCCCGGAACAAACTGAATAAGATAAAACCGATCATGATGCTGTCTGAAGGATCACTGCCTGAACATCACTTGAACGCTTTTGATATTACTTACTCCTGGAATATTTACGATGCGCTGGAACCATTGCTGAAGAACGAACGATCGGCAAAATTCTTAGATACTCTTTTTCAAAAAGAAAAATCAGAATTCCCGATCAACTCACTTCGCCTGCGTTTCAACACTAATCACGATAAAAACGCCTGGGATGAACCCGCAATTCTAAAATTCGGTAAGGTAGGATTGAAGCTATCGGCAGTAATAATCAACACGATCCCTGGAATACCACTAATCTATAATGGCGAAGAAGTTGCTAATGATCAAAAACTTGGACTCTTTGAAAAAGTTGATATCGACTGGAACAGATCGCGAGAGATGGATACTTTATATCGCTCTCTTTTTAAATTGAGGAAAGTGCATAAGGCAATTTCGCACGGTGAATTTATAAAAGCATCAACAAGTGATGATACAAATATCTTCGCATTTCTTAGGATTGAAGGAAAAGATAAAATCTTAGTCATATTAAATTTTTCAGATGCCTTACGAACACCCAAGATAAAGCTCGCGTTCGACAAATCAATCGGTGAAGCATCCAAAATAATGTTGAAAGATTATTTTACTCACAATTCCATACAGGTTGAAAAAGGAAAGATTTTCAATCCCTCGATTCAACCATTTGGTTATCAGATTTATTTAGTGAGTGAGAAGTGAATAAATTAGAATTTGCTTGAGAATTATTATGCCCCCTGTTAATAGAATTTTTATTACCGCATTTTTTATTTCAACACTTATCATCGCAGGATGCAAGCAAAAACCATCGATCGATTACGCTTCGTACCAAAAAGAAATTACAGATTGGCAAATAAAGCGCACAGAAGGATTGAAAAAAGAAAATGGATGGCTAACCTTATGCGGATTATTCTGGCTGAATGAAGGTGAAAATAAATTCGGTACGGATTCATCCAATGTTATAATCTTTCCACCGGAAAGATCACCCGCTCATGCTGGCTCTATTTTCCTCGAGAAAGGGCAACTTCGTTTCAAATGCGCTAAAGGTGTTTCAATCATATGCGACGATTCCGCCGTCAGCGAAATGAAAATTCAATCGGACGAATCGGGTAAAGCAACACCAACAATTATGAAACTTGGTTCCCTCAATTTCCACGTAATCAAAAGAGGCGATAGATTTGGTGTTCGAGTGAAAGACAACGAAAATCCTTCACGAAAATATTTTAAAGGATTATCGTCCTTCCCGATAGAACTTAAGTGGAGACTTGAAGCGAAATTCGAACCTTACGATCCGCCCAGAATTATCCCGATAGTTAATGTTCTTAATCAGGTCAATAACGACACTTGCCCGGGAGCGATTGTTTTCGATATCGATGGCAACCAACTCCGGCTTGATGCTCTAAAAGAAGGGAAAGAATTTTTCATTATATTCCATGATGAAACCGCGGGCAAAGAGACATACGGAATGGGTCGATTCCTTTACGCTGATTTACCTGATTCCGCGAATAATGTTGTATTGGATTTCAACAAAGCATACAACCCGCCATGCGCATTCACGGAATTTGCAACGTGTCCGCTGCCGCCGAAACAAAATTATCTTCCTATTCGAATCGAAGCCGGTGAGAAAAATTATCAAGGCGGAGGTCATCATTAATTTTATTAATTTATCATTATAAAGAATTTTATGAGATCAAAATTTTTGGCATTATCGATTTTACTATCGGCATTTTCATTTCAAACTATCGGTCAAGACCTAATCAGATTTGCCGTCATCGGAGATTTCGGATGGGAAAGTAAGGAAGCCGAAGATGTTGCAAACCTTGTGAAAAGCTGGAAGCCGGATTTCGTTATCACTACAGGTGATGACAATTATGATTACGGTGAAGATTCTACTATCGATATAAATATCGGACAATATTACAGCGAGTTTATTTCTCCTTACTTCGGTAAGTTTGGTAAGGGAGATACGATAAATAGATTTTTTCCAACTTTAGGTAATCACGATTGGCGAGTAGCGGGCGCGGTTCCATACTTAAAATATTTTACTCTACCCGGCAATGAAAGATATTATGATTTCGTTAAAGGACCGGTACATTTTTTCGCGCTCGATAGTGATCAGCATGAACCTGATGGTAACACCGATACATCTAAACAAGCACAATGGTTGAACGAACGTATGAACGGTTCAACATCAGTATGGAAAATTGTTTACTTCCATCATGCACCTTATAGTTCGGGAAAAGACCACGGCAACTTCCCTCCTGCCCAGTGGCAATACAAAGAATGGGGTGCCGACGCGGTTTTAGCAGGTCATGAGCATTTGTACGAACGATTAATGATAGATAGTTTATTATATCTTGTGAATGGATCGGGCGGTCGAAGTCTTTATACATTCGCTAATCCGATTGAGGGAAGCCAGGTTAGATACTGCGATGATTACGGCGCACAATTGGTTAAAGCATCAAAAGATAGTATTACATTTCAATTCTACACACGGAATGATTCACTTGTGGACAGTTACACTTTGTACAATACAAAATTATCAGAAATTACTACGCCCGATGATAAGATGATTCCAACTGCGCCACCGGTAGATTCAACACACTCGGATCCGCTGAAGCCGAAGAATTGATTGGTGATTGGCGAGTTGCGAATCGTTAGTTGCTATCGGTTTGCTACTAAGCCGAAACCAGATGTGGTGGTTTGATGTACTTTTTTTCAGCAGGTGTTTTTATTACCCGATTCTCGAACTCTCCCCTGAACTTTTTAATAACACTTTGAACGGGCCAGGCGGCGGCATCGCCTAAGGCGCAGACGGTATTTCCTTCGATGTTGTTCGCAACATTCAAAAGAAGATCGATATCTTCTATCTGCGCTTCGCCAGCGATGAAGCGCTTTAGAATTTTTTCCATCCATCCGCATCCTTCGCGGCAAGGCGTGCATTGTCCGCACGATTCGTGATGGTAAAAATGTGTCAACCGCGCAAGAACTTTTATTACATCCGTATCTTCATCCATCACTATCACTCCGCCTGTACCGATGGACGTATCGTAAGCTTTCAAAGACTCTGCATCCATCTTAACTCCCTCAAGTTCTTCGCCTAAGATCCATTTTGTCGATGAACCGCCGGGAATAACCGCCTTAATCTTTTTACCATCTTTAACTCCGCCTGCATGTTTGAAGATGATATCTGTGAGCAATGTTCCGGTTGGTAATTCGTAAACGCCCGGTTTGTTTACATGTCCGCTTACACCGAATAAAAGTGTACCCGGATGTTTTGGTGCGCCGATTCGCGAATACCATTCCGCCCCGCGGTTTATAATGTGAGGTATGTTCGCAATCGTTTCAATATTATTGATGGTAGTCGGACATCCCCACAACCCGACCTGTGCCGGGAATGGTGGTTTAACACGCGGATAACCGCGCTCACCTTCGATAGAGTTCATCAGCGAAGATTCTTCGCCGCAAATATAAGCACCTGCACCGCGGACGATGTAAATATCTGTTGAGAATTGTGTGCCGAGAATATTTTTCCCGATATAATTTTTTGAATATGCTTCGTCTATTGATTGCTGGAGTATCTTAATCCATTTTACATACTCACCGCGAATGTAAACGTAAACGGCTGTAATTCCCATCGCGTAAGCGGCGATCAAAGATCCTTCGATAAAAAGATGCGGATTTAACTCGAATATCTGCCTGTCTTTGAATGTACCGGGTTCACCTTCATCTCCGTTAGCGCAGAGATATTTCGGTTTCGCGGATTGCTTCGGCATGAATGTCCATTTTAAACCTGTTGGGAATCCCGCACCGCCACGACCTTTCAGATTCGATTTTTTGACTTCATCGATCACGGCATCGGTCGTCATCTCTAAAGCTTTTCTGATCGCGCGGTATCCGCCGTTCTGTTCGTAAACTTCGATCCGATGGAGATTTGGAATATCCGGCAGTAATATTTTTTCTGAAAATTCCGACATATTTTATTTCAATTCTTGAAGAATCTTATCAATTTTTTCAGGCGTGAGATTTTCATGATAATCGTCGTTCACCTGCATCATTGGTGCTGTGCCGCATGAACCTAGACATTCAACTTCGGAAATGGTGAATTTCTTATCGGATGTAGTTTCACCAACTTTGATATTTAATTTATTACAAATGTATCGGGATATTTTTTCAGATCCAAGGAGTTGGCACGAAACGTTCGTGCAAACCTGAATATGATACTTCCCTACCGGTTTCTTGTTGAACATGGTATAAAATGTTGCAACACCGATGATATGGCTTTCGGGTAGATTGAGCAACAGTGCAATATCTTTCATCGCCTCTTCCGACACCCAGCCGTACTGCTCTTGCGCGATATGAAGCGCGGGAATAGTCAGCGATTTTGTATCGGGGAATTGTTTTCTTAGAGCGTCTATCTTATTTTTATTTTCCTGCGTCAACATTTTTGACTTTTTACTTTTGCATTTTGAATTATTATTTATCCGCCTCGCCCATTACCGGGTCGAGACTGCCGATAACCGCAACCACATCCGAAATTAATCCACCCTGAAGCATCATCGGTAACGATTGGATGTTACAGAATGACGGAGACCGAATTTTCAACCGCCAGGGATAACCATCTCCCTTGCTTTGTATATAAAATCCTAATTCACCTTTCGATGCCTCGATTGCATGATACACTTCGCCAATGGGAGGATTAATTCCAAAATTTATCAACATGAAATCGTGTATCAGTTCTTCCATTTTACCGTAAACTTTTTCTTTACGCGGAAGTACCTGCTTTGGCTTGTTGGCATGGATTGGACCTGCCGGCATTTTATCTAATGCCTGCCAAAGAATTTTTATACTTTCTCTCATTTCCGTTATGCGGACATAGAATCGGGCAAGCACGTCACCATCCTGATAAACAGGAACATGAAAATCTAATTTATCATACACTAAATACGGCACATCTCTTCTTAGATCATGATCAACGCCGACTGCGCGAAGCAACGGACCTGTGAGACCTATCGCAATAGAATCTTCTTTTGAAACGTAACCGATTCCTTCACAACGATCGATGAAAATTCTGTTGCGCGCTAAAACATTCTCGCACTCATCTAGCGACGCGGGTAGCTCGTCTAAAAATTTCTTAATTGCAGCGATAGCTTCACCAGAAATATCTTGCGCCATGCCGCCGACTCTCGTGAAACTCGTTGTAAACCTCACACCAGTCAGCAAATCCCAAATGTCCTGAATCTTCTCCCGCTCGCGAAATCCCCATAATAAAACTGTAACGGCACCAACATCCATCGCCATCGTTCCGATCCATACAAGATGCGATGCGAGCCGGGCAAGTTCTGCACATATAACGCGAAGATATTGAGCGCGCTGAGGCACTTCAATACCGGCGAGTTTTTCTACCGCAAGAACGTACGCAACATTGTTCGCTAACGGGGATAAATAGTCGAGACGATCTGTGTGAGGAATGAATTCGTGATAATTCATATTCTCTGCAAGCTTTTCGTAACCACGATGAAGGTATCCGAGATCGGGAACTGCAGCAACAATCGTTTCTCCGTCTAAGCGCAGTAGTAAACGAAGCACTCCGTGTGTAGCGGGATGCTGTGGACCCATATTCAATATCATCTCATTCTCAAGAGAATCGCTGAACATCACAGTTGTATGCTGGTTCTCTAATGCTTTGAGAATTTTTTGTCGCGCTTCGTGTTGATTTTGTTCGAATGACATGATCGGGAAAATTTATTTTCGTGGCAGAGGAAGTGAACCGGGAATACCCATCAGAGGAAAATCTTTTCGGAGCGGATGATATTCAAATTCTTCCGGCATATAAATTCTTCGCATATCAGGATGCCCATCGAAAACGATTCCGTACATATCATAAGTTTCGCGCTCGGCAAAATTCGCCGCAGTCCAGATCGATGATACGGTTGGAATATGAAGATCATTTTCGGGAAGATGTACTTTTAACCGCAAACGGAATTTATTTTGAATCGAGTAGAGATTGTAAATGACCTCGAATCTATCGCCGGGTAAAAACCTTTCGGCACCGCAAACATCGCGCAACGAATCGAATTTTAATTCCGGGTCATCGTGTAAAACTTGTGCGGTTTGCAATAAATACTCCCTTTTAATTATGAGAGTCAGTTCACCCCGGAACTCTTCAACCGATTCGATCGCTTCTTTAAATAATGCGTTCAGTTTATTGAGTAATTTTTCTTTCATATTTCCGTGGTGATTCTTGGATGTAAATTTTTTCAGATTGCCCCGGCTTTTGTCCCGCGGCAATTTTTTTCTGTATTTCAATCAAACCGTTTATTAAGTTATCCGGACGCGGCGGGCATCCGGCAATATAGACATCAACCGGAATGAAAAGATCAATTCCCTGCACAACCGAGTAAGAACGATACATTCCGCCCGTCGAGGTACATGCGCCCATCGCGATTACCCATTTCGGATCGGGCATTTGATCGTAAATTTTTCGCACAACATGCGACATCTTGTATGTTACCGTTCCCGCAACCAGCATGAGATCGCTTTGGCGGGGAGAAAACCGGAATGCCTCTGAACCAAAACGCGCGCAATCATAACGCGGACCGGCGAAAGACATCATTTCGATCGCGCAGCAAGAAATTCCCATCGGCATGGGCCATAGAGAATTTTTTTGCGCCCATCCAATGAATTGATCGATCTTTGTGGTGATGAATGGTTCGTCGGTCTTCACTAGTCCCATTCGAAAGCGCCTTTCTTCCAGAGATATAAAAATCCTGCCATCAAGACCGCGATGAATATTACCATCTCAACGAAGCCGAACATTCCGAGTGATCGAAAATTTACCGCCCACGGATACATGAAAACGACTTCGATATCGAACAGAATGAAAAGCATCGCCACCATATAATATTTTATTGAAATTCTCTCGCGCGCCGATTTAACCGGCTCCATGCCGCTTTCGTAGATCGATTGCTTAACTTCGTTCGGATTTTTCGGACCAAACCATTCGCTCGCTTTAGTCAGAACTATCGCGAAGCCGACACCGAAAATAATCATTATACCGATTGGAATATAATCCGCTAACATCTGAAAATTATGATGAATATTGATTGATTATTATTGAAAATGTAGGAAAAAAGCCGATGAGATGCAAACATAAAATAAACAACCACTAACCACCGACTACTAACCACTATCTACTCACTACTGACCAGCACCCAACCTTACTGCGTTCAAAATAATCCCGCACGATATCGCCACGTTAAGCGATTCAGCTTTACCGTACTTTGGAATTGTTATTAATTCATCAGAAAGATTTTTTATTGATTCAGATACTCCTCGCGCTTCATTACCTAAAACTATTATTGATCGATCAGGGAATGAAAATCGGTTTAGCACGTTTCCCGAATCGAGGACTGTGGTTATGATTTTAAATTTATGTTCTTTACTCTGCGATAACATCGAATCCAAATTTATATCTGTCAGTATAGGGAAATGAAACACCGCACCCATCGTTGCTCTGAGAACTTTAGGATTGAAGAGATCAACCGAGTTGTTACCGACCAGTGCCGCGTCCACGCCGAACCAATCGCACGTGCGCAAAATTGTGCCCGCATTTCCCGGATCGGTAATTTCATCCATTGCGACAATTACCGAACGTCGCGGCAATTGATTCCATAAATTCTTTGCGGGGAATTCCTCCATCTTCACAACCGCCACTATCCCCTGCGATGTAACCGTATCGGATAATTTTTTGAAATCTTTCTCGGAACATTCGTACATCGGTACAGCATTTCCAACTTCCCAAGTCCCGAACTTTCCAACTTCCTTAACAAACCCTTTACTGTTAATTATTATCGCTTCCACTTCCCAATCCGAGTTCAACACCTCTTCAACAAGATGAACACCTTCCACCAAAAATTTCCTGTCATTCTGGCGATATTTTCTTTGAGTAAGTTTGGAATATGATTTTAGTAAAGAGTGTGATATATTTTTATAGGTTTTCATAATGTAGCAAATATAGAAAATGCGTCAGAATAAACAAAGTTTTAAAATAATCATTCGAATGTAAGATTAATCGTCAATATCACTCCATTATTCCATTAATTCTTCTTCACTTTCTTGCTTCTCACACGGTATGTAAGTATATTTCTATCAAACATAACAGTATATATTTAAAGGAGTTTGCGGTTGGTTACAATATCTGAGAAACGTTTGAATGAAATATTCAGCGGGATGCTTGGGAAGCGGATTGCCGTGGTCGGAGATTTGATGTTAGACCGATACATCTGGGGAAATGTTTCGAGAATTTCTCCCGAAGCACCGGTGCCTATAGTTGATATGGAGCAGGAGCAAATTCGGCTTGGCGGAGCAGCAAATGTTGCCATGAATATTAAATCGCTTGGCGGCGAACCGATTCTTACAGGCGTCATCGGTGACGATAATAGCGGCAAACAATTATTGGAATTGCTGCGGGAGGGTAGCTTCAAAACCAACGGTATCGCGACAGACAGTACCCGTCCGACAACTGTGAAGACAAGAGTTATCGCGAACAATCAGCATGTGGTCCGCATCGACCGCGAACAGAAATCGGATATATCTGTTGAGATTCAGAAAATATTACTTGATCATATCCGAAATAATATAAAATCGATAGACGGTATCATTATCGAAGATTACAACAAAGGTGTAGTAGTAAAGAATTTGATCTCCGAAGTCATAGGCATCGCGAACGCGAATCAGAAAATTATTGCTGTTGATCCGAAGTTCAATAATTTTTTTGAATACAAAAATGTTACAGTGATTAAACCGAACCGTAAAGAAGCTGAAGAAGCAATGGGGATCCGGTTAAAAACAGATGAAGATATTCTGATTGCGGGTAAAACGTTGATTGAGAAACTCCATGTTAAGAATGTTTTACTAACACGAGGCGAGCATGGCATGTCGCTGTTCGAATCTGACGGAAAGATTTCTCATATGCCCACTAAGGCACTCACCGTATCTGATGTTTCGGGCGCGGGAGACACCGTTATCTCCACGTTGACTATGGCACTTGCCGGCGATTCAACAATAAAAGAAGCCGCCACTCTAGCGAACTTTGCTGGCGGAATTGTTTGTGGGTACGCAGGAATCGTTCCGATTAATCTCGACGAATTAAAAAAAACTATCTTGCGCGATAACGATCATCAATCAATGAATTCCAAATAAGCATATGGGAAAAGTTTTAAGCTTACATGAATTAATGTCGGAACGCGACTCACTGCGAAAGGAAAATAAAAAAGTCGTTTTTACAAACGGTGTATTCGATATTATTCACCGCGGACATATTGAATATCTTATCAAAGCCAAAGCGTTGGGAGATGTTCTTATCGTCGGTTTAAATTCTGATTCATCTGTTCGCAGAATTAAAGGAGATAAACGACCAATCGTTGGCGAGAATGATCGTTCTTTCGTTCTTGCAAATCTATCACCCGTCGATTACGTTTGTTTGTTTGATGAAGATACACCGCTCAATTTAATCTCTGCAATCGTCCCTGATGTTCTCGTTAAAGGTGCAGACTGGAGTGTTGATGCGATAGTTGGTAAGGATGTAGTTGAAAAAGCCGGCGGCAGAGTAATGGCAATTGAATTTATCCCGGATAGATCGACAACATCCATCATAGAAATGATATTAAAACGATTCGGATCGAAGTAAATTATTCAGATGAAGCTTTTTAAACGGATATTGAAATGGATCGGGATCTCATCGCTGATTATATTAATTATAATTGGACTTCTTGCCATTTTTACTCAAACACCATTTTTTAAGAACAGATTAAGAACAACTCTCGCATCAACAATATCGACGAATATTAACGGTACTTTACACTTAGGAACTATCGAAGGAAATTTTTTAACAGGATTCTCCATTGATTCGCTCGCCATTGATGATCAATCAGGCACTGTCCTGAGAACGGATAAAATCTCTTTACGATATCATCTTCTATCGATTTTTGAAAAGAAAATAAAAATTGAAAGTATCCGCATCGATAATCCGGTTATCCGTTTTTTCCGACCCGTGAATGGCTACTGGAATATCAGCTCATTGATTAAACCGAGCGAAGATACATCATCCACTCCGCTCACATGGACTATTCAGATCGATACAATCAGAATAAACAATTCAGTAGTACAGCTTTTAGATTCTGCCTCCCTTGTCTCACCTGACCACTGGGATATGCCGCTAGCATATTTCGAGTACCATAGTTTTTCATTGCGCGAACTCAGTTTAGTTATGAATGCAACAATCAAACAAAATTATTACGAGGTACGGATTCTACAATTAAATTGGTATTCGCCTGAGTCCGATTTCGAGTTAAAAAATTTCAGCGGCAAATTCGTCGCATCCGATAAAGGCGTTAAAGCTGAAAAGGTAAAGATAGAGACCGGAAAATCAAATTTCGGATTCACTGCCGAAATGAAAAAAATCAATCTCTTCGAAAATCTTGAACTGGCAGACCTCGAGCATGACTCCACAAAACTTGATTTCCACGCCGACAATATTTCTCTCGTAGAATTGAGGAGTTTTCTTCCCCAAGTAAATTTTTTGGATGGCTCAACATCAGCCGATCTGGTTGCCAACGGTGAATTCGGTGATTTGAATCTTTCCGAAGTTCATTTAAAAACTTTGCTCAGCGAAATAACGTTATCAGGGAATATTCGCAATCTACACAAACCGGAAGAATTATTTCTCGATGTCGAAAGTAAGAACAGCGTTATTAATCCTCCCGATGTTTCATTATTATTGGCCGGTTTACCTATCCCTAAATTCGGAGAGATGGAACCATTGGCTATTTCTTTGACTTATAGCGGCAGACCGACTAATTTCAGATCTATGGCTTCTCTCAAAAGTTCGGTTAACAGTGCAATGGTGAAGGGTAATATGAATCTCGATGCCGATCCCCCTGAATACGATTTTGATTATGAGATAAACAATATTGATCTCGGTAAACTATTTAAGATAGAGAATTTCAGAACTGCATTGAATTCCAACGGAACTATCAGCGGTAGAGGTTTCAAAGTTGAAGAACTCTCCGCCTCACTCGAAGCTTCCATAGATTCATCCGAAATCCGAAACATTCCTATAAGTAACGCTCATATATCAGTTATCGGGTCGATCAGGAACATCGACGGAAATATCACAATAAGTTCCGGAAACTCAAAAACTTTTTTACAAGGAACCATAGATTTTCCTCCAAGAAGTTTCCCAGAGTACGACGGAACCATGGAGGTATCATCGTTTAACCTCGCACCGTTCGTCGAAGACGATAATTATCAGAGCGATTTTAATTTTAAAGGGACAGTTACGGGGAAAGGAACCAACTTTGATTATCTTTCATGTAATGTCGCATTATCTCTGCTTCCATCCACATTTAGAAATCACGAATTGAGTTCAGATGAAATCTCATTTTCGTTGAATCAAAACGACACTCTTGCACGTAAGTTGATGATAAAATCACAAATCGCGGATGCGAACATCGAGGGTAATTTTCGTCTGTTAGAGTCGGGTACTGAAGTTACAGAAAATATTATTTCACTCATCGCATCGGTAAGCGAACATATTTCAACCGATACCACAAAACCGATTACCACAAAGCACTCCGGAAAAAATAAATCTATCCGCAAAAATCCACCGATAAATTTCTCTTATGATATCGATTTAAAAAATCTGGAACCAATCTCTTCGCTGATAAGCGAAACACCTTTTGACGCTCGCGGAAATATAAAAGGATTAATTAGAAGCGATGGTCAAACTCTTGCAATAACATCTCAGGGTGAATTCGAAGAATTTTTCGTAGGAACAACGAAGGGCGGTGTTCTGCTGCATCATACGAAGCTTAACGCGCAAATAGATTCGCTGCGAAAAACTAATATTTTAGAAAATGTTTCTGGTTTATTAAGTTTAGCTGTCGATTCCGGCAGGATCAATACAAAAAAAATATCAAACACCGAGATTGATTTTGATTATCAAAAAGTAAAATCTAAGATTTCTGCCAGGGCAACAATAGACTCAAGTTACAATTGCCGGCTGCAAGGTGCAATATCAGTACTGCCGAATACATATGCGATCGATTTCGACTCGGTAAAGTTAGGATACGGTAATTATGTGTGGAATAATCTCCAGGATGTTCAGCTGCGCCTCAATCTCAACGAAATTCGTATAATGCATGCGGAATTTTTCAGGGATAATCAACGGCTGTCATTCAATGGATCAGTCAATAGGAACGACAGTTTAAACTTGCAGGCAACCCTTAGCAATTTCGATCTTGCATCAATCGCTGTTTTTTCTTCCGATCAATCACTTAGACGTCCCGGGAAGGGATTTAACGGTATGTTGAATGCGGGCATAACACTATCCGGAACAATTGAATCGCCTGTCATTCATGCGAATTTAAAAACAACCGATATAACATACCGAAAATCATCTTTCGGTAAGATCGATGCTTCTATGGATTACGAAAACGAAAATGCAGTCATCGATCTATCAATAAAAAGAAATCCTTCGGCAAACACACCCGATTTAAGATTGAACGGAACATTACCTTGCAATCTCGCATTCAAAAATGTGGAAGAGAGATTTCCCGCAAAACCTCAGAGCTTAAAATTGACCGCGGAACAGTTCGATCTCGCTCTTCTAGATCCGCTACTGTACGATTTTGATGAACTCACGGGTAAAATCCGATGCGATATCGATCTGCAAGGCACTCCTCAAAAACCGGAATATAAAGGTAACATCTCATTCACCGATACAAGATTCCTTTTTAATCCGAATAACCTTCGCTATATTCTAAACAGCGATCTCGAAGCAGATTCAGATAAAATCAAACTTAAGAACTTCAAAGTTACAAATATTAAAGAGAAAGGATTTGTCGGAGCTGCTGAGGCAACCGGTTATTTCACGATAAAAAATTTCAATATCAATTATTTCGACTTCACTTTAAAAGGTGATTTTCTGTTGATGACAGATGCGACAAGAAAAATTTCACCCAACATTTACGGAATCCTATTCACTGAAACAGACAGCAGCGGAATCAATTTAAAAGGATCGCTCCAGAGACCATATTTGACGGGGAAATTATATGTTCGCGAAGCCAATCTCACATTTCCTCCAACAAAAGATCAGGAATCAATCAATCAAAATCTTACACTCCGTTACCAATCAATCGATGATACAACCAAGGTTCCAACAACTACCGTACCGGTCTCACGTTATTTTGCAGAAACCGACAGTATTGATAAAATAACAAATCGAACGGTTGAATCTCCCATATTGGATCGATTACGGTACAATTTGAACGTTGAAACACGCGGACCAACTGCGTTAACGATGATCTTCACACCGGCGACAGGTGAAGAACTTTATGCTGAGCTTGACGGCAAGGCGAGTGTAATCAATGAACAAGGGACGACTAATATCTACGGAGAAATAGATGTTTCACCCCGATCGTATTATAATTTCTTCAAGCATTTCGATGCAAAGGGGAAAATAAAATTTGTGGGCCAATGGAATAATCCTGAACTGGATATTCAAGCGACCTATGAAGCTTACAAACAACAAACAATTCAACCGACAACCGATCAGAAAACGACCGAACAACCGGTTGATCAAAAGATTATAGTCACATTAGATATTTCGGGTACGCGCCTGGAACCAAAGCCTGCTATGTCAATGAAAATTCAAAAAAGACCCGGAGAAGATCCGGTCGATTTCACCTCACATGCCAAAGGCGGAGATGTACAATCCAATGCACTCGCATTTATTATTACAGGGAAATTTAGAGATGAGCTCACATCGCGCGACCAGCAGGAGTTTACCAGTCTCGGCTCGGCGACCGGGAGTTCGGTAGCATCAAATCTTTTATCAAGTATTCTATCCGAGGTCTTGAAACGTGAATTCCCATTCATCCGCCGCGCCGACGTTACATACCGGGGTGGCAGTGTGCAAGAAGGAACAAGCATAAACGTAACTGCAACCGTTGGAAAAGGTTCACTTCGAGTTGGCGGAATGATTTTGCAGGATATCGGTAACACTAATGTAAGTTATCAGCTTAATGTCGGCGATCTCTTCAACATTCCAACAATCAGAAATCTTTATATCGAAATACAGCGCAAAGTTGAAGGCGATAATCCTGAAGATAAAAAACTCACTAACGAAGCGCGGATATTTTATCGCTTCTCATTTTGAAAAAATAATATGGATCAATTAGAAGAAATAAAAGAAAAAATAATCCGCTTCTTAACAAGATATCCGAGGGAACAATTTAAACCGCGCGTCATCGCGCATCGGCTCGCCATTAAAGAACAATCCGAACTCCGAAAATTTCAACAGGCATTGAATGAATTGTATCAGGCAAAATTGATTTTACGTGGAAATAAGAAGCGCTACGGATACGCCTCTGCACCTATTTCAAACAGATTAGCCGGTATTCTTAAAACAACACGGCAAAGGACAGGAATTGTTGAACTGCTTCCGCCGAATGAAGGAAAAGTTACCGTTGAGCAACGTTTCATGAACACCGCGCTCGATGGCGACACGGTTAGCGTTGCATTGTTCGCCCAGCATGGAAAATCAAAAAAAACGGATCAGTTAATGGAAGGCGAAATTGTCGCTATAATCGAGCGAACAAGTAAACCGATTGTCGGTATATTCCAAAAAGGTAAAAATTTTAATTATGTTGTTCCTGATAATTCAAAAATCGGCAGAGATATTTATATACCGCAAGGTAAAACGCATGGCGCCAGGCCCGGGAATAAAGTTGTTGCCCAAATTGAATCATGGGAATCGCGAAACCTCAATCCTGAAGGAAGTGTGCTGGAGGTACTTGGTAAATCGGGTGAGTTGCGTGCAGAGATGTCTGGAATCGCACGTGAATTTCGGTTGCCTCTAAAATTTCCACCCGAAATTCTCTCCGAATCAGAAAATATATCCGAAACGATACCAAAATCAGAAATTGCGCGACGGCTCGATTTACGAAAATCTATTTGTTTTACGATCGATCCCGAGGACGCGAAAGATTTTGATGATGCTGTCTCTTTAGAAAAATTACCCGATGGCAATTTCAAACTTGGGGTTCATATCGCCGATGTCAGTCACTATGTTACGGAAGGTTCGCTCCTCGATCGCGAGGCGCTGAATCGCGGAACAAGTGTATACCTTGCGGACGAAGTTATACCGATGCTGCCGGAAAAACTCTCAAACAATTTATGCAGTTTGAGACCGAAAGTTGATCGGTTGACATATTCAGTTTTCATGATAATTTCCACGAAATATGTCATCAAAGAATACCAAATTGTCAAGAGCATTATCCACAGCAAAAGACGATTCACTTATGAAGAAGTTCAAAAAATAATCGAAACAGGCAGCGGTGATTTCGCATCGATAATTTCTGAAATGCACAAGCTGAGCCAGGCATTGTTGAAGAAAAGAATGAAAGAAGGAAGCATCGATTTCGAATCGGTTGAAACAAAATTCCGTTTCGATGAAAATGGCAAACCATCTGAGATTTTGAAAAAAGAACGGTTAGATGCTCACCGACTGGTTGAAGAATTTATGCTCCTTGCAAATCAATCTGTTGCAAAGCATATCGGATTAAATAAAAAGGTTGAAAATATCCGCCCGTTTGTCTACCGTGTTCACGATATTCCACCGCCGGATAAACTTGCCGATCTTGCTTCGTTCGTAGAGCACCTCGGTTATTCCCTTAACATCGCAGGCGGAGTGACAAGCAAAGCACTTCAAAAGCTTTTAAAAGATGTTAAAGGAACAGAGGAAGAAAATGTCATCAACGAGGTTGCAATCCGTTCAATGGCAAAAGCGATCTATACCGATAAAAATTTGGGACACTTCGGGTTAGGATTTAAGTATTACACTCACTTTACTTCCCCGATCCGGCGTTACCCCGATCTGATTGTCCATCGACTTCTGCACGAATATGAGAACAAAATGCCGCATAAACGCCGAGAAGAATTGATTTCTCTCCTTCCGGAAATATGCGATCAATCTTCCGAGATGGAAAGAGTGGCGATGGAAGCTGAACGCGCGTCGGTTAAAGTTATGCAGGTTGAATATATGAAACGTCATGTCGGCGATACATTTCATGCGATTATATCAGGGGTAACAAACTTCGGACTCTTTGTTGAAATTACCGACCTTCTCGTTGAGGGTTTGATTCATGTACGAGACATGGAAGGTGATTATTATGTGTACAACGAAAAACAATATTCACTCACAGGGCGCAAATCTAAGAAGCGTTACCGTCTGGGAGATAAAATCGAGATACAGGTAGTGCGGGTTGACACCGAAGAGAGAGAAATTGATTTTTCACTTGTCGAATAATTTATTTTTAACGATCCTATTCACATCAAATCAATTCATTAAAGGATATTATTTTGGAACTCATTAACAGTTTAATCGATTTTATTCTCCATATAGATGTACATCTGAATCAACTTATTTTATTATATGGGAATTGGACATACGCGATATTATTCTTAATAATATTTTGTGAAACGGGTCTTGTTGTAACTCCTTTTTTACCCGGTGATTCACTATTATTTGCCGCCGGTACATTTGCGGCAGCAGGTGCATTGAATCCGCTCTGGCTTTTCGTGTTGCTTTCGATTGCCGCCTTCCTCGGAGATACCGTAAACTATTGGATTGGAGCAGTTGTGGGTCCGAAAATATTCCACAAAGAGAATGTCCGCTTTTTGAATAAAGAATATCTGAACCGGACACACAAATTTTATGAGAAACACGGAGGAAAGACTATAATTTTCGCGCGGTTCATTCCGATTATTCGTACATTCGCACCTTTCGTTGCCGGCATCGGAAAAATGACTTACATCCACTTCATCAGCTATAACATTATCGGTGGAATTGTGTGGGTAGCAAGTTTTGTTTTTGCCGGTTATTACTTCGCGAACATCCCTGCAGTAAAAAACAATTTCACATTAGTAATCTTCGCAATCATCGTTATCTCAACCATCCCCCCAGTAGTCGAATTTCTAAGACATAAACTCAAAAAAAAATAATCCCACAATCACTCTTTAGAAATTAATGTTTCGGGCATAGTGCAATTATGCCTATAAATTTATTTCTTCCCCCATTCAACTGTGGCAATCGTGTGAACTCCGCCGCGGACTTTATAATCTGCAATCACCCTCATCCATTTCGGTTTACAACATCTAACTAAGTCCTTCAAAATTCTATTCACGACATGTTCCTGATACATTCCAACATTTCGGAAGGAAAGCAGATAATATTTGAATGACCGTAATTCAATAATTTCTTTTTTAGGGATATAATCAATTTTTATATTCGCGAAATCGGGTAAACCGGAATATGGACATACCGCGGTAAATTCATCTGTGTCGATATTGACAAGTATATCTTTGCCCGGGTATTCATAACGAATGGTTTCGAGTGATTTCACATCGATAGATTCATCCTTATCCACATCATACCGCCGGTCTAGACCTTTTAACATTTTTCCCTTTTTCATGCTAATTACTCCATTTCATAATAATTTTTCCTTCTGAAGGAACTGAAAATAATGCGTATTTCCAAATATTTATAAGGATTTTGGGGAATATCAGCGGAACACGTGATAAAATTTGAATAAGGGTTGACATTCCTCAAACATTTCTATATATTTTGCCAGTTTAGGTTGTCTATATGAAAGGGTTTTAGTGAGCGATTTCAACGATAATATACCGAAGGATTTAGAGGAGAGGATTTTAAAGGCGAAAGCCGATTCCTTCACAGAAGCATCAAAACGTCTCGATGATGAGATCACAGAGAGAGCCAAAGATGTTTTTAACATTCGCAAAACACGTGAAGATCAAGATTATAAAATTAAACTTCAGAAAGTCATCTCCGCGCGTGATGCTGAAGAGAATAAAATCAACACTTTGGCAAACGAATATTTTGCCAAGCTCCAGAAAGAACTCCGCAACAAAATTGAAATTCGAATAAATCGTGAAGAAGAAGAGCGACGAAGAATTGAAGATGAAGAACGTAAACGTCAAGCGCTAATTCAAAAACAATTAGAAGAAGAGGCGCAGCGGGAGAAAGAACTCCTAGAGCACCAGCGCGCAGAGGAAGAACGATTGCGTTTAGAGGAAGAAACCAGAATCCGCAATGAAGAAAAACAGCGGCGCGAGTTGGAAGACCAGAAACGGCTTGAAGAAGAAAATCGACAACGCGAGTTTCTCGCGAAACAGAGAGAGGAAGAGAAGAGATTAAAAGATGCCGAGAAAAACTCGCGTGTTCGTACTTTGATCGCAAACGCGAACGAATACCTTGCGGCAGGGGATTCGGAACTTGCCCTTGTTGAAGTAGCAAAAGCGCTGGTGAACGATCCAACCAATCCTGAAGCCCTGGAATTGGAAGCGAAAATCAGAGGGTCCAGACGTGATGAAACCGCAATTGCCCCCGAAGTCATTGAAGAAAAACAAAAGCGTGTGGGACGCGAACGTAAAATTTCGGAACCAGCCAAACCGGTATTAAAAAAACGCAACCCGATTAAATTCATCGCGGGCATTCTGGCAATACTCGCCCTGGTAACGATTCTTGTATTGATCCAGATGAAGAAATATGTTTTTACATTGCCTGTCCGGGTTGGAGTTATGCCATGGGTGAATGAATCTAATACACTTGAAGAAAATGTTTTAGGAACTGCCCTGGCTGAAGAAGTCACGGATAAATTTGCTTCTTACTCCGCTGCACCCGTCATGAATTTTTCATCTGCATATCAGATCGTGCAAAAAACCTCTTTACCCGATCGAGAAGTCTATCGACTCGGTTTCACTTATCTCTTGAAAGGAAATATCCGCAGAACCGGTTCGAATTTTTTACTTGAGCTTCAATTGTCTGATTCGCTCGGAAAACTGATTTGGTCTACTAAACTTCCCGCACCTTCGGTTGATTTGGCTCTGTTGCCCGGTGAAATTACCAAACAATTAAGTGAGGTTTTAAAACTTTCTGTTCAAACAGATAATAATTATTTAAAACTCTCGGTTTCGAGTAAGAATGCAGATTCCTATTTATTTTATTTACGCTGTCGTGAATTGCTTCATCGAAAAACTCCCGAAAGCTTAAAAAACGCTTACGAACTTATACTTCAAGCTATTCAGAGTGATCCGAAATTTGCCGAAGGGTTGGCGCTTGCTGCTGATATTTTAGTCTCTCAACTTGAAATTGGTGCTATTTCAGGTGATACGATAATTTATACTGCGAAAAATCTTGCTGATGCAGCAATCCGAACTAATCCAGCATTGGATAAAGGATATATTTCACTCGGTAAAGTTCTTGCATTCGATAAAAATTATAACCGGGCTCTTATATATTTTGATACTGCGTTGGTATTATCACCGCACAACAGCGTAGCATGGTCTGAAAAAGGTAAACTACTTTTCAAGGTAGGTAAAACTCAAGAAGGACTCGATGCCTTTAACCGCGCTTATCAAACAGATGCCTGCAATCCTGAGTTATTGGAAACATACGCGAATGCATATCAATTACTCGGCAAAACCGGTTCGAGTATGTTTTATCATGAACGCGCAATTCGATTTTCTCCTGATTCTTTGGCATATATCGCCGGACCGGCCTCGGATGCGATACTTGTTGATCCGGATCTGCGCCTTTCGCAGAGCCAGCGCGTCCTTGCAGCATGTGATAAAATAATTCTGATGAATCAAGACGACTATCATACATTATATAATTATTCACGCTTAAAGCAGATAATGGGTCATCTTGATTCTGACAAATATTTAAAAAAGCTCGAAATATTATTGCAAGACCATATTCGGAAATCACCCAATGATGCTCGCCCTGTAGCATACTTGGCATTGGCAGAAACCCGATTAGGTAAATTTCCCGAAGCGGTAGCCATTGCCGACCGAGCAATGGCATTAAGTCCGGACAATGCAGAAGTGAGATATAAAATCGCCCAGATGTATTCTCTACAGATGTATTTTCAGAAAGAAAAGAAGTACGATGAGAAGAAGAAAAATCAGGCAGCCCGCTTCTTGCGCGAAGCAATAGCTTTGAATTATAAATTTAATGAATTAGTCAATGCCGATTTCTTCAATATGTTGGAGAAACCGGATTATAAAACGGCAATTCAGGAACGGTCAAGATAAAATATTAACATAAGATTTAATTACAGGAACAGCTTTGAGCAAAAAAGATAATACGAAAAACGAGGGCGCAAAAAAACAACTTGCGAGTGATTTGTTAAAAAATGCAGACAAATTACTTAAATCTCAGGATTACCGTGGAGCGCTGCAGGAAATTGAACAAGCTCTTGAAATCGATCCCGGAAATTTTTATGCCCGCGCCTACAAAGACCGTATAATCACCCAATTGGAACATCTGGGTGAATCATTCGACGAGGAAGAGACAAAGAAAAAAACCGGCGGACAACTGAAACAGAAAATTCACGCCGATAAACAACGGCTTGAAGAGGAACAGAGACGGCAGGAAACGGAACAACAAATTGCCGATGCTGAGTTAAGACGAAGAGCTCAAGAAGTTGAAATGCGGCGTTTGCAGGAAGAAGACGCGCACAGGCAATCTGATGAGGAGCGCAGAAAACGCGAAAACGAAACGAAGAAAAAATTAGGAGATGAACGGAAACGGCTTGAAGAGGAAACCCGGAAGCGGATCGAAGAAGAACGACAACGGCTCCAAGAAGAGATAAAAAAGAAAGAAGAATTAGCCCGACTCAAAGCGGAGGAAGAAATCCGCCGCAGAGCCGAGGAAGAGGAAAGAAAAAGAAGAGAAGAGATTGAAGAGCAGGAACGTAGAAGAGTGGAGGAAGAACGAAGACAGCGCGAACTTGAAGAACGACGTCGTGCCGAAGAAGAAGCAAAGAGACGAATTGAAGAGGAATTGCGTAAACGACTCGAAACCGAAAGAATCAGGAAACGTGAAGAACAAATGATACTTGCGGCTCGCGAAGAAGGACGCATGGAAGCTGTTCAACAAAAAATCGTAGAATATTTAACCAGCGCAAAAGATAAGGTAGCGCTGCAAAATACCGAAGCTGCTTTATTCGAAATACAGAAAATATTTTTACTCGATCCTGAAAATGCCGAAGCCGCCCAACTCGAACAATTAGTCCAGGATCTGAAGCAAGCTGATGACTCAAAACGCCTGACCGAGATGAGCTCCCTCCCTCATTCCATTAATATCAATCTTTTTAAAAAAGGGGTGATGATTGCGTGGAAGGATGGTATTCCGACAGAGGAGTTGCATACATTAATCTATGAACTTGCCTCCGCTCTTTCTATTTCTCAAGATGACATACGAACGATAACTGAAGAAGCGAAAACCGAGGTATACACGGATGCCATGCTCGCGGCATGGCAAGATGGAACATTATCGCCGGTTGAAGTCAAACACCTCGAAATGTTGCGGAATGAGTTACCTATTTCAGCCGATGATCATCTAATGATAGAACAACAAATACGGAAAAAATTAGGTTATTGAATCGGTTAGAAAAGACTTAATCGCATCAATTAATGATTTCGATTTGCGGTTTCTTTGGAAATTTGAAAGATGTATTTTGTTGTGCGGGTAAAAACCGTATTGCTTGGAGTAACTCAGTTGCGTCGTTTAATGATGATGTAATAGATATTAAACATTCAATTCTTTCAAATCCCCGTAACCCTGAAAGTGATTTCTCAAACAGATAGACTGCCGAACTGAATTTACCCCCTTTTACAAAATGATATGCTTCGGCTAATTGCACAAAACCTTCGATGAATCTTTTGCCTTCGCCAACCTGCTCGCGCCAAAGCTCTTCCCATATTTCGTGCGCTTCCCAGAAATAACCCTGATTATAATACTTAACTCCTTTTTTAAAAAGGTCGGACCTGGTTATTTCACAAAGTTCAACCAATAAGTCGGGATTGGATGGTTTATGAAAATAAATTTTGGGGATTTGATTACGCCAAACCTCTACAGAACCATTGATTCGTTTTCGACTGAAAACTTTTTCACTATAATCCAGAAATTCAATTAATGGTTGAACAGGTACGCTTAAATACTCAGGAAGAAATTCCGAATCGTTTAATTTTTCCTTGGCTTTCTCAAAACTATCTTGTGCACCCTCATAATCATTCCGATATAAAGCTTTCTGGCAGCTTGATGAAATTTCCATCAAACCTTTCAAAAACTTCCGTTCGATTTTAGCAGAATGTTCCCATATCAGTTCCCATGCTTCGTACGCATGTTGATACTGACCCGTGTTGAAATAAGTTATTCCGCGCTCGAATTCTTCCCAGTCTTCCGCTGAGAAAGAATAATCGGTATTTTTCTTCTCGTTATTTTCGTTGTTTTTCTTTTTCATAGAATAATATTCTTACCTTTGTCAAAATAAGAAAAAGAATTCGCACATGCAATTATTTAAAAATTATTTTTTCCAGAAGCCAGGGATTAATCTTCCGCACTTGGAACATCCTCCCTCCTTTATTCTGTTTTTTATTACATGAAAACCTTTACGCTCAATTAAACACTCCCCGCATATATAACAATGCGTGTTCTCGTAGTTTCTTACACCACCCAGTATATTTCCTGCGTACACGTAATGAAGTCCCGCCGTATATCCGATCTCGACTGCACGAATAATTTTTTCGACAGGTGTATATCTTACATTATCCATTTTATAATCACCATGAAAAGCTGTGACATGCCACGGAATATCCGGCGAAACCGATTTTATAAATTCAGCTATATCTTTTAATTCGGCATCTGTATCATTAAAACCGGGTACAACCAGTGTAACGATCTCGATCCAGAATTTTTTCTTGTACGCCAGTTTGATTGTATCTAAAACATTATTAAGCACACCGCCAAGTTCACGGTATCTTTTATCGTTAAATCCTTTAAGATCAATTTTAAAAAGATCAAGCCACGGACTCAGATACTCCACTACTTCCGGAGTGCCGTTGCCATTCGAAACATATGAAGTAACGAGATTGTATTTCTTTGCTAATTTAAATACTTCAACTGCCCATTCGCTTGTAATTAACGGCTCGTTGTATGTGCTGGTAACAACCTGCGCACCATGTTTTTTAGCAAGAGCAATTATTTCTTCAGGAGATATTATTTCGATGGATGAAATGGAATGCGGATCTCTGAGCGTTTGAGATGTTATCCAGTTCTGGCAGAACGAACAATGGAAATCGCAACCAAGCATTCCGAGACTCATCGCTGTCGAACCTGGCATTGCGTGAAAGAACGGTTTCTTCTCTATCGGGTCGAGAGCGAGAGAACTAACATATCCCCACGGCACAAATAATTTACCATTGCGATTGAAGCGAATCTTACAAATACCCTCTTTGCCTTCGCCAATTTTGCATCGATGGCCGCATGCGTAGCATTCAATCCGTCCGTCATCGGTATCACGAAACAATTCACCGACCTTAGTGTGCTTAGAAAGTATTTCCTTTAATTCTATTTGATCTGATTCTGACATAGCAGAATTATTTCCCAGCCGCTAGCTTTCGCAAAACAGACAAATTCATTTTGTCTTCTTTCAAATCTTCACCTTTCGGTGTTTCAAGAATTTTTGGAATTGCCGCCAATCGCGCATCCTGCATCAGGCATTTGAATCCGTTCTTTCCGATCATCCCTTTGCCAATATGCTCGTGCCTGTCGACTTTCGATCCCAATCCCTTTTTCGAATCGTTCACATGAAACGCAACAAGCCGATCGAATCCAACCACATCATCGAATTTTTTCATCACTTTTTCGTAACCGTCATCCGTGCTTATATCATAACCTGCCGCAAAAATATGACATGTATCAATACAAACCCCCATCCTCTTTGGTTCATCTACTCCTTCTATAATTTCTTTCAATTGCTCGAAGCGATATCCGAGTGAAGAACCTTGTCCGGCTGTTGTTTCAAGAACACTCAACACCTTGAATCCTTTTGTTTTGCTGTGTGCCAAATTAAGAGATTCAATTATTTTTTTAATCCCTTCCCTCTCCCCTACTGCCATATGCGCCCCGGGATGAAAATTCAAGTACTTGATACCCAGTGCTTCGCAACGTTTAAGTTCATCCAAAAATGCTTCACGTGATTTCTTCAAAATTTCCGGATTTGCCGCACACAGATTGATAAGATATGAATCGTGTGCAACCACATGTTTGATATTTGATTTCGATGAAACTGTTTTGTAGTTTTCGATATCTTCTTCGGTGAGCGGTTTTGCAGCCCATTGATTGCTGCTTTTGGTAAAAACCTGAAGCGTGCGGCAACCGATACTCTCTGCTAATTCGAATGCTTTGTATATTCCGCCCGCAATCGATTCGTGCGCACCTATGAGAAGGTCGTCATTCTGGATTTTTGTTTTGCGATTTGAGATATTGGTTTTAGTCATTGGTTAATTGTCATTTGTTGTTGGTATAGTTAATATTATAAACTTTAGAATTAAGTGCAACAATGGAAGTATTAATAAAACTATTTAATAAAAAGAAGAAAATTGTTGTCGGATTAATGTCCGGAACATCTGCCGACGGCATAGATGCCGCGCTTGTTGAGGTTAGCGGATCGGGAGAAAATTCTCACCTCCGCTTGATTAAGTTTATCACCGTGCCCTATCCAAAAGGATACAAAGAAGTCTTATTGAAAAACTCCGATGAGCGCACCGCAAAGTTAGACGAGATGGCAAGGTTAGATATGCTGATAGCCGAGTTCTTCGCGGATGCAGTTAAGAAATTATCCCGCAAATCCGAAATTCCTATGAATAAAATTGACCTCATCGGTTCACACGGACAAACAATCCATCATCTTCCAAATCCCATACAATTATTTGGTAAAAATATTCGTTCGACGATGCAAATCGGAAATCCATCTGCCATCGCCAAACTCACAGGCATTGTTACAGTTGGTGATTTTAGAATGGGTGATGTTGCGGTTGGTGGTACGGGTGCGCCGCTTGTTCCTTATTTTGATTTCATTATGTTCAGATCTAAAAAGATAAACCGTGCATTATTGAATATCGGCGGCATTGCAAATATAACCGTTCTTCCAAAAAATTGTAATATCAATCAGGTTACTGCTTTCGATACAGGTCCGGGGAATATGATCGTGGACGGATTGATAAAGAAACTTTACAATCAGGCGTTCGATAAAAATGGAGAAGTGGCATCATCGGGAAAATTAACCCCCCTCCTGCTTCAACAATTGATTACGCATCCGTATCTTCGGATGCCACCGCCAAAATCGACTGGGCGGGAGTTGTTCGGCAAAAATATTATTGATGCGATTTTAAATAAACACAAATCAGCGCCGAAACAAGATATTATTGCAACCGTTACCGAGTTCACCGCGTTGAGTATTTATTTAAATTATTTAGAATTCGTCCAACCAAAAACAAAGATTGATGAATTGCTTGTAAGCGGCGGCGGTGTTCATAATAAATATATGATGGATGCACTCAAACGATATTTCGGAAACATTAAAGTTGGGACGGTAGAAAATATTATCCCATCAGATGCTAAAGAAGCTGTATGCTTTGCAATGCTGGCGAACGAATTGATTTCAGGAAATCCAACTAACATGCCATCTGTAACAGGTGCAAAGAAGAGAACGCTGTTAGGGACGATTGCATTACCGTAATACATTTTCTATCCTATTGCGAGGGAATATTTTACTTTCTCTTTGAAGAGAAAGTAACAAAGAGAACATCCGCAATCATAAACAGTGGCAGGGGAAAGCAGTCAACAATTAAGGTGATTCCATTTCTTGTTCTTGCCGATGTTATAATGGAATCACAAAGCCGAATTTAATAATGGCTGTTTGACAGCAGTATGATTGCGGAGGCATTTTTTAAAAATAATATTGACCACCCCTTTCGTCCCCTCCTTACGAAGGAGGGGATTGAGGGGTGGTTACATCTTGACAAATTGTAGATTAATTTTTACATTGCAAAACAGATTTTGGGTGATAATGCAGGGATAACTCACGAGTGATGAATTGATTTATGACGAAGAATGGCTATGTGAGTTAGTGTGAAATGCTTTTCGATGAAAGACGAATTAAAAATACAGAATGAAATACCGAAATTGCATACATAAACTGAAACTAAAAAATGTAAACACGACATATGTCGTTTCTAAAGACAATAGATGCAGTTTAAAAGTCTGTTACTTTGGTAATTCATTGAATGGATTCTGAATGAAACGTTTAATTACAATTATTTATATTGCAGCACTATTTGTGGTTTTTCTCGCTACGATTGGAATGTTTGTTTACCATACGTATTCCCCAAGAGAGATGATAGCTTTTCTTACCAGTAGAGACTGGGAAGTCAGTTATCGTCCAGCACTTCTGACACTTGATGATCATGATTTTATCATTCCAGGGACTGCAGACAGTACACCTACTAACAAAATGGCGCGTATGTTGTTGTATGTATTGGTCACAAATAATGTTACCAAATCATTGCATGTTGATTCAGTTCGAATTTTTCAAGTTTCGACTGGATACTCCTTAGGATTCAGGAGATCTGGCTTTTCCTACGATTTTCCATCTGATCTTCGGTTGGAACAATCTAACGGGTATTGGATTTACAATCAGGCTACAGTCCGAATATCAATGGAGAAATGTTACTACTCTACGTTCTTGCAGAGGTATACAAACATTGACACGCTATCACTTAAAATTTTCGATAACAAGGATGTTGCAATTGAAGTTTATACTGACAGAGGAAATATCACCATCCCAGTTCGACGATATTATGTTACATCGGGCATGGACTATGTTGTTAAAGAGATCCGAGATTAATTCATGATGATAAGAATTGGAATTCAATGACTCAAAAACAGATTTTGGGATGATAAGATGCAGGAATAACTCACGAACGATGAATTGATTTATTATGATAGCTGCAATCACAACTTGCCGATTATATGAAAAAATATAAAATGTCACCGCATCTAAAGAAGTATTATGATAGATGGGTCACGAGCGATACCCCACTTGGTGTGCCCGATATCGATAAGTTCTATGACTTCATAAAGGTGTGTGTCAAACGTGGAGGGAAAAAGCATTGGAACGGAGCTCGCCTAAGGTACTTTTTAGAGCAAGATTTCCCCCAACGGTTTCCTAAAGACTATGCGGATCAACTAATAATAAAAGCAGTTTCGATATTTGACCATATTCTTTATTATGAACGCTCAAGCGGGTTTAATTATTCGTTTGAGCAGATCGAACCTGCAGTTAAAAAAGAATCTGGTGCTGGTTGAAAGAATAAGAGTTGAATTGCACACTCGGTGCAACTTCGTCTAACACCATGACTATGTCTCTCTTAAAAATCCCTCGTAAATAAAAAATACAAGAACACTCCACCTATCATAATCTGTATCCATCTGTAAGTTGGGAAATGCTTCCGCTTGAGGTAATTCCATAGCAACGCTGAGGAAAGCATCAGAAAGAAAAGTCCTGCAAACAACCCAACAGTTTCAACAAACGAGCGGTTCAAACCAAAAACAACCTGCATGTTCAACCGCGGGTTCATGGAAGAACCGTAGAGTACAAGCAAATGCAAAACATAAACAAACAACGACTCGATACCGAGAACGGTGAATATCTTTTTCGGCTGTTTGATTGCGCGTGAGAGATACCAGAAACCCGTGATAATTGCCATAAGAGAACCGAGACGGATAAGGAAATAATTTGGACTTGTGAACCAATAATTATATGTGGCGTAGAGGTGCCAAGGCACCATATCAAACAAAAATCCCGCGATAATAAATATCATACCGAGCACTGCAAGCCAGTACATAAATTTTGCTTCGCGCTTATGCTCAACCGCCACAAGGAACTCCCACGAAACAATAACTCCAGCATACAAAAACCCAACATACGGAAAAAGCGGAAACGGCGAGCCATGATTACCGTTGAACATCTGGGCGAACGCTGTGGGAATATATTTTAGAAAATCTAAATCCCAGACGAACGGAGTTGTAAAGCAAACCACAAAAATTGTCGTGATAACAAGCGAGTAAAACCGCGATTCATGTTTGAAAAAAAAGATAAGTCCGTGAAGCGATAGAAGTCCGATGCCAATACAATGTAAAACATCGAATTGAAATAATTGCAGAACTTCGGGTGAAGAAAGCTCCAGCATAACTTTGCGGAATGAAAAATACGGGAGATGAAGTGCAAGACCAAGCAGGATGACGAGCAAAAAACGCCGCAATCTTTTAGCAAGCGGCGGATCCCAATGGTGATAAGCTTCCCATCGCTTGCGTGTTGAGATAACGAAAGTCAAACCCGCGCCAAACAGGAACGCCGGCGCGCTAAGTCCGTGAAAGAACTCATGCAGTTGGAATAACGGCTCACGTTGCAACGATGCCGGAAGAAATGCTCTTAAAACATGTCCTTCCAACATCAGTAAAATTACAGCGCTACGGTAAAGATCGATAAAAACATATCGTTCACCTGACCGCTGATTTTGGGGTTGCAAAAGTGTTGCAGGTTCAGCCATCGACTTTCAAACTACACCGCAAGTACGCAGTTAATTGCAGTGGTGTTCACAATATCTTCAACACTGCAACCGCGCGAAAGATCAAAAGCCGGCTTGCTCAAGCCCTGAACGATCGGACCGATTGCCTCGGCGCCGCCGAGCCGCTGTGCCATTTTGTAACCGATGTTTCCCGCGTTCAAATCGGGGAAGATTAACACGTTGGCGTTGCCTTCAATCGGACTTCCCGGTGCTTTCGATTTTGCGACCTTGGGTACAATAGCGGCATCAAGCTGTAATTCGCCATCCACGATTAAGCCCGGTGCTTTTTGTTTTACAAGTGCGGTCGCCTGTACAACTTTATCTATTAAAGGATGAGTCGCACTACCCTTAGTTGAGAATGAAAGCATTGCGACACGCGGTTCTTCGCCTGTAATCTTTTTATGATTCTCGGCTGTTGCTATTGCGATATCGGCAAGCTGTTCAAAAGTCGGGTCCGGCACAACTGCCGAATCGGCAAATGAAAATACCTGATGCGGAAAAACCATGACAAAGAAACTGGAAACGATGCTGATTCCCTCCTTCAATCCGATAACTTGAATAGCTGCGCGCAAAACATCGCCGGTGGTTGATATTGAACCCGCAACGCTTCCGTTTGCCATCCCTTCGCGCACCATCATCGCACCGAAGAAGAGCGGATGCTTCATTGTTTTCTGTGCTTCTTCGATAGTGATTCCTTTGTGTTTGCGGAGGTGAAAAAAGATATAAGAGAAATCGCTCAACTTTTCTGATCTCGTCGGATCGATGATTCTGATTCCTCCGGTATTAATTTGAAGTGATGATGCCTTTGCGCGAATTTCATCTTCATTCCCAATCAAAATAGGATTGGCTAAAGATTCATCCGCTAATATTCGGGCCGCTTTTATCACTCGTTCATCAGTGGCATCGGGAAATACAACTGATTTTCTATTTTTCTTTGCTTGCTCTTTAATTGATGTCATTAATTGATTTGGTATCATAATAATATTTCTAAAGTTTTATGGTTGGAATAATAAAGGTGGATAATATATTTTTTATGCTTATGAAATTTCGTTTATTTTTATCGAAAAAGCAAAGATAGAAATTTCCTATTTCGGTGAAAATTCTCCACCCGATTTATTCAAATACTACTATAATTGCACATTCCTACAATTACATATCAAAATCTTTATTACGAATATCGAAACTCTAAACAAATCCGAAATACGAATTTAAAACATCGATTTTAAAATTTTGGGGAGTGCGAATCACCAAACTGACTTTATGTCAGACGATATTAAATTCCATTAATATGACACTCAACTCTTGATTGTCTGCCATAATTTCAGTAAATTTACAATCAATAAAACCCAGCTTTCCCATCAATTTAGACTAATATTCGATAATATTGATGGATTCATCATAAAAACATTGACAAAAAGCTTTTGCAAAACAAACCAAAAAAAATTTATTTAGAAACATACGGCTGTCAGATGAATCTGGCAGACTCCGAGTTGGTACTCGGCATGCTCGATGACAACAACTTCAGCTTGACTGAAAAGATGGAAGATGCCGACGTGGTCATGGTGAACACTTGCAGCGTTCGTGAAAATGCGGAGCAAAGAGTATACGGACGCCTAGGCGAGTTTAAAGCAGCAAAAGCTAAGAAACCTGAAGTGCTTGTCGGTGTTTTAGGATGTATGGCAGAGCGACTTCGTTCTAAATTGAATACTGAAGAAGCTAAAGGTGTCGGACAAATTGTTGATGTGATTGTTGGTCCGGATGAATACCGCAAACTCCCTTCACTTCTGAATCAGGCGTGGCAGGGTGAAAAAGGTATTGCAGTACAATTATCGCGTGTAGAAACATACGACGATATTACTCCGCTAAGAACAAATGGAATAAGCGCGTGGATTTCGGTAATGCGCGGTTGTAATAAATTTTGTTCGTTTTGCGTTGTGCCATTCACTCGCGGCAGAGAACGAAGCAGAAATTATTTTAATATCATCAATGAGGTTGAAGAACTTGCTAAACGCGGCTTTAAAGATGTTACGCTTTTAGGTCAGAATGTAAATTCATACAATCATGATGGAAAAGATTTTGCAGACCTCATGAAAGCAGTCGCGGAAGTTGATAGAACGATTCGAATTCGATTTATGACTTCACATCCGCAAGATATGTCTGATAAACTTATTCACACAATAGCCGGGAATGAAAATATCTGCAAATATATTCATTTGCCCGTTCAGTCCGGCTCAGACAGAATTCTTGATTTGATGAAAAGAGAGTATACATCAAACCATTACCGCCAACTCATCTTAAAAATAAAAACCGCAATGCCTGAAGTTTGCCTGACAACCGATATCATAAGCGGCTTCCCGACTGAAACCGAAAACGACCATAAAATGACAATGCGAATGCTCGAAGAGATTCAATACGACGGCGCATATATGTTCAAATATTCTGCCCGCGAAAATACACCTGCATGGAAGATGGAAGATGATATTACGGAAGAAATTAAATCGCGCAGAATCGACGAGATAGTTACATTTCAGAATAAAATTTCTGCCGAGCGAAATCAAACTACAATCGGTAAGGTTTTAGACGTTTTAATTGAGGGAAACAGTAAAAAATCCTCCTCCGAATTACAGGGAAGAACCGATGGTAATAAGATGGTTATTTTCCCAAAAGAAAATCATGTTCCGGGTGAATACGTTAAAGTGAAAATTAACCGATCAAACTCAGCAACACTATTCGGAACAATTCATCATAATCATTTGGGAGCTACAATATGATTAATTTGATTCAACAAACATTGCGTCTGGTGATTCTATTAACGATTCTAATACCCACAGGGCTGATCGCTCAAAGCGATGACGCGGAATTAAATTCGGCATTGGAAAAGATCGATAAAGGTTTGTCTGCCGAAGTTCGTAAAGACCTACCGAATCTCGTAGCAAGATATCCGAACAATGCCGCCGCACTTTATCTTCAGGGACGGTTAGCAACAGATGGTATAGAAGCTGTTAAATTTTATCAAGGAGTAATTGACAACTTCCCGAAAAGTGAATGGGCTGACGACGCGCTTTACAGAACATATCAATATTATTATTCACTCGGATTATACCGCACTGCCGAGTTAAAATTACAGCAGTTGAAAAAAGAATATCCCAATTCTCAATATGTAACCGGTAAACCCGATGAAAATATTCCTATCATCGAAGAAAAAAAAGTTAATCTACCTAATAAGGAAATCGCACCACCCCCCGCGGGGTCAAGTGACACAATCGAAGTGGTCACGAAAGAAGAAGAACCTCCCACGAAAATAAAACAAGAAGATGTGGCAATCAAAGAACCGGAAATCAAAACGGAAGAAAGAAGTATAGTTCAAAAAAGTGAATTTACCGTACAAGCAGGAGCATACTCTACGAATGCAAACGCCAATAAGCAAAGAAAGTTTTTTGACGACCTTGGATATTCTGTTGAAGTTGTAAATAAAGTCCGTAACGGTAAGAATTTATTCCTTGTTTGGGTTGGAAGTTATAGAACGATGGAAGAAGCAAGAGAAATTGTAAAAGAAATAAAATCGAAATATAAAATCGAATCGATGATCGTAGAGAGATATTAATCAGTGGACGGTGCTAAAAACGAAAATAGTGTAATTGGCAACTCCGTTGAGATGAAAGAAATTCTCAGCGTCGTCAAACAAGTCGCCCCAACCGATATAACGGTGCTGATCACGGGTGAGAGTGGTGTAGGCAAAGAAGTTATAGCGAAACTCATTCACGAGATGAGTAAACGCAGTTCCAAGCCGATGATCTCCGTTAATGCCGGAGCGATACCGGAAGGAATAATAGAAAGTGAATTATTCGGACATGAACGTGGCGCTTTCACAGGAGCGAGCGATTCGAGAAAAGGTTATTTCGAGTTAGCGGATGGCAGCACATTATTCCTCGATGAGATTGGTGAACTTCCAATTGCGACACAGGTAAAATTTTTACGCATTCTTGAGAGCCGTGAATATATGCGCGTAGGATCATCAACAACACGCAAAGTGGATGTTAGGATCATTGCCGCTACAAACAAAGATCTGGAGTCGGAAGTCAGTAACGCCAGATTCCGCCCCGATTTATATTTTCGTCTCCGATCTATTAACATCAAAATTCCACCTCTGCGTGAGCGTCGGGATGACATTCCTGATTTCGCAACCGAATTTGCCCGGCAGATAAGCGAAAAGAATAAAATTAATTTCGAAGGATTTTCTCCCGAAGCAATGGTGCTGATGAAAAATTATCACTGGCCCGGCAATGTCAGGGAATTGAGAAATATTATAGAAAGTTTAATCGTGATTAAAGGTGGAAAACTGATTGACGTTAATGATCTTAAAAATTTCATAAAAAATTCATTTGAAAGTAACGGTAGAAATTTGCCGGTCTACACGCACAAGAGTCCCGATCAGGCGGAGCGTGAGTTAATATTGCGCGCACTTCTTGAAATGAAAGCCGATATCAATGAAATGAAGCACCTGCTGTTGAACCAGAACGGCTCACGTGTGGAACCGCATTATGTTGAAGCGTCATTCGATACGTCAGGGATTGATGAGAATTCAACGGTAGAGCCGGTACCGTTAGTTGAAAAGCGGGCAATCATAAGCGCGCTCGAAAGATTTAAAGGCAACAGACGCATGGCATCACGCGCACTCAGCATTAGCGAACGAACTTTGTACCGGAAAATTAAAGAATACAATCTCGACATGTGATATGCGTTTTCTGTTTTTTATAATCGTTATACCGATATTTATATTCACCGGTTGCTATTCTTTTACCGGCGCTTCAGTGCCTCCGCACTTGCAAACTATCGCGCTTCCTCTCTTCGACGATCAGAGCGGATCCGGTGAACCGGGTTTACGCGAAAAATTGACGAATAAGTTGATTGAAAAATTTCGGCAAGACAACAGTTTTCAGATTGCTGATAAAACTAATTCAGATTCTATTATTGAGGGAATCATTACTTCAATGAATTCTCAACCGCAGGTAGTAACAAAAGGTGAAATTGTTTCGAAAACAAGGTTGACTATTAATGTTAAAGTGACCTTCCAAGATCTGAAATTAAAAAAGAAGCTCTATGATAAACAACTAAGCAGTTGGAGCGAATATGAACTCAGTGCTGATCCGGCCCTGAGAAATAAAGCCATCGATGAAGCAATCGATAAGCTGACCGAAGATATTCTGTTAAATACGGTGTCGGGATGGTAACAATTAAAGTGTTATACAAAATTAAATTAATAATTGAGGTTATCGTTTAAATGCAAGATTATATTATTTACTCTTATTTCATATCGTTAACAATATTGTTCGTATTCGGATCGAGCGGATTCGTTATGATCTATTATTATCTGAAACATCGGAATAAAAAACATGAACCGGTTAGCGATCTGACGGAATTCCCGGTAGTGACTATTCAACTCCCGCTGTACAATGAATATTATGTTGTAGAACGGTTGATCGATTCTGTTTGTCTCATCGATTATCCGAAAGATAAATTAGAAATCCAAGTATTAGACGATTCAACGGATGAAACCACTTCACTGTTGTCAGGTATTGTTGAGCGGTATAAAAATAACGGTTACGATATTCACCATATCCGCCGAAGTTCACGTGAAGGATATAAAGCAGGCGCTCTCAAAGAAGGTTTGAAAAGCACGCGCGGCGAATTCGTTGCCATCTTCGATGCCGATTTCATTCCGCACACAGATTTTCTAATGAAGACACTGCCCTACTTCCGCGAACCCAAAATCGGTTTAGTTCAAACCCGCTGGGAACATCTCAACAGTGAATACTCTTTCTTAACACGTGTTCAGGCAATGGCGCTTGACGGACATTTCGTTATAGAGCAAAACGTCCGGAACAAAGCAGGCTTCTTTATCAACTTTAACGGCACAGGCGGAATCTGGAGAAAAGAATGTATCTTCGATGCGGGAAATTGGGAAGCCGACACATTGACCGAAGATTTGGATTTAAGTTACCGTGCACAGTTGAAAGGATGGAAATTTAAATTCTTAAATGATGTTACATCGCCGGCAGAATTGCCATCCGAAATTAACGCGCTCAAGTCGCAGCAATTCCGTTGGACAAAAGGTGCTATTGAAACTGCGCGGAAAATACTTCCAAAAGTTTGGAAATCCGACCTTCCTTTGGAAAAGAAAATTCACGCGACATTTCATCTCTCGAACAACATAGTATTCCCGTTTATCCTGATTGCGGGAATTTTGAATGTTCCGCTTATTTTTATTAAACACCAGGGTGGTTACGAAACATATTTTTCCGTCATGGCTGTTTTCGTTTTTGCGTTCATCGGTTCATTCCTGTTTTATCTTTATTCTCAAAAGGATGTTTATAAAGACTGGCAAAGACGAATGCTATTATTTCCCCTCTTCATGGCAGGAAGTATGGGTTTTGCGGTCAATAACACGAAAGCAGTCATAGAAGGATTGATAAAGAAAAAATCGGAATTCGTGAGAACTCCGAAATACAAAGTGATCGATAAAAAAGATGCCTGGCTCGACAAAAAATATGTGCTTAAAAAATTCAATTACACCGTGATTATAGAATCGGCTCTTGCCCTTTATTGTTTGTTTGGGGTTGCATCTTCTATTTATTATCTCGAACTGGCTGCCGTCCCATTCCAGCTCTTGTTTACGATGGGTTTCGGTCTTGTTGCGTGGTTGTCGATTCGGCATGCGTGGATGGCGCGGAAATTAGAGACATCAAAATAATTATTAATCTTGAACGACGAACCGACTAACTTGACCTTAGAACAACTTGAACAACGGCTGCACCGCCAGCCGTTTTCCCCGCTTTTTGCCCGACTCGCATACGAATATTTAAATCAGAACAGAGTTGAAGAGGCCAAACAACTGTGCGCGAAAGGTCTCGGACTTTATCCAAACTATTCGACTGCACAATTGATTTTGGAATTATGTTACCGGTTGGAATCGGCAGAGGTTATTACTTCACCTGATTTTATAAGCGACGAAACTCAGTCATCATCTACCGACATCTCAGAAAATCGATCTGAAGAAATTGTGAGCACACAGAATGATATCGACGTTATAGATGAAACAGAAGTACAAAATAGCAAACCGATTCTTCAAGTATCATCAGAACTCAATGTTGATGAAGAAACGTTAAAAGAAGTTCAAAATATTTCACAAACAGAGTCGATAGCTGGAATCGAAGAATTACAGGAGATCGAAAAATCAGAACCGGTCTTAGATTCTTCACCGGTTGAACAATTTGAAACTACCAATAAATTGCATCCGGATGGTGTATTTATTAGCGAACCACCCGATGAGGTTAGCGGTAATGCAATCAATTCACGTTTAACGGGGGATATTTTCGAGAATGAAAATGTTCGCGGTACAAATGACGAAGTAGATTTAACAACGGCAGAAATTGCTTTGGAATTTCCTCCTCCACCCGAATCAATTTCTGTTGAAGAGACATTACATGGCGATTCGGAAAATATTCTAACTCCTCAAACAGACTCTATCGAAAAGATTGATGAGGTCAACATCAATGAGTTGGATATAATTGATGCAGACAAAACTATACAGGTTGCAGAAGATACAAATAAAAATATCCGCGATCATACCCGACCGATTATCAGTAAAACATTAGCGGAAATCTATGCAGCGCAGGGTGAGTACAGGGAAGCGATTGAAACATACTCCCTTCTAATAAAAATACGCCCAACCCAGAAAGATGAGATTTCGATTAGGATACGCGAACTGGAGGAAGAATTATCAAAGACAAGATCGGAACAGGATTGACCTGGAAATAAAAAACCCCGAATTTTCGGGGTTTTTTATTAATACAACTTTGAATTAAATTCACTTTAAACTATTCACAAATTTAGTTAAGCTGGATTTCTTATTTGATGCGTTATTCGAATGGATAAGACCTTTTGCCGCCATTTGATCGAGCATTTTAACCGCTTTCTTCAATTCGGCAGTGGCTGTTTCTTTTGCCTTTGCATCTCGAACACGCTTGATAGCAGTTTTCATTTTTGCCGCATAAGCACGGTTCCTTACACGGTTTTTTAATGCTTTTCGCGCCTGTCGCTCTGCTGATAGATGTTGTGCCATTTACTTCTATTCCTATAGATAATTATTCAAACTTGTTCCAATATAATAATATTAGTTGAAATTCACAATTTTTGAATTTTCATTCAAAATATGGTATAACTCAATCCCAGAGCAATCGTTTCTTTAACTTGAGTCCGGGGGGTTACTTTTCTCTCATTAATTAACTGAACATTCAGAATGGTAGTGATGTATTTACTTACCTTAGCCGTTACAGAACTATTATTCCTGACAATAATTTCATCCAAAGTTTTGAACGGAGCGAAAAGTTCTAGTTTAGAAGTGAATAAGATATTATCTTCCAATTGCCATTCTACTTCTGTTACCGATTCCATACCACCGTCGATTGTAGTCTTTTCAAGTTTATCGGTTTTCGGATCGTCGGTATAATATTTAGAAAATTTAGAAGTTATAACTTCACGCAATCCCACGCCAAGTCTTGTTTTAATTTCTTTGATTGGTTGATATCCAACACCCGCGCTTTGGGTTAAATACGCCGGATCAAATATCGCAGAGACCTCAACCGATGTATCAGGTCTTGGATATATATATCCATACGCGAATTGAGTTTTGAGTGTTGCCGATGCGTACGGATTTATAAGCGTGCCGAGTTTATATGTGTACACAGAAGAGAGATCGATAATATCATCGGTCTTTCTTAACTTTTGACCGCCCAAGCGTGTCTGTCCGAAAGCAAATTTATAAGTATTTGCCCAATTCGAAACTTCTTCTTCTAATGTTGATTTACCATCAACGCTTAAAGTGTACGAAAGAGCATTTTCTCCACCTTGAGCCCAGTCGGTGAACGCTACTTGAGTCAAGGTTAATCCTGCAACCATACCATGCTTCCAACCATATTCCGGTGGAGGTGGTTGTTTTGCGACTTCTTGAGCCGAGACTGATACTACACTAATTAACATTACAAACAATAATAGATTTATCTTCATTATTTATTCCTTCAAAATATTTGAGATACCTGTGCCTTTGCCGCATACAAAGGCACAGGTAAGAATTGATTTATTTAATCCTAAAAAATTCGATGCGGCGATTTTTTTGTTTACCCTCCGGTGTTGTATTCGGTGCAATCGGTTTATCGGGGCCAAATCCCTTAGTGGATATTCTTGCCGCTGCTATTCCTCTGTTAACCAGGTTTCCTTTGACAGATTCAGCACGGCGCTGGGATAACTTCATATTTGAAACGCGTTTCCCCGAATTATCTGTATGTCCCTGGATTTCAACCTCAATCTCAGGATTTTGTTCCAGCGTATTGAAGGCAATTGCCAGTATCGCATCAGATTCAGGACTGATTTCTGCGCTGCCGGTTTTAAATACAATTCCCTCCAGTACTATTGCTTTACCAACTTCAACTTTTATTTCTTCCTTTTTCTTTGGAACATCATCTGCAGGATCAAGCGGATTTGTATTATTGGCAATTTCTTTACCATCATTCACACTTCCACCATCAGTATCAATATTCAGAGGATTGGTTTTATATCGAGTAACCTCCTCACCATCTTTTAATCCGTCAGCATCAGTGTCACTCATAGTGGGATTGGTTTTATGCGATATTATTTCATCCTTATCATTCAAACCATCATCATCTGAGTCGGCTTTGAGTGCGTCGGTAAAATATTTTTGAATTTCTTCGCCATCTTTCAATCCATCGCCGTCAGTATCGGCATTCGCAGGATGAGTTTTATATTTGTTGACTTCGTCGCCATCTTTTAGCCCGTCTTTATCCGTATCATCATTAAGTGGATCTGTTTTATACTTCTTAACTTCATCACCATCACTCAATCCATCATTATCTGAATCGGGGTTTTTCGGGTCAGTATTTAATTCTTCTTCTTCTTGATTCGTCAGACCATCTTTATCGGCATCAGCATCACCACATTCACCCGATGCCGTGATACCGAATAAAGCTCCCCAATATGCATCTTTTCTATCGTATTTAACAGCGTTTAAATTATCGCTGAAAGTGTAATTATAACCAGCACTCATTTCCAGTACTGCCAAATCGTTAAGTCGAACCTGAAGTCCGCCACCCACCGGAAGATATCCTGTCCAACCATCCTGTTTCAATGTCAGATCAGCGTAAGAAGGGGCATGCTTGACTTTAAAATTTAACAAACCGGCTCCTCCGTAAATAAATGGATTCCATATTTCAAAATCAAAAGGACTAAACACGAGGCGCAAATCTATTGGAACTATTCTGGTTAGATAATCTTCACCTTGAATTTCGGCGAGAGATATGCCAAGTTCTGTCTGCAATGCATTAGAGAATCCGTACCGCACGAAAGTGCGTGCGTGATAATTAGCCACACGATCTCGAATCTCGGTTTCTCCGAATACAGCGCCAATTCCTACTCCATTAGACCATCCGGTACGTTGCATTTGAGATATGCCGGTATTAGCAATCATAAATATTGCCAAGACCACGAACATGTATAATCTGATCATTTATTTTTCTCCTCTAAAAAATTTTTATAATATTATTAGGGATTATTTTTTTGTTACTTTTTCTTCTTTCAGAACTTTTTTTGCGAAGTAAAAAACAATCCATGCCACAACTAAAAAGTCTATCGCTGCGCCAATAAAGGGTCCAAATAGAAAATGAAACGGACCGATATCAAGCGTAGCTGTTCTCCAAGCACCACCGGGAATAAAAAAAGTTATAATAGGCATCAATATTCCATCAACGGTTGCGCCAATCAGAGCATTAAGTTTACCACCGATGATAACGGCGATAGCTAATCCGATTACACCGTATTGCTTCAAAAATTCCATAAATTCTTTTAACATAAAATATCCCTTTAAATTATATTTTGAATATTAGATATGATTGTTTGCGATAATATATAACATTGAAGTATTAAAATCAATTCCCTTTTTAAATATTTTATTTCAATCTGAAAATAACTGCTATTTTATCCAAATATTTGCATTCCCAGCATTAATGCTGTATATTGTGATGTATCCGTTAGGGGTGTCCTGAGAGAAAACAGGACTGAGAGCAAACCCTAAGCTTGCCTGTCGAAGTGCAGCGCAGGCAGGAACCTGATCTGGATGATGCCAGCGTAGGAAAACGGAAAATATATTTGTGCCATTTTTCTGAATTCTATCATCTACAGAATCAGCAAAATGGCATTTTTATTTATATTAAATTTTAAGATCAAGTCATGAAAACATTTTTATTTCTTACTGTAATTATTATCTATCTAATTTTCACTCGCTGCGATGCGCAGGTCATAACACAGGAAGAACCGGACACAACATATTACTTCTCCCCTGTTGTTGTTTATCCCACCTACGCAACTGAGAGAGAAACTCCCGCAACATTTTCCAATATCTCACAACAACAAATTTCGGAAAGATATTCTATCCAAGATATCCCTGCTTTACTCTCCGAGCTTCCTTCGGTCACATATTATTCTGAAAACGGTAACGGGATCGGATATAATTACATTAAGCTGCGCGGTTTCGATCAGCGTAGAATTTCTGTGATGATAAATGGAATACCGCAAAATGATCCTGAAGATCATAATGTTTACTGGATAGATTTTCCGGATTTGATGGCAAGTACCGGCGATATTCAAATACAGCGTGGATCCGGCAGCGCTTTTTACGGACCGCCTGCCATCGGCGGTTCAGTTAATCTAGTGACTAACCCATTTAATCAATCACCCGCGATCACTTTCGAATCGATTCTCGGATTTCAGGAATATGGAGATAGAAATTATTCACCGGTTCTTTCAACAAAAAAATTTAATATCTCCATCAATTCAGGACTTATAGACGGGAAATATCTTTTCTACACTAAATTAGGAAAGATACAAAGCACAGGTTACAGGGATAATTCATGGATAGATTTGAATTCATACTTCATCGGCGGAATACGACTCGACAAGAATATGACAACGCGATTTCATATCTTTGGAGGTCCTATATCAGATGGACTTGTTTACACAGGACTTCCCAAATTCGTCAACAACGATACAAAACTTCGATTACAAAATTTGTCTTATTGGGAAGTTGACTCGACCGGAACAAGTTACAATTACTATTCTCAACGCAGAAAGCAGGAAATCGAAAATTTCTCTCAGCCGCATTATGAATTGATGAACGATTGGAAAATTACTTCCGAGCTAACGCTGGCTAACACTTTTTTCTATTACACCGGAGATGGCTTCTTCGATTACGATGCATCGTGGGCAGACACTTCTATGCTTCGTTTGGGATCTAATTACGGAATTCCCACTTCGCAAAATCCAACCAATGCTCTTGTACGTGCATTCGTCGGGAATCGGCAAGGCGGCTGGTTACCACGTTTGGAAATCGATCACAATAATGGTTCTCTCACACTTGGAGCCGAACTTCGTTTTCACCGCTCAGTTCATTGGGGAAAAATTCAATTCGCCGAAAACCTTCCTGCTAACATCGATCCTGATTACCACTTTTATGAATATCATGGAGAGAAAGATATTTTATCTTTTTGTCTTCATGAGTTGTATAAACCGTCGGACGATATATCGGTAATGGCTGATATTCAATTCGTAAGAAATCGATACGGTATCAATAACGAAAAATTCATTGGTAATGATTTCAGCATTTCATATTTTTTCGCAAACCCAAGAATTGGTATAAATTACAACATCAATACAGATTGGAATAGTTACATCTCTTTAGGATACACATCCAGAGAACCACGACTTCGCAATCTGTACGCGGCTGAAGATTCATATTTCGGTGCCGCGCCTCAATTCAAGTCAGATACCACAGGCGGTTTTGTTAAGTATGATTTCAAATCGCCATTGGCAAAACCTGAAAGACTTCTTGATATTGAATTTGGATTCGGTTATAATACACCGATTACGAAATTGAGCGCGAATATCTTCTGGATGGAATTTACGGATGAGCTTGTGAAAAACGGACAGGTAGATATTTTTGGTCAGCCGGTTACCGGCAACGCAGGAAGATCGCGCCACGTCGGACTTGAGATTGAAGGACGTTGGCAGTTTCTACACCAGGCAACTTTAAGCGGTAATTTGTCATACTCCCGAAATCAACTTATTAGATATATAGTCATTGAGAATGGACTTTCAACTTCGTTGGACGGAAATCCACTTGCCGGATTCCCGGATTTGCTGGCGAACCTAAGACTATCTTACAAATTAGATGAGTTAACATCATCACTAACAGCAAAATATGTCGGTCCATTCTACACTGATAATTTTAAAAACGAAGAAAATAAAAATGATCCATACACAATTTTCAATACCGAGTTTTTGTATAAAGTATCCGACATTTTCGGAATGGAGTTATTGCTTCGCGGTGAAGTAAGGAATATATTCAATCGACTTTATTTCATGAGCGGCGAAGGAAATTCATTTTTCCCTGCTGCTGAACGTAATTATATTTTAGGAATTTCTTCGACATTTTAATCATGCATGCACTTATCATTGCAAATGGAACTGTCCCAAATCCCGATTTCGTGAGAGGATTGGCAAAATTCGCATCAACAATAATTTGTGCCGACGGCGGTGCAAATCATGCGCGTGAATTGGGAGTTAAACCTTCGGTGATTATCGGTGACCTTGATTCAATATTACCATCAACCCAAACATTTTATCACGATGTAGAACAGATTCAGATTGATGATCAAAATTCAACTGACCTTGAAAAAGCGATTAAATATTGCATCGATCATGCAATCACTTCAATCGATATTGTCGGAGCTCTTGGAACCCGAATCGATCATACAACCGGCAGTTTGGGATGCTTTAAAAAATTCGGCACACAAATTCACATTCGAATGATTGATTCGGAAGGAGAATTAACTCTCATTCGAAATGAAGTCCATCTTGATATGCACAAAGGAGAGAAGTTATCTCTCATTCCTCTCGATAAATGCACTGGCATTTCAACAAACAATTTAAAATATATCTTAAACAACGAAACACTTGAGCTTGGTGTCCGGGATGGAATAAGCAACGAAGCAGTTTCTGAAAACGTTACTATCCATGTCGACACAGGCACACTTTTATTGTATCGCTTTCATGGCGAGGCATGGCATATTCACAGCCGATAAAATAATCTTATCACATTTTACTCTCGATGATACATTTCGCATTATCCGATATAATAATAATCATTCTTTATTTTCTTGCCGTACTTTATGTCGGATTTCGGGCGGCAAGAAAGGTCAGCGGCAGCGATGATGACTTCCTCCTCGCTGGGAGATCATTAACCCTACCTGTCTTCGTAATGACGTTGGTATCGACATGGTACGGCGGAATATTAGGCGTTGGAGAATTTTCGTACCGTTACGGCATTTCAAACTGGGTTGTTCAGGGAGTTCCATATTACATCTTCGCCGCGATCTTTGCGTTCTTTCTTGCAAAGAAAATCCGCGCGACAAATTTATACTCCATCCCCGATAAGCTCGAGCTGGCATACGACAAAAAAACAGCCATACTCGGTTCATTACTGACATTCATATTGATGACACCCGCACCATATATTTTAATGCTCGGTGTTTTAATTCAAATGATTTTCGGATGGAGTTTGATTATCAGTATGATTGTCGTTGCAATCGTAGCAATCTCGTATCTTTATTGGGGTGGGTTTCAAGCAGATGTACAAACAGATATCTTAGAATTTATTCTGATGTTTACTGGCTTTGCTGTTATTTTACCATTTAGTTTCTTAAAGTTCGGCGGTATGGAATTTCTGCAAACAAATCTTCCTCCGTTACATCTTGAATGGAGCGGTGGAAACTCTGCACAATTTATTATGGTCTGGTTCTTCATAGCACTCTGGACATTGGTCGATCCGGCATTTCACCAACGTTGTTATGCCGCGAAAGATGGTGCAACTGCTCAGAAAGGAATTCTCGTCTCAATTATCTTTTGGTTAGTGTTCGACTTTATGACAGCAACGGCTGGATTATATGCACGCGCCGCTTTGCCTAATCTCCCTGAACCGATAATGGCGTACCCTATGCTCGCCGAAGCGGTGCTTCCACCAATTGCAAAAGGATTATTTTATGTTGGTATGCTTGCTACAATCATGTCAACATTAAACACACTGGCGTTCGTCTCAGCACAAACACTCGGGAGAGACATCTTTGGCAGACTGCTCATTGGGAACAAGCACACATCGAACATCCAACATCTCACATCGAACAATGCAACTATCTTGATCAAAGTTGGTTTAATCGTTTCGTTTTTCCTCTCCGTTGTAATCGCTCTTCTGATTCCAAGTGTTATCAAGATCTGGTACACTATTGGAACGGTGGTGATTCCCGGATTACTTGTCCCGCTGATTGCAAGTTATTTTGATAAATTTAAAATTGAGGTAAAGTATGCCTTTCTCTCAATGCTTTTAGGTTGGTCGACTTCTATTGGTTGGTTGATTTCAGGACACTTGGATGGCAACGCAGGCAACTACGCGTTTGGCATTGAACCGATGTATCCGGGGCTCTTGGTGAGTGTAATTTTTTGGATCAGCGGACGATTTAATCTACTTCATAACGGTTCCGCATGAATTGTTATTCGGCGGAATTCTTTCAGCTTCGTATAGAGGATAGTTTCTAATTCTGATATTATCAGATGAACCTCATCCAGCGTCTTTGTTTTATCAAATTGACAAGTGAGCGATAAATTATATTTCTCACCTATCTTTATGATATTCACATCGGAACATTTAAGTATTCGTTTTTCGGCTGAGACTAAAGAACGAACTTTATCCTCAAGATGCGCGGCAGATTCAACAATGATTTCGTTATGATCTGTATCGAATTCTTCCATGTGGATTGTCACCTTATCAATCGCCGGAAGTTTTTGGATAATCTCCTTTTCAATTTCTGAAGTCAGTTCGTGGGCCTCAACGAAGGTTTTCCCTTTTTGATGCTCAATGTCGAAATCTACCTGATATCTTCCGTTATTGTGGTGCACCTCTAAATTATGCGGAACACGCATTCCCCTGCCAACAACTATCATCCTTACTTTATCAGAAATCGTTTCATCACCACTCTCAAATGGTTCGGCATGAACTACGACATCGGCATCGCCGTGTTTTTCGTGTATTGCTTTTTCGATACGATCCATTATTCCGTGGGCAAGCATAAACGGTGTTGTTCGTCGTATCGCCACCGTAGCATCTATAAATAATTTTCCGCCTGAAGTTCTTAAACGAGTATTTTGAATTTTTTCAACTCCCGAAACATTTTTTATAATACTTGTAATTTCATCCGTTACTCCATCAGGAACTCTATCCATCAATGCATCAACAGTGCGTCTTCCCAATCTGTAGCTCACGAATAAAACCAAAATTGCAACCATGATTGCCGCTAATGCATCCATCCAAACATAACCCACCGATACAAAAAAGAGTCCGGCAATTACAACCAGCGATGACCACACATCGCTTGAAAAATGCAAAGCATCCGCCTCAAGAGCTTGACTATTGTATTTCTTTGCTACTTTACTCAACGCTCTTGCACGACTTATATCTACAATTATTGCAAAAAGAACCACACCAAATCCCCAGATATTTACTTCAACCTCGGTTGTTCCGGTAATCAACCGCCTGATAGCTTCATAAATAATCCACGAGCAGGTCAATACTAACAATAATGTCTCCACAAATGCAGATACATTCTCTATCTTTCCGTGGCCGTATTGATGTTTTTCATCTGCAGGTTTATCTGCAATCCTGACCGCAAAATATGTAATCACTGCGGCGATTAAATCGAGCCCTGAGTGTGCCGCCTCGGAAAGTATCCCTAAACTATTTGTTTGAATGCCAACAATGAGCTTCATGCCCGTTATCAATAAAGCACCGAAAACGGAAATTAAAGCTACACGCTTTTTTTCATCAATCTTATGCTGTTCCATTAGTTATGAATATACAAGAATTATTTGAAATTTGCAGAATGTTCGAGTATGGTTGTATTGATTTATTCTGAAGGTAAAATCAAATCATAAATATTTGGATCGGCTGGATTCTTCTGTCCACCTCCTACCCATTCCTGAGCAACCGGACCCACAGACCTGAATTCACCGATACCGGCACCACCGTGATCATCCTGCGCACCGACAAGAACAGCATATCGCCATGAATTATCCGGTGCACCGATTAAATCAATTGGTATGGAAAATTCAATTAACTTCGCGTTTGCATTGCCTAACGGATTTTTCTCATCTCCAGCTACTGGTAAATATTCTGCAAGAGTTTTTCCGCTGTCGTTCATAATACGAATTCCTCCACCAATATAAATTATATTTTGAAATTTAAACCCATCAGTAAATTTATAGTTCGAATTCATGCCAACATTTGTTTCTCCGTTGCTTACATTTTTATCAATGGCAATCGCTGTATAGGTTAATTGAAATCCGTATTCAGGATGCCATCCGGGGTTGGAGAGATTTTTGAATTGTAGTTTGAAGAACACATTCTTATTATCTTTTGAGACGGTGAAGTGGGTTATGTCAAGACTTCCTGATTTGAGGTTTACGGTCTGCGGATAAATGTATGCACCACCTCCGTTATCATCCCCTTCCGGATCACTTACATCATACATAACCTTTGCTTGCATATTTGATTGTTTGATTTCGGAATTTGAAAGGAGACGATGAGATGGAGGTTGGAGGCATTTTAGATTAGAATCGATTTTTGGTGTAGCTAATTCTAATTTTATATCGTCAAAATAAGTATAATCTTGATACCATAATTTCATTTGTTTTGGATATGGCTTTAATGACATCTGCGAATGATATTTACCCATTGAGAAAAAAAATACATTTTGAGAATCGATTATTTCGGCATGATCATCATCCATTTCGAATTTCATGTAACCGTTTGAATTCAATTTAAACCTGGTGTGGCATCCGCTCTCATCTTTTTTTAACCATTCGACAGATATTTCGTTACGAGGAGAATTTGAATCGGAATAGACAGATAAATTATATTGATTGGATAACTGATCGACATGAAAATATAATTTTGAATTTGCAAGCGGTAGAACATAATCGATTTTTGAAATTGCTTGAGGAATTTGCGGTAATATCTTAATTAGATTTTCTGATGAACTAATATTTATTCCTAAGTATGATTGGTAAAAATTCCTGATAAACTCTGCTAAGCTCCAAGCTTGCGAGTAAGTGCCGGATAACCTTGGAATTTTCTCACCGCTTCTGGGTGCGGCATCGATTAATTCCGACAAAGTACCGATTGCGCCTTGATCTAAAATTTGATTGACCATATTCTCTGTAACCACATAAGCCAAATCTGGATGCCGGTACTTGATTGCCGCATCGATCCATTTCCCCGCCAACCAAGTCCAAACTATTCCGTTATGGTAAGCTGCATCCTGAACATAGAATGGCTCATAATGATGATATGGATGGAAATTACTGTCTTTCTGAGATAGTGACGCAACGCCATAAGGGTAAACCAATTCACTTGTTATGGTTTGAAATATTTTAGCACCCGTTGCTCCATCGTATATATATTTATCTAAAACAAAAAGTTGGTTTGGACGAAGTTGCGTATCAGGAGTTCCATCCACATTAAGATGATCAAATATGAGACTATCATTTTTACTAAAATAATATTTCGAAAAGTTTTTACTTAACTTCAATTCCAAATCATACCAGTAATTTTTGTTAATCGTATCAAGGGCTATATAAGCATAATAAATCCCAATTTTAAGCTGATCATACCATAACATTTGAACATCATTCGCCCTATTCCCTCTCGGACTCCAAGCACCATCAGGTCCAACAGCATCCATCCATGTTTCAGCATCGCCATGTGTAAGAAAACCGAGGGAATCCATGTGATATTTTATAGTTCCTTCAATCGAACGTTTTACAACAGGATACATTTCTCGTACGAAAACAGTATCACCCGAATACATCACATAATCATTAAGGGTAATAACAAAACGTGGCGTTCCATCTGCAGTGTTGTACGAAATAGAATTTGTTGTAACAAGATTAGGTATGCGTCCGTAGTTTGTACTGTTCGGATTTGTATCCTGCCATGCGGCGAATGATTTGAGAATTTCTTTAGCATCTTTGAAATTTCCGGTAACAAGTGTCGCACCTGCCAACGAGATAAACGAATCTCTCCCCCAATAATTATCGAACCAAGGCAATCCGGCAAAGATGCCTTTTCCACGCTGGTTCATAATCAAGGCATCCATCGATATCTTCGCCCAGTAAAGCGCCTTATCAAACCGTTTGTTATCGGTACGGACATAAGAATAGTTAAGTAAATCTTCCATCCGTTTCTTGCGCTTTTCGATTAGCGACGGATAATTTTGTGCAACATGTTTTGCGAGTGAAATGGTTTGGGATTTGGTATCACCTGCTATGAAAATAATTTTCAATTGACAATTGCCAATTGACAATTGACAATTCACTGGAGAAAATGTCGTATTGAGAGTATCGGATGAACGTATAGAATTAAGTTTATCACCCGGCACAACTGATATTCCAATCCACACCGGGTAATTCTCATTTTGAGTTCTGATGAGATGTTTTTTATTCGCGATGAGAAGGACATCCTCCTCAAAAACGATCTCAAAATCATTAGGATCAAAAGAATTGGTGAAGTATGGATTGATTGATAATTCTTTTCCATCTAATCTATCAAGTTCGACGACGAATGCGTCAATTGAATCTAAAAGTGTAAACGTTTCCGTTATATCATCCGGATATTTTCTCACAAGCTGATGAGGATATGCTTCGGCATCTGCATCGACAGGTTTTAAAATTATTCCATCGATGCCGATGGAATAATTTTCCATTATTTCTGTCGACATCACACGCCATCCCTGCCAGCCGGAGCGGTGGACTCCGTTTGTTTCTGTATAATAAACTCCTGCCTGCTTGTTAGTATAAGCAACTTCACGCGACGATCCTTGAGATACTTCAATCATCATTTCATCAGCGGTAATAGGAGCCCGTTTGAACCCTGGCTGAGGAATACATGCCGTTGCCGTTATAAATATCAAAAAGATCAATCTCATTATTTCAATAATAATAAATTTATCGCTGATAAATATCTACCTGCAATCAACCGACAATAATAAACTCCGCTCGGTAAACACCTTGCATCCCAGTTCACTCTGTATGAACCCGGCTGTTGCACTTCTTTTACCAAAACGGCTACCTCCTGACCTACCATATTAAAAATGTTCAACGTTACAAATCCGTTGTCTGATATTCGATATTCGATATTTGTTTCCGGATTGAACGGATTCGGATAATTATTGTACAAAATAAATTGTCCGGGAAGATCATCAAAAAAACTGACGGACACAGGATTAAGGTACATGAAACTCCATGTCCCGGACCACTCACCCCATCCTGCAGAATTTCCGGCTTTTACGCGCCAATAATATTTTTGATCATTCAAACCATTGACTTGTTTCGATATTGTTGGGATCGTCGTATCATCATGTACAATCGAAATAAAACCGGAATCTGTTGACAACTGTAATCTGTATTTGTTCGCATTATTCGATGAACTCCAGCTCAAACTCAGGATCGTGTCGTGATTCGTCGAAGCATTCAGAGGCGATAATAGAATTGGAGCGAACGGCAATATTGGTAACCCGTCGATCAATGCTTTTACACTTGGATAAATTGCTTTTGCCATTCTTCTGTATCCGCCCACCGGATGTCCATCCCATCCATCGTACGAAGGATGAATACCGTCTAGGATATATGCCTTTACACTTTCCGGCGGCATAAAAGCAGCGTAAACATCAGCCAGTACAATTGTCCTACCTTGCACAACTTTTTCAGAAACTAAGGCGGGAAAAAGTGCGTTGGCTGCGATTACATTGAACCATAACGGAACGAAATTAGAATGACCGATTGTATCGGGAGGTGTTATTGTGTTCAAAACTATCTTGATGCCCGGATTTACGCTCCAGATTGTATCAAGCAACATTCGCATGTCATCGCGGAACATTGCAGGTGTACGTCCGCCTGAATGCAGGTCGTTGGTTCCAAGCTCGATAATAACTATTTCGGGTTGGTAGGTTGCCATTCTTTCGGCTGCGGTTTCGATCTGTGGATATACTCTGCCCGCTTCTCTCGTTATCGTTGCAGAATTATAACCCTCATGTTCATAATCGGGATTGTCCCAGTTTGCCTGTCCATAATCATTGGAGCCGACAAAATCTGTGCTGAATCCTCCTAGCACAAGTGAATCCTTTAACAATCTTCGATATCCACCCTGCCAGTCTAATTGCGTGATCGAGTTACCCAAAGGCATTATTTTAATCGGGAGTTGAACCTTCATAGAAGATTCAGGAATATTTTTATGAATTATTTCAAGATTATCCGATTGTCCTTGAGCGTGATCAAAAAAGAAAATTAAAAAAATTATGAACAATATTTTTAAGAAATAGGTCATTAAAAAAATTGAATTATTTTCAATTATAATTGAGATTAATTGGCAGGAATGTAACTACCGATTTTATGCCATACTTGACTTATAATTCTCTCGGAACAGTTTCATTCTTAGAAACAAGATACCTTTTTACTTTTTGAGTTGTAGTTTTCTCGAACTCGCGCTCGCGGATATAAATCTTTGTGATCTGCTTAAATTGTGAAACCTGTTTGTTTATCTTAGCCACTTCTTTATTCAGCGTTTCACGCATCAATTCATCAGTGATCTTTACATTTTCCGTTTCCGCGAGTGCTATGAATGCTTCAGCATCTGGGAGTATCTGCACAGCAATTACCTCACCATGCTTCGGATCTTTCTCGCCGTATACCATGCACTCCTGAATAAAAGGACTGCGTAAAAGCAAATCTTCTAATTCTTCGGGATAAACATTTTCTCCGCGTTTCGAGATGATTACGTTTTTAAGTCGGCCAGCGATATGTAAAAATCCGTCATCATCCATATATCCAAGATCGCCTGTCTTGAACCACGAATCTTCCATAACATCACGTGTGGCTTTTTCATTCTTGTAATATCCAAGCATTATGCTAGGTCCCTTCGCCCAGATTTCTCCAACTCCAAGATGATCGGGATTGTTAATTTTTATATCGACACCGGGCAATGGAATTCCTGCCGCGTTGTCTTTATGAATCTGCACAGGATTCAATGCGAGTATCGGTGAGGTCTCGGTTAAACCGTAACCTTGAATCATATTAAAACCAAAAGCTTTCAAACCTCGTGCAACTGTCGGATTCGACGCAGCTCCGCCGGTAATAAATAGACGGATTGATCCGCCGAATCGTTCGTGAAGCTCACGAAAGACAATGCGCTTCGATGCTTTCCACCCTAACTTTGATAAAAGATTGGTCGCTCGAATCAGAGGCGGAACAATCAACGACTTCATTTTATCTTCCTGAATACCTTTGTGTATGCGCTTGAACATCTTTTCATATAAAAGCGGAACACCGAGAAGGATTGTAGCATGAGATGACTGCAAATCTTCTACAACAGTTTTCAACGATTGAGCATAATGAACAGATGCGCCTGTGTAAAGCGGACAAAGTAAACCGCAGGTACACTCGTAACTGTGATGCATAGGAAGTACCGAAAGAAATCTGTCGGTCTGATCTATAAGCACAACACTCACCATCGCCATTAGATTTGACGCAAGATTTTTCTGGCTCAACATTACTCCCTTCGCTCTCCCTAAGCTTCCCGATGTAAAAATAATTTCAGCCATTTCAGCGGGATCAATTTTCGGCAATTCCTCAACTCTGCATGCGGCGCTATGGGTGATCAATTCCGCCATCGAATATATATGATCGTGGCGGGATGCTAAATCCATGTTCAGATACCACTTCAAATGTTTTAATGAAGGACGGGCTTCTGAGAGGATCGCATCGAATTGATCAGAATAGATGACCGCAACTGAATCTGATTCGTGAAGTATATTTAATATTTCATTAGTAGGAAGATTTCTATCGATGGGACAAACAACAAAATCGAAGCACATGCAGGTTAAATAACTAAGCGCCCACTGGACACGATTTTCACTGACTATAGCGATATGATCTCGCCGTTTTAACCCCAACTTTTTTAAGGCAGAACCGAATTTTAAAACATTTGATAATAACTCACTGTAGCGAAGCCGTGATATTGGCGTTTGTCGCAAATCTTCAAGGGCAAGATTGTTTCCGAACCCGCCCGACGATTTGATAACCATATCTTGGATGGAATTTATTTTTGTCACATCATTAAGTTTTATGGGCTGATGCATATTCCCTCATAACGATATTTATCAAATTAAATCGATCATTTTTCTAATTGATGAACAACAGTCTTGGCTAATTTATCGCCTATCCTTTGCTTAAGTGGAGAATTCATTATGCTTATTATCCCAAGTATATTGAACATAGGCAAACCATCCAATAACCTCCCTAAGTTTCTAATGAAACTCTGACAGTAGCTGATCGTTCCACCCTCAATTGACGAAACTTTTAAGCCGAGAATGAACTTCCATACTGTATATCCGGTTAGTTTTTCTAAAATAATGAAATACAAAAATATTGTTATGAGAAATATTGCACATAATGGATCGAATATTATCCAAAGATGATCCTCGGGGAACATCAACCATTTTCCTTTTATTAAATATGTTACAGGGAAGAAGAATAAACTTAGAAAGAGGTAATCTAATACCTGTGCCAAAGCCCGAAGATAAACAGTAGCGTATTTCATATCAAAGCTTAAGTTGTCGATCCTGATATCATCAACCCGGATATTTCCCCGATATATAATCGATTAATGATTTGATCTCAGTATTTTTAATCTCCACCATATTCTTAATTATATCGCCGATCGAAATTATTCCCGACATTTCTGAACCTTTGAATATTGGCAGGTGCCGGATTCTTTTTTCTGTCATGATATTCATTAAATGATTGATATCATCCTCTTCCGCGGCGGCAACAATGCTTTCTTTCGCAGTCATTATTTCTTTCACCGCAATCTGGGTTGTATCTTTTTTGTGTTGAACGCATTTCTGTAATATATCCCGCTCCGAAAGAACCCCCGTTGTTTCTCCGTTTATATTTTTTATGACTAATAATCCTATTCTTTTTGTTACAAGATCCTCAACTGCAGTTGAAACCTTCGTGTCCTCCGGGATACTGAAAATCTTTCTACCTTTTACATCCAATATATCTTTGGCTATCATCCGGTCAACCTTTCCATTTGATGAAAAATAATCTGTTGGGCTAAGTTAGGAAAAGATTTTCCCATTGTCAAATATGTCCAAAAATGAGTTAATATTTTAGGTTTTATATATCAGATAAAAATATATGATATATCTTGATTTTATTGTATTTTCCGCATCGTCAGATTTTGATTTTTAATTTTAAAAACATAACTTTGAGTTGATAACATCATATCAACCGAGGGTTCTACACAACATAATATTTTCATCGCGGTAATCGTGTTTTCATTTTATTATTATTTATAAAATTGAATACTATCTTTACAAAATAGAAATTATTTAGGGAATTCGATCATAAATGTAATTTCATTTTTTTAAACGATTGCTTTTCAAAATCAAGGAGATATTTTATGAAAATTTTTTTACTATCATTCCTCTTAATCATCGTTGCCATTTCGATGATTCAATCGGATCTGCTCGCTCAGAGCGGTTTACCCGATAGTTTAATCTTCCAAGGCTCACAGATGGACGTCGGCCAAACATTCCGCACGGGTACTGCAACATCCTTTGGACACTACACTATCAATGCCTATTTCAAAGAACCGAACGGAACAGAACATCTGGCTTACGTGGATAATTATGAATTATTCTATTTTAAGTCAACCGACAACGGTGTTAGCTGGAGTAAAGAAAAAATAATCACCGGACATGAAGGTGATATACAAAATTGTGCATTAACCGTAGATACAGCCGGTAAAGTTTTTATCGGACTTACGATCCATAGTCTTTACAACTATGCAAATCCAACAGGAATTACAGGTGGATCAAATTACTTTTTGTTGGATGCTTATTGTGTTAATAACAAGACAGGTAGCTGGGTTACAGAACTCGTCTATCTCCATCCGAGTAACTACGGACCAAAGGTTGCCGGACTATTTGTAGATTCAAGTAATAATGTTCATTTCATAGCAAACTATTATGGATGGTATAGTAATGGTGGAACAGCATGGGAATGGGTAAGAAATTCAAACACGAATACTTGGGGAACAATAAAAACAATCGTTCAATTTACGGATGGTGGTTTAGATAGGTTTATTTACGATACTTATGCAGTTGTACCGGACCAATTTGGAAACGTAACTCTTGTTATGTGCCGATACTATCCCACAAATCTTACACGACTTTTTTACGTCAGATATAACGGCTCTACATGGTCGGCACCGATAAACATTACAGATACTGTTGCAGTTGCCTGGAACAGGTTTGATGCATTGATTGATCCTGCCGGACATACTTACATCGCTTATCTCCAGAACAATGCGCAGGGCGTACCGGTATTAAAAGTTATGAAAGATTTCCAACCGGCTCAAATCGCTTCGATTAATCTTGCACCAGTCGATACGATTTATTACTTCAGGATGCATTGCAATTCCTCAGGACTGTTTACAATGTTTTTAACAATAAAAAATCAGAATGTCCATACAACTTTCAGTAATGATGCGATCAACTGGTCAGATCCAATTCCTACTCCCGATAATTTGAAAAATTATATGGGTGGGTTAATTATAAGAACAGATGCGAGACAAGGATATTTTACCGATTATTGCAAACAAATAGTGGGAATAGCCGGACCCCGAACAAGTCAGCCATACGGACCAGACACATTATTCTATGGAAGTATCCGAATTCTCGGTGTTCCATCATCGCCAAGTCTGACTACGCCTCCAAACAGTTCAGTTGTTGATACATCATTCGTTACTTTTCAATGGACAGCCGCAACGCCGGAAGTAACTCATTATTGGTTGGAAATTGACACAACATCAGAATTTAATACTTCTAATATTGATTCGACAATTACTTCAAATGAATTTACTTACAATGAGCTGGAAGCATACAAAACTTATTACTGGCGGGTCAAGGCAAAAAATCAGAGATGCTGGAGTCAATTCAGTGATGTTAATTCATTCAATGTGGCATATCTCGGTATCGAAGATAAATTTGATATACCGAAAGAATTCATGCTCGCACAAAACCATCCGAATCCATTTAACCCGAATACAAAAATTCAATTCGACCTTCCATTCGAGACATATATAAAATTAAAGGTATTCAACATTTTGGGAGAAGAAGTTGCGACGCTGATTGAAGGTAAACAAAATGCCGGATATAAAAATGTAGAATTCAATGCTGCGAGGTTAACGAGTGGTGTATATTTTTATCGTCTGGAAACACCATATTTTAGCCAGACGAAAAAATTGATTCTATTGAAATAATCTTAAAATTTACCTCAGTCAAAATGGCTCACTTACTAAAGTGAGCCATTTTTTTATCAATCATTCAACTGCAATCTTTTCTCATATCCTTAATTGAATATTGCGGGCTTGATTATTCCGTCTTAATTATTTATCTTTTTTCTGACAACTAATAAAATAATTATCAAAAGGGAAATTAATTATGAAAAGATTATTGAGCAAAGCAATCATACTTGTTCTAATGCCGGCGATTTTATCTCTTGGATGCGGCGCAAGTAAAACTGTACAGGGTGGTGCGATAGGCGCGGCAGCAGGTGGAATTCTGGGCGGTATTATAGGAAAACAATCGGGACACACGGCAACAGGCGCGATTATCGGAGCGGTTATTGGCGGTGCAGCTGGCGCGTTGATCGGAAGATATATGGATAAGCAGGCGGAAGAAATGGAACGTGATATCGAAGGAGCAAAAGTCGAACGGGTTGGTGAAGGAATTAAAATTACATTCGATTCGGGAATTTTATTCGACATAAACAAATCCGATCTTCAATCCGAAGCAAAAAAGAACCTAGACAATCTTGCAAAGATTTTAAATAAATATAACGACACGAACATTTTAATCGAGGGTCACACCGATTCAACCGGCACTGTTGAACATAATATGACTCTTTCAAATCAACGCTCGGAATCTGTTTCTAATTATCTTAAAGGATTGAATGTAATCGGTTCGAGAATCACCACTGCGGGATACGGACCAAATCAACCTGTATCTACAAATACAACAGTTGAAGGAAGACGACTGAATCGTCGTGTTGAAGTCGCAATTTTTGCAAACGAAAAATTGAAAGACGCGGCAGAAAAAGGACAATTGAAATATTAAATCGGTAGGTATAAAATAGTACATCCGACATCTGGATTTGAACCTTGCGAAGTTTTGTAAACCTTCGCAAGGTTTTTCTACTTTAATATCTGTTCTTCCCTCCCATCATTTTACTCTGCGTTAATCTGATACTTGGTGTTTAGTAACTATCCTCAATTACCTCGAAAAACTCTTCCGGATGTTCACATGCAGGACATTTCTGAGGAGGATTTTTTCCTTCATGAACGTAACCGCAGTTCCGGCATTTCCAGCGAACTACTTTTTCGCGTTTACGCACGGTTCCATTTTCAATACTCTTTAATAATTTAAGATAGCGTTGTTCATGATGTTTTTCTACCATCGCGATAGCACGGAATGCGGCTGAAACTTCAAGGAAACCTTCTTCTTTGGCGATAGCTGCGAACTCCGGATATATTTTTGTGTGTTCCATGTTCTCACCATCGGCGGCAGCTTTCAGGTTTTCTGCAGTTGTACCTATTTTACCGGCAGGATATGAAGCCGTGATTTCAACCTCTCCACCTTCAAGAAACTTGAAGAATCGCTTCGCATGTTCTCTCTCATGATCGGCAGTTTCAAAAAATTGAGCGGCTATTTGTTCATAACCTTCTTTCTTCGCTTGCGAGGCAAAATAAGTGTAGCGGTTACGCGCCTGCGACTCTCCGGCGAAAGCCGCCAGCAAGTTCTTTTCGGTTCTTGATCCTTTTAAACTTTTCATTCTGAATTCTCCTCTTTGTTTCTTGATATTTAATAATATAAAAAATGCCATACTTAAATTAAGAGTATGGCATTATAATTAATTAATCATGATTATTTCTTTCTAATTCAATTTAGCTTTCTCTTTCACTCCGTATTCATATCCCTTGTTGAAAGCGTTGAGGTTCAGTTCCTCTGTTCCTTTCGGTACAGATGCGGTTACCGCCTTCCTCATTGCATCAACATCAACGAGACCGGTGATGGCAGTAGTGAATCCCATCATTACTATGTTGAGCACCATCTTCTTCCCAAGTTCTTCCGCGAACCGGGTTGCCGGGATAGAAAAATGTTTCAGGTCTTTCCTGAGGTTGTGCGGTTGAACTAACTCTTCTTCGGTAATCAAGATTCCGCCTTGCGCAAGCTCCGGTGTAAATTTTGTATATGCTTCTTGAGACATAACTATCATAATCTGTGGTGATGTTATGTACGGATAAGCGATCGGGTCTTTTGAAACAATCACCTGCGAACTGCATGCGCTTCCTCTTGCTTCGGGACCAAATGCCTGTATCATCGTTGCGTGTTTCGTATCGAAAATGGAAGCGGCTCTGCCGATAATGTAACCGCTGAGGATTACACCCTGTCCGCCGAATCCGCCTATTTTTATTTCTGTTCGTGCCATCTCTAATTCCTTAACCGTTATATGGTTTGAATTTATCGCCGAATTTCTTTCCGTAATATTCATTCATAGCGTCAAGATATGTCGGACGTTCTTTATCAACAAATTTACCCACCGTTATTTTTCCCTGGAAACTTAAAGAAGCGGTTTTTGTGTCGATATCATTCTTGATCTCGCTGTGCTCTTTAAAATATTTCATCTGATCGAGACCATCGCCCAATTTATTCCTCCTGCTGAAAAGTGTCGGACAAGGCGCGAGGATCTCAACAAACGAGAAACCTTTCTTAGCCAAAGCTTCCTTAATTGCTTTTGTTGTATGGCGGACGTGATATGCCGTCCATCTTGCAACGTAAACTGCTCCACACGATTCGGCAAGGTATGGAAGATTAAAAGAATCTTCGAAATTTCCGTGAGGTGTTGTTGATGCTGTCGCGGTTAAAGGTGTTGTCGGCGCAACCTGACCGCCTGTCATTCCATAAATAAAATTGTTGATGAGAATGACTGTCATATCAACATTCCGGCGGGCGGCATGAATGAAATGATTACCGCCGATGGCAGTAAGATCGCCGTCGCCGCTGTATACTACAACTTTCAATTCCGGATTTGCCAACTTTAAACCTGTCGCGAATGGAATGGCCCGACCGTGGGTGGTGTGGAAAGAATCTAAATTGATATATCCTGCTACACGACCTGTGCATCCGATACCTGAAACGATTGCAACTTTCTGCAAATCCAAATTGCTTTGTTCCAACGCGTGGGCGAAGCAATTTACCGTTGTTCCAATACCGCATCCGGGACACCAGATGTGCGGCATACGATCCATCCGCAAATATTCTTCCACCGTATTGGTGGGCATACTTTCATCTACATCAATTAAATCTTCAGCCATCACTCAACCCTTCACACTATTTTTTATTACATTATAAATATCTTTGGGATTATGTACCGCACCGCCGCCGTGACCGACAAGTTCAACACGTGCTTTACCTGCAACATGCCGTTCCACTTCATGTACCATCTGTCCGTAATTGATTTCGGGAACAACAAAAGCTTTCACTTTCGCAGCAAGTTCTTTAATTCGCTTTTCGGGGAAGGGCCAGGCGACTATAAGTCTGAGATGCCCGACTTTCATTCCTTCTAAGCGCGCTTGCTCAATCGCTGGAATTGCAACACGAGATGTTATGCCGTAAGATACCACAACTACGTCCGCACCCTCGACTTGATCTTCTTTGTATTCCACAATTTTATCGGCATTCAATTTAATCTTATCGATGAGACGGTGAACTAATTTTTCCTGTGCTGAAACTGTCATCGCGGGATAACCTTTTTCATCGTGTGTTAATCCGGTAACGTGAACTTTGTATCCATCACCCGCTTTAACAATTGGTGGGACTAAATCTTTATCCGGTTTGAAGAGGAGAAAATCTTCTCTCGGTCCGTCGTAGTACCGTCGCGGATATAAATCAATTTGATCTGCGGGAGGAATTATCACACGTTCTGTCATATGACCAACACACTCATCCATCATCAACAATACCGGAACGCGATATTGCTCCGAAAGGTTGAATGCTTTGATCGTAAAATCGAAACATTCCTGCGGTGAATTTGGACAGAGCGCGATTATACCGTAATCGCCATGCGAACCCCAGCGAGCTTGCATCATGTCTCCTTGACCGGGCAGTGTTGGTAGTCCTGTTGAAGGACCGCCGCGCTGGACATCGACAAAAACACACGGCACTTCTGTCATTGCCGCTAATCCTATATGTTCCATCATCAATGAAAATCCGGGACCGGATGTAACGGTCATCGCTTTCTTCCCACCCCACACTGCGCCTTGTATTGCTATGGAGGAAGCGATTTCATCTTCCATTTGGATAAACATTCCGCCGATGAGCGGGAAGCGATCGGCTATGCGCTCAACAACTTCAGTCGATGGTGTAATCGGATAACCGGCAACGAATCTGCAGCCGGCCGCTATTGCGCCCTCGGCGCAAGCATGGTCGCCATCGAGAAAGATCGCTCCGGTTAAAACTCCTTTTGGATCTGCTTTCACGTAAACTCCTATTTTTGTTTTTTCTTAAACATAAAACCGTAGATTGCGAAATCGGGGCATTGTAAACCGCACATGTTGCATCCGTTGCATTTTTCCGGACTAACAAGAACAGGCGGGTGGTAACCTTTCGCGTTATATTGATCGGATAATTTCATAGCATCGGTGGGACAAAATTCCACGCAAAATCCGCATCCCTTGCATCGTTCAGCGTTGATCACTACCGATCCAAGTCCTTTTTTCTTCTGTTGTGTTTCTACCATCGTATTCCTTCAGGGATTAAATAAGATGAGGTGATAATTCGGATTATACTATCACATTGTACGCCAATAATTAATTTAGATAAAATACTCAGAAATTAGGTGAAAATCAAAAATCTGTTTCATTCATGAAAAGAATTGTGTGTTGTTTTATTAGAATTGAAAAGAAAAGAGAAAATCATACCAGGTCGATGTAATCTAATTATTAACGTCTCGCAACCATATCAACGATAATAACATCGAAAGGCCTGCAATCGTAATCATGGAAGTTGCTATAATGCTCAGGTAATTATCGAAGTAAAATGATCCCATCACAACGTACACGGTGAGCGGGACAATAATTATAACGATTGAATTTGTATATGCAATTGCACGCGCCCATTTTTGACCGACACGAATTCCTGCCGCCGAAAACATTGTGCTGATGCCAAACGGAATCAGCAGCATTCCAATCAGTATATGATTGAATAAAGTGATTGGAGAAATTTTTGAAATCGATTCTTCTGTCAATTGACCGGTTAGCCATTGACTAACTATCGGAGTTTCTAGCAAATGTACCAATGATAGTAAAATTAAAATAATACCGTTTATGAGTAAAATACGTGATAAGATATCATTGCGATTATTCATAGAGTCATTTATAAAAAAAACTAAGACATGTGCTGAATCAAATAGAAAAGGGCTGTCAGGAAATTCCTAACAGCCCATAGATTGATATGAATATAATTATTTGGTGGCTTGTGCTTTAGCCCATTTTGTAGTTACAGATTTCGGTCTGACAATCGGGTAACCCATCGCCCTTGAAATAATTGCCTGAGCTGACACTCCGAGTGCACGCGAAACGCTGAATAACACAGTGTAATAATCGAATTCAGTCATTCCATAATGGTACAACAACGCACCTGAACCTGCATCAACATTGGGCCAAGGATCTTTGATTTTCTGAACTTGTTTCAGAACATCCGGCACAACGTCAAATACATTGGATACGGTTTGGAATACCGGATCTGCCGAGCAATATTTCTTGCCGAAGGCAAGGAATGCATCGAATCGCGGATCGGTTATTCTCAATACTGCATGTCCGTATCCCGGCACAACTCTTCCGGCACTCAATGTTTCCTGGGCATAACTTCTCAATTGTTCCGGTGTAGGTTTACCGCCGAATTTTTTATTCGTTTCCAAAACCCAACCGAGACATTCCTGATTTGCAAGTCCGTGCAACGGTCCAGCAAGTCCGTTCAATCCGGCTGAAACTGCATAGTATAAATCAGAGAGAGCAGAAGCGACAGTTGCTGTAGTTGCGGCACTCACATTTCCGCTTTCATGATCGCTGTGCAGAGTGAGATAGAGCTGCATTAATTTTGTGAATTCGCCATTTGGATCAGCGAGACCGAGCATGTGAACATAATTCGCTGACCAATCGATACCTTTTTTCGGAGTAATGCGTTCACCTTTACCAAACCTCATGCGGTAAATTCCGGCAGCAACGTTTGGCAATTTTGCGATCAGATTTAATGCATCTTCCAACATCGGTTCCCAGTATACATCTTTCTTCATTCCTTCGTTGTACTTCTTCCGGAAGACAGATTCTTTTTCCATCACCAATATTGCGGTGTTAAACATCACCATCGGATGGGAATCTTTCGGCATAGCTTTTAAAACATCCCATACATACGCGGGAACATCTTGTCTTGCTTCCAAATCTGACTGAAGCGCTTTCAAAGCCGATTCATCGGGTAATTCGCCGGTGCACAATAAATAAAATATTTCCTCGGGTAATTTATCTCTCAACTCGCCTATCGGTTTTTCGCGAATGATTAATCCTTTATCGGGTGGGACTTCAGAAGTATCGCACACTAAACATTTTACACCGCGTTGTCCGCCGTATAATTGTTCGATGGTTACTTCAGAAATTACCTTTGCTCCATGTTCCTTCACGAGATTTTTTACTTCCTCGCGAAGTCCAGGGATTATTTGAGCCAATTTCTCTTTTAATGTAGCCATGTTAATCTCCTTTTATAATTGTGAGAAAAATAATTTTGCTTAAGAATTAATTTTAGTTTTTCTTAGTCAAAAATCGATCCGATGATGAGATAATTTCACTCACCTTGAAGAATTTTAGGAACGATAAACCTATACTCGCATAAAAAATTGAGGTGATAAAAATATAAGATAGTTTGAGTTGTTAAGCAAGCATTAATTAAATTTTTATAATATTAATATACAGGTAGTTTACCTTGAAAGTTTCCCATACTCTGCTGCTCTGAAAAATTATTAGGATACATCAATTTTGATGATATTTCAATATCTACCGATTTATTAGGATATGATTGTCTGATTTAATCAGAGTGGTAGTCATGAATTTGGGTAATAATTTTATCTGTAAGATGATGCAAACCTGGAAAGCGCACAGTCTCCTTATAACAGCGGGGTGATGATTTTTATGCAAAATATCGGGGCGTTAATTTTCACTCTCATTCACTTTATTATTCTTCGCTGATCGATTTTTTATCCAATCTGCGACCTTCTCCAAAAATCCGGTTACAAATTGTTTCTTCATAGAGCCATATTCACTGGGATTTCCTGTAATGGCTTCCTGAAATAAGTGGTTGGCTTTTGGCAGAGTGTTAATTGAATAATCTTTAGTCCCGGATTTTTTTAATGCAGATTCAAGCGGATCTTTATTCAAATCAGGTGGCACCTGCATATCAAGCTCACCGAATAACGCAAGTACAGGACAGTTAATTTTTCCCAAATACTTTGACGGATCAAAATCGATAAAATATTTAAACCACTCACTCTTTGCTCCGTTGATTTTAGCGTCGGTACTTGTTTTGATTAGCTTGTCCGGATCTGAAATAGATTTGAGCTCTTCAGGAGATAATTTCTTTAAACTTTCTTTAGCATCATTTGAAATCGCTGTTCTTAATTCGTCCCATCCTTTATTCTCTCTGACGACTTTATATACTTGCTTCTGTAATTCGAGCGCTTGATTAATATCAGAATCGGTTGCTCCGCCAGCGCGCGAGAGAAGTTCAATTTGTTTTAAAATAATTTTGTCTCCGCTAACTGAGGGAGCTGCCACCAAAACCATAAATGCGATATCCTTAGATCGAGATGCAACAAAAGGAGCAATAATACCGCCTTCGCTGTGACCCAGAAGTCCGATTTTCTTTTGATCTATTTCTTTGCGATTTAAAAGATATTTTAATTGCGATTCAACATCTTTCGCTAAATCCTCACCGGTTGCATTTTCCATACTGCCGGTTGAACCGCCGATTCCCCTATCATCGCATCTAAGCACTGCGATACCGATACGTGTAAGATAATCGGCAATTATTTTGAACGGTTTGAATCCGAATATTTCTTCGTCACGGTTTTGAGCGCCGCTTCCTGTTATCATAATAACTGCCGGATGAGGTCCTGCCGAGTTCGGCACTGATAAAGTTCCTGCGAGTGTAATTTTCCCGCTTTCTATTTTAACTTCTTCTTCTGCGTATGGAGGAGGAGGTTCAGGTGGTACGGCGGTGTTCGAAGAAATTCCTTTGTGTAAATAAAATGTTCCTTTCATTCCAGCTTGCGAGAAATCTCCGACGATGCTGTCGCTCATTATTTTACCGTCGAAAGATGCAAGCCCGGGACCTCCCTGCAAATCAAAATGTATCATCGGTATTTTCGTATCGATATTTATCAGCGGCAATCCAAACGCATTTTGGATAGGTATATCGATTGTTCCTTTTATTTCCTTGTCAATTTCTTTGAAATCGATTTTAATGCCAAGGTCAGATCCCATTATGATGATTGCGCCTTCCCAGTGACCGATGATTTGGGTTTGCGCGAAAATCTTTGAGCTGAAAGAAAATAATAGTAGAAAAATAAAAATTACTTTTGAGTTCAACATATTTATCCCTTCCAATTTTTCGGGGGTTTTATCTTTCATTCCTCATAAAATCTTGCATCCAGTACGGATAGATTCGCGGTGGTTTGCTGATTTCATCCAATCGTTTTACCTCTTCTTCTGTCATTTCCCAATCTGTGGTTTTCAGAAGATCTTTTAGTTGATCAGGAGTCCGCGCACCAATAACTAAAGATGAAACTGCCTGCTTTCGTAAAAGATAGTTCAACGCAGTTTGGGATATCGACGCATTATGAGAATTGGAAATTACTTCCAGCTCATCTATAATCCCGAATCCTTTTTCCTCATCAAATTGCAGAAAATTTCCATCAACGTTGCTGCGGCGGGCATTTCCCGGACGTTTTTGTCCACGCTTGTATTTCCCTGTCAGAAATCCGCCTGCCAGTGGACTCCATGGTAAAATTCCCAAATCCTGATCTAAGCATGCAGGAACAATTTCAAATTCCAATTCCCTGTTCATCAAAGAATAATATGATTGGATTGTTATAAATTTTGCGAGATTCAATTTTTCAGAAACAGCCATGGCTTTCATCAGCTGCCACCCTGTAAAATTTGAACAGCCAATGTACCTAACCTTACCCCACCGTACCAGATCGCTCAATGCCTGCATTGTTTCTTCGAGCGCAGTAACATGATCCCAATTGTGAACCTGATAAAGATCGATATAATCTGTTCCCAACCGTTTTAAACTTGCATCGCACCCATTTAGAATATGATGACGAGATAATCCAACACCATTTAGATCATCGCTCATTCTCCCTCTTACTTTCGTGGCGAGAATAATATCTTTTCTTCGGCTGCCGAGGGCTTTCCCAAGAAGTGTTTCAGAAATCCCCCACGAATAAATATCGGCCGTATCAAAAAAATTTATTCCTCCATCTAAAGCTATTCCAACAAGCTCATCGGCATCTTTTTGAGTCTGTTTACCTATACCGCTCCAGTAACCGCTTCCGCCGAAAGTCATTGTGCCGAAACATAATTCGGAAACTTTCAAGCCTGAATTACCAAGTGTTCGAACTTTCATACTATTCATCCTTCAGAATAATTTAGTACAAATCTCATCAACCATATCCTGGAGTTTTGAGTCGTACATCTCTCCGCCCTTTAAATTCACCTCATCGTCCCAAACAATGTCACCCGAATTTCCGTCAATCAAATAAAACATCATGGAATATTGAGATATTTTCCTAATCCCAACTTTATCGTCGGTTTGACTGGTTGGCGGCTGGTATTTGCCGAATTCTTTGGTTACACCTGCAGTGTATCCTCCAATAAAAATAACTCCGATCAATCCACCTCCCAATGATTTTGAAAGATAAGGTGCCGCCGGAATGCTTTTTACCGAATTATCACCTGCACGTTTATTTTCCATCAATGATGAATAAACCACGTTTAGAAGTTTACCACGTATTGTATCTTGCGTAAAAAGATTATGAAGAAAGAAAGGCGCCTTACCAATTTCCAGTTCAGTAATTTCGATATTCCTTACATCAATTCCGGGATAAACTCGATACGGGATATTCGGGTTCATCAGTATTCCAACAGAAGTATTCAGATATCTGTCGACTGAATATCCTTTTTCATTCATTCTTCCGGCAAACATTTGGAGGGCGAGCTTAGATATTCTTTTATTCTTCTCAATATTTATCACATCTGTATCTCCTATGACTCCCTCAACAATAACGACATCGGCAAGTAAGATTGTCTTTTGATTATTTGACTTCGATTTGATGAGGTCAGAAGAAGTATGCCTGTTCAAAGGTGAGCTTGCACACCCGTGTAACATCACTGCCAATAAAATTGATACGATGTATTTCATAAATTCATCAGAATAAAAATGCAAATCATTAATAATTATTTTTTCGATAATAACTGATCATATATCTTGAAAGTCTTTTGAGCGATCCGATCCCACAAATATTCATTTTTTATATGCGTTTGGAGATCAACAGATTTTTCTTCAGTGAGTGCGCGCAAAATTCCTTGACGTATGCTATCGATTGAAAGTGGATCAACATATTCAGCATGAGATCCGAAATATTCAGTTGTACCGCCATGTTTGGTAATCACAATTTTAGCCCCTGCGAGTCCTGCTTCAAGCGCGGCAATACCGGGAGTTTCAAATAATGACGGCAATACAAAACAACTGCATGCTGCATATGCAGAAGACAATAAATCTGAATCATTTGGTAATGAATCAATTATCAGAATACGAGAATTGGCTCTTGCCTCTTCCAGACAAATCCTTCCATAAGTATTATCTTCGATTCTGCCGATGATAACGGTCGGGACATCCAAATCCTTCACTGCCCTAATCAACCGGAGTACATTTTTACGTTCAGGACCGATATGACCGACATTTAAAATAAAATTATCTACACCGTACTTGTTCCGGAACAATTCACCGGTGCAATTTTGGAAACGCGGATCAACTCCATTCGGTATCAGCCGAATCTTCGAGGCAGGTACATTCAATCCAACTTTCAACAATGTGCTTTCGCTCTGAGTGTTCGGGAATACCATTTTCGCCCAGGTACAAATATCGGAAAGTATGCCATAATCCGACCAAAATCCTTGAAATAGCTTCCTCAAATATTTGTCACCAAATAAAGCAGCATTGATATATTTGCTTGAATGCAGTGAATAAAATATCGGACTGATTACCATCGGTATTCCCACCTTATGGATTTCACGGGCTAGATGATATGTACCAATATTCGCTCCAAATAAATGTATGAGATCGATTTTTAATCGATCCATTTCATTCCAAGTCTCAAAATAAGAGATTTGAACCCCGAGTTTTTTCAAACCATTCGCGGTTTGCAATATCTGAGTCCGGGGACCACCCTTCAACATCATCACACTTTGATATGATGCAAGACAGATATTCATTTGAAATATTTTCGATATGAAGAATTAAGCAAAGAGATCATGACATTGGCTTTAATAATGAAGAAATATAATCTTCTATCTTATTTAAACAAATTCGTGGATTGAATCTCCGTATCCGTTCAATATCATCGATAATATCATGGTCTGAAAATTTTTCAGTCTTTCGGATAGCATGAAGTTGTATAATTTTATTCATAGCTACCAACGATTCCGTTCCATCGGGGAAGAGAATCCGTATCCATACATCATCTTGAAATTGATCAGCATTAATTAGAACAGTTCCATCTACTATATCAGCTTTAAACTGAACAGAGTTTCTTCTTTTCCACCACCGTCCATAATCAATCAATTGTAAACGTGGAACACCAATTTGTTTTATCATATTGAAAATGGATCGCACAACCGGGGCATTATTGTCGCGGGGATGGTGATATAAAAATATCGGTTCATGATTGTTAAATTTTTTATTAACGATATTAATAAAATAATCGATCATCGATTTTTCGCTGAATCCTTGGCGTTTCAAGCTCCCGATGCAAATTGGATGAACCGGGATTTGCAACGTAAAACTTTCACCGTTGCCCACCGGATACGACGGAAGATTGTCATAATCATATGAAAATTCCGATGAATAAACAAAGTCACTTTCATTAATCGCTTTCGCTATTGATTTATCCCATCTGCCATACGGCGCCGCAAAACTTTGACAATTCATTCCGTTTACAAGGAACAATTCTTTTCCGCGATTCATATCGGCGATGATGTCGTCGAAGTCATCAAAAATTTTATGCTCATATGCGTGTAAACCTATCTCCTGATCTTCCATTCTGCGAAATATGGATAGATGAGATTCCTGACTTTTACCATCGACGAACCATGTAGCGGGTATATTATTTTCTTTTAAAACATCATATAATTTTTCCACATCGTTCAGAGATGATCCATCAGTATCGATACGCCAATTAAAAACAGATGGAAAATTTTTTGGGAGGTACCATTTATGGATGTATGGAATGTTCCGGCAGATATGAAGATATTCAAGCGCTCCGCTCGCTAAGCGAAATATTTCCCCTTTAGCTGTTAATGATACCCTTTCGTGTGGTAGTCTCTTTTCTACCGAATAGAATGATTTCCGGACCGACTTCCATCCGGTATGAACAGTTTCAGGATCGAACGGAAGAACAACAACATGTCCGCCGCCGTATTCCCCAACATACACGGATGCTTTTCCTGAATTCGTTTTAAATCTGTTTGCATTTTGTGGAATCAAACATTCAGCTTCAATATCGGCAAACCCGGATTTAAAAAATGGCGCGTCCTTCTCCCCTAATATATATTTCACATATCTCTTTGTGCAATTCTGGCCGGTCAATCGTGAAAATAATTTCGCCGAACAAATCAGACTGCCCCCCTGACTCAAATATGATCGAAGTCGCGTGATATCTTTTTCATGGAATTCATCGGTTACGATTAAGCAGCTAAATTCCTCGATAGAAATTTTATCTTCAGCGATTGAGAAAGGTACACCTACTTGTTCAAGGATCAATTTCCAACTGTAAGTCTTCAGACCTATAATACCAACATTTATCTTCATACAAATCGTGAGATCATTGTTCGAATTTCGACTGGCGTTATCGCTTTCGAGAGAAATAACATCGTGCCATAAATTATCGCTCCAATCAGAATCACCACGATGAGAGGTAGTACGGGAAGAATGTATACGACGGCACCCATTACGATCACGGATAATAATATTTTACCCAGACTGCCGTTTGATTCCACATTCAGATGCTTCTTCAACAGAGTCATCATCATCATTAATGTCGCGGTTTCTGCAACCACCATACCGCCAGCCGCACCCGGCACACCGAATATTAAAGTTCCTAAAATGATCGAAATGGAATAAAATATTGCACTAAGTATCATTACCTTGCTGTATATTTTTTCTTGCCCAATAGCTAACATACCTGATGAATATATTGTGTGCAGTACGGTAGCAAAGAAGAACCAGATAAGTATGCGAAACACATTTGACGAGGCGGCATAAGACCCACCGAAGACGGTGATAATGATCTCATCGGATAGGATAGTTCCCCCGACACAGATAGGAATCGATAACACAACGATCCACTTCTTTGCCTGAGCAAGAACGGAGGATAATATGTTCGGCGTCTCTGCAAGTATTCTTGATGACGCAGGTAAAAATATTGTCCCGATTATTCGATCTATCATTAACAGAAAGAAAACGAATTTTTGAGCGGCGCTGTAAATTCCGACGTCGTAGTTGGAGAGAAATAACCCTATAATAATCGTAGGTAGATTCATGGTGATCGCCGCGAGCATCGAGCCGATTCCCATCGGGAAGGAGGATTTGATAATTGAACCGGCATTTTCAAAATTAAACTTTGGGGGATATTCAGCGTAATCTTTACGAAAGATGAACCATATCAAACAAACAGATAAAGTATCGGATATGAGAGAACCGATAGCAACCCAAATAATATGCTCAGTTGAACGAACGAAGAATATTACGACACTAAAATAAACCACAGCCGCGATAAATCTTGCGGCACCGATAACTTCCATTCTTTCTTTACCCTGAAAAAACCAATCAAGCATTAGCGCGTAGGGAACAACCGCAATCGACATCACAGAAATAACCATTAGTGTTGACTTATCTGTTATAAAGATAAAAGAACAAATGAAAATGATCATCAAAACAATGGCACTGGCAATGGAACGCACGGAGAGAATGTCGCCGACAATACCGGTTGAATGACCGCGGGCGATAGCGCGCGCTCCGTAAGTGTTTAATCCAAATGAACTTGCCAGTAACCCATAGGTTAAAATCGTAAATCCGATATTGATAATTCCGAATTGATCGACCGAGATGTGGCGGGTCAGATATGCAATAGTCAAAAAGCCAATGAGGCGGCGCGCCATGTCACTTCCCGTAATTGCGATTACATTTTTCGAGAGACGTTTCATTTATTCTCCGTCTCAATAAAACGGATAATCTCATTGGCTCTTTTCGATTTTGGGAATAGAGAAACTATTCGCGCCCGCGCGCGAATTCCTTCCCCCGAGTCGGCGGATAAACCGGTGAGAATCGCAGCCGTCAATTTTTCTGGATCGGAAACAGGTATCAGAATACCCGTATCTCCAAGCGCCGTTGGATTTCCATTTACATTCGTCGCAATCGGGTAACAACCGCACAGCATAGCTTCGCACAAAGCGTTAGGTAATCCTTCATGCCGTGATGGCTGACAATATACTTTCGCCTTTTGGTAGAATGGAAGAAGATTTTCTCTCGGTACTTTCGGTATGAAACGAAAATTCTGCGGCAGATTTATCTTTGCTGAAATATTTTCATTCACACCTACAACAATAAATTGAATATTCGGTAAATGTTTCGCCGATTCGATCAAAGTATCGATACCTTTGCGGCGGAATGTAGTTTCATCGTCCACAGCGGCAACAGTCAACACGATTTTCTCTTTTTCACCGAGGGGTTTCCAAAAATCCGGATCATATCCTGTCGGCACAAATCTAATGTTCTCTCCGTTATATTCTGCTAAGGAAATTGCCGATTCTTTAAGAGAGGGATCGACGACTAATATGTAGGTCGCATTCCTGAAAACATATCGAACTAATTTAGCTTTCCAGGGATTGAGCCAAATTCCATATCCTAATTCCGAATCTTTTACCGCATCAACTCCTCCAACAACAACGATTGTTTTTATATCTATCATCTTACCGACAAAAACACCAACGAATGAATAAACCGATGCGAACCAACAAAACAGTACATCCGTCGTTAGAGTGTTGAAGACGATCTTTACCAGCGCCGGTAGTCCGTGCCCGATTCGTTTCTTGAGAATAAATTTATTTTCAATTGTCTTAACATCATCCTGAATGAAAGGAGCATCAAATGCCGATACGAGAAGTACTTTTATATACGATCTCAAAGACATACACGATCGCTAAGATATCCGCTTTTGCATTATCTCGATGGTTTGTTGCGCAACTACATCCCAATCGAAAGTCTTCGACCATGCGATCGCCCCTTCAGTGAGCTTTTTGCGCAACATTTCATCCTTTAAGAGCGAGAGCATTTTATATGAAAGTTCCTCGATATTCCCATATTCGTAAAGCAAACCTGTCTCATCATTTTTTATCGCATCGCGTAAGCCCGGAACGTTACTGCCGACGACCGGAGTTCCGCACGCATTCGCCTCAATCACGGTCAACCCCCATCCCTCTTTCGCAGATGTGTTAACCATAAATAACATTTCCTGAAGTAATCTGACTTTTTCTTCCTCGCTTACATATCCCGTAAAACGGACTGAGGAAGAAATTCCCAGAGCATTCGCGAGCGATTCTAACTGTAAGCGGTAATCTCCGTCTCCAACGATCACGAGAGAGGCATCGGGGAGTTCACGTTTAATCCGAACGAATGCCTGCAATAAATGATCCACAGATTTATATTTTTTCAAACGCCCGAAGTAACCAATAAGGTTTTTCGATTTCCGAACAACGCTAGGAAGATAGTGCACCTTATGATCGACACAATTAAAGGCGAAAGTTATATCATCCCTTCTATACCCATGTCTCAACATTTCTTGTTTGGTACTTTCAGATACGACCATCAAAGGAATTTTTTTCCATTTCGCAACCGCAACTCCGAGTTTTTCCATCAAATACACGTACAGCGCCACGGGAAAAGATGTTTCCCTGAAAATACTTTTATCGAACAGGTGGTGGATGATAAAGAATAATGGTTCACGGACGTAAAGCGGAGTGAAAAAAGGAATTTTGTTCATATCGTCGATTACCAGATCGAACCGTTCTTTTCTGAATCGTGTAAAGTAACGCCACGGAACGTACAGATTAAACAGATTCCTCCCTCCTTCTCGTATAATCTTAATTCCGTCTATCGTTTCCATCGAAGGTGCACCTTCGAACGATGAACAATAAAGTGTAACTTCATGTCCCATTTTAGCGACACGGGAAAATATTTGATGGAGATGGACTTCCGCGCCGCCCCCGAGCGGATTTTTTATATCCTGCCAATTGAAAATTAATATTTTCATATTTTTTGATTCACAGCAGGAAGAAGCGAACTGCTTCCTCTCTAATATTGAAAAGTATTTAAATTGCAGACGGGAAAAGATAATTCCCGTCTGCGAGCTATGTTAAGTGCAAAATGATTTACGACTATTGGGGCTTGGTGCTGTCGACAGTGCTCTGCCCTTTAACCATTTGTTCGTAAAATTGTATCCGTGATTTTAACTGTGGATCACCCGGATATTTTGCCGTAAGCTGATTCATTAAATCGAGCGCGGCGGAATAATTTTTTCGCCTGTCATATATATCTAATAGAACTTGATACGGCAGCGATGGATCCTGTGCATCAACACGATTTTTATTAATCATGTCGAGAGCGGCAACCTCGAGTATCTTGGAATATTTTTCAGCGTACGTAGTATCATTCAATTGATTGAACAGGTTCATCACATACGCGCTGATTCGCATCTCAAGATTCGGGACCACATCTATTGGAATGATCTTTTCCATTCTTTCCATGATTCGCTTCGCTTCATCACGATTATTTTTTTCGCGCATCGCAACCTCCGCCAGACGAATGAAGTTGAACCTGTAATTCATCACCATACGCTGTACATTCTCATCATAATATACCGATGGATCGTTTAATTCCCTGTATAAATAACCGGGTTGAGGAGTTTTTGCCGGAATAACATTATCAGCCATCAATTGATTTGCCATGATGTCGTAATCAATTCCCATTCCACCCTGTGGGACCTTGCGCGGTTTCAACTTATACGTCAAACCTTGCATCCAGAGATAATTATCAAGACCTATTTTCGAATCGGGAGAGCAAGTGACTGCAAAGTGAATCGGTCTTTCCCAACGGTTAGCACGGATAATTTCCCATGTTAATATATCCTGCACCCGGAGTATTCTAACATCCTGCTGATACGGGATACCGTTCATCGTGAAAGTGATCTTCCCTTCTTTCAACACACTGGAATCGGCGAGTTGAAGTTGAGGCATCCGCGGACGATCCACAGAATCGTAACGATTAATTATATCAGCTGAAACCGGCAATTCAAGTTGCTGCGGTTTCCATGCGCGCGGTGTAATCCTATCGATTTGACCGTCGCTTAAGGAGATTGGAACTTTCGGCGTACCATGAGGCATCTGATTTTTCAATTGCTTAATATACCAGGATGTATTCACCAAACTGAGGTTGACAATTCTGACGTCACGGCGCACTCCCTCGACATCTTGTAGATACCATAGCGGGAATGTGTCGTTATCTCCGTTCGTAAATAAAATGGAATTTGGTTCGCAACTCTGGAGTAAATTGTAAGAATAATCCCACGCAATGTAGTTTCTGCTCCTGTCATGCTCATGCCAATTCACACGCAAAAGGTTCAATGGAATTGCAACAAGAGATAGAGCTATAATACCCGATGCCGCTGTTGTAAATGTTTTTTGCTCTTTTACTTTTTTTCTGAGTAAATCAATCAACCCGACAATACCTAAAGCTATCCATATCGCCATTACATAATAAGCTCCAACGTAAAAATAATCACGTTCGCGGGGTTGGGGATCTTGCTGATTTTGATACCATGCAAGAACGACACCCATGATAATGAACATCGCTAAAAATACAAGAGCCATTTTCCAATCTTTTTTAAAGTGGAAATAGATCCCGAAAAGAGAAATGAACAACGGTATTCCCCACGTATCCTTCCAACCCACCCCCGCATCTTGCCAATCACCTTCAGCACCGACAAAATTCCATAATACGTACCTGGTGAACATATGGTTGGTTTGATAATTCCAGAAGAAGTCTCCGTCACTCTTGTAATTTTCGCGCGTAGGTCTGTGCATGTCTTCGGGAGACCAGCGGCGCGGGAAATATTTTTGGACGAAACCTTGAGTTTCATTATTCCAACTTTCTCCTTTCAGCATCGGAGTATCGCCATACTGTTCACGACCGAGGTAACTTGTAAGTCCGGCGAGATCATGCGGAGCATTCTCGTTCATTGGCAAATTGTCAACGTTCGCGCGCATGATAACAAGAATATAAGTTGTGTACCCAAGAACAATTAATAGAAATGAAAGCAGCGCAACCTGCATCATTTTTTGTTTTTTCTGCGAAGCCCGGAAAACACCGTATGCGGCTGCAATTATGGCAACCGGCGGAATGAACGGTAGTATGTCGCTACGGATACCTTTGAATTCCCCATCGAGCATAGATGGAAGGAATTGAACAACGCCCGGATAGATTACAAAGAAAATTATCAGCGAAATAATTCCGAATCTTATAAACGATTTTCTATTAAATTCGTATCGTTTGAAATAAACGATCATCAAAACAGGAAATATTGTAAGTACAGCTAATAGATGAACTCCTACTGATAAACCTACCAGATATGCAATCAATAAAATATATTTCTCATTATGAGGTTCATCAGATTTTTCAGACCATCTCAATGCAAGCCATATAATAGCTGTTGTAAAAAACATGCTTAATCCGTAAACTTCGGCTTCAATTGAGTTTGCCCAATAAGTTGTGCTGAATGCAAGAGCAAGAGCTGCGATGACCGAGGATCCGTATGTAATTATCCTATCCGATGTAGATAATATTGCGCCACGTAAATGTATAATGAGTTTAACACTCACAAGGTACGTGAATAAGATGCCAATAACGCTCGCAGTTGCCGACATAATGTGAACACGAGCAGCAATATCCGCAAACGTGGGTATTTGAGATGCTATTCGACCGAGTAGTATAAACAGTGGTGAACCAGGCGGATGTGGAACCTGCAGTAAAACAGCGGCTGCGATGAATTCACCAACATCCCAGAAGACTACAGTTCTCGAAAGAGTTAAAATATAAACCAATAAAGTTACAAAGAATACACACCCGGCAACGTAACGATTTAATTTAATTTCAAACATTTAAACCTCGGCGAATTTAAGAATAATTAAAAATATATGGCATTAATATAGAAGAAATATGATACAATCGCAAAAATACTACACAATTAAGAGTGAGTTGACAAAACGTTTGATAATTTCATCGCAAAACACGAATCCATCCCAGGTTAAGTTTACGGTTCCACCATTATATTCGATATAATTTTCGTTGATCATGCCTTTTATCAATTTTTGCGTAGAATCGATTTCAATTTCAAACTTATTTTGAAGATAAATCAGATCTAACGATCCCATCCTTAACCCGAACATTATCTCTTCAATCAAGTTTTGTTGTCGAGTTAAAAGTTCAGATTCTGCCATCGGGGCTTTACTTTCATTGAGACTGTCGATGTAATCATTGATATTTCGATGATTCCACCACCGAACATTGTTACGATATGAATGAGCTGATGGTCCCAAACCTAAATATGGTTTGTGCGTCCAGTAATTGCTGTTATGCTTCGATGCCATGTTCGGCAGAGAATAATTTGAAACTTCATAATGATGATATCCACTCTCTGCAAGGTACCGCATCGCATAACGAAACATCTTCCCGCAAATATCATCATCCGGAATAGTTACAGATCCCGATTGAACCATATTGAACAACGGGGTTTGACGTTCAACCGTAAGATTATAAGTGGAGATGTGTTCCGGCGTGAATTCAACAGCGCGTCGCAATATTCCTTTCCAATCATCCAAGGATTGAGTGGGTAAACCGTAAATAAGATCTATACCGATATTATCGAATCCCGATTTGCGCGCTTGCGAAATTGTTTCGGTTGCCTCGCCCTCGTTATGGATTCGTGACAAGAATTGTAAATCAACATCGCGGAACGATTGAACACCGATGCTGAGTCGATTAATACCCAGCGAGAGATATTCTTGAAAATAGTGAGGAAAAATAGTGCCCGGATTAATTTCAATTGTTACTTCCGGCTCTTCTGAAATTTTAAATCGATTGCGGATGATTTTTAGAATTGTATTTATTTTATCCGGAGAAAGTACCGACGGAGTTCCACCACCCAGATAGATTGTTTCGATCGTTTCATTTAGCCAGGCAGCATCCGATAATTCAATCTCTTTTATAAGAGCGGAAACGAAATTGCTCTGAAGAGAATGATCCTCAACCGAATAGAAATCACAGTAGATGCATTTCCGTTCACAAAATGGGATATGAATATAAATGCCAGCCAAATTTTAAATACATTTTAGGAAGATTGATTAGACGTACTCTATAACCTTGCTGACTTTGATAAACAAATTATGACACCAAGGTTATCACTTAACGAGAGTTCCAAGTCGACCCCAACGGATAGTTGGCAGCTTTTCAGAAAGATCGAAGAACGAGATATCGGGATTCCATGACCAATAAACTATAAGCGGAGTGCCAACAATCGATTCCATAGGAATGAACCCCCAAAAACGGCTATCAAGACTGTTATCACGGTTATCTCCCATTCCGAATACATAATCGCGCTGCACCTGATAACTATCGGTTTGCTTTCCGTCGATTAGAATTTGTCCATTACGGACTTCGATGGCGTGTCCCTCGCGTTTGATAAAAGTATTCCATTTCAAAAAATCATTCATCGTCAAATTAATGATATCTCCCTTTTTCGGAATTCGAATTGGTCCGTAATTATCCTCATTATATGGTGCGCCGACAGGGAAAATTCTCGGCTCGCTATAGTTCGGCGGTTTAATATAAGAAGTATTGTATTTCATATTGCGAGGAAATGGTAAACGCTGACCATTAACGTGAACAACCCGATCGATAATCTGGAGAGTATCACCGGGCATGGCAATACATCGTTTCAAATAGTAAGCAAATTCTGCCGGTTCAGTTTCTTCGCGGTATCCGGGAAACATGAAAACTATAACATCACCGCGTTCAACATTCCAGAAGGAAGGTAATTTGAATGCAGGTATTTTAATATTGGTGAATGGTATTGTACGCGGTGTTGTTCCGCCGAAGATGAATTTGTTGACGAGCAAAAAATCACCGGTCATAATTTCATTTTCCATAGATCCGGTAGGAACTTCGAAAGATGCGATTACAAAACTATTCAGCACAAGAAACGCACCGAAGACAATTGCAAATTCTTTTAAGCCGGCTTTTATTTTATCTTGCCAGCTTTGATGTGTTGCTTTATTTTCTTTGTCTGCTTTTATTTGTTTTGAACTCATATATTATAATACCGATTATTGTTGCAAATAATTTATTCTTCCATCGCAAGAACAGCTAAGAAAGCTTCCTGCGGTATTTCCACTCGACCTACCTGTTTCATACGTTTTTTTCCCTCTTTTTGTTTCTCGAGAAGTTTACGTTTTCGCGAAATATCTCCGCCATAGCATTTTGCCAAAACATTTTTTCTCATGGCAGAAATTGTGTCTCTCGCGATCACTTTGCTTCCAATAGCCGCCTGAATCACGACCTCAAACATTTGTCGTGGAATCAGTTTTCTCAATTTCGCGCAAAGCTTCTTACCCCACTCATACGCTTTGTCGCGATGGACAATAGACGATAACGCATCCACAGACTCGCCATTCAATAAAATATCAAGTTTCACCAGATCGGATTCACGGTTTTCAAGGAAATCATAATCTAAAGAGGCATATCCGCGCGATGTCGATTTTAGTTTATCGTAAAAATCGAAAATGATTTCAGACAACGGCAATTCATATCGCAAATCAGCACGTGTCGGATCTAAATAGGTCGTGTTCTTGTAGACTCCCCTTCGATCGGTGCAAAGTTTCATTATATTTCCGATATACTCGGTCGGAGTAATAATCTGCGCTCTGATAAAAGGTTCTTCAATGCGTTCAATATCTCCAATCGCGGGCATCAACGCAGGATTATCGACCAAAACAACATCGCCGTTTAATTTTAACACGCGATATTCAACGTTCGGGACCGTTGTAATCAGTTCCTGCTGATATTCCCTTTCAAGCCGCTCCTGCACAATTTCCATGTGCAACAATCCTAAAAATCCGGCGCGGAACCCAAAACCTAAAGCTACAGAAGATTCAGGTTCAAAAATCAATGATGCATCGTTCATCCGGAGTTTTTCAAGCGATTCTCTTAACTCGCCAAAGTTATCTGCGTTAACGGGGTACAAACCTGCAAACACCATCGGCTTGGCTTCTTTGTAACCGGGCAATGGACCTTCTGCCGGATTATCAGCATTGGTTATTGTATCTCCCACTTTGGTATCATGAACGTCTTTTGCTCCGGGTATTAAATATCCCACATCGCCGGCTTTTAATTCTTTAGTGCGGAGACGATTCATTTCTAAAATTCCGACCTCTTCCGCATCGAAATATTTATTGGTTGCGAAAAACTTCACTTTATCTTTTTCACGAAGAATACCATCTACCACACGGATATAAACAACCGAACCGCGATAACTGTCGAATATTGAATCAAATATTAATGCCTTCAAAGGTGCGTTAATATTTCCGGCCGGTGGCGGAACTTTCTTAACGATAGCTTCTAAAATTTCATCGACACCTATTTTCATCTTAGCGCTCGCCATAATTATCTCGTCTTCTTTACATCCGATAAGATCCATTATTTGGTGTTTGACTTGCTCGGTCATCGCTCCCGGTAAATCTATCTTGTTAATAACCGGAATTATTTCCAACCCTGCCTCGATGGCAAGATAGAGATTGCTGATAGTCTGAGCTTCAACACCCTGCGAAGCGTCGATTACAAGTATAGCGCCTTCACAAGCTTCCAGCGAACGCGATACCTCGTAAGAGAAATCGACATGACCCGGCGTATCGATCAAGTTCAGTGTATATTCATTCCGGTCGGCTGCGCGATACTTCATATGTATGGCGTGCAACTTGATCGTGATGCCGCGTTCCTGTTCCAATTCCATATCATCGAGCACTTGATTAAACTTCATTTCGCGCTCAGTAATTGTACCGGTGCGCTCAAGAAGTCGGTCGGCTATTGTCGACTTTCCGTGATCGATGTGGGCAATAATGCAAAAATTTCTGATATGTTCCATCATAAGGGGCAAATATGAACAATCCCGCAATATTGAAGCGGGATTAATTAGTGAAAATATACCAATAATTGTGCGTAGTTCCAAAATTTTGATAAAATAATTGACATTCTGATAAAAGTGCGGTATATTTTCAAAGTTAAGTATTTCACTTATTCTGAAGCTGCCCGGATTCTCTTATGAAAAAGATTTTATTTACCGTTGCGTTCATCGTACTGACCTTGATTGGCTGTGTTCGTTCACTTTATCCCTTGTTCATGGAAGAAGATTTGATATTCAATAATGAACTTCTCGGGACTTGGAGAGAAAAAGACGGAAAGAGTACATGGATATTTGAGAAATCGAACGACAAGAATTATACTCTAATCCATTTTGCGACAGAGCATAATGCACCCGATGACAAAGTTCCCGGTGATACCGTACGATTTATCGCTCAACTCGGAAAACTCGGCAAATATATCTTCCTTGATATTTTTCCCGGAAAACCGGACACAAAAGTTAAAAACGATTTCTATGATTTCCATCTGCTGCCTGTTCACACAATCTCACGCGTTTGGCTTACCAACGACACTTTAAAATTATCTATGCTCGATAATGACTGGCTTGCAAAGATGATCGACAAAAACGCTTACAGAATCAAACATGCACGGTTGAACGATCAGTTAATACTTACCGCATCAACTAAAGAGCTCCAGCAATTGGTAATCAAGTACGCCAATAACACAAAAGCATTCCCGAAACCGGGTGAACTGCATCGTGTGAAATAATCTTATTGTTTTTATCTAAACCCAATTTCCACTAATCAATTATAAAAATATTTTATCGTACGATTTTAAAATTCATTAAAGGAGACGTTATGAAACGCAGCATCATCATGACTAGCGTTGCACTAATATTCTTAATGCTATCTGCTTTTACCTTCCCCGATGAAGGGATGTGGATGCTTCAACAAATCAGCAAATTGCCGTTTACGGAAATGCAGAAACACGGTATGGAGCTTACACCGGAACAAGTGTACAGCACCACCAGCACAAGCCTCAAAGATGCAATTGTTTTACTCGGAGGTGGAACAAGTTCGTTCATCTCCGGCGACGGACTTTTACTCACAAATCATCACGTCGCCTACGGTGCAATCCAATCTGTCAGTTCGGTAGAAGAAGATCGATTGAAAGACGGTTTCCTCGCAGCATCAAAAGCGGATGAAATTCCGATTCCGTCGTACCAGGCACGAATCGTCCTTAACCAGAAAGATGTCACCGCGGATGTATTGAGCGCTGTCAGCGACACGATGGCACCGGACGCACGGAGTAAAGCAATCCGTACCAAGATGAATGAAATTGAGAAGAAAGAAAAAGGTGACAGCGAGAACGAGTGCCGCGTTTCGGAATTTTTCGGCGGCATGAAATATTTTCTTTTCACATTCGAAGTGTTCCGCGATGTACGTCTCGTCTATGCACCTCCGACATCCATCGGCAATTACGGCGGTGAGGTGGACAACTGGATGTGGCCCCGGCACACCGGTGACTTCTCTTTAATGCGCGCATACATAGGTCCGGACGGTAAACATTCGAAGTACGCAAAAGAAAATGTTCCGTGCAAACCGAAAGTATTCCTCCCAATTTCGACACAAGGATTCAAGGAAGATGATTTCGCCATGATCCTCGGTTTCCCGGGTACAACGTACCGTTATCGTACAACCCCGGAAATTAAATTGGCAAAAGAAGAATCGCTCCCGATGACAATCGATCTTTACAAGACGCGGATGGATATCATCGAGACGGCAGGTAAAAATGACCGTGCAACCGAGATTAAATACTCCAGTAAATGGCGCGGTCTGGCAAATCCTTATAAGAAATTTTTAGGAACACTCGAAGGGATGCGCCGTGCAGATCTCCTAACCCTCCGTAATGCAAATGAAGAAATATTCGCACAATTTCTCGCCACAAATCCCGACTTGCAGAAGAAGTACGGCTCCATCATTTCGGATATTAGATCGTTGTATGAAACATTAGCAACATTCAATAAAAAACAAATTATGCTCGGGCAGCTTCTCCAATGTTCTGATGTCTTATCCATCGCGAACAGATTCAGAACCTATTTGAAGCCGCCGGAAACCCCGACGCGCGAAGTGCGGACACCGGAACAAAATCTCAGCGACCTTAAAGACGCAATCAACAACACGTTTAAGAATTTAAATCTCACGTTGGATAAACAACTTCTTTCTTCGATGATTTTGAAAGCTGCCGAACTTCCGGAGAGTCAACAAATCGAAGCTATTCAAAAAATCGTCGGTAGTAAAACCGGAGAGAAACGGATAAAAGAGGTTCAGGAATTCGTCGATGATTTGTATGACGATACAAAACTTGCAAACAAAGAAGATTGCCTGAAAATGACTGAAAAATCCGAATCAAAAATACTCGACGATCCATTTGTGGAATTTGCCCTGGCAATCGATAAAAACAACTCGCAAATCCAGAAAAAAAACGCTGACTTCACTGCCAAGATAACAATCCTCCGAACAAAATTGTTGGAAGCGTATAGCTCTTGGAAAGGACCCGACATGTATCCCGACGCGAACCGGACAATCCGGATGACATACGGTGTTGTAAAGTCGTTTAAACCACGCGATGCAGTACATTACGATTATGTAACATCGCTCGGCGGTGTAATCGAAAAAGAAACCGGCGTCGATCCGTTTATAGTTTCGCCGAAGCTACGCCAACTTTGGGAAAAACGTGATTTCGGAAAATATGCCGATCCTCGTATAAACGATGTTCCGGTTGCATTCATCGCTGATCTCGACATTACAGGTGGAAACTCGGGTAGTCCGGTGATAAACGGAAAAGGTGAACTAATCGGCCTCGCATTCGACGGTAACTGGGAATCGGTTGTAGGAGATTATTATTTTCAGGATCAGATAAACCGGACGATTAGCGTGGATGCGCGTTATATACTTTTCATCATCGATAAATTTTCGAACGCGAAAAATATTATGGATGAGTTGTTGATTAAGTAAACAAAAAGATAGATATATTAAAAGCCGGCATACTATGACTACGCCGGCTTTTTTATTTGGACTCTTCACTTTCATCGTCGAAAAAGCTAATTTACTTATTAAATCCCGAAATCGAATAATGAGATTCTCCAAATCCGGCTAAGTGAATTGGTTTTCGATTATTAAGTTGTTTGGATAAATTGAGTAAAATTGTTGAAATCAGTTTAAAAACATCAATATTATTCAATTTTTTAATTTTTTTTTCTTGACTTTAGCTTACAGAATCGTTACAATACATTAAGCATTTTCTCTCAAGACCCACAAAGCAAAGGGCTATTGTCATTCACACTCTTCATCCACAGAATGAGGTTCTTATGAAATCACTCAAAACCATTTTTTTCCCTCTCACATTTGCAATTATTTTTTGTTTAATCAGTAATACTTTGTTATTCGCCGGCGATCAACAGGTTAAACAATCTCCACGCGAGCGCGCAATGAACGCCGCACAGCAAATGCGCGACTATCACAAAATTCTTGAAACGAAGCAACTGAAAAACAGCGATCGTTCCACGTCCTCCGTTAAAACCGAAGCATCTATCAGAATAAATCAATCGGTTAAAACAGGTTCCACAATTCACTTTTATGATAACATGGAAAGCGGTTTAAACGGATGGACTTCAGTTTCATACTCCGGCACCGATCTCTGGCATCAAACCGTAAGTAACGCTTCCTCTAAACCCACAAGCTGGTGGGATGGTATTGAACAGCAAGGAAATTATTTGAATGGAGAACGGATTAATAACGCGCTGATCTCTCCCCCAATTAATCTTGTTAGCGCAATAGCACCTGTCCAACTATTATTCACCGAAAGTTTTGTAACAGAACGCGGCTGGGATTATTGCATGGTCGATGTTAGTGTTGATGGCGGTGCAAGCTGGACGCATCTGCGCGGTGGCTACGGAACCGCGCCATCCGGCAATACTGAAGGTTGGATGATTTCAAACCTCGATCTATCTGCCTATGCAGGGTCAGTAATAAATTTAAGATTTTATTTTGATACAGGTGATAATCTTTACAATGAATTCCCCGGATGGTATGTTGATGATGTTATCATCTTCGACCAGAGCGGTATGATAACCGGAAAGAAATATTTCGACGAAAATCAGAATGGACTTAAAGAGTATAACGAGCATGGCCTGAAAGAATGGTTAATCACTGCCACCAGCAGTCAGATATCATTAACAACCCGCACTAATTACTGGGGAAAATATTGGCTGCCCGTTCCGCTTGGAACTTATACGGTAACAGAACAAAATCAAGCCGGATGGACACAGACAGGTCCCCCCGGTGGACAGTGGGTTATCGACCTTGCAACCCCCGATACGCTTGTTGACAGTATCCGATTCGGGAACTGGACAGAGGCAAGTTCGATAAGCGGTATGATGTATCACGATATAGATCAAAACGGTTCGTTCGACGGAGCAGATACTGTATTACCCTTCTGGAAAATTATTTTAACAGATACGCTTGGCAATCAAGTAGATTACGACAGAACAGATTCGTTGGGTCAATATAAACTGTACATTCTCCAACCCGGCAAATACTTTGTTAAAGAAATAGAGAAGCAAGGTTGGGTACAAAAATTGCCGAGTTCAGAATATTACACAGTGGATATCCCCGATTTGAATACACATCTGGTGAACCTCGACTTCAGCAATTACTGGTCACCTACAACCAACGGTATAATGGGGTTGAAATTCGCCGATAGAAATCGTAATCATGCATGGGATCAGGGTGAAGAAAATTTATCAGGCGTTTTAATAAAATTGTTCCGCAAAGGAAACGGCACTAACTATAACCTTCACAAACAAAGAATAACCGACAGCAGCGGTTACTATCAATTTTTAAGTCTCGAAGCTGATACTTATAAAGTAGTCGAGCTACCACCCGAGGGATGGTGGCAATCTTATCCACTATCGGAATACGTTATCGATTTAACTCCAGCCGGAGTATTCGATACGATCGATTTCGGTAATTACGAAATAGATTACAGCTCTCTGGGCGGAATGAAATTCAACGACCTCGATGGTAACGGTGCCAAGGATCAGGGTGAAAACGGTTTAGGCAGTTGGACAATTATGCTTAGCGGGACAAGCGCCTACGGTAAAACTGTTTCGCGCGAAGCTCTTACTGATCAGGATGGTAATTACATCTTCACAACTCTCTGGCCCGGCAATTACAGAGTGAGCGAAGTCTTTAAACCAAACTGGCGGCAAACACATCCGGCAAACCTGAAACCGCACTTTGTAAATTTAGACCCGGAATTCAACATGACGGGAATTGATTTCGGTAATACGCTTGATAGCAGTTTCAGTCTCGCTTTCAGAACATTTTTACCCGAAAGCTTGGCAAATGCTATCGACTTAAAAGGTAAGCCAAAACCAATTACTCAGAAACCTATTGGCGTTTCTTTTCAGTATGAAATTTGGTGGGCCGGTTGGGATCTACTGGAGGATGTAAAGGATGACACAGTCAATCTTCGCTTAAAATTTTCTATGCCAACTTCGGGTAAAATAGACGGTAGAAGATGCGAAAACGGGCTAATCGGTGACTACCCGAATATTGCTACTTGGGAAAACATGCAAGAAGTTTTACTGCGCATCCCCGCAGGCCAATATCGCGAAAATTTATGTGGTCCTGAACCTACAACTCTTACTATCACAGGAATAGGAAAAGTCGGTAAACCGGTCACGATGAAGTACATCTGGATCGAATATAATGGTGTTAGAAGCAAAGGAATTCTTCCGGGTGCTCCTTTAACACCAACCTATGATATTATTGTCCGGATGGATCTTCTTTTACCAATGCCTAATGCAATCAACTTATTATCAGCAGGCGCGGGTACTGGTTTGAAAGTTGGACTTGGCGGAGCACACTCAGTCTTACATCCAACATATAAAGATGTTCTGAAATCTCTGAAAGATAAACACGGAATGCACACCGGCGATCCGGGTTGCCTTGGCGCTTGGAGCGGTATAAAACCGAAACCGATTAAGAAACAGCAAAAATATTTACCCCCAACAAAACACAATAACAAACTGTTCGCTGAAGGAATTGCCCTGCAAGCCAACATAAACGGAAGTGATTACGGTATCCTTCCGGGAGGTTTCGGTAATTTAATATTTGACGAAGGCGGCACAAATCCTTTGAACGGATTAAAGATCAGCCAGATTGCAGCACGGTTAGATAGTATGATGTCGTTATACCACGACACTAATCATGTTTGCACTTATCCCGGCACTACAACGTTCATGGAAATGTTCAACACCGTAAGAAAGATTGATTCAGCTTTCTCCGGACCGATCGATACGTTCCAATTCGCGGGTGGTTTACGCTTCAAACCGGTAAAGCCGCTCAGCGAAGTGCCGTACCTGCATCTCGATAGCTCGTTCATCGAGATGGGATCGTTCGTGTTCAAACCGATACCCGAGGCAATACCGGAACGATTCGAACTTTCACAAAATTATCCGAATCCGTTCAATCCATCTACAATGATAGAATTCTACTTACCATACGAGAGCTTTGTAACATTGAAAATCTACAATTCAATCGGACAAGAAGTAGCAACGTTATTGGATAGACAGGATATGGATTTCGGCAGTCAGGAAATTGAACTATCTGCAACAGCAGCAAACCTCGCCTCGGGTGTTTACTACTATCGCATCGTCGCAGAAACAATAGGCGATGATGAAACTCAAGGTGGAGAGAAATATGTCAGCACTAAGAAGATGATACTTATAAAATAGTATCACCAACAGTTCCAACAAAAAGGGTGAGTCAATCGATTCACCCTTTTTTATTTCATAACAGATATTGATTTTACATTTGTTTCAGCATTTGATGGAATTCTTCGTGTTTCCAACCCCGATTTTTTCTTCCTCCAACTTTTAATACTCAGCGAACTATATTGGGGCTGACCAAAGAATACAGTCCTTAAGCAAAATCGTCACGCTGAGCGCTAGTCGAAGCGTGACGCACTATTTCTTATTAATCAACCCTATGGGGATTAACCTAATCTCTTCCTGAATCTCAACACACTCAACGTAAGTATAACAATGCCGAACACTAAAAGCGCCAATGCCTGCGTCCATAGTTCGGCAATCCCCACACCTTTCAGAAATATTCCTCTTACAATCACGATATAATATTTAAGTGGAATAATATAAGTTATATATTGAATAATCTGCGGCATATTCTCGATCGGGAATGTGAATCCGGAAAAGAATATGAACGGCATGAAAAAAAAGAACTGCGCCGTCATCATCGCCTGCTGCTGAGTTTTTGAAATTGTCGACACGAACAAACCCAGTCCTAACGTTGTCAGCACGAACAATCCACTCAGTCCGAATATCAGCAGAACAGATCCCCTGAACGGAACGGCGAACCAAAAACGCGCGACCACTAAAACCAGCGCGACATCAATTGCCCCGATTATTACAAACGGCAACAATTTCCCGAGTATCAATTGATACGGTTTAATCGGTGTAACAATCAGTTGCTCAAATGTGCCGTTCTCCCTCTCCTTAACAATAGCAAGCGATGTCAACGTCATGGTAATAATCAACAGCACCATGGCGAGAACACCGGGAATCATGAAGTTTCTACTTTTCAACTCAGGATTAAACCAAACACGCGCCTCGGGTATCACCTTGCCCGGTTTTGTCTGCATCTGAGCACGCATCGAGCTATTGAGAATAATCCCCTGCGAATATCTGCCGATGATCTGAGACGCGTAACCGATGCTTATGTTAGCCGAGTTCGCGTCACTTCCATCGGCAATCAACTGCACACTTGCTGCTCTACCGCTCTCGATGTTTTTTGAAAAATCGGGCGGGATTATGAGCGCTAACCAGACATGACCATTATCGATAAATTCATCGATCTCTTTCGGCGAATCTACATTTTCCGTGATTACGAAATAACCCGAATTCACAAACTGATTCACGAACTCGCGGCTTACGCTCGATCTATCCTGATTCACTAAAACCATCGGTATATCTCGGATATCGGTTGTCGCGGCATATCCTAAAAGCACGAGTTGAATAACCGGCGCCAGAATTGAAAGCGCGAGCATCCTTTTATCGCGGCGGATCTGGAGAAATTCTTTTTTGATGATATGAATTATTGTTTTCATCTTAGTTGGTTTTTTTCATCAGGCGCACAGAACTTATTGTAATCATGATGATCATGAAAATTATCATATATATCAGTTGATCCCAGAATGCAGTTACTCCCACACCTTTCACAATAACGCTTCGCACTACTACGAGAAAGAATTTTGCGGGAGTTACATTCGAAATGATCTGCAAAAATACCGGCATACTGCGGATGGGAAATACGAATCCCGACAATAAAAATGTTGGGAGCAGAGATGACAGCACTGCCATCATAAATGCAACCTGTTGATTATGGGTGATGGTAGATATTAAAAGTCCTTGTCCCAATCCTCCGAGCAGGAAAATAAAAATACCTGCATAAAGCCATAATATACTGCCTCGAACGGCAACATCGAAGAGAACAAATCCTACGATGAGCACGAACACCGAAGCGAGCAGCGCGATAAACAGATATGTGAGTGTTTTGCCAATAATTATTTCTACTGTATGGAGAGAAGAAACCATCATCTGTTCCATCGTGCCGCGTTCTTTCTCGCGAACAACCGAGAGCGACGTAGAGATCACGGCGCTGATCATCAGAATGAAACCGATAAGTCCGGGTATCAGGAACTTTGCCGAACTCAGCTCAGGATTATACCAGATTTTGGGTCTGAAATCGATGGGCAAAAACATTTTCATACCAACACGCTGAAATGTTTGCTCAACGATCTTCTGCGAATATGTTTGCACAATTACAGTCATGTAACCGATTGCCGTTGTAGCGGTATTCGCATTCGAGCCGTCAATAATAATCTGGATACTTACATCTCTGCCTAAAGACAAACCTTTTGAAAAATCAGGCGGAATAACCACTGCGATCCGGGCGTTATCGTTATTCAACAGTTCATCAACCTCATCGTAACCGCTAATGTAATATTTCACATCGAAATATTCCGTATTCGAGAAATTTTTGATGAATTCCCTGCTCCGCGAACTCTTATCCTGATCGAATACTGCCATCGGAATATGTTTGACATCAAAATTGAGCGCGAATCCAACGACCATAATTAACAGCGCCGGAAAAACTAGCAGAACAGAGAGTGATCTTTTATCGCGAAGGATTTGCAAAAACTCTTTTTTCACAACAGGTTTGATTCGTTTGAAAGTCATTTATTCCTCCTTGAATCTTCTTCGAGAAGGTGTAAAAAGACATCTTCGAGAGAGGGGACAATTCTTTCTATACGGTTTAATTGAATTTTATTCCCGGTGAACAGTTTATTTATTTTATTTTTCCCTTCTTCCTCATTCTCAACACCAACGTGAATATATGCGCCGAACAATGAAACTTCGACCACCCAGGGTTGATTGCGCAGCAATTCCATTGCGACAGCAACCTCCGATACTTCAACTTCGAGAATCGGATAAGTAATCTGGCGACTCTTCAATATCTTAGGAGAACCATTTGCGATTATTTTTCCCGCATTTATTAAAATGATGTCGTTGCAGTATTCTGCTTCGTCTAAATAGTGAGTTGTTACAAGGATAGTAACTCCCTGTTCCGATAATTGATTTATTAACTCCCAGAAAATGCGACGCGAGATCGGATCGACTCCACTCGTCGGTTCATCAAGAAAAACAATCTTTGGCTCGTGTAGAATCGCACAGCCAAGTGCGAGCCGCTGTTTCCAGCCACCCGCAAGTGTTTTAGTTAAACTTTTTTCTCTCCCTTTCAATCCCGCCATCTCCATCACCCACTTCGCTCGATCTCGGATCGTACCGGATGAAAGACCGTACACACCGCCGAAAAAATTTATATTCTCTTCTACGGTTAAGTCTTCATAGAGAGAAAATTTTTGAGACATATAGCCGATGTTCAGTTTCACCAATTCGGTTTGTGTGTTGATGTCGTACCCGCCTACTTTCGCGCCACCTCTTGTTGGTTCCAAAATTCCGCACAGCATTCTTATGGTAGTAGATTTACCCGCGCCATTCGCACCCAAAAATCCGAATATCTCCCCTTTTTCAACAGTAAAATTGATATTATCTACCGCTTTGAATCTACCGAACTGTTTCGTTAAATTTTGGACATCAATCGCGATCTGAATCATTCGGAATCCCGATTTTTTCTAAAATATTTTGGGCTTTATCAGACATCAACGAGATAAACACATTTTCCAATGATGGAGCTACACGCCGATGCTCTTTTATCTCAATTCCCTTTTGCATCAAATACCTCTCGATGAGAGTGAAATCGTTTGCACTATTTTCCACGATAACATTCAACCGGTCACCGAAAGTTTGCACACCCAATACCAGATTCAACTCTTTCAATTCCTTTCCTGCTAAACGGATATTATCACAAATAATTTCAATCACTTCACCTCTCATCATTTTCTTTATCTGCAACGGAGTATCTACCGCCATACATTTACCGTTATTAAACAACGCGACTCTGCTGCAACGCTCTGCTTCATCAAGATACGGCGTGCTCATTACGATTGTGATCTTTGATTCGAGCAGTGCGGATAATATTTTCCAAAAATCTCTCCTTGATACAGGATCAACTCCGGTTGTCGGTTCGTCTAAAAATATTATTTTGGGATGGTGAATGAGCGTGCATGCAAGGGCGAGTTTTTGTTTCATGCCCCCCGAAAGTTGATCGGCTAACCGTTTACGGAATGGTGTGAGCCGGGTGAATTCCAACAACTCGTCTCTCCGTTTTTTGAAATCGTAAACTTCATTTATCTCGGCGAAAAATTCTATATTTTCATCTACGGTCAGATCACCATACAAGCTGAACCTCTGCGAAAGATAACCGATATGTTTATTTATTTTTCGCGACTCCTTAAGCAGATCGTAACCGAGTATTGTCGCATTACCTGAAGTGGGAGTGAGAATGCCGCAAAGCATTCTGAAAGTAGTTGACTTTCCCGCGCCATCCGGACCTACAATGCCGAACATTTCTCCTTCTTCGATGAAAAGTTGAAGACGATCGACAGCAACTATATCATCGAAGCGGCGCGTTAATTCCCGCACTTCGATTAAAGACATTTTCTCAACTTCCCCCGGCAGGTACCGCTTTAACTATAATCGCGTCCGCAGGAATACCAGGTTTTAAAATACCGTCGGGATTTTGAATTTCAATTTTCACACCGAAAACAAGTTTGGTTCTGTCTTCTTTTGTTTGAACATTTTTTGGCGTGAACTCGGCAATCGAGGATATATAAGTAACTTTTCCCGGGAATGATTTTGCTGGCTCGCCATCGATATATACCTTTGCCTCCTGCCCCAATTTTACTCTCGCCAATTCTACTTCAGAAATATAAATATTCAGATAGACCTGCTGAAGCTGAGATATCCGAAGAAGAGAAGAATTCGGCATAATCATCTCGCCTTCCTCAATCGATTTCTGAGTTATAACTCCGGTAAACGGTGCGGTAACATACGAATCGTCAATCTTCTTTTTAATCGCTCTAACCTGCGCGTTCGCTTGCGCTAAACGTGCGCGAGCCGCGTCGATCTCTTCCGGACGTGAACCTTTCCTGACTTTATCATAAGTTTGTTTTGCCAAAATATATCTTGTCCGTGTATCATCGAGTTGCTTTTGCGCGATGCTGCCTTCTTTAAAAAGTTGCTCATTTCTTTTCAGGTCAGCATTTGCATTTTCCAAAGTTGCTTCGGCTTGCGCGATATCTTCCTGTCTTGCTCCCTGGACGGCAAGTTTGTATTGCGCGTCTGCGGCGTCTGCATTCGCTTTTGCCTGATCGAACTGTATTTCTAAATCAGACTGATCTATGAGCAGCAGAGTATCGCCGGCTTGGACATTTTTACCTTCATCAGCAAAAATTCGCACAACTTGTCCGCCAACTTTTGCCGATACAGTTACTTCCTTCGTCTCAATCGTTCCGGATGCTGAAATATTTTCACCGTTTTTATTGGAACAACCTGAAAGAAGCAATAATACTAAGAAAAGTAAAAGATTTCTCATGACTTACCTCAGATAAAATATATTTAGTCGTAATCGAAAATCATTTCAATATCGCAACAACTTCCTGCTGCCTTGGTTCACCCGTGACAATCACTTCTTTATCTCTTGAAATATATACACCTATTTCACTTCTTACGCCAAAATCACCGATGAAATATATCCCGGGTTCGATTGAGAATGATGTTTCAGGAATTAACGTCCGTTCGTCCCGGGTTTCAAGATTATCTATGTTTGCGCCGCTGCCATGTCCGTCTTCCGTGATCGAATGCCCCGTGCGATGAATAAAGTACTCACCGTAGCCAAATCCGTTTATATAATTACGGCATACATCGTCCACATCGCAACCGCGGACTGTTTTATTTTCGGCAAACGATTTTTTTAGATAATCGACGGCCGCATCGCGCGCACCTTTCACTACATCAAAAATCTTTGTGTATTTTTCAGGAACTTCTTTACCAAGATAACCGACCCAGGTAATATCGTTATAAGTCGCGCCCGGTTTATTTTTCTTAGCCCAAAGATCGATTAAAACAAAATCTCCTTCACGTAACTCAGAATGAACATCTTTCGTTGGCTCATAGTGCGGGTTGCCGCTGTTGGCATTGACAGAACAGTTTGGCGCGTCTCGGGTTATTAATCCGTATTCCGCGTAATGCTTCAGCATGAATTGTTGCACATCATATTCGGTTAAACGTTCTTTCTTATTTATTTTTTCCTTCATGAAGGCGAAAACTTTGTCAACAATCTTCCGCATGATTGCAGATGTTTCCAGATTATCTCGATACGCTTCCTCGCTCCATCTCGATTCGAAGTATTGAAGCAAATCCATCGATGGAATTATATTAACGCCGGTTTTCTTAACCATTTCGATGGTCCCTGCATCCACTTTGGAGACATAAGGTATTGCATTAAACGGAGAATATTGCATTGCAATTGTTTTAAACCCGAGAAGCATATTTTTTAAACCTGCCTCCAATGATTGCCAGCTCAGGAATATGGTTTTCTCACCGGGGAGATAATCCAGATTCCATCTTTCGATGCTGTGGACTAATTTTCGCGGCTCTCCTTCAGCAGGAATCAAATAAAAAAACCGTCGTGTATTCATTATGTGAGATGGAAATTCCAGTATTCTCTGTGTGAATTCGTCACGCTTCCAGAAATCATAAAACAACCAGCCATCTATTTTTTGTTCGCGCAAGGTATTTTGTATCGATTTAATTTTATTTATTAATGCCGGAGATGTGGAATTATCTTTTGGATTCATATTTATTCTTTCACGATTAATTATTTATTTGTTGAGATAATTATTCTTTCGCTTTACCCTGGTTTGCAACCGCTTGCATCTGTTTTTGTATTTCTTCTTGATCACCAAGGTAATAATGTTTTATCGGTTTCAGATTATTATCAAGTTCATATACGAGTGGTACGCCTGTGGGAATATTCAATCCTACAATCGTCTCTTCATCGATGTTATCTAGATACTTCACCAATGCGCGCAAACTATTCCCGTGCGCCACTATGATCACTTTCTTACCCATACTTATCGTAGGTGCTATTGTTTCGTGCCAGTATGGTAAGAAGCGATCGACTGTAAGTTTCAACGACTCGGTTAATGGTATAAGATTCTTCTCCATAGAAGAATACCGGGCATCTTTACCGGGATATCGCTCGTCATCCGCCGTTAACGACGGTGGCGGAATATCGTAACTCCTTCGCCATATTTGTACTTGCTTCTCGCCATATTTTTGTGCCGTTTCCGATTTGTTCAGTCCTTGCAGCGCACCATAATGCCGTTCGTTTAACCGCCACGATTTTTCAACAGGTATCCAGTGCAAATCCATTTCATCCAGAACATAATTCAATGTTTTTATCGCACGCTTTAAAACAGATGTGAACGCGATATCGAATTTGTATTTTTCCATTTTCAATATTTTACCCGATTGCATCGCCTCATCGATACCACGCTCCGATAGATCGATATCTGTCCACCCTGTAAACCTGTTCTCTTTATTCCAAATGCTTTCACCATGACGAACGAGAACTACTTTATACATCCTTTTCACTCCAATAGTAATAAAATTGATGATTTTAAATTGAATAGTTCAATGTAAGAAAATGGCAACTGAATTACCAACGTGCAGAATTTTATTTATGCTTGCGGATATTAAAATATTTCCAGATATTCGATAGCAATGAATATGATCGGATTGAAATATGGAAACTGCTAAACCATTCAAACAAATTGAACCGGATAAGTTGCATTCAAAACAAGGAGGCGGATGTTTATCGATTTTCGGTCTGCCATTTTTTGCAGGCGGTATATTTATGATATTGATAACCGCAGGAGTAATTCCTCTGGAGAATCAAAACGATGTACCGGACTGGGGATGGATTGTGATGGCGCTGATGGGAATAGTTTTCACGGTGGCCGGATTGACCTTGACCTTGGGCCGAACATGGGTAACGATCGATGTAAGCAGACAGGTGATACAGAAATATTGGGGATTGCTAATGCCGATGCGCGGAGAAGAAATCAGTTTGATTGAATTCCGCGCGGTCGAAATTCATTTACGTTCAGGCGATTCAAAAACATCCGATCAATTTCCTGTCACACTAAAAATGCGAGCCGGAAAAGATTTCCCATTGTTCAGTTCAACCGAATATGGAAAATCTTATGATCAAGGCACTATGATAGCAAAGTTCATTCGCCTTCCGCTCGAAGACCATACCACCGACCATCCGACAACTTTAGCACCCGACGCAATCATTGATAAATCGAAAGAGCTGTTCGATTCAACTGTCAGATTAAGTGATGATATTCCGAAACCGGTTTCTATGCAAAGTCGGATAGAAGAAATACCGGACGGCAAACGGATAACCATTCCTCTGATCCTGCCAAAATCATTGCGAGCAATTGAGATTTTAATACCTTTAATATTTCTGATTTTTATAATTCCTAATCTCATTCCATTCTTTCGTCACTCTAATACACCCGATGCTATAAGCGATATCTTCATCGCGTTTATTGTTTTATTTTTTATTTTGATACCCATTTTCAGAATGATTTTTGCCATCCACAGCAGAAAAAAAAGCGGCACGATTTTAACTCTTACTTCATCTCAAATAGTCGTTGAAGAAAAAAAAGTCAGGCGGTCCCGAACAAAGATAATTCCATCCGATGAAATCATAGGAATCGATTACAGCACAAAACAAAGCATCATTGATTCAGCACAATCGTCAATGGATCATGGTACAAATCAGCAATACGGGACTACAACAGGCGGTTATCCTCAACCGAAATGGATTTCGTTCCTGACTAAGTTTATACGATCAAAAGGAATTACAATTAAATCAAAAAGCGGATTCTATACATTCGGTGCCGGTCTTCCGGATGATGAGGTGTTATATTTATATTCGATTCTAAAAAAGAATTTCAAAAATAATAATTGAAGATAGATTATCGGGAATTGATGGGTGATGGTTGATTTTCGATGTTCGATGCTCGATGTTCAAAAAGGTACGTTCAATACTATTTCAATAAAACAAGTTTTTTTGTTGGAATTATTTCATCAAAATTAATTTCTTAGTTTCGACAAAATTGCCTGCTTGAAGTCGATAGTAATAAATACCACTCGAATATTGCGAAGCATCCCAGGTTACACTATACACACCCGGTTGTTTCATCTCATTTACAAGCGTTGCCACTTCTCTGCCCAGCATGTCAAACACTTTCAGAATTGTCAATTGAGAATTTGCAATTGAAAATTGAATATTGGTAGCCGGATTGAACGGGTTCGGGTAGTTGGAGAATAATTTTGTCGATAAAGGAATTTCATTCGAAACGACACGCACATCCAGAAGAGGTTGCTCGCTTCGGTACACCGCATTCTGGTATAATCCAGCTATAATATTTTGCTGAGAATCGAATATCATATCGAGAACAATTCCGGAGTTCAATCCGATGAAAGTCCAATTTAATCCCCCGTTACGCGATTGGTAGATGCCGTTATATGTCCCGGCAAAAACGTCCTGAGCTTCGTTGAACGCGATTGAGTAGACATATGAATTACCGACATAGCTGCTAGTCCAATTCGCACCGCCGTTTGTGGAACGGAGCACATTCCCATATACTCCTAAAAATATATCACCTGCTTTGTTCGTTTCAATCGTTTGGATGTCTTCCCGTGTTAGACCCGTGTAATTCCAAGTGATACCGTCATCGCTTGATGAGTGTAACGCGCCTTTATCCGTTACGGCAAATAAAGAATTATTATTTCCCTTCGCCATAAAAAGTATTGGCATGTTGAATAAATTATTTTCAATCCAGGATATTCCGTTATCGGAAGATGTATAGATTCCGAAATTTGTCCCTATAAATAATTTCCCCGTTTGATTTTTAAGAACAGAATAAACCGAGCCGCTGAATTTATGACCTGTTATATTTTTCCAGTTGTTTCCATCATCTGTAGAGATATACAATCCTTTATCCGTTCCTGCATAAATATTTTCGTCGTCGTTTAATAGCGTATAAACATAATCTCCTGTTAAGCCGGGGGGCAATTGAGTCCAGCTAAAGCCGCCGCTTTCTGTCCGGAATATTCTATTCCCGAGTGTACCGGCAAGAAGAATTCCTGAATTAGTATTAGCAAGGCAAAATAAATCTTGTTTGCGCGGGCCGCTTGGCGACCAAAAAATACCGTTGTCTACGGATTTATATATTGGCGTGATGTTGCTTGTATGAGGATTGCACTGCACCGATCTGCAAATACCCGCTGATGCCAGCAAATCATTTTTTTCCGAAATCATAATAACATCGTACGATTCGCCGGATGGTCCAATATAATCCCAACCGGTTGTACCGGGAATATTACGAAAAATACCTGCTTCCGTTGATGCACACACAATCCCATTTTTATCTGCTGTCAGAGAGTAAATATAATGGTCGTTCAATCCTAAATAATTCCAACTGTTCCCGCCATCGGTTGTGCGATAAACGAATCCTTCCTGAGTCGTGCCAACCACCGATTTCCCCACAAGGACGCATCCATCTTTTCCCAATCCTAAAACATCAACATTGGGATACTCGAAAGTTTTACGCCATGAAATTCCTCGATTTGTTGAAATCAGAAGATCTCTCGATGCTTGTCCACGACAAACGATATACATTACATTTGATTTATCAATCAGTGATAAAGTAGTGTAATAATAAGAACTCAAATCAATGCTGTATGTTGTATCCCATTTAACACCGTTATAGTGCACTAATTTTATTCCTCCTTGACTTGTGAAAGCATAAACATCTCCTGCATCAGACAGCATATTTTCGACATAAGACATTGCAGTGCGATTACCGAATATCAACTTCCATGTAACACCGTTATCGGATGAATATTCGATTCTGTTTCTTTCAATTTGATTTGAAATATAGCGGGTAATTAATGCATGGTTGCCTCTCGCTTTAAAATCGATCATTGAACCGAGATTCAACGATGTCTGCGCCCAGTTCGCACCCGCATCCGTTGAATAATATACAGCGGGCTCGCTTACGGCGAATAATTTTCCTTCGGCACCTTCGGCAAGTATATAACATCCTTGAATTCCGCTTATATCCAACCACTTTACTTGCTGGGTTAGAAGCAAATTGGGAATGAACAATAAGAAAATAATTTTAAAATAAAATAAAATTTTAAGCTTCATGTCTGTTGGAATCTTTCTAAATTTTAATCTTTTAAGGGAAGAGTGCCATTTTGAACATATCGGGCAACAGGATAAAGATTGACATTGTTGTCCCACCATGGAGAATGTTGATAGAAGAAGTTCAATCTCGCGAATGGATTCTTCGCAAATGTTGAATCTGTTTTTAATTTATTATCGAATTCTGATTTCAATTCCACATCTCTCGAGAGCATATCCCGTGCAAGAGGTTCCATAACATAATCTTCGGCATATTCTTTCTGCTCGAAGATTGCGTCAAAAAATCCCCACGCCACAAACGCGTCGGGAGATTCCGGTTCCAATGCGAATACTGCTACGCGTGAAGCCCGCTGGTTCAGCAATACAACTGCCGTTCCTTCGGGAAATATCCGTTTAGTGGAAAATTTTTCTGAGTTATACGACACCGAATGCCTTCCTTCGTACGGTGTCTGTTGCCATTTTGCATTGGAAAATTTATACATCTCAACATCAAGTTCAACCGGCTTAGATAAGCGCTGCACTTTGATACCATGCAGAGTGAGGCGTTTAATCACTTCCAGCCATTGCGCGGGAATCAAATACGCTTTTGGCGGATCAATTGATTTTGAAATTCGAACACTGTCGTAAACCGGGATATCGGCTTCAAATGGTTCTTTCGTGTAAACAGTCCAGGTGCCGCCCGATATTTCGCTCGGTTGATTAGTTTGTTTGAAACCGAGATAGTGAAATATCCCATTAGGTGTATCGGTTGTCTCAAATCTCAGCGGTAAGGATTGGTCAAGTTTTGTCATCGTTAAAAGATCGGTAGCGAGTGCGGCTTGGTGCAATGATTTATATTCTTTATTCATCAATTCCATTGTCGCTACAATTGTTTGATAGGTCCCTTCCACCCGCGATTTGTAATCTTTCATCATGTGTGTTTCTATTAGCAGCGCGGGTCTGTTTTGCAAAGCAATATACGGGGTGGATAACCGCGGTGGTGCAACCCCGCTTTGCAAACCTTTCAACGGATCTTCATGATCGCGCAGAGAGATATATGGCGCAACCGGTATTCCGTTTGTTTTTAATGTTGAAATCATAGGGAGGTATTTATCGTGAACCCACTTGCGAATCGGATCGGCGAGATTTTGATGTCTCTCTATTCCGTAAGTTACAAGATGCTGGTAATCCGCTCCATCTGTTACGTGCGCGTCGATAAAGAAATCGGGAAGCCATTCATTAAACATTTTCAACCATGCCTGCGTCTCAGGTGCGTCTGCTTTTATATAGTCGCGGTTCAGGTTCAAATTTTGTCCGGTTACACGCCATCCCATTTTCTCGGGTCCGTTCTGATTGATCCTGTTGAATTGACTCATTCGTTCATGACCGTCGACATTGTAAACAGGTATGATGAGTAATATAACATGATCAAGTAACGATTCTTTTGTTTTAGTGATGGCGATATCTCGTAGAAGCATTAGACAAGCATCTTTCCCGTCTATTTCACCGGCGTGTATTCCGTTCTGCAAAAGAAGAATAGCTTTATCTTTTTGATGAGCTCTCTGGGGATCGAATGCTTTATCTTTTGAAGCGACCACTAAATAAAGGTCTCTGCCTTCCGCGCTTTTTCCAAATGATTTTACTTTTATCCACGGTGATGCTTGTTCGAGTCGGCGGCAAAAAGCGATCGTCTCATCGTATCGCGGAGTTTTTTTGAATCCGCTCTGTTCATAATATGTGAGCCATTGCTCGCGAATCGATTGTGATATTGCTACTGAGAGCAAAAATAGCAATATAAAAAGATAGATAATTATTTTCATGATGATTTCGTATTGCGGATTGTTGATTTCGGATGTTTATATTTTAAGATTACTTAGAATAAAAATCGATTACTCGGTTAATTGCCGAGGTACAAACCGGATCGAATCCCACCAAACTAAGAGTAAACATACGGCAATCGGATGCAGGACGATACATTCCCTTCGACATATAACCAGCCCCCTCAAAAGCGCCGACCTTATTTGCAAATTTTGTTTCTTTCAATATTTTTTGCTCAGCTTCATACAGCGGTTTTCGTTTTTCGTAATAATCGGGAGCAAGCCGGTCGAGTTTACCGCGAACTCTTCCCAAACTATCATACTGATCTTTCTCCCAAGGCGTTGGAAGAGGTGTATCTTTATCAATTAAGTTTTTCCACTTCAGATTTTTCTTATCGTTCAGCGCTGTGAGATTCGGTTCCCACGGTTCAACATTTTTTTGGTACATGTCATTATACGATGTCTGCGAACTATAATATTCATCACCAAGCCCTCCGAATGAATGACCAAACTCATGCACATAAACATAATCCATCTGCCAATCCATCCCCTCTGCATCACCGCGTGTATAGGTTGTTGTGTAAAGATTGTAGATACCTCCTCCACCATAGCGATTGTCATTGACCAATATTGTTATAAAATCATAAGAAGCGTTACCGCAGATATCTCTAAGAACTTCATTTTCTTCCGTGAGAACATAACGTGCAGAACCGAATGTGTTATACATTGTTCCAAGAACTGTATTCTTCCAAATATTTTTATCCGGTTTATCTATACCGGAATCAGGCGAGATAACTTCAACAGTCCAGACATTAAAATCAGACTTTCTTTCCTTGAACGGAGTTGTTGAGAACATTATTTCATTAAAATGCTTCGCATCTTTTCTGAATTTTTCAAGATCTTCCCTGCGATAACCGTCTCCGACAATAACGATATCAACTTTCTCATGAGAATTACCACTTTCCATTAACGATGTTACTTTGAATGGCTTCGGTTTTACCTCAATATTTACTTGAGTCGGATCGTTCGGATCGATTATGGTTGAAAATATTTCGTGGAAATTCATATTCTTGTCTCGACGACATATTACAACTTGAATTTTATTTTTTGGATAAGGGATGCGGACCGATTCATGAAAAGTTCTGAATATTCCGGCAAGAGCTTCGTCCGTCGTTTGCCATTCCTGGAACATCGATGAATAGCCGCGCGAATAAATAAGCGAGGTCGAACCGAGATCGAATATCCTTACATGGTAATCACCTAAGTTCAAGATATCAACAAGATTATTCATGCTGCCTGCCCATTTCCCTTCCGGGAAGACCTTGTCTAACGATATTGATTCTGTTCCTTTGGTGCCCGTATGATAATAATCTATCCGCATCGTCTTATCGATAAAATAATTATCGAAAGATTGAGCGAACAGATTAATACTAACAATCAATATTAATGAAAATGCGATAAATAATAGTTTGCGGATATTCATGTGTGAACTCCTTTAAAAGAAATGAATAAAAATATAGATAAGGATAATTATTACAGCAACAATTACAGTGAAAGCAACAACCTTGGAGAAAAACCAAAGAATCTTAATCGGAAACCAGATGGGGAAAAAAATAATTTTGAGAAATGTTTTCAAGCCGCTTTTATTTCCATTCCGGATTGCCCGAAGATTGAGAACCTTCCGGAACGATCCACCAAGCGATTATGTATCCGATTAAAAAAGGAAGCAAGCCTGTTGCAAGAGCTATTACAACTGTTGCAAGTCGAACCAATGTCGGATCGGCATCAAGCATCTCCCCTAAACCGCCGCAAACACCGGCTATTTTTCTATTTGTAACGGAACGATAAAGTTTTTTCATGGCTGGTTATGCAAAATTGATCACAATAATATAATAACAATCTTACTATATTCAAATCGCATTGTTTTAGAAAATTTTGTATCTTATTATCGATTGAAAATGAAAATAATTTCAGATTATCAACTCTCAAACTCCCTTATAAAAGAAATACTAATATGAATATACTCGTCTTAAATTGCGGCTCATCATCAGTCAAATTCCAACTTATTGAAACGGATATCGATCTTATAGAAAAAAATGCGGATAAACGACTTGCAGGCGGTGTGCTTGAACGCGTAATCGGGCAAGCCCTCATCAACGTGCAGGTAGAGGGACTTCCCAAAATAAAATCCGCTGAACCTCTGCGCGACCACCGGGCAGGTATCGATTGGATTATTAAATGGATCACCTCTCCCGAATCAAAAATAAAAAATATAAAATCACTCGCGGATATACATGCCGTTGGCCACCGTGTTGTGCATGGCGGCGAACGATTCACAATGTCGGTATTGATAAACGATGATGTTATAAGCGAAATAGAGGATAACATCGAGCTTGCGCCGTTACACAACCCGGCAAATCTCAGAGGCATCCAGGGAGCGAGAGAGATCATGGGCTCGAACACACCGCAGGTCGCGGTTTTCGATACATCGTTCCATTCCACTATGCCTGAATCTTCATATCTCTATGCGATACCATATCAGTTATACCGTAGACATAAAATTCGCAGATACGGTTTTCACGGAACATCGCACCGATACGTTTCATACCGATACCGAACTATTGTCGGTAAAAAATTAGAAGATACAAATGTAATAACAATTCATCTCGGCAACGGGTGCTCGGCTTGCGCCATTAAAAACGGTGAGTCGTTCGATACGTCGATGGGCTTCACTCCGCTAGAAGGACTTGTAATGGGAACACGGGGTGGTGATCTGGATCCGTCTATCATAGAATTTATCCGAAACAAAGAAGGCATGACTGTGCGCGAGATCGATACAATGCTCAACAAACAATCGGGGTTGCTCGGTTTGTCGGGATTGACAAATGATATGCGCGACCTCATCGCGGAAGAGCAGGAAAATAACGACAGGCGTGCGCATTTAGCTATAGAGATATTTGTTCAAAGAGTAAAAAAATATATCGGCGCTTATCTAGTGGAAATGGGTGGTGCCGAATCAATTATCTTCACAGGTGGAATCGGAGAAAACAGCGCAATCATCCGTCAGCGTATTTGCAGCGGTTTGGAATTCCTAGGTCTGAATATTGACAAGGAGAAAAACGATTCGATGGTTGGCGGTAAAGAAGGAGATATCTCGAATCCAAAATCGAAGCTGAAAGCGTTTGTAATTCCAACTAACGAAGAATTGCTTATTGCTCGTGATACAGTACGGACGGTGAAGAATGTGCCAAGAAGATGGTGACCCCTAATAATTAAAAATTAAAAAGTTAAAATTAAAAAAGGATAAATGCTCAACCAGTAGCGAATGAGTCATTATCCTAAAATATAAAAAATTAAATGCGGAGTGAGCGAAGTGAGTCGAAGGACTCACAACTCTTAACTCACAACTTAAATCTCATATCGATTCTCGTGTTGGTATCTTGCTTTTAAGTAGCTGTCAGTATTTTATTTCAAAACAATTTTCCCCACCTGATTTGCTTTCACCCAATATCCTTTACCGGCATATAAACTATCGGCGATGAAATATGAACCTGCGAAACCAAAATATGGTGATGCTAAAATACCTTCAGGTGTTACTGCTACATCCGCAACACAGATTGTATTGAGCGTGGTTCCTACAAGATTCCATCCTTCATAAACATCGATGGTATCAACAACGGGTGGAAAGCCCTGTTGAAATACAGTAGCGGTATCTGGAAATTTTAGCCAGTATCCTATTCCGGGAATCAATGTATCTTTTGCCGTGTACCCTGAAATGCCGTTGTACATAAACGCGGGACCATAAGCCGATGGAAAAAGAATTTCATGGCGGGTATCAGCGGCATTCATCGGAATTGATACTATATTCCATCCCTTACTGACTTTTAAAGATGCCTCATATCCGGTACCGCTTACAGTTATCTGATCGGGGGATGTTGGAGCGTTATGATAAAAATATAATTTCCCTGTTCGCACTCCGGTTGCCGAGGGTGTAAAAGTAATATAAAATTTTTGATTCGCCCCGGGGGAAATCGAAACAGTTGTGGGAAATACCGAATAATCAGGATTATCGGAAAGAACTGAATTTATATCCAACATCGTCAATCCTGTATTATAAACTATTACGCTATCGAGCTTATTGAAATTGACTAACACTTTTTGAAAATTTTTGGATATCGGTGAAACGGTAAAAGTTTTTAAGGAATCTTTCGTCTTCAATATCCAGTTCATCGGATCGAATTGCAAAGATGTCGGTTGATGAGAGATATCGAATTCGAATGTTTGTGTTTGGATGTTATTGAAAACTACAACTGTCGTATCCCATCCGGCAGCGTAAACTTTAATATCTATCGGCATCGTGAAGTAAACAGGATTGGTAGTACCGGTGGTTTGAGTAACGCCAAGAGTAACTTTATATCCGCCGGCTGATGGCTGCGATGTCCATCCGTAGCTATAGCGCGGATATCTTGTTTTGTAAATCCATTCGTTGAAAAAATAACTCAGATCCATGCCCGATTCAGTTTCGATAATACTTTTAAAATCCGGGGTCGATGCAGTGCCATATTTAAATCTTGGATCGTTGGAATAGTTATACATCGCGCGGAAGAAAGCGCTATCACCTACTACGTGTCGCAACATATGCAATACAGTTGCTCCTTTTGCATAAACCAAACTATATCCGAACATGCTTCCAACGCTTCCTGTGTCAGCAAGGTACAACGCGGCATTTGTTGATTTTGCACTGTTCATTTCGCTGTTCATCGTACTTTGATAAGATGCGAATCCGTATTTCTTTTCATTGTATAGCGCCTCGCAGTAAGTCGCAAAGCCCTCGTTAAGCCACAGGTCTGGCCATGTTCTGCAAGTTATCATATCGCCGAACCACTGGTGGGCTAATTCGTGAATCACAAGACCTTCACTGAACCCACCCAGGTACGTCATGGTTTGATGTTCCATGCCTCCACCCCATCCAAATTGTGCATGCCCATATTTTTCGCTGATGAATGGATACAATCCAAACATATCCGAAAAAATCTGCAATCCCGTAACTGCGACAGGTAATCCGCTCATCGCCGAAGAAAGATTTTCAGGCAAAACATAATTTAGCACTTCCATTGAATCGGTAGGTGTGTATTTAAACCAGTTAGAAAATTGAGAATAGTTGGTAAGAGCGATGGCAATTAAATATGATGATACCGGATAATTAGTTTTCCAATGATGGGTAGCGGTACCGTTCCCATTATTGATCACGGAAAGAAGTTTACCGTTCGAACCGACTTTATAAGAGAGATCCGTTGTAACAATAATATCTGCCGAATCTGCCTTATCGCTCGGATGATCGTTGCAGGGCCACCAATCTTTGGCGCCGTATGGTTCACTTAAAGTCCAAACCCACGGAACTGTTGAGTGAGAAGAGAACTCGAAGCTCCCGAATCCACTGCTTCCCGGTACACCTTGATAATAAATATCCACATTTATCATCTCCCCGATATTATAAGTCCGGTCTAAAGTAATATTAAAAAATGACGGATATTGTATGCGCGATGTTTTAATCCCACCGACAAAAACAGAATCAACAGTCAGTGTATTCATCAGATCGAGTGAAATGACTGATAATCCGTTTTGCCTGCAAACAGAATTCATTGTAACTTTTCCGCGCAGATACTGAGGTGAAGTTGTAATTGTTAAATCTAACCCATAATAAGTGACATCGATTGCTGAGGTTGACATAGTTTTTGTAGGTTCACCGGAAAAGATTTTCTGATACCTACTCTTTTCCATAAAGAATAAATCTTTTTTCTCTAAAGGAATTTTTTCATCCTGAGAGAAAATCGGTGCAAGAAATACGATGCAAAAAATGGCAAGACTAAAAATGCGGGTTTTCATACTATCTCAATGGATAATTAGTTTGGATTGTTGTTACCACCAATTTAACAATGATAAAGTAGAAAACCAAACAAGGTCTATTTTCAACCAATGTTAACTGGCTTTTAGCGCTTCCGCACCGCTGACGATTTCCAACAATTCCTTCGTGATAGATGATTGCCTGGCTTTATTGTAAGATAATTGGAGCGCTTTTATCATATCGGTCGCGTTCGATGTTGCGTTATCCATTGCCGCCATACGCGCACCCTGCTCAGCCGCGTTCGATTCTAATAAAGCATGCCAGATTTGAAAATTCAAATGCTTTGGGATAAGCGATAATATAATCGCATCACTCGACGGTTCGAAAATATAATTGAGTACAGATTTCGGATTTGAGGTTCCCGCTTTAGTCGAGGTATCGGTGGCGGGAAGAGGCTGGATGGGAAGTATTTGTTCAGTTACAATACGTTGTTGGGCGATCGATTTGAATTCATTGTAAATGATTTCAACTTTGTCATATTCACCCGCCGTAAATCCGCGGGTAGCATCTCCTATTATGGTTTGAGCATGAGAAAAATTCAAATCAGCGTAAATACCGGTATACTTGCCTGAAATTTTGTAATTATTTTTACCGAAGAAATCGGCGCTTTTGCGTCCGACACAGATTAGGTTTACTTTATTTGCTTTATGCAGATTTTCATAATTACTATTAATGTGCTGTACGGCGGTTCTGATGATGTTCGAGTTGAAAGCGCCGCACAATCCGCGATCCGCGGTTACAATAATTAACGCAACCGATTCAACTTCTCTCTTTTCAAAAAGCGGATGAACGGTCGGATCAGATATATTGCTCAATTTCTGAAGAAGTTCTTGCATTTTACGCGCATAAGGACGCGCGGCAATAACGGCTTCCTGCGCACGGCGGAGTTTTGCCGCAGCAACCATCTTCATGGCTTTTGTTATTTTCTGTGTATTCTTCACGCCGCTTATACGGCGGCGTATCTCGCGCAGTGTTGCCATCTTTTAGGATATTTTAAAAGCTGATGAAAATTCTTTTAATATTTCATGAAGTTTCTTTTGAACATCATCGGTGAGGTCTTTTGTTTCCGCGATCTTGTTCAGAATGTCACGATGTTTTATTTCCATAAACTCAAGAAATTCTTTTTCGAAACGCTGGAGATGAGCGAGTGGCACTTCATCAAGATAACCGTTCGTACCGGCGAATATGCTAACCACTTGTTTTTCAACAGTCATCGGTACAAACTGCCCTTGCTTTAATAATTCTACAAGCCGGGAACCGCGGCGCAATTGTTGTTGGGTAGCTTTATCAAGATCCGATCCGAACTTCGCAAATGCTTCTAACTCACGATACTGCGCCAAATCAAGTCGCAATCTTCCGGCTACTTTCTTCATCGCCTTGATTTGAGCGTTACCACCGACGCGGGAAACAGAAATTCCGACGTTGATAGCAGGCCTCACACCCGAGTTAAATAAATTCGGTTCGAGATAAATCTGACCATCGGTTATCGAGATTACGTTTGTTGGAATATATGCCGATACGTCTCCTGCTTGAGTTTCGATCACAGGCAGAGCCGTTAAGCTACCGCCGCCTAAATCATCACTTAATTTAGATGCGCGTTCAAGCAAACGTGAATGCAGATAAAACACGTCGCCGGGATATGCTTCGCGTCCCGGGGGTCGTCTCAATAATAACGATACCTGCCGGTATGCTTGTGCGTGTTTCGATAAATCATCGTAAATAACAAGAGCGTGCCTGCCGCTGTCGCGGAAGAATTCACCTAATGTCGCGCCCGAATATGGCGCGATGAACTGCAGAGGAGAAGGATCACTCGCCGTCGCGCAAATAACCGTTGTATAATCCATTGCTCCTTCTTCCTGCAACTTCGCAACAACCTGTGCAACCGTTGAACCTTTTTGGCCAATCGCAACGTAGATGCAATACATAGGTTTAACACCAAGGCGTTTTGCTTCTTCGGTATGCGAAAATTTCTGATTGATGATCGCATCGATAGCAATTGCTGTTTTACCCGTTTGCCTGTCGCCGATAATTAACTCGCGCTGTCCCCTGCCTATCGGTATCATAGCGTCAACGGCTTTGATGCCTGTTTGAAGCGGTTCTTTTACAGGCTGCCGTTGAATAACACCTAACGCTTTACGTTCGATGGGAAGATATTTTTCCGTTTTGATCGGACCACGTTCATCGATTGGTTGTCCCAGAGGATTTATCACTCTGCCGAGCATTTGTTCGCCCACCTGCATCGAGGCAACACGTCCGGTTCGCTTCACGGTATCGCCTTCTTTGATCATAGTACTTTCGCCGAAGAGGATACAACCAACGTTATCTTCTTCCAGGTTCAAAACCATTCCGAATACACCGTGAGGGAATTCCACAAGTTCACTCGCCATAACTTTTGTGAGTCCGTATACTCGCGCTATTCCGTCTCCTACCTGAAGCACGGTGCCTACATCGTAGACATCCACTTCTTTTTCAAAACCGGAAAGTTGTTTCCGCAATATTGCCGAAACTTCATCGGGTCTTACTTCTGCCATTCAAATTTCCTTTTGATAGAATAATATTATATTGTTCCTTCCGCGAATCGTTTCCGCAGAAGATCTAATTGATGCTGAACACTCGCATCCCAAACAGTGTCATAATACTGTACCTTGAATCCGCCTTTGAGCGTTTGATCGATTTCATATTTCACTTTTACCTTCATCTTGGTAACAGATCCAAGTTGCCGTACAAGATGATCTTGCTGAGAGCTTGAAAAAGGTATCGCCGTTTTAACATTAACGTTTAATATGCCCATTTTCACATCGCGAAGCCGATTGAATTCGTGAATAATTTCGGCGAGAATTCCTTCGCGATTTTTTCTCACGAGGATGATGACAAATTTCATCGTCATCTCACTGACTTTATCCTTCAACAGATCGGTTAAAACACGTTTCTTTTTTTCAGAACTTAAAACCGGATTCTTCAAAAAAAGTTTAAAATCACGCGAAGTTTGGAGGGTTGATTCTAACAATTCAAAATCCCGGAATATGCCGTCGAGATTTTTCATTTCGGTGCCGATGTCGATCATCGCTTTGGCGTAACGCTGCGCTGTTCGTAAACTACTCATCGTTAGTTTTTAGGTAATCCTTTCAGGTACGAATCAACCAACTTACGTTGTTTATTTTCGTCTAATGTTTCATCGAGAATTTTCCCAGCTGCCTGAATCGCAAGATTTGCCACTTCACCGCGAAGCGAAATAAGTGCCGCATCTTTATCGCGCTCGATTTCCTGTTTTGCCATTTCGATCATTTTTCGGGATTGCTGGTTTGCTTGTTCGATTATTTCTTCTTTTAATTTTTCAGCAAGGGCGCGGTTTTCACTAAGGATCCTTCGTCCATCTTGTTCTGCGCGTTCCAGTTGCTTGCGATTTTCATCGAGCAATCGTTCCGCTTCCTGTTTCGCATTTTCTGCACGCTCTATCGAGCTTCGCACGGTTTCTTCTCTCTTGTGCAAGCTTTCGAGCAATGGCTTCCACGCGAACTTCTTAAGAATTATCAGAAGAAGCACGAATGTTATAATCGTCCAGATTATTAATCCGGGGTTCGGGTTCAGCATAAAATATTTCCGTTATTTTGTAGCAAGAATTATGCAGATCGCCAGCGCGAAGAAAGTTGCGCCTTCAATAAGAGCTGCGGCAATCAACATAGATGTTCTAACCTGACCGGCAACTTCGGGTTGACGTCCAGATGCATCCATTGCTGCTGCTGCAAGTTTACCGATACCTAAACCTGCGCCAATCACCGTGATGCCGGCGCCGATTCCTGCTGCAAGATATCCTAATGCGTTTGCTTCCATTTTTTTCTCCTGTATTAATATTAAGTTAATTGATAATAAATTTTGTTCAATGATGCTCGCTTTCGTCATGAGCCGCTTGCATACCGAGTCCCATGAAGAGCGATGTTAACATTGTAAAAATATATGCTTGTAAAAATGCGACGAACAACTCCAACATATTTATCCCGAGTACAAAAATGATCGGGACCGGTGCAATGATCCAAGATTGAAAAATAAATATCAGTCCGATTAGAGATACTATCACTATGTGACCACCGATCATGTTAGCGAAAAGACGAACCATAAGCGCGAACGGTTTCGTGAATAAACCTAAAACTTCGATTGGAATCATTATAGGCCAGAGCATCCAGTGAACCCCACCTGTAAGATGTTTTAGATAGCTACCTAATCCCTGTGCCCTGATTGCCGATACCTGAATCATGATGAACGCAATGATAGCCAGCCCGCCCGTCACGCTGATGTTTCCTGTTGCGGTCGCTCCGTATGGGACCAAGCCGCTCAGATTCATGATCAGTATGAAGAAAAATGTCGTTAGTAAGTATGGTAAATATCTGACTCCACCGTGTCCCATATTAGGGATTGCAACTTCATCTCTAATAAATAGAATAAATACTTCCACCAAATTTCCGAAACCTTTAGGTACGCGATTTTTCTTATTCTTTCGGGCGGCAACAGTGGCAAGTACGATTAACAGGAATGCCGCAAGCCATAAAAATATTACATGCTTCGTTAGCGATAGGTCGAATGTCATGCTACCGATATGAATTGGTGCGAAATGCGGTAGTTCTATCTTTCCGATAAAAGGTAGGTCCAATTCGTTTGAATCATAAACATGGTGAAGCAAGCCGGTGAAAAGATTTCCACCTTCTTCCCCATGAACTCCGTGCTGGGCGGCGGCATGAACGGTATCGTGCAGTGTTTGCTGAACTGTTACGGTATCTGGTGTGTTAAAATTCACTTATTCTTAATTCTGTTGTTTAATTTCTATTTTTCTCTGGATGTATAGTATTTCTAAAACTAAAAAGATCATATAAAAGAATCCCATTGAACCGACAAGGGCTAAAACGGGAAGTGAAAATATTTTTATTAAAACCACAAGCAGTATAGATAACAAAACTAAACGTAATCCCATACCGCCTATAACATATTTGAAAAAAGTCGTCATTGATTTTCCTATAGAATACTCTATTGCCGCGTAACCTAAAATTACATTCAATGTCGCGAGCGCCATTCCTAAAAAAATTGCTTTGATAGTAACAACATCCAACATCGTAAACAAAGGATACCCGCCGATTATGAATATTATTATGATAGCGATCGCTATTTGGCGGGGAAACGACCAATCGATTTTCATTTATTATTTTTTACTTTTCTTTTCGAGACGATTGACAATCTTGATAAAATTAAAAAGCCCGGCTCCTATACCAAAGAATATTCCAACAAGCATAAGCCAGGGTTTTGTGTTGAATGCTTCATCTGCCCATCGACCTAAAAAGTACATCAATACAACGCTTGCCGCAAGTTGGATCCCGGAACCGAATAAAGGTCCCGCTTTTCTCATCGCCCGGAAGTACGATGAATTTTCATTCTCGTCCCGGTCGATATCGGGTCCGCTCATAAAACTATGAACGTTATTCAGCCCGGCGCGACTCTGACTTCAACTCAACTAAGTTCGGCATCGGCTTTGCCTCGCTCATCGTGCATTTGCCGTCGAACGTCGCACCTTCATCAATGACGAGCTTAGCGGCGCGGATATCACCTTTAATGATCGCTTTCGATTCGAAGACCAATTTTTCCTGCGCAACTACAATTCCTTTTATCTTTCCGCCGATAGTGATACTTTTAGCGGTGATATTTCCGTCAACATCGCCCGTACTGCCGATAGCGATATTCTGTGTCGCGTTAACTTCACCAACGATTTTACCGTCGATCCGAATACTGCCCGGAGTACGAAGTTTACCTTCGATCATCGTTCCCGCAGCAATCAGGTTTAATTCTGTACCAGTTTCAGGTTTTAGAGCCATAGACACTCCTTTTTAGTTGATACTCAATAAATATTTCGCCGGGTTTTGTACAACACCATTTATCCATAATTCAAAATGCAGATGCGGTCCGCTGCTTCGCTCGCCGGTATTCCCGAGCAGTGCAATCGTCTCGCCGCGCCGTACTCTTTCTCCGATTCTTTTTATCAAAGAATAGTTATGCTTGTACACACTCAGGTATCCGCCTTCATGCGTAATCATTATTACAAAACCATCTTCGTTAGTCCAATTCGAGAAAACTACAGTTCCACTTGCCGTCGCCACAACAGGCATTTTTGCTCTGCCTGCAAAATCAATTCCGTAATGTAATTGAAGCGGATCAAACTCACGCGCAATATAACCGTTCACCGGCATCATCAACGGTAATTGCGATGTAACATCTATGTTAGCTTCACTCCTCATCGGTATCAACTCCGCGCCAAGTGTTTGCTGGTTTATCGTCACAGCATTTTCCTGTTCCATAGGAGCCACATACGAAGTGTCTTCCGCATCGAGCCGGAATCTTTCTGCAAGGGAAACTGAATCGGATGGAAGATTCAATAATCGTACGCTATCTTCGGTACTAATCTTTTCTCCTAATACATTTCTAAGTCGGATATTATATCCGCGCAGAATCGTCATCTCCCGTAATAACGATTGCAATTTTTTTTGCACATCCGACATTTGCCGATTATACTTCTTTGCAACCGCCGATTGAGATATTGGGAGTTGAGCGCCAATCGGAGTATAAATTATTATCGCCAAAATTCCCGCAACGAAAATAATTATCATTGAGAGAATTACTGAAATAAAACCGAATCGGGTTACAGAAAACGTCCGTGTTTTCTCAGATTTAACATCAGGCACTACTACAAACGTGTACCTGCGTTTTTCCTTTCTTTCTCGAGCATTTTCTGATGCCATTATTCTGGATTTAGACCTTCAAAACGGTTAAAATATAACGAATTATTGCCATAATGTCAAAAATCTTTTTTAAAATCTTTAATAAATAAGATATTTAGACCTTATTTCGAGATATTGCCCGATCTGCTCATCAAAAATTTTAAATATATTTCGGTCAATCTTCCCCTTCACCAAAAGATCGCTAACCATTTCATCACCCATTAAACGGTCAAATAAACCTTTCTTTAAGTTGAATGATTTCGGATATAGCTTTCGAATTGCATCAATCATCATCAATCCCGTTAGAACAGGTTTGAATATTTTCCGATCAATGATTTGGATATATACTCCCCGACATATTTTTTTATTAAATTTCGGATTCGATCCGGTCACGGAATCTCCTTGTGGTGTGAATTCAACTGTCGAAAATTTTACTCCCGGTAATTTCAGCGAATTAAGTTTCTTCACAACTTTATTGTTATTTAGTTTCGGGGCGCCGATATATTCAAACGGTTTCGATGTACCCCGACCTTCGGATATATTAGTTGCTTCAAATAAACAACTCCCGGGATAGACTGTTGCCGTTTGTAAAGTTTTCATATTGGGTGATGGTGATATCCATGGCAATCCTGTTTCATCGAACCACATTGTGCGCTTCCATCCTTCCATCGGAATAACCGTTAGATCAACCGATGACGGATTCAGATAACCTTCACCTATCATCATCTTAGCGATCTCACCGATAGTTAATCCGTGGCGGACGGGAATTGGAGTCATACCTAAAAATGAAATTAACGTTAGATCTAACGGCGGTCCTTCAATGTCGGTTCCGTTTATTGGATTTGGTCTATCAAGAACAATAAATTTTTTATTATTTTCCGCCGCCGCGATCATGCAATATCCCATTGTGCTTGCATAAGTATAAAACCTCGCACCCACATCCTGCATATCGAAAATCAATAAATCGATTTCACTGAGCATTTTTTCATCCGGTTTTTTTGATCCACCATAAAGCGAATGAATAATTAAACCCGTATGCTTATCCTTATCAGTTAAGAATTTTTCGCCTGCAGGTTTATCCCCGCGTATGCCATGCTCTGGTGCAAACAACGACTTTACATTTACACCGAGAGCTAAAAGAGTGTCGACGAGATGAGCCCCATTCGGCAATACCGATGTTTGGTTACAGATGATGCCGATGCGCTTGTCTTTAAGCGAATCGAGATGTTTCTCCAATAAAATTTCAGCGCCGATGCGAACACGCTGACTGAATGAAGATGTTGACAGCAAGAATAAAAAGAAAAACGCCAGCAGGAGATTTCGACTCAGGTGATAATAGAAGCATCGCAAGTTAAATTTCTTCATTTTAAAAAATTCTTTCTCACAATCATCCAAGCCGCCAATGTCATACCGTCCCAGATTTCACCGGTTTCTATTTTTTGTTCAAATTCAGGAGGGGAGATAATAATCTTTTCAAACTCTTCGGTTTCATCAGGAACTGATGTTACAGGAGTTAATTTGCGCGCGATGTAAATTTTGCACATCTCATCTGTTACGCCGTTGTAAGGATTAAATTCTCCTCCAAATGAAAGCTCGCCCGCGGCATAACCGGTTTCTTCCGCAAGCTCTAACATCGCTGTCTTTTCGTACGTTGAACCATCTTTCACGCTGCCGCACGCAAATTCGATGCTTTCTCTTTCGGCAAGATAGCGATACTGTTTTACAACTATGAGCTTACCATCATCGAGTACCGGTATTACCATACTCGATCCGTTTGTGTGGACGAAATGATACTCACCTTCTTTACCCGATGGAAGTATTACCTCATCCTTACGATAACTCCACCATCGATTTTTCGTCTCGGATATCTGACGTTTCTTTTTCCACTCGTGTAGAGACATGTAATTGGTTTACACTATAGAGTATAATTAGAAATTGGGACCATGTTCTTCTTTTTTGTAAAAACGTTTTACGGTTGCGACAGCATGTTTTGGATCGTCGGTGATTGAAAAAAGATCGAAATCGGATTTTGAAATCATCCCTTCACTCATCACCCGATCTTTCATCCAATCAATCAGTCCCTTCCAATAATCAGTGCCCATTAACACTATCGGGAATGGATTTATTTTTTTTGTCTGGATAAGAGTTATAGATTCAAAAAATTCATCGAACGTGCCGAAGCCGCCCGGCATTACAATAAATCCCTGCGCGTACTTCACGAACATAACTTTACGAACATAAAAATGCCTGAACGTTATAAGTTTATCCGGATCGATATAAGGATTAGCTTTTTGCTCGAAAGGAAGATCGATGTTTATCCCGACTGAAACTCCGGCTGCTTCACGCGCGCCGCGGTTTGCCGCTTCCATGATACCGGGACCACCTCCCGAAATTATTCCGTAACCCGCGTGAACAAATTCCTTTGCAACTGATTTGGCAAGACGGTAATAATGATTCCCCTGCTCAACCCTTGCAGATCCGAATATTGAAACGCATGGACCTAACTTTCCGAGCGTTGAAAAGCCCTCAACAAACTCCGACATCACTCTGAATACACGCCATACATCTTTCTGAGTTTTTAAAACAAGATCAAGTTGAGCATCGATCATTACATCACGTTCAGTGCGTGGAACCATCTTTTATCTCCATTTCATTTTTTTTAAATATATGATATTTTTGTATTGAATTCAAAGATGGATCTATTGTTGGAAGGGAGTTCCAACTCCCGACCTTACTGAAAAATGTGGCGTAGGGTCTGTTCCTTAGAACGGATTTCCAAGCAATACACAAATTGAGACGGTCTACCGCTTATCTGGTCGGGAGCGCAGCTCCCTCCCAGTGTGCGATAACCTTGATTTGACATTCTCACAAACGTTTGATAATTTACAATCCACAATGAAGATGAAATAGTTTTGAGAAATCCTGATCACTCAAACATTAAGCAAGATAATATCATTATCGTCAACTAAAAATAGTCACTCGCTACTATGGATTAAACATAAAAACTCAAATTTTAAAACTCCTCTTTATAATTATTCTCGGATCGAATTTCACACAAGCCCAATTCATCAAAGGATATGGATTCAAGGTCGGAGCTGTTTCGGCAACTCAAATTTGGGATTATAATTTATATCTTGAACCTGAAATTGAAAGACGTTGGGGTTTAGATGCTGGAATTTTCATTGAACTCCTCGATCTCCCGTACATAAGCGTGCTCGGAGAATTACACTACATTCAAAAAGGTTTTACTGAAAAATTGTTAGAGACGACTAATGCCTATCCTGAAGGTACAGGGAGATATATCACATTGAAACCCAGAGTCGATTACCTATCTCTGCCATTACTGGCTAGAATAAGATACAACATGGGAACAGTTTCGCCATACATCTTGATTGGGCCAAGATTTGACTTCTTGATCTGGAATGACCCGAAATATGTTGGTTCAATTTTCGACAAGTTTAAGAAAAACGATATAGGGATTTCAGCCGGAGCTGGGATCGAAATTTCTACAAGTACGATTCAGGCAGTTTTATTTGAATTCAAATACTGCCCGACATTTTCTAAATCGTACAGCAGTGATATGCTCACTATCAAGAACCAATCGTTTGAGCTCCTATTTGGAATAAAGTTATGATTCGCTGAGGAGTAATTACCAATACCGCAATACGAAGATTGCAGCATTAGTGTCATGAAATGGTTCATGCCACCGGTGTATTTTTTTTTACTTTTTCTCCGTGGTACTTGATGATCCTGAACTGCTCGAATCGGATTTTACGGAAGGTTTTGTTTCCTTTTTGGTTTCTGCCGGCTTTTCTGAACTTGATTCTGTTTTCGGTTTATCCCCGGCGGGTGATTTTCCTTTGTAATCGGTAATGTAAAATCCGCTTCCTTTGAAAACTAGTCCGGCGCCGCCGCTCATCATACGGGCAAGAGCGGGTTTACCGCAAAAAGGACAATCAACAAGCGCGTCCTCTGATATTCTTTGCAGTTCTTCGAACTCTTCTTTACACGATTTACATTTATAATGGTATGTTGGCATTTCATTTTTTTCTTAATTAAATTTGTCTTCGACTTCGTTCGTTCCGTCTTGCTACGGAACTCACTGCGCTCAAACTGACGATGCTTTGTTACGCAATCAATCTTGCTAACTTAAATATACTGAGATACGATCCCACTTACAAACTACGAACGCCATCAGGAATGGGTTGGTTTCAATTTATTTTTCTTTGATTGACTTAAAATCTTTTTCGATTTTACCGCGGACTTATCGATTCTTTCCCGCGGCGCTACAACTGGCTTCTGCCTGTTCGAGATTCCTTTCATATAACATCTACAATATTTTCCATCAAATTATTTTTCATCTTCATCCGGCGGCGAATTGCTGTCGCGCTCTAATCCATACTTCTTAATTTTTGTGTAAAGATGACTCCGCTCCATCTCCATTGCTTCGGCAGTTTTTGATACGTTCCAGTTATGAAGTTTCAATTGATGTTTGATGAACATTGCCTCGGCGCGATCCTTAAAATCCTGAAACGATTCACTCGATTGCACAATCGTATCGACCGTTTCTTTCGGAGTGAACGAGAGCAATTCAAGTTCCGCCAAATCTATTGAAGCACCGGATGACATTATGATTATCCGCTCAACAATATTGCGTAACTCTCTCACATTCCCCTGCCACTCGTAACTTTTCAGCGACTCCATCGCTCTCGGTGTAATTTTTTTCGGAGCGATGCCGTTCCGCGAACATGTTTCTTCAATAAAAGCATTTACGAGAGTTGGAATATCTTCGCGTCGTTCCCGAAGCGGCGGCACCGATATCGGTATAACATTCAGCCGATGATACAAATCTTCCCGGAAGGATCCCTTCTTAATTTCTTCAGGAAGGTTTTTATTAGTGGCTGCAATTACACGCACATCCACGGCAATGGTTTTATTTCCGCCGACGCGTTCCACCTTTCCTTCCTCCAGAGCACGCAATACTTTTGCCTGAGCCGCAAGACTCATATCTCCGATCTCATCGAGGAAAAGCGTACCACCGTCTGCCTGCTCAAATTTTCCTATCCGCTGATTTGTGGCGCCTGTGAACGAACCCTTTTCATGACCGAATAATTCCGACTCGATCAACTCGGCAGGAATCGCCGCACAGTTCACCTCAACAAGAGGCATATTGTTCCGTTTGCTGGCCCGATGAAGCGCCTTGGCGATTAATTCTTTCCCGCTTCCGCTTTCACCCGTAATCAAAACCCGCGCTTCGGTGTTCCCAACCCGTTTTATAATTTCCAAAATCTCTTTCATCTTCGCGCTGGAGCCGAGTATGGTTTCTTTGTCGCGTACTTTCTTTATTTCAATATGGAGACTTCTTTTCTCTATCGCGTTGCGGAGAGCGATAAAAAGTTTGTCTCTGTCTAACGGTTTTGGTAAATAATCGAAGGCACCTGATTTGACAGCTTCGACAGCGGTTTCTAGCGTTCCATGTCCCGAGATAATTATAACCGGAATATCGGAATTTATTTTGCGCAACTCTTTCAAAGTTTCCATGCCATCCATTCCACCCGGCATTTTGATATCGAGCAGAACGGCATCGGGAAGATTTTGTTTGAATTCTTCAATCCCTTTCAATCCGTCCTCGGCGAATATGACAGAATATTTTTCATATTCGAGTATCATCTTCAAAGAATCTCGTACACTTTTTTCATCATCGATAGCGAGAATAGTTTTCATTCATTTCTCCGTAATAATCTAAAATCTTGTTTATGATATCTTAAGGTCGTCATTCAATATTAAGGAAATAATCGGAAGGAAGCATAAATTTATTCTGAATCAAAGCCAATCCGAAATTCTGTCCGTTCCGGTTTGCCCTGATATCACGTTCATCAAACGCACCATCGACAATAATAGCATCTTCACCGAGTTCGATGGAACGTGAGAATTCCTCCGCTGGCAGCTTCGATTCAAAAGTGAAAGTCAGGAAAGCCGATCCAAAGAAATGCTGAAGTTTATCCCGATCCCCAATTTTATTTTTTGGTGAGTCGTGATACAGTTTTCTGGGCAGGTTTGCCACACGAAGCTTGAATTCTTCCTCCGATTCATTTGTTAACGGAAAAAATAAAGCGAAGACAGGGACTTTTAAACCAATAAGTCGATGATCGAAACATGCGAGAGTTGAGATCAGCAGAGATATACCGGTATTGTTATTTGTTAATTTCATCGCCTGGATATAAATGGCATTTACAGATTCCAAGTCGCTGAACCGGATACGGATATCAGAAAATATTTTACTCCGCATAAATGATTTTAATTCAATTCCATTCTGAATAAATATCGGAGGAAAATATGAATAAATAAAACTCGCGTCATCGGTTGAATCGATACGAAGATATTTTTGAAGGGAATCGACCTCGGTTTGTTGAGAAAAAAGAGATTGATTTATCAATAAGAATAATAATGCCAGACGTCCAAACCGCATCGGTCACACCTGAATAACACCCGGATTGAATTTCGGTATGTGCGGATTGTTAGATGCTATCCCGATAGAACGCGATATTATATTTCTCATCTCAAGCGGATCAACAATATCATCAACCCAGAGTCGGGCTGCCGCATAAAGAGGATCAAGTTCCGAATTGTAACGATCTGAAATTTCTTTGAGCATCCTGTCTTTATCTTCTTTTGAAATTTCTTTTCCCTTCGCGGTCATCTGTTGAACTTTGATGCTCAATAATGTTTCACTCGCCTGCTTTCCGCCCATGACTGCGATCTGTGCGGTTGGCAGAGCGAAAATAAATCTTGGGTCGTAAGATTTTCCGCACATGGCGTAATTGCCTGCGCCGTAACTGTTGCCGATTATAAAAGTTATTTTTGGAACGGTACTGTTGGCAACTGCATTCACCATCTTCGCGCCGTCTTTTATAATTCCGCCTTGCTCAGCGCGTGTCCCTACCATAAATCCTGTTACATCTTGTAAAAAAACAAGTGGAATCTGTTTTTGATTGCAATTTAAAATAAATCGTGTAGCTTTATCGGCGCTGTCGCTGTAAATAACACCGCCAACCTGCATCTCACCTTTTTTTGTTTTAACAACAGCGCGTTGATTTGCTACAATTCCAACTGCCCAGCCATCGATGCGGGCATAAGCCGTAACTAAAGTTTTTCCGTAGTCCGATTTGTATTCGTCGAATTCACCTGAGTCAACAATTCGGGCTAAAAGTTGTCTGGTATCGTACGGTTTTGTTCGATCGTCCGGGATGATTCCATAAATTTCACTCGGTTCAAAAGCCGGCTGTTTCGATTCGATACGATCAAACTCGGCTTTTGCAGTTGCGCCGAATTTCGAGATCAGACTCCGGATAGTTTCGAGGCATACATCGTCGTTGGGCATTTTATAATCTGTAACACCGCTGATTTCGCAGTGCATGGAAGCACCGCCTAATTCTTCAAGGTCGGCATCTTCACCGATCGCGGCTTTCACTAAATAAGGTCCTGCGAGAAAAACAGATCCGGTTTTATCCACGATCAAAGCTTCATCGCTCATAATCGGAAGATATGCACCGCCTGCAACACAAGGTCCCATAATTGCGGCAATCTGGGGAATCCCCATTGATGACATAACTGCGTTATTTCTGAATATCCTTCCGAAGTGTTCTTTGTCAGGAAAGATTTCACTCTGAAGCGGCAAAAAAACTCCGGCAGAATCTACGAGATAAACTATCGGCAATCTATTTTCGATTGAAATTTCCTGAGCGCGAAGATTTTTTTTACACGTTATAGGAAACCATGCGCCTGCTTTAACGGTTGCATCGTTTGCAACTATCACCACATCGCGATTATGAATTCTACCGATCCCAAAAATTGTTCCTGATGATGGTGCACCGCCGTACTCTTCATACATTCCGTAAGCTGTGAACAATCCGATTTCGAGAAAATGACTCCCCTGATCGATCAGTTTCGCAATTCGCTCGCGGGCATGAAGTTTTCCACGTTTGTGAAGTTTTTCTATCGCTTCATGACCCCCACCTTTTTTTATGACATCACCCTTCGCCTTCAGAATACGAAGCATATTTTTCAAATTATCTTCGTACCTGTTGAATACAATATCTTTTTTTAAGTCAGCGCCGAATTTAGCCATTTGCTTTATCCCCTCCCGAGCAGTTCACGCGCAATCACGAGCTTTTGAATTTCGGAGGTTCCTTCACCGATCGTTACAAGCTTTACATCGCGATAGAATTTTTCAACGGGAAAATCTTTTATGAATCCATATCCGCCGTGTATTTGAACTGCTTCGTTGGTTGCCATCACCGCTACTTCACTCGCATAATATTTCGCCATCGACGATTCAATAATAACTTCTTTACCCTGATCCTTTAAAAATCCCGCACGGTAAGTCAGTAAGCGGGCGGCTTCTAATTGCGTTGCGATATCGGCTAACTTCCATTGAATCGCTTGAAAATCTCCTATGGATTTGCCGAACTGTTTTCGTTCTTTAGAATATTTCAAACTCGCATCGAGAGCGCCCTGAGCAATACCAAGAGCCAAAGCCGCAATACTTATTCGACCACCATCCAAAACCGATAGTGCTTGATGAAATCCTTTACCTTCTTCACCGATAAGATTTTCGGAAGGAACACGGCAATCATCAAAAGTCAGTGCAGCAGTATCCGAGCTTCTCATTCCTAATTTATTTTCTTTCTTGGATACGATAAATCCGGGTGAATTATTTTCAACAATGAAGGCGGAAATTCCTTTCTTCCCTTTAGATTTATCGGTCAGAGCTGTTACAACAGTAGTTGAGCCGACACTTCCGTGGGTAATAAAATTTTTACTACCGTTTAAAATGTAGTGGCTGCCATCTTGAGTTGCAGTCGAAAGCATGCCGCCTGCATCGCTGCCGCTGGTCGGCTCGGTAAGTGCCCACGCGCCGATCTTTTTCCCCGTGACAAGATCGGGAAGGTATTTCTTTTTTTGCCCATCACTTCCAAACATGTAAATATGATTCGTGCATAAGCTGTTATGAGCCGCAATTGTTAAACCGACGGAAGGATCGACACGGGATATTTCTTCGATTATCGTAATATACTCCATGTATCCAAAACCGGATCCGCCGTATTGATCGGGGAAAATCACACCCATAAAACCAAGCTCGCCCATTTTTTTTACAATGTCGTGATGAAATTCCTGCGACTCATCATATTTCATGATAACAGGTTTGATTTCTTTTTCGGCAAAATCGCGCGCTACATTTTGCACCATTTTCATATTTTCAGTGAAGGAATACGAAATTGTTTCACCCGAATTCATGTTTTGCTCGCTCATTGATTGTTCCTGCATGTTGTGGGTATAATTTATTAGGATTTTATCAGAATAGCAACGCTTATTTCTTGTAATTCTTTAAAAGATATTCAACCAGATCGAACGGTGTTTCCTTGAACGCGATTACATCTTCAATTTTTTGATTAAGAATCTGATTTCTTTCTTCGTTCCAAAATTCAATATGTAATCGTTCACCAATTGATTCGCGGATCTGTTCGATGATGCGATTTGCCCTTTTTTGTCCGAGAAGTTTTGAATTTACGAGATATGTTGAATGCTCTGCGATTTTTTTTGCAACCTCAACGATTCCTTTTCCTTCGCTCGCAGTGGTTTGAATAACATCGGGCATCCATCCATCATGCTTCGGTTTAAAGTTCAGAACCATTTTAATCGACATAACCGCCTGTTCGGCTCCGGCGCGGTCCGATTTGTTTAAAACAAAAAAATCGGCAATTTCCATTAATCCTGCTTTCATCGCTTGTATCGAATCGCCTGATTCAGGAACCAGCACAACAATCGTAGTATCGGCAGCCCTCGCAATATCGAGTTCCGATTGACCAACACCTACTGTTTCTAAAAGTATTATATCACATCCCGACGCATCCAGGACATCAGCAGCTTCTTTCGCTTTTTTACTCAGTCCTCCTAAACTTCCGCGCGAAGCCATGCTTCGTATAAAAACTCCTTCATCCAGATCAACATCGGTCATTCTAACACGATCCCCCAATAACGCTCCGCCGGTAAACGGACTGGTTGGGTCAACAGCAATAATTCCAACCCGCTTTTTCTCACTGCGGAAATATTTTGCCAGCTTATTTGTAATTGTGCTTTTGCCGGCACCGGGCGGACCGGTAATTCCAATTCTGTAGGCATTACCGGTTTTTGGATAAATTGATTTTAGAAGATCGAGAGATTCGGGATGCTCATTCTCTACCATTGAGATGGAGCGGGCGATTGCCACCCTATCGCCTTTCAAGATTTTTTCTATGTACGAATGATTCATCAATTTCCGGAAAACTTATCGCGAAAGTATGCAACTGTTGTTTTCAATCCTTCTGCTACTGAAACACTTGGCTTCCAACCAAGAACTGTGCTAATTTTCATATTATCGAGAACGCTGCGAAGTTGTTCTCCCTTCTTCGCTTCGCCGTGTATTTCTTCGATCTTAGTGCCGGTAAATTCTTTTATATATCGTGCGAGAACATTCACATCGGTCTCGACACCGGTTCCGACATTAAAAATATCCGATTTGTCATAATTAAGCGCAAGCATATTTGCACGCACCACATCGTTTACGAATGTATAATCTCTAGTTTGCTTTCCATCACCGTTAATAATAGGTTGTTTGCCTTTGAGCATCTTATCGGTAAAAATAGCAACCACACCTGCTTCGCCGTGAGGATTTTGCCGAGGTCCATACACGTTCGCATATCGCAGACAAACATATTGCAATCCGAAAACTGCGTTGTAATAAAACAGATATTTTTCCACTGCTAACTTTGCGATACCGTATGGTGAAAGCGGTCTGACCGGATGTTTTTCATCGGCAGGAAAATAATCCTGCTCACCGTAGATTGCACCGCCGGTTGAAGCGAAAATGAATTTCTTCACACCAAACTTTTTGCAATTCTCGAGCAGATTGATAGTGCCAAGAATATTGACTGACGCGTCAAAAGAAGGATCTTTTACCGATTTGCGGACGTCCATTTGGGCGGCATGGTGAATCACTATATCAAACTTATGGAAATCAAAAAGTTTGTCGATTGTTTCATCACGAATATCCATCGGTACAAATACGGCATTTTCGTTTACGTTTTCAATTTCACCGGTTGATAAATCGTCAACTATTACAACGGTATTGCCTGCTTCAATGCATGCATCTGCAACATGAGAACCAATAAAACCGGCGCCACCTGTAATTAATATTTTCAAATTTTCTCCTTCAAATGATATAAATTAAATGATCCCCGTAATCATACAATCTCTTAGATCAAAACATTAAAAAGAAATATTTTTTAAACGATCTAAACCTTTTTTCCCTATATCGCTTCTGTAATATGCAGAATCGAACGTTATTTTTCCAACAGCACTATATGCCCTGTCTATTGTTTCTTCAAGCGTATTTCCCAGTGCCGTAACACCGAGCACCCGCCCGCCCGAGGTAACGATCTTATCCTTAGTATACTTCGTTCCGGCGTGAAAAACAATTACATTTTTCATCGTTGATACCTGATCCAACCCGAAAATTGTTTTATCGGTTTGATAATCATCCGGGTATCCACCCGAGGCGATAACTACTGTAACCGCGCTTTTATCTAGAAACCTAACTTTTGATTGTCCGAGCTTTCCTTCAATCGAATCGATAATTAAATCGACTAAATCATTTCCCAATAATGGGAGAACGACCTGAGTTTCAGGATCACCAAAACGGCAATTAAATTCAATAACTTTTGGTCCTGTTTGAGTAATCATTAGTCCGATATAAAGACAACCTTTGTACTCTCTTCCTTCAAGTGCCATCCCTCTTAATGTCGGCGCAATGATTTTATTCCTTACTTCAGATATTAATTCATCAGTCATGATCGGTGCCGGCGAGTAAGCTCCCATACCACCTGTATTTTTTCCTTTATCACCGTCGAAAATCCGTTTATGATCTTGTGCAGTAGGTAGTAAAACAAAATTCTTACCGTCGCAGATTGCAAAGACTGATGCTTCTTCTCCTTCCAAATATTCTTCCACCACCACTTGGTTTCCGGCAACTCCGAACAGTTTTTGATTGAACATAATGTCAAGAGATTCCAGGGCATCTTCTTTTGTATCACAAACCGCAACTCCCTTACCGGCCGCTAATCCATCTGCTTTGACGACTACTGGAGTCGGAATTTCATTGATGTATCGTTGAGCATCGTATTGTTCCGAGATTGTGAATGAACGGAATTCAGCCGTCGGGATTCGATATTTTTTCATAAAATGTTTGGCAAACACTTTACTTCCTTCTAACTCTGCCGCGCTCGCGGTTGGACCGAATATCTTCAATCCGTTTTTCTCAAAGAGGTCAACAATCCCTGATGTTAATGGCTGCTCAGATCCTACAACTGTCAGGTCTATTTTATTCTCAATCGAAAATTTTAATAGAGCATCAAGATCATCTGCTTTGATCGGAACATTTTCTGCCATTGAAGATATACCTGCGTTGCCGGGAGCGCAAAATATTTTTTCAATGCCGGGAGATTGCCGAATCTTCCATATCAAAGCATGTTCCCTACCGCCGGAGCCGATAACCAGGATTTTCATTCGTTCACCAAAAAACCAAACATTTTAGAAAGTTCATTTGTCAGGTCGATGCGGTCATATTTAGCAACGATATCTTTTGGGGGAGCAATCATTTTTTTCGATTTATACATATCATATAATTGTGTTAGCGCGGATTGTATTTTGTTTACATCGTCCGGGGGTACTATCAATGCACCACCTGCTTCTTTAAGAGTTTGACTGACAAATCCATCCGGCAGACAGCCCAAAACAGGTTTCATAAGCCCAAGATATTCATACAGCTTGCCCGGCGATTGAGTATCGTTATTTAAAGTAAGCCAAAGTACATCGGAGACCTTCAAATGATGAATACAATGCGCATGATCCAGATAACCTGTTGTTACCACATTTCCCTCGAGCCCGTATTTGTGTATTAGCTTCACAAATTCATCTTGTAGCGTTCCGATCAAATAAAGCTCGATCTGATTTTTTAACTCAGGTTTTAAATGGAATAAATTTTTCATCGCCTCCAACATGTATCTGGGAGTTCTGTCGGCATAGAATACTCCCGCATGAGCGATACGCATCCGATTTGACTTATCGATATGTATTTTCGGATCGGTTGTGAGATCTGCCGGATCGTATCCCTGCGATAAAATCGTTATGTCGCCGTATTCTAAAAATTTATACCGTTTGAGGATCAATTCTTTTGTCCGCCGGTTGGTAACCAGAATACGGGCACTTGCACGCAGAGTCTTTTTCTCCAATTTATAATTGAATAATTTATGTAATGGAGTGGGATAATATTTGTACGGGTAATCGTGCCACGGATCGCGATAATCGATCACTAGCGGTTTGTTGTATTTTTTATGAAGCTCGGTCCCGATGATGAAATCCGTAAACGGTGGCGCTGTTGCGAAAATAACATCGAAATTTTTCTTCGCGAACAATTCGTCGGCTTTTTTCATCGCCTGTCTCTTCCACCCTATTTTATTATCCGGTATAAAAAAGCAATCGCTTAAAAATGAAAATATTTTCCGCCAGAATTCCGAAGGCAACTTCACAACACCTTTTTTCCGGAACAATCGGTTGGGATCGAGTGAACCCATCCTTTCTATCTCAACATGATGAGGATGCAACTCTTCTAACAGTGTATAATCGTGAGCGTAATATCCGGTTGGAGTAACGGTTAACACGGTGGGCTGCCAGCCGAACTGAGGAAGATATTTCACAAATTTCAGCGTGCGTTGCACACCGCTCAAACCCATCGGCGGGAAATAATAAGCGATCACAAGTACATTTCTTAATTTTACAGATGAATCAGTCACAGATATTTTTAGTTATAAGATTATTAATTCTTTCGGAGATTTATTCAGAATCTCCGGGTAACCGTTTGTAATAACAATATCGTCTTCGATTCGGACACCGCCGAAATCGGGTATGTAAATTCCGGGTTCTATCGTAACTACATTTCCCGGTTGAAGTACCGCTTTGCTCAGGACCGAAAGTCGCGGTTGTTCATGAATTTGAAGTCCGATTCCATGTCCTAACGAATGTCTGAAATATTTTCCGAATCCGGATTTTGTGATATGCTGACGGGCGACATGATCTACTTCTTTTGCGGTTTTATCGGATGTTGCAAATTCGATTGCATTCATTTGGGCATCGAGAACAACCTGATATATTTTTTTTGCTTTTGCCGGCAGAGAACCGATTCCAACCGTTCTTGTCATATCACAGTGATAACCGCAATAAATAGAACCAAAATCTAAAGTGACCAGATCGCCTTTTTTAATTTTATTTTCAGATGCTAGTCCGTGAGGCAAGGCGCTTCTATGTCCGCTTGCAACTATAGATGGAAAAGCGTCACCTTCGGCGCCGTGTATTTTATGACGGTATGATATCTCGGCAGCGATATCGAGTTCACTCACGCCCGGTTTAAGAATTTGCAAAATTTCAGTGAAAACCCGATCTGTAATTTCAGCCGCGTGTTTAATGGCGGTAATTTCGGTTTCATCCTTCCGGATCGCAATCCGCTCTATAGCATCAGCTTTCGGTAAAAATATAATCTTTGGAAATATATTTTTCAATCGCTTGAATTGAGAAAAAACCAACGTATTCCCATCGAAACCGATTCGCATGTGCGGGCGTAATAACTTAGTATCTCTCAACGCTTCGAACAGATCTTGAGAGGTGATAAATATTTTCCAACCGTGAGTTTGATTTCGAATCTGAGTAGCGTACCTCCCATCCGTGATGATATATGCACCCGATCGGGTAACCATAGCAAGTCCGCTTGAACCTGAAAAACCTGTAATGTATCTGAGATGCGGTTGAAAGGTGATCAAGAAGCAATCGAGATTCATCGATGTAAGAATTTCCCGGAGTGAATGTAAACGCTTCCTTAGAAAAACATATTCCTGTTTCATGGAAAATCAGCGGGAGTAGTTTATGCTCAGTTAAATATGATAATTTGGAGCTTCTTTGGTTATTGAAATATCGTGAGGATGACTTTCACGCAAACCTGCTTCAGACATTTTAATAAATTGAGTTTTTCTTTTCATCTCATTTATATTCTTGCATCCGCAATAACCCATCGCTGCACGCAAACCACCAATCATTTGAAGCACCGTGTCGACTAATTCACCTTTATACGGAACTCTACCTTCAATCCCTTCGGGCACTAATTTAGGCAATCCTTCTTCGGCATCCTGGAAATATCTGTCGCTGCTTCCTTTTTTCATCGATTCTATTGAACCCATTCCCCTGTAAATTTTATAACTGCGCCCTTCGTATAAAACTTTTTCTCCAGGACTTTCATCAACACCTGCAAACAGACCCCCTATCATCACCGAATCGGCACCTGCCGCAATTGCTTTTGCGATATCTCCTGTCTGTTTAATCCCGCCATCCGCGATAAGAGGAATCCTTGAACGCGATGCAATTTTCGCGCATTCATAAATAGCCGTTACCTGCGGAACGCCTACACCGGCAATTATCCGTGTTGTACAGATAGAACCGGGTCCAATCCCGATTTTCACCGCATCCACTCCCGCTCTTATCAGATCGCGCGTTCCTTCTGCAGTCCCAACATTACCGGCTACCAATTCAAGTGTGCCGAATTCTTTCTTCACGCGCTTCACCATTTCAATTACACCACGCGAATGACCATGCGCGGTATCGATGATGACAACATCAACCCCGGATTTCACTAAAGCCCTAACGCGGTCAATTGTATCAATTGTAACTCCAACAGCGGCACCAACACGCAATCTTCCGTGCTTATCTTTGCAGGCATTAGGATGATGTTTTTTCTTTTGAATATCTTTGAAGGTGAAAAGCCCGCGCAATTTATTCGCTTTATCAACAACGGGTAACTTTTCAATTCTATACTTCTGCAAAAGTTGTTCAGCTTTTTCTATCGTAGTTCCGAGAGGTGCGGTAATGAGACCCCGGCTTGTCATTAGCTTCGACACTTTTAATTTCCGGTTCGGTTCGAATCGCAAATCACGGTTAGTTACAATTCCGATTAATTTCCCAATTTCATCGACGATAGGAATTCCTGAAATTTGATATTTGCTCATAAGAATCAGCGCATCTCCCACAGTTTGATCCGACCGCATCGTAATCGGATCGAGAATCATACCGCTTTCATATCTTTTAACTTGGTCAACTTGTGTTGATTGCTCATCGATACTCATATTTTTATGTATGATACCGATGCCGCCTTCGCGTGCGAGCGCGATTGCTGTCTTCGATTCTGTTACCGTATCCATAGCCGCAGATACAAGTGGAATATTCAAAATGATATTCCTGCTTAACTTTGTTGTTACATCAACATCCCGCGGCAGTACGCTTGATTTCTGTGGGACAAGCAGAACGTCGTCGAACGTTATTGCTTCACCGATAAATTTTTTATTTGCCATTTTCTGATTCCTAAAAAATCATTGGTTGTTTGTCATTTGTCATTAGGCGTTTCTATTGGCTATAAGCTTTTAATACATCATACATCATAACTCATAACTCATAACTCATAACTCATATATGATATCTCATGTGAACGCCTGTATCCCCGTAATATCTTCACCCACAATCAAAGTATGCATCTCGTGTGTGCCTTCATATGTTTTGACAGATTCTAGATTTGCCATGTGGCGCATGACCGGATATTCATCGAGTATTCCGTTAGCGCCTAAAATCTCGCGGGCCATACGTGCTATTTCAAGTGCCACATGAACATTATTTCTTTTTGCGAGCGATACCTGCGGAAATCGGAGGGTCTGCTTATCCTTCAATCTACCGAGTTGGAGACAAAGAAGTTGTGCCTTGGTAATTTCGGTAATCATGAAGACTAATTTTTCCTGTGTCATCTGGAATGATGCAATCGGTTTTCCAAATTGGATTCTACTCTTTGAATAATCGAGTGCGGCGTTGTAACTCGCCATTGCAGAGCCGATCGCTCCCCATGCAATTCCGTACCGAGCTTGATTCAGACACATGAGCGGAGATTTCAATCCATCCGTTTTGGGGAAAATATTTTCTTTTGGAATTTTAACATCCTGAAAAATCAGTTCGGAAGTAACCGAGGCACGAAGCGAATGTTTTCCGATCATCTCGGGCGCGGAAAATCCGGGTGTACCTTTTTCAACCAAAAAACCATGTACTTTCCCGTTCAGCTTCGCCCAAACGACCGCGACGTCGGCGATTGTTCCGTTCGTAATCCACATCTTCGCACCATTCAAAAGATAATGATCACCTTTATCCTGTGCCGTTGTTATCATACCCCCGGGATTCGATCCATAATCGGGCTCAGTTAATCCGAAGCAACCAATACTCTCACCGGTTGCTAATTTGGGTAGCCAATAATCTTTTTGCTTCTCGGAGCCGAAAGTGTAGATAGGATACATAACCAATGCACTTTGCACCGAAGCGAAACTGCGTATGCCGCTATCGCCGCGTTCTAATTCCTGCATCACCAGACCGTAGGCAACATTATTCATTTCCGCGCAGCCATACTTCGCGGGTAGAGTTGAACCGAACATTCCAAGATCAGCCATCTTTGGAATGAGATCCATGGGAAATGTTCCGATACGGTAATTTTTCTCGATGATGGGAAGAATTTGCTCTTCGGTAAATTCGCGCACCGTATTACGAACGAGGATTTCTTCCTCTGTAAGTAAGCCGTCGATTTCATAATAGTCCAGACCAGTAAATTTTGTCATGGGAGGAACTTTCAGTAAAAAGTTATAAGGAAATCGAGATAGCCCCGATGATTATGAATTGCTTGAAAATTACGAAATATTTGAAGGAAAGGCAAACATTGAAGAATAAATTTTCTAATCTACATCTATACCGTACTCTTTAATCTTGAGGTACAAACCTTTTTCACTGATGCCGAGCGCCTCGGCGGTTTTTTTTCTGTTTCCGCCATACATTTTCAAAACTTTTTCGATGTGCTGTTGTTCTAATGAAGTGATGGAGAGTGATTCTGATGTCGATTCGATCTGTCGGTCTGCCAAAGATAAATCTTTCGCCTCGATCAATTGATTTGGCGAAAGGATTATTGTTCCTTCAATCACGTGTTCCAGCTCGCGTACGTTCCCGTGCCAATCGTACGCCATTAAAACTTTCAACGCATCATCGGTTAATCTTTTGGGCTCTTTTGATTTCGATTTTTTCTTCAGGAAGTGTTCTACAAGCAGAGGAATATCTTCGCGGTGCTCGCGCAGTGAAGGCATTTTTATCGTTATCACGTTGAGTCGATAAAGCAAATCCTCGCGAAATCGCCCGGCGCGGGATTCTTCCTGAAGATTTTTATTGGTTGCAGATAGAACTCTCACATTCACGCGCAATTCATTTGTACCGCCAACTCTTCTGAAATCTCCGGTCTCGAGAAATCGAAGAAGTTTGGGTTGAATAATCGGACTTATATCTCCAACTTCATCAAGAAATAGTGTACCGCCGTTTGCAACTTCTACTAATCCCGGTTTAGCTGTATAAGCATTTGTGAAGGCGCCTTTTTCGTGCCCGAAAAGTTCACTCTCCAACAATGTATCGGGAATTGAAGAACAGTTCACCGGCACAAACGGTCTATCGGCGCGGGGGCTTGCACGATGAATTAGATTGGCAATTAATTCTTTTCCCGTTCCGCTTGGGCCCGTGATAAGAACAATTGAATCGCTCTGCGCAACTTTCGTTGCGTTCTCTATGATGTGCTGCATCACCTGGCTTGATCCGATTATTTCAGTTGTTCCAGCTTTGCGCGAAAGCTCGGTTTGTAGCAGCTTATTATCGATGGAAAGTTTCTTACGCTCGATCGCCCGTTCAATAGTCTGTTCAACCTGATCTATATCATACGGTTTGCCCAGGACTTCGGAAGCGCCAAGTTTTGTTGTTTCAACCGCCATCTTTATATCGGCATACTGAGATAAAATGATTACATGCGTGGTGGGAGAATTTTCCTGAATGAATTTAAGAACTTCCCTGCCGTCAACGCGCGGCATCTTCATGTCGAGAAGCACCACATCGTAGAGAGATTTTTGAATGAGATTGATGGCTTCAACACCGTCGAATGCAAGATCTACTTCGTAACCGCCCGCATCCTGCAGTTCCTCTTTCAATAACGTTATCAGAGCTACTTCATCATCAACGATAAGAATTTTGTACCGCTGAGCCATTTGCAGATTTAAAGATTATTCTGTTAACACCCGTTCGATCGTTGTCAGTAGGTCAACAAGATCGTACGGTTTACTAACAAAATCTTCGGCTCCATGCTTTTTAGATTCGATAGCGTTCTTCAGATCGGCAAAGCCGGTGAGCATTATAACTTTCGTAGTGGGCAAATTCTTTTTGATGAACTTTAAAACCTCGAAGCCGTCAACTTTGGGCATCTTGATATCGAGCAGTACAAGATTGAATCTCTTATTTTGAACTACCGATATCGCATCATCACCATCCGATGCTGTATCAACCTCATAACCCGCATTCACAAGTTCGCTGCTTAATACGGTACGGAGAGCTTCTTCATCATCGACAACTAAGATGCGACTTTTTTCTGCCATAGTGAAACCTTTATAATTTAGAGATAAATTTTGGATTATCTTTTGTTTTAGTGAAAGGCAAATTAACGAAAACAAACAAAAAAAGCAAGAAGCAAATTCCTATATCACGCTTCAAATCACAATTATAGATGATCGAACATGACAATGGATAGGTTGATCAAGATAAACTGATCGGTTTTCAATGCTAGATGATTGATTCGAAATTCGATATCTATCACCATTTCCTTTATTTTTTGTCAAATTATTGAGATTACAAGAGAAAATGGAGAATGAGAGCTTGAGAAGTTAAGTGATTTGTATCTGGAATTGATAGATATGCAGAATAATATCTTTTTACTTTAAAAAAAATAAATAAAAAAAATATTAGTCGGGATGCCGGGATTTGAACCCGGGACCTCCTGCGCCCAAGGCAGGCGCGCTAGCCGGGCTGCGCTACATCCCGATTGGGAAATCTTATTGTTTTACACCTTTTTCTTCTACTCACATCTTCCTGTATTCCAAAAAGTGTTAGGTGAACTGTTAGGTGACTCATGTTCAGATAAAATATAATCATTCTACCATTTATCTCCAAACAATCATCAATCCGTTTAATCATTCGGTAAGAAACACGAACATCCAGATTGAAAAAACAAAGTCCTCAAATATCGAGGGCTTAGATTTACAATATCTGTACAATGTTTTTATCACAATCCAAAATGTAGGCCTGCTCCGATGAATAATCCTCCAACTTTTAAATCATTACCGCCAACCCCGCTTTCTCCTTTCATGTTTGCGATTGTATATTCAAGATCTGTATCCATATAAACTCTATCCGATAATGCTATTGAAAATCCACCCATTAATGAAAACCCTATTGTCGATTTGTTGAATGAAGCAGTCTGCTAATATGATGGTGATTAATTGTGCCAGTATTCTTATTTCAACAGTAACATTTTCTTAATAAAAGAAAAATACTGAGTTTGTTTCCCAACACCAGCAGCTTCAAACCTACAAAAATAAACACCACTTGCCAACATATCAGCATTCCACTCAACCGATTTATATCCTCCAGGTTCTATTTCATCTACTAATGTTACAACGACCTGACCAAGTGTATTATATATTTTAAGCGTCACTTGGCTTTCGCTTGGTAATTGATATTTAATCGTGGTTGTCGGATTAAAGGGGTTAGGATAATTTTGTGAAAGTGTAAATTGCTCAGGAAGTATAGAAAAGCTCTCATTGATAGAGGTGATACCTACTCCTCGCCAACAAGCGATATTCGCAGAAGGTTTACCACCTGCAAAATCAAAATGACCACCAACAAAAAGGGTATTATTAAAATTGTTGAGCGCCCATACTGCTCCACCCACTCCAGAACCAAGCCCCGACCAATTCGTTCCATCCCATTTTGCCAATCGATCATAGTTTGCACTTCCGATAAGTCTAAATAATCCACCGACATATAAATCTGTCCCTACCACAGTTAACGCACTTAAATAATCATATCCAGAGTATTCATATTCGATTCCATCAATGGCAGACCAATCTTGACCATTCCACTTAGCTAGAGATATCGTATTTACTCCACCGGCATCTGAAAAATCTCCCCCAACGTAAAGATCTGTTCCCATTACAGCAAGCGAGGATACAAATTCACCAATTATTCCTGTGCCTAATGCTGACCAGGATATTCCATCCCACCGCGCTATATTTTGTGCCGGGAGAACCCCCGCAGTATCGAATGATCCTCCAGCAAACAAATTCGTACCAACAACGGCTAGACTGCGAATGCCATAAGAACCGGTGAGATGTATACCTTCTGCAATCGGAAACCAATTTGTTCCATCCCACCTTGCAATATTTCGAGCACTCTCATGTCCTGCGGAATCGAATGTTCCCGCAACATAAAGTTCAGCACCGTTTGAAACTAAAGCTGTAACAAATCCATTAACACCACCACCGAGCGGTGACCAACCAGAGCCATTCCATTTAGCAATTCCCTTTGCTTTTTGACCACCAGCACTATCGAAATTACCTCCGACATAAAGATCTGTTCCAATTACTGCTAATGCCCTTACATCGCCATTAACACCTGTTCCTAAGGGAAACCAGTTTGTTCCGTCCCATTGTGCAATATTTTTCACTTTCACTCCGCCTGCAAGATCGAAACTACCACCAACGTATAGTTCATTCCCTTTTGATGTCATGGTATATACATACGAGTTATAGCCTCCATTCTTATCAATACCTGCGTAAGTACCTATATTCTCATGTACAACCGACCAACTCGAATTACTCCACTTCGCAATATATCTAGCCTGCACCGCCTCTGTCGTCCAAAACTCACCGCCGACATAACCAAACTCACCACCGACATAAAGATCCTCTCCCGATACTGCGAGAGCATTTACAAGAGCGCCGACACCATAACCAATTGACGACCAATTAGATCCATCCCATTTAGCTATGTATCTTGATATTATCCCTCCTGCATTAGTAAATGTACCTCCAGCATAGAGATTCATGCCTACTACAGCCAAAGCATTTACAAAATTATTAATTCCAGTGCCTAGCTCCTCCCAGTTCGTCCCATTCCATTTGGCAATGCATGAAGCTGGAGCTCCACCGTTTTTGTAAAAATTTCCGCCTACAAAAAGATCAGGTCCCATTACAGCAAGAGACTTAACTCCCCAACTATGTGGACCAAGTCCATGGCCCAGAGAATCCCATTTAATCCCATCCCACTTGGCTATATGGTAAGCATTTACATTACCAGCGGAATCAAAACTTCCACCTGCATACAGATCTGTTCCAATGACAGCGAGGGCATATACTGAAGCATTATAACCAGCGTTAATACCCACTCCAAGTGATGACCATGCCCCCCCATTCCATTTGGCAATATGATTAACTTTTAATCCACCAGCGGAATCAAAACTTCCACCTGCGTATAGATCGTTTCCAATTTTTGCGAGAGACCACACAATATCATTTGCCCCTAATCCAAGTGACGACCAATTTGTTCCGTTCCATTTAGCAATATGATTTGCAATCACCCCTCCTGCTGTTGTAAAATTACCACCAGCGTAAATTTCAGATCCCAAAACAGCAATAGTACGAACTTCATAATCCATTCCGGTTCCAAGTGCTGACCAATTGTTACCATCCCATTTTGCTATATTATTTACGCGAACCTTCCCAGCATAAGTGAATGATCCACCAACATAAATATCAGATCCGTTTGCCACAATCGCATAAACTGGACCCGTTATTCCAGCCAAATAAAATCTATCATCCCATAGACTATCCTCTGGGACAGTTGATATTTCTTGCGCTTTTGAATAATTTTCAAATCGGATTTCTTGGGTAAAACAAAATGGTGTAATGCATATTAGAAATAAAAATAGTTTGGATAAGAAATGCATAAATATTCCTTTTCTAAATTGATTATTTCAATAAAAGTAATTTCTTAGCTGTCGAAAAAGTTTGAGAATGATTCCCGACACTAACAGCTTCAATCTGATAAAAATAGACACCACTCGCCATTTTCACAGCATCCCACTCAGCCGATTTATATCCTGCAGACTCAATCCCATCGACTAATGTTGCAACAACCTGACCAAGAGTATTAAAGATCTTAAGTGTAACATGACTTTCTGCCGGCAACTGATATTTTATTGTTGTCGTGGGGTTGAATGGGTTTGGTATATTTTGTTCCAATGAATATGTTTGCGGCATAATATTCGTTCTCGAAAACACCAAATATATTTTTTGACCGGATGATTGTAAAAATATGTCTTTCCCTGACTCGAGAAGTATTTCTTTATCGTCAGTCCGAAGCTTCGGATTCAAATGTATTGAACCTGTTGACCAGTGGATCTTAACCGGAGAGTATGAAGCTTGTAACATTAGAGAAAATCCGCATTCCTGATCCGTTGAAATAGTTTCCAAAAATTTTCCTGAAGCGAATCGGACATCGAAAATTCCAGTCGGCGGCACCGGTGGCAATTCGTATTCAGCAGAAATTATATCTTTGGCAGATGGATTGATGTAAAGTGTTTGCTCATTGCCGATTGCATCCGTGATGATAAGCTTTGAACAATCATTTATATTTTCTTGAAGGACCGATTTCCTAAATACTCGGATATGGTTGCTAGTATCTATAATTATTTCACCAGTTTGCTTGCATTTAACCCAGTATCCCTTCATCGGTTTTAATGTATCGACAATTTCATACGAATGATTAAAACCGAATATACTACCTGAAATCAAGTCTACGGGCTGAGTTATTAAATTCGCCACAGCAAAAGGAGAGGTCAAACCACCAATCATATTCCAACCTTCTACAACCGGAATAGTATCTTTAGTTACATCTAACCCAAACAAATCAACATAATCATCCGTTGGGAATTTTAGCCAATAACCGACACCTATATCTAAGCTATCAACTGCTCGATAGCCAAGCGACGGATTATATTTAAATGCTTCACTTATCGCAGAGGGAAATAATGATGTTACCCTATTATCTGCTACAATAACAGGAAGTGATACGAGATTCCAGCCGGAATTGATATTGGATGAATAATAATCTCCTACGGCTTTATAAAGTACGAATGTATTCTCGGCGGAACCGGTTGGAATTTCGGATTGATCATATCGAAATGATAATGTCGCCAGGGCATCACCCTGTCCGAATTCGTTAAGATCGTAAACACGGCGAACGAATGTACTATTCGACATAAGATGTTTTGATTTCGAAAGCATTTTGGGAATCCCAATTGCCCATTTCGATTTGGGGCGGACGGCATCGATTTTAATAATGTTATTGAGAGTATCGACTCTGCTACTCATCTCTATCCAACCGAGCGAGAAATCTATTGGATTAACGTTTGGAAAAGTAGTCATTTTAACACCCTCAGGATATGTGCCATCGCCGGAAAATTTAACATAGGTGCTATCGCTTTCAAACCTGTAATTTGCTATTGAGCCATATCTGACCGCACGCTGGAGTGTGCCATCAATTATTTTTCCAGATCCGCTAATTGCTGTAGAGCTTGTATCAAGTATTTCGATAGTATCCCCTGCGGCAAAAATATTAGAATTTAGTAAGAGTTGATTAGTTACCTTAAAGCCGCTTTCAGTTCTTAAATGAGCGAAAGAATCCACCTTCATCTTATAAAACGACACGCTATTACCATTTACATTTTGAGAATCTAAACCGTTGAAGACAACAGTTGAGCGTCCGGAAATAAAATTGTTAACAGACCAATTCCCACCAACTTTAATTAACGATGTATCGGTCGGCTGCACAACCCAAGAACCATTCACTTCGATGTAGGAGCTGGTATTAAATTTATTGTTGGGTAGTAAATAAACTGTATCGCCTGAAGCTACAGTGATGGAGGTAATATGTACAGATGTATCAATATTCAGTTGACATTTAACTCCTGCGGGGACAATAATATGATCTTCAGAGGTTGGCACACCGGCGGGTTCCCAGTTATTTCCATTGCTCCAAACACAGTCATTTTTAGGAGCCCAATATTTTGTGCGGGAGGAATCAAAGTTTATAAATGCAAGGTTCCAGGTCTCATTTGGACCGAGGACTATGGAATCATAGTTATGGGCTCCCCCATTCATTTTCTCAAATATTACTGCACCATTAGAGACCTTTTGCATGATAGTGCCTAGATGCCTCCAATGCGTACTATCCGCTTCTTCTGCAAAGTAGGTACCGGCCCCTATGTTTGCAACTAAAAGGAGCGTTGAATCGACACTTTTTATTAGAGTCTGACTTGATATTGAATCTCGATACAATTTTAGAGACCATTTTTTCGGTGTACGATTATTACTTTGGTATAATGTATCTTCATCGTTTCGCATGCACCGAATACTGATTTGACTTGGGGCAGCATGGATATAATCAATAAAATGCGATTCGGTTCCTGAAAATGTCATATAAACATCTTTATCCGTATTTGGAGTTAACGAATCATCTTTAATATGTCCAATCATTCTCCATCCTATTGCATCGCTATCATTTGAATATGCGCGATAATTATGTGCTGGAAGATTGTAAAACACTAAACTTTCGGGTGTTGAAATCGAAGGTGATACCACATCACCTTCAGGCAACCTATAAAGTGTCATAGTCCAAGGAAATGGAATCCAGTCATTCTTAGTCATAATGTTGGCATCCCCATCTTTAAATGACCGGATCTTAAGTGTTGGTCGAGTATTTACAAAATCCACAACCATCAATTGGCCACCAGTGAAAACTATCGTATCTTTATTAAATGATCCGGCGAACATTTGTCCATTTTTTATTTTGCCAAGCGAGTACCAACCATTTGTATCGGCTTCTACTATAATGTATGTTCCATTCCCAAGGTTATTGATTTTCAAACTTTCGGCCGATGTAATCGATTGTACAATGTTCGCAGGACTGATTGAAGATTTATAAACTGTAAGATTCCATTTTTTCAAGGTTCGATCAGTGGTTGTCTGAACCAGCCCATCTCTATCTGAATGTTTTCTCACCGTAAGAGTATTGGGATTGAAATTGACGAACGATATTCGGAATACCTGATCACCAGTGTAACTTAATGTATCTGATTTTACAGAATCTTTGACATTGCTATCATTAATAATTTTGCCAATATGCACCCATCCGGCGCTATCACTTTCGACTGCGATGTATTGACCGACAGGCGGATCGTAGAATATCAAAGAACTTCCAGATGATTCCTGCACGAGGGAATCCGGACTTATTACGGTTCTGTATAATTTGATATTCCAACTCTTTAGATTCCTGTCATTCGTTGTGTTAAAATCGCCGTCATCATCAACATACTTTCTGACTTCAATTCTTTTATGATAATTTATAAAATCAATTGTGTGTGTTGTTCCGAGATCAAGCGTGAATGTATCTTGAGATGAAGTAGTTGAGATTGGAGTGCCGTCTATAATCTTTCCTAAATGCCCCCATCCATTGCTATCACATTCAACTGCGATGTAGGTTGCACTTGTTAGACTATCTGCTATGAGAATTGAATCTGAGGACGCACTCCCAATCAATGTTGAGGGGCTTACATAACTTCTGTATAATTTGAGTCCCCATTGCTTTGGAATTCTGTCCGTATTTGTTGAAAAATTACCATCAATATCTTCAAATTTTCGGATGACAACGGTTGAGGGTTGCTCATTCCAGCGGGCAAAGTACATCGATGCTTTTGTTCCGGCTTGTGTAAACGCACCACCTAGGTAAATATTATTCCCGCTTGTTGATATTGAATTTACTGTTCCATTAACACCGCTACCCAAACGCGACCAGTTTGATCCATCCCATTTCGAAATACCTTTTGCAGTATCACCAACAGAAATTACGAACCTTCCGCCTGCATACACGTTACCGTTCCTTACTGTAAGAGACATGACATTATCGTTCGAACCATTACCCAATGTTGACCAACTTGTGCCATTCCATTTTGCGATATGGTTTGCAGAAGAACCCCCGGCATTTGTGAAAGCACCGCCGACATATAAATCAGTTCCATTAGATGCTAGAGAAGTGACCGTACCTCCGACTCCAACGCCAAGAGGAGACCATACACTTCCATTCCATTTAGCGACTCTATTCGCGGGATTTCCACCTGCCTGATTGAAACCTCCTCCGACATAGATACCACTATCATTAAGAGCAATTGCATAAACATCACCACTTACTCCTGCACCCAATGCTGACCATGCACTACCGTTCCACTTTGCTATGCGGCTTCCCTGGTTACTAAACCGACCACCAACGTAAATATCAGTGCCATTTACAACGATGGCATTTACGTCACTATTAGTACCAGTTCCTAGCGCTGACCAAGTTAATCCATTCCATTTTGCGATATTATTAGCAGAGACACCGCTAATCACCGAAAACAAACCACCGACATAAACATCCGAGCCACTGACTGCGATAGTATTAATTGCTTTACCATGAAAAACGTCTACACCAGTTCCTAGTGATTGCCACTGGGAACCATCCCATTTTGCAATTCCATTTACAGTATCACCGCCGGCAGTGACAAATATACCTCCCGCATAGACCTTATCACCATCACATGCCACCGCATAGACTGGGCTGCTTAGGTCGGAAGCTAAACTATTCAACCATTTACTCCCGGACCAATGACTTAGATAATTTGTAAATGAGCCTCCAGCAAAGAGAGTACGATTATTGATCACCAAAGCAGAGACACTATTATCTAACCCATTGCCATAGGCAGACCATGAAGTGCCGTTCCATTTTGCAACATGGTTCATGATGTTACTACCAGAAAAAGTAAACGTTCCGCCGGCAATAACATTACTTCCATCAACTATTATTGATGATACCTGATTATTTAGACCATTACCAAGAGCAGACCAATTTATGCCATCCCATTTCGCAATACGGTTTGCACTGACACCGCTTGCCGATATGAATGTGCCACCAGCGTATATATCCCCACCACTCAGAGCAATTGAATGTACATTTCCATTTACCCCTGTCGCCAGGCTTGTCCATGCACTGCCATTCCACCTAGCAATATGATTAATTGTAACCGAATTATTTTGAGTGAATTTCCCACCGACATAGATATCAGTACCAATAATTTTTATAGTATAAATTTCATCATTGAATGTATTTCCTAATTGAGTCCACGAAATGCCATTCCATTCTATTATAAAATTCGTATTTTTCCCTCCATTATTTGCATAAACACTTGTATTACTTACTGTGAGCGTAGTTACTTGATCACTGAGGCCGCTGCCTAGAGCTGACCAGTTATTGCCATCCCACTTTGCAATATTATTTACAGTAATACCACCTGCTGTAGAAAAACTACCGCCAACATAAACATCACTTCCATTCACAGCAATTGCGTAAACCGTACCAAGAGAATAGACACCAGTACCTAACGCCGACCAATTTGTCCCGTTCCATTTTGCTATGTTGTTTACTGTTATTCCACCGGCAGTCAAAAAAGATCCGCCGACAAACATTTCACCGGCGGCGTTCACCGCCATCGCATAGACAGGACCAGAAATTGAAGATAAACCGAATCGATCGTCCCACAATATATCTGCAGGGTCACTTAGTGCAGACAATCCTTCACGCACAAATTGCGGTTTGCCATCGGAAGCTGTAATCATTCGCCAACCGGTTGGATCTACACTAACCTGGAAACCTGAGGATGTATTCAATGTACCATCTGGATTAAGTACGGTTTCAAGCGGAGTTGAACTTGCTTGGCTTGCAACGTTAGATTGAGCGTCAAGCTTCGGGGTTAGAAAAAATATAATGGCAACCAAAAAAGCAGTAATAAAATTTTTCATAAGCAACTTATCATAGAAATTCAGTATTCAATGTTCAATATCATTATTAGGGTCAAACTATTCGGATTGGTTTCACATGCCTGATGGCTTATTAAATATCCATATAAACTGAAATAAAGTCAATGGTTAATATGTATTAATTGAGAATTTTTGACAATATTCTGCACATTTTATATCAATTTTCTTACTTTTTAGGTGGTAACCTAATAGAATCCTTTTTGCGACCACCAATATTTTAATAATGTTTACGTCACCTGCAAAACGGCAACACGTTTGTATTCACTCTCACCGGCTGATATACAATATCTGCGATAATGATTGTCGCAGCGGATATGGCGGTCACCATAACAATTGCTATCGATAGAACTATCATTTGGAACATTTTTTTCTTTTTCATTTTAATACTCATTTCTTCTTTCTTACCAGACAAACGGGATAACTTTGTATTTTCTTATCTTCTGAAATTCGCGGTAGGCATCGCCCAATTCAGCAACGAGAGTAATTTCTTCGACCCGGACGCGTACCGTATAAGCATAGATCATTGAGCAGAGAGCGAAGACGGCGGAAATGGGAGCTTCAAGAACTAACGCGCTACCGATGATTGCAACCATTGAGCCGAGATAACTTGGATGACGAACTACTTTATACGGACCGTGTTGAATAACCTTATGCCCTTTTACTATTTGAACTGTTGATGTGAAAAACATTTTGAGTGTTTCAATAGCCCAGATCCGGAATGCCATCCCGCCAACAACCATAACCACACCCGCAACGACCAGAAAATTATTTGCAATTATTGCCGGTGCTGGTTTGAAGTATGCCCACTCGATGATTGCAAGTATCTGACTTAAACCGCCTGCAAGGAGTATAACAAAAACGGAATTGCGGTCGGTATTTTTCTTTTCCTTTGCTTCGCTTATTTTTAACTCGGGCTGGGATATGAACATGAGAATACCGGTAAACATTAGGAGAACAATACGAAGATTATATAGAAGTGGTATGTTTCCAAGTAGCGGAATAACATATAAAAAGATCAGGACGGCGAGGGTTTTTAAGAGTTTTGACATTGTGAGTTCCTTTATAATTAAAATTGTTTGATTATTGATTACATAGAATAGTCGACTTGATACATAAAAGGTTACGCGGCTACGGTTTGGGTTTTTGGTCCGTTCAGGGGAACGGACTCTACGGCTGGTGCAAACACCGGCTTGCTCTTCATGTATGCACCGAGCGGAGGTAAATAATTCTCCGGCTCGGACGGATTGTAACATATACGACCGAACTTTTTGTAAACTTCCGCCATCTTGTAAACTTTTTCTTTCACCGAATCCGGCAAATTCATTGCTGCAAGAAGAAGAAGTGCACTGCTATCAGCTTCATCACATTGAAATTCAATCGTGCTGTCAAAAACGATCGCTCCAAATAAATTGTAAATATTTTTATGATTTGGACGACATGCCAAGATAGTCTTGTCAACATTATGAACAAGGAATGATGCAAATATTAATGCGATAAAGTTCGTTGCAATTTTCAACCCTCGAACAGAATTGTCTAATGACAATCTTCCTGCTTCTACAAGTTTTTCCCCTTGTAGCTTCATGTTAGCATAGTATTCTCGAATGTCGTTACGATACGGGCAATAGTTCATTACTGGAAATGGTTCCTTCGGTATTCGATTTACTTTCTCATAGATAGAAGGAATCGATTTGGCATGATCAAACAACTCATCACGAAATGTTCCCGGCTGATCTGTCACCATACGGATATAACCAACAGGTCGGGAACGGTCGCCGTCATGCTCGTACAATCCAAAGTGGTGTGAGTAAAGATCGTAGCAATCAAGATCAATACCAGCCTCATTCTCTGAAACAAATTTTTCCAATCGGCTTTCGCGGAATACGCGGTAACGTAGAAGAAGTAATGCCTTCAGTTCGTCGAAGTTATTAGGTTCTCGGAAGATGTAGTATTTGTTTTGCATTTTATGATTCCTTATAGTTTCTTTAGTTAATTTCTATATAATTGTCGACCGGGCTGAAGAAAGGTTACACGGCTAACTATGCAGCCATGAATATCGGGCGGCTCTCAATAAAACTATCGAGCGGCGCGTAAAACTGTTCGGGATTATTGGGGTAGTAACATATCCGACCCGTTGTATCGTATGCTTCTGCCATTTGAAGCACTCTATCCTTCACCGCATCCGGTAAGTATTCCGCTGAACCAGTAAGGCAAAAAAAGCGATAGTTATAAAGTTCTGTGTAGTAATCTACAGTGCCTTCAACCTGCCGGAATCCAAAACCAGAATAGAAACTTTTATGAAGCAGATGGCAAGTCATTAACGAAAACTCGACATCGTGGACAATAAACGAGGCGGATATTGCCGTGAGAAAATGATCTGCCATTTTATGTCCCCTGATGGATTTATCTAACGAAAATCGGCTTGCCTCAACAACTTTTTTTCCGCTCGATTGAACCTTTTCACAAAATTCTTTTATAACCTGACCATCAGGGCAGTATGAAATGATCGGGAATGGCTCGGCTGGTGTATCTGTTACTTTCCTGTACAATTCCTGTGATTCGCTTGCGATACTTATTATCTCATTGGCAAAAGGTCCGCGTTGATCTGTAATCATGCGTATGTAGCCAACAGGTCGCGAGATACCGTCGGAATGCTCAAAGAGACCGAAGTGAACGGAATTAACATCGTAGCAATCAAGGTCAATGCCTAAATCGTTTTCGGGAGAAAACATTGCCAATCGGCTCTCGCGATAAATACTGTAGCGTAGCAAAAGGAACTGTTTTAATTCGTTGGTTGATTCGAGTTGTCGGAATTCGTAGTATGTCTTTTGCATATTGGTTCTTTTTCGGTTGATTAAATAATGTTTTCTAAGTAGATAGTCTATGGTTTGAGGAAAAGGTTACAGGTAGTGCGGTTGTGTTCAGATCAGCTGAATAAGCCCTTAATTACCTTTAAAGCACCGTGTAATATTGGACCCAGTGCAATAATATAGCTTCCGCCGGGTGCGGCAATATTGTAGGTAACCACGGTAACGATGATTCCACCAATGAGCCACAGAAATCCAACCCCGATTTCATAGCCATCAATTGTAGTTGCTTCAGGCTGAAGATTATTATTTCGTTCATCATGGTTAATTCCATCTAAAGATATTGTCTCTTCTAAACTTGCTCCACATTGCGGGCATACATTATCATTTTCAAGCACTGATGTTCCGCAATCGGAGCATTCGTATTCGCGTTCTTCGCTGATTGAATTATTTTCGAAGATTTGATCTTGAACTTGCATCGGAGTCACCTTTCTTTGAGAGTATGGGTTAATTATTGTTACAGTATAGTCTCATACAGAAGGAAAAGGTTACAGTATAGAATCGTACTCTATGGAGGTATTAGAGAACAAAAAAGCCCTCAATAAGAGGGCTTTCACTAATCCACGAATAACTAATTACTTAAGGTTATTGGATAGTCGGATGGATATTAAAAAGGTTACATACGTTTTAACATATTGAGAGTCATAACAAAAAAGCCCGATCATCCCCTCTTTGACCGGGCTTCGAAGTATAATTATTTCAGTTTATTTTAGGAGTAGCAATTTTTTAATGTTGGTATAATTTCCTGCTTTCAACATGTATATATATGTTCCGGTTGAAAGCATACTGCCATCAAACTCTACCGACTTGTATCCTGCCGTTTGCTCACCGGATACCAGAGTTGTAACCTCCTCACCAAGGATGTTGTATACTTTCAGACTGACAAAAACATCCTGCGGTAACTGATACTTAATGGTCGTCACCGGATTGAAAGGATTAGGATAATTCTGGGATAGCTCGTACTTACTTGGTATTCCAGCATCTTTGTTGTCCTGTTCTAACGATCCATCCGGTGAAGGTGGAGGAACCTCACCTGATGACGATATTTTGATCATTGCTTTGGAATCGAGTGAAGCACTATTGAGAATCAGTTTCCCCGGCTGTATCATTTTGACCCAATATCCTTTGCCGGGTTCTAATGTCGATGCAGCAACATATTCCCCATTGTAATTATAAAATTGTGATGTGAGAAGACCAACCGGTTCCGATTGAATCGATTCGACACGAACCGGATCGCTTGGGCAGCCGATTAGATTCCACCCATTCGATACTGATATAGTATCGGATGTGCGGACAGAACCCGAGATGGTAATTGACTGAGTTGTTGGGAACTTAATCCAGTATCCCCGCCCTGCCAGAAGCGTATCACACACTTCGTACATTTGATTAAAACCATACGCATCTCCCATTGCCATCGGGAAGATTTCTGATTTTCTGGAATCAGGAACCGTTAATGGAACCGAGACCATGTTCCATCCGGCTTGAATCGCAACAACCTGAATGCCATTCATCCTTCCTGAAGTAATAACAGCGAGTTTTGCCTGTTCACTTGCTACCATTCCATAGTCGTTAACAATCAAGCACCTGTACATAGAGCCGCTATCGCTCCGTGATGCGGATTGGATTGAATATCTTGGAGAAGTTGCACCCGGAATATCCACGCCATTCTTCTGCCAGTGATACGTGAGTGGTGCCTCACCGATCACCTGAATAGAGAACGTAGCAGGATCACCTGCGGTGACTGTTCGGTCAACAGGATTGCGCGTAATGATCGGAGCAGTTCCGCCTGTTATACGTTTCAATGTTACCTCATCGAGATAAATTCTGCGATGTGAGCTTCCCGGTATTAAGAAATTAAGCATAGCACCAGTCACCATATTAGAACAATCCTTCGTTACGATGATTGTATCATACTTACGCCATTCTTTTCCGAGGTAGAATCTTATCGGAGCTACGAATGTTGCATGTGAGGATGTATCACTTGTAATGAATGTCACGAGTGTATCATATTCCTTTTCTGATCTCGCATAGTAACTGATGTTGTATGCCATATAGCTTTCGATCTGGATCCCACTTTGATAAAAAGTCGGTTTGGTTGAAGGATCGTTGACATCAATTTGTACTGCATATTTTCCCAGATATCCCGGACCTCTCATGGAAAATAGTAGTTTCGTCGAATCGCTGCTGTTCCACCCGATCTTCCCCTGTTCAAATCCGGAATTAATCACTAAGTTTCCAACTATTGTTAAAGCAGTAGACCGTGTGGAGGTTTTTCCGTACTGATTGGACAAAATGCAGCGATATTTTGCTCCTGACTCCGAAATATCGAGCGCGTTCATAGTGAGGTTTGGTGATGTTTCACCAGTGATCGGGGTGTCATTTCTCAGCCACTGATATGATATAGGCGGAACCCCAACAACATTCGCAGCGAATGCAACAGACATCCCTTCAAATATCTTTTGATCTGTCGGTTGTAGCGTTACAAATGGAATTCTCTTATCAATTACCTCCCATCGGACATCGTCCAGATACACAGTGCTGTGAGATGCGAATTTGAACGCAAAGTTAATACATGCATCGCCCACAGTTTTCAAAAGATTCGTAGTCGTAAGGATTGTATCAAATTGTTGCCAAACATTCCGTAACGGAATAACGGTGAAAGGAACGGAATATTTAACATTCGGTGAACTTTCAGAAGATACAAAGAATTGAACTGTATCCCGTTCATGAGCTGCCATTGCGTGAAATCGTACCCGAAATTTCGTAACCGGTCCCAAACCGAATCTATTTTGGAATAATCGCACATCCTTACCTGTTTGGACAACGTTCACAGCAGCGGCAAAATTTTGATCGAAATTGTGAATATCAAATGCACCATTGACTGTATCACTGAGGAACCAATGCATTTTACCGAATTGGAAATCAGAATTTTGAATTAGATTCGCTGAAATCACATGCATCATAACCGTTTTACTTGAAGTGCTACCCCTTGCATTCCGTACGATGCACCGAATGCGAGCACCGCTATCGGCGAAAACTGCACGAGGGAGTGTCACACTCGAACCGTTACCACCCTCAATCGGGAATCCATTTTTCAACCATTGATAGGTCATCGGAGTTGCAGAGGTAGCAGTGATGGAAAATGTTGCCCATGATCCATCGATGATATATTGATCCTGCGGTTGCACAGTGATGGAAGGTGTTCCATCAACAACGCGGGTGAATTCGATATTATCGAAGTATAGACTATCACCGATTTTCGAGTGATCATGAGAATTACCGCCAAAGTCGATCATCAGTCGGCTATTGTCAATCATGCCACTAAAATTCTTAGACATAAGAACCGTATCAATACATTGCCATTCTGGAGTTACTGCGATAGTGATTGAATCACAATACAGCGTCCATGGGGATGAATCTTTTATTATCTTAATTCGAACCGTGTCAATATTTGTCGACGATTTCCCGGCTACTCGTAATCGGTATTGAGTCGATGGATCAAGACCGAAACTTTCCTGATATAATGATCTGGTTTGATTCGGTTTAAATGGAATGCAGAGTGAGCTATCCTGTTCATACCCAGCGGATGCAAAAAGAACATCGCCGGCAGTAAACCAATCAGTAATTCCAGATTCAAAACCTGAATTGAAAATTAGATTCGTCGATGGGATTCGAGGAATTACGCGCAGTATACACTCGCTACTAATCGCAGTGCCATACGGATTCTTTACTATACATCTGTATCGAGTGCCGCTATCGGAGACTGCTGACATCGGTGTGGTGAAACTCGGACTGGTTGCATCTGGAATATCTACACAATTTTTTTGCCATTGATATGTCAGTATCGGATCACCGGATGCTGAGATATAGAATGTGACCGGTTGACCAGCAGGGACTGTAATCGCACGTTTGGGTTGAAGTGTTATTGATGGCGGGAAGAGAACAGTGCACACGGCACTATTACTCACAACACTTCCCGTACAGTTTGAGACAATACAGCGGAAGGTAGTACCATTGTCTGAATCCCATACAGACTTTATAGTATATGTTGGTTCATTTGCACCAAATATACTGACACCGTCTTTTTGCCATTGGAATCGGATTCGACTTCCCGAGGCAGAAATACTGAAAGTTGCAGGCGTTCCTTTGATGGCAGACACATCACTAGGCTGACGTGATATTGAAGGAGCAATAGTATTGGATAAGCAAAGTGGAAAATTGTAATGATGTAACTGTGCCATATTACCACCAAGACCTATACTGGCAACAAGGACATGTAGCTGTCCAAACATATTGGGTGCTCCTTTTTTATCGATATCCCATATCGTGAGACCTTGTGGCTGATCCGAATGAGACTCGAATGCCCCACAACCAAAATCGTATGTTAGATCAAAACAATCGGTCCATGGATGACCACAATCGGATACACCAGGCGATTCATAGCAACGATTGACGGAATGTTTGATCCTTCGAAAACTTTTAGTATCCCAATTACCTGTGTCAAAAATGTTAATTCCATCATTAGGATGACCGGCATCAGATGCCCCCTGACCCTTGCAACTTCCACGTCCATTACTGAGATAGAGAAAGTCACCGCTTGGTGTGAATTCTCCACCCTGCATATTATGCATATCAAGTAGAGAATCTGAATTTGAAATACCATCAGTTAATTGATATGTTGCTTTCCAATAAACAGGTAGGGTTGCCTGGTATCCTGTTGACCTGAGCCTTCCCCACGATATTTGATAACGAAACACAATACTCGTGCTGTCATTGGAAGTATAAAGATCACCCGAATTAGGATTGACTGCACACCAACCAATATCCTTCTGGGATTTACCTGGTTCACCAGGAAGAACCACTATACCAGCTATTGTCAAACTAGATGCACGAAATATAATAATTGCCGGAGATGGTTTACTGGGACTCGTAACTGGAACAGTCAGATAATCGACACCATCATATTGATAATGATCCAAATCTCCCCAATGGATATAACCACTCAACGGATCATTGCCATTCCACAAAGGAGAAAGTTGATATAAATTTACTGATGTAACATTGGGATTTGTAAAAACATTTTCGTTTAGATCCTCAGTCACAGGAATTTTCCATAAATAGCAATTATCAATATCTTGATCAATCATCCCCGAACGATCCGTAGCGGTAATATACCAGTTTGCATCATCGTGAGTTATACCTTGTACTTCTAATTGGTCCTCTCCCCAGCTAACCGGTCCATCCGGATAAACATTAAGCCAACGGTATTCCCCCGTGCAAGGAATTTGATTAGTTGTTTGACAAAATCCATCGGTTAAAAAAATTGCATTAAACAAAATTACCAACACCAAAATGCTGAACATTTTGCTTTGTATACATTTCATTTTAAATGATTTAAATCTATACATATAATTATCCTCTGCGATGAATTGATGCTACCAACAGAATTGTCATCGCTGCTCATCCGTGGTATTTGAATTTTAGAATTAGATGAATTATTAGTTTCATTTAATAGTCTTTTGGTGTAGGAAAAGGTTACAGAAACAAAAAAGCCCTCGTAGCAGAGGGCTTCTAAATAGTATTTTAAGAGTCGATAATTTAGGTAGGCATTAGTCCGATGCAAGTGTTAAATCCCAACGAACAGATGATGCATCAATAACCCTATACCTCCTACTTGGAAAAACATGGTATGGACCATCCCATCGACACGACCAAGCGTTGCTTACCCAAATACATTCCCAGATAGTAAGATCTACTCCACTTGACACTGGAATTTGGCAATATCCGTTTTTTTGTATTTCGTAAGTTACTCCTTTGACAGACACTGAGACACTGCCTGTCAAAGCTGATGCGTGACGAACTTGAACATACATTTGAACTATATTGATGTAATTTAACTTTGTCACCACATTGCTCCCACCAGTGTTACTTACATTCAAAGAAACCGTATAAGCACCAGTTTTTGAATATACATGTATCGGGTTTTGTTCATTCGAGGTTGAACCATCTCCGAATGACCACTCCCAAGCTGTCGGTTCACCAGTAGAGCGATCCTCGAATCTAATAGCTCCTCCAGTATACGTCGATGTCAGATTTGCAACAAAAGCAGCAACAGGGGGAGATTGTTTTGAACCGACGGTCGGTTCTGATGGATTGTTTTTTTTGCATCCACTCAGCGCAATAACTGCTATAGCGATGATAATTGTGAATTGAAAAATTAATGCGAAAGTGCGTTTAGCATCAACTATCTTAAAAGACAAATGTTTTAACATAATGGTATCCTTCTTGGAGATTTTTAGATTTACTTCCTGCATATTTCTCCAAAGCATATTCAAGAAGTGTAAGAAGATAAAATAATTGAATTATGTTCCTTTAATGGTCGCCTCGGAGAATAAAAGGTTACATAGGATACGACATGCTGCTTGACAAATAGAAATGCCTGGGATTATTTGTCTCAGGCATTCGGTATTTATTGAACAATTTTTCTTAATTGCCGGTACCGGCATCCGATTCAAGCGTAACTGAACCGTATGGGCTATTTGTTTCGGCTTCCCTTGTTTCACCTGCGGCTATTCCGAACAACCCACCACCTTCATCTTTCAATCGCACCTTTAGGTATCCTCCTGATGTTTGTTTTTGGACAAAACACCAGGCTTTTACATCGTCACTAACATTAATTGTTTGGTTTCCGGATCCATCAACCGTCCTCGAACTGCCACTGTTCTTTGAACCTGTTCCAAATTGACCGTGCCAACTTGTGTTCGACGAAATTTCGGCTTTCCACTTATGAGAACATCCTGCAAGTACTATAGCAGAGAACACAACAATCGATATAACAGATATTTTAGACATTATAAATTCCTTTCGAATTAATAAAATGAGTTTAATTTAAAATTTTGTTTAATATGTATATTCATTACTATGATCTCACTGTACAGGTGTGCATGTTAGATACCAGGTCTGACATTGAGATACATTCACATACGAAGGGCTATATGCATCCCGCGTTGTATTGAAATACTTAATCGACACGACATGAGAACCAACACCAGTGCTCTTATTTGATGACTGCCCGGGTTTAACGGTAAATATTTTTGATCCATCCAGCCAAACATCAAATTTATATAATGAGGAAATATTCCTAACCTCAATGCATCCGGTATTATCTTTCTCGCATGCAGATTCCCCAGAATCAACACCTTTTTCACATGAAGTAAGCAACACCGAGCTAATAACTATCGAGAGGCAAATCCAAAACATCCACACTGGGTGATTGAGATTCAATCTTTTTGAACAAGAAGATTTTAAGATTGCTTTCATACTTTATTCCTTATAATTTTGAATATTTATGAATTACAATCAATAGTTGCTTCTTTCAATAAAAGGTTACAACAAGGAAGATGTAAGCTTAAGTGGATGGAGGATTTTATCAACCAAGCCCTGAAATTCAGAGTAATAGCGAGACTATTTCACTAATAAAGAATCTAAGTAGCCGTATTAACTATTGACTATTCCCGATAAGTATAAACGGAGCCCAATAGTATGGATGGGAGTATTTCTGATGGAGTGAATTTGCTGAGCTTTGGGATTGATTTTCTGATTTTGCAATATTGCCATTAAGTAAGAATAGCTGAGCATTTTGTAAAGCTTCTGCTATAGATAGTTTATTATTTTCATATTTGAATCGATAAAAATGTTTCATCAATTCGGCTGTGCTATTATCCTGCACGGGCCATAAAGTAGCCAAGATAACTTTTGCTCCCTGACGTTGCGCGAGTGTGGCAAAGTTTTCAACCTCCCCACCGTTTGCAGAAGTTCCCATGGCAGTATTGCACGCAGAGAGAGTGAAGAGATCGACACCTGAGAATACTTTGGGTAGATTCTTAAATTCTTGCATCGTCAGAATTGAACCGTCTCCGAGCAATAAAAATGAATTTGTGAAATCACCGGGTGCAAGTTTGAAATGACTTGCAACATGGACTATCGGTGCAGGATTTCTTAGGTCGCTCAGCATTGTATTAAGCGTGAATTTCTCATCAAGTTTCACATATCCGGGGATAAATCCGTTTCCGGTCGAATTATGTTTGCCCTTTACTATCCCGGCAAGTTCATCATACACAGATGGTAGCGAGCGGAATTCACCGTGGGGTTTCGAGACTCCAAATCCAAGTATTTCCCATTGTTTATGCTCTTTATCGAGAAGCCACCCAATATTTCTTGGGATGATAATGATATTCCGATATAGATCAACCATAAAATTTTTTCCATTATGGAGAGCGGAGATAGGAACATAACGTAATTTACCATCAAGTGACCAGAGAATTTCGTCTGCATTCATCCGTTTGAGATCTGCTTCAAATGGTCTGATAATCAGATCGTACATCTTTTTCGCCATTGGAACCGGATCTTGTTTGGGATCGCGGAGTTGAGATATAAATAAATCTATATCTTTATTAAGGAGGTTTGAACTGACAGAGACTCCTTTCCATTTATTTACTTCACCTGTCATTAGAATTAAATTGAGTTTTGACTCTTCCATTATCGTATAGATTGCAACGGTGCGGGGTCCTAATTTTCTGAGGACTTCAACCAGGTTTTCGGTTTCTCTGAGATCTTTTATTTTGGGCATTTGCTCAGGAGAAGAGGATAATTTATCTTCCAATTCATCGAGAAACATATTGTATTTCTCATTTGAGCGTCTAATCCTGTCAAGCAAAAGATAATATCTTTTATTTTGTTCATCATTTAGCAAAGATTTGGTACGAAGCTGATAAAACTCCAAGCTATAGGAAGCTAGACTATCTAATATATTATTAATATTCTCTGATTGATTATTTTCCAATTGAGAAAAAACTGCTTGCAAGTTAAGTGATATAGTATCCTGAGCTTCACCGCGAATATACTCAAAATACTCTTCCTCTTTTAGCATATTCATTATTTGCTGCGCTTCGGGATAACGACTTTGTTTTATCAACAACTCAGCAAGTTCCCGGTAGACATTTTCTTTCGATCTGAGATAATCATGCTGCAGGTCTTTATCAAGAGATTTAATGCTGGCTCTAATTAATTGGAGAATATTGACAGCACTCTTTCCATATATGATTGCCGTTGAAGGTTTGCGAGATTTGATGAAGGCACGCATCATTTGATAATAGACCATGCCTTCCCGTTCCGGTGTTCCGAGCTTACGAAAAATAAACGCTGCTTTATTAAGATTGTCGATTGCTTTTTCAGGATACCCGGAATTCAAAAATATCATTCCAAGTTTATAATATGCGGCACCCTCATCTTGCTTCTGCCCGAGACGTAAAGAAATAGAAAGAGCTGAATCAGCATATTTTGCCGCATCTGAATATTTTTGCTGAGCATTCAGGACCAGAGAAATCAATCCTTGCGCGTATCCGATATATGCATCATATTCCAATATGCGTGAGATATTCAATGCTCTCGCAAGTGAATTCAAGGCATTGCTGTAATCTTTCAGATTATAATAATCATAACCTATATTCATTAAAACTCCTGCTAATATTGAGGAGTCTTTATATTTTCCCCAGAGATACAAAGCGTTTGAATGAATCTCCAACGCTTTATCGTATTGCCCTAGAAAAGAGAAATTTAAACCTTTAGTAGTCAGAGGATTAACAAAATTAGAATCGTCATGAAGGATATTCAATAAGTAAAGTGATGAATCAAGATAAGAATTTGATAAAGCATATTGATTCATTTGTTGATAAATGTAGCCAAGATTGTTATAGGATGCTGCCATTGATAATGTGTCATGAAGAATTTTTTGCGTTTCGAGAGATTTGTGGTGAAATATTCTCGAAGAATCAAATTGATTTAAGTTTGCATATACAAATCCTAAATTTGAATAAATATCAGCGCTATTTGTTCTATCGCCAACTTTCAAATATATAGACAAAGCAGAATTGTAATAGTTTTTTGCAGAAAGGTAATTGCTTAATGAATCTTCAATTTGTGCTAATGAATCAAGTCGGATTGCTTCGTACCTTAATTTTAGAGTAGTATCATTCTTGCAACTTTGCAGGAGGATTGTTATGAAACATAACAATCCAAAATGGTAGAACGGCTTAATTATTTTGTCATAAGTATAGTTCATGGTTAATTCTAGATTATGATAATGATGAGATCTACATGCTAAATATGTTTTCTCAAATTGCCAAAATCATATAGAGAATATACAGTGAAAGAAGTGAAAAATCAACATTTCAATTGGAGATTTTCGACTAAATGAAGGCGAATTAAGTAATTTGACAATATGTCTCAATTTTATAATATTAGTGGTCGAAATAAACAATGACAATTGCTAAATATCACTATGCGAGATATAGAACTGATAAACGAATTCTGTGCATACCTGGATCGAAAGGGACCATCAACAACATACAAAAAAGTTGTGGGATGGATTCAAGAAGGTTTCAATTTTTATTCGTATAAATTGAAGCAAGTCAACCTTCTCGCGACTGAATCAATAAAAAAAATAGTCGAACCGCTTGTATCGGAAGCACTATGGAAGACCTTATGTATTTCAAAAACATTCCGGGGTGAATCGAGTTTAGAAACATTTGTGTGGGGCGTAACACTTAAAAAAATGCTTGACGTGCGGAAATCAGAAATTTCATATTTGAAACATTATAATGACGTTTATTACGATGAGCATAGCGAGAATGATGATGATTCTCAAAATAGATCATCTGCAATATTTCAAGACAAAGAATCCTTGAATCCGCACGAAGAGCTTGAGTTGCGCGAAAACGTATTAATGATCGAGCAGGTTATGCGCGAATTCAGTCAACAAGATCAGGAATTACTTAATTATGCCCTCATCGACAAATTACCGAGAGAAGAAATCGCTATAAAAATGGGAATGAGCATTCCTAACGTCAAAACCACTATTTCACGAAAAAGAAGTAAGATAAAAGAAAGAATTAAAGAAGTTTTTGATGTAACCATTTAAAATATTTGGCGACTATATACTAGATCTATGAAAATCGAGAACAAAAATATGAGAAGACATGAAGACAGAAGAGATATTTGAACTTATTCCTTTCTATTTGGCAGGAACATTAAGTAAAGAAGAAAAAGAAGAGTTTGAAGCAGAACTCAGGTTAAATGAAGAATTAAAGAAAGAAATTTCATTTTGGAGAAAAGTGAAATCGGCTGCAATCCTTCACAATAAGCACAAAGAGCACGCATCAACAGATGAAATCGCCTTATATATTAATGGTGAATTAAGTGAAGATAGTAATCAGTGGAAAAGAATTGAAAACCATTTAGCCACTTGTGATATTTGCAGGGATGAAGCAATAATCCTAAAAAAGTATTATCCAAAAGATGGTTTCGTGAGAAAAATGATTTCGATTTTAGAAAATAGTGCGACCGAATTCTTTGAACATTCTGGTGAATTGTTCAAATCTCTCTGGCAAAAGCCAATGAGGTTGGTATATGTGAGTGCTTCGTTGATTATAATTACAGTTGGTATTCTTTATTTACCTTCCCTAATGAAAACATCCACAGGAACTGGTGAAATCAGAATATCATATTTATCAGTGAATAGAGGAGATGAAGATCAGTATGCCGAATATACCATATCGGCCAAAGACACTGCTATAGATTTTATAATTTCGATTCCTTATGATTCAGCATCATCGAATAACTATTCATACCGGCTGGATGGAGATTCGGGGAAAACGACTTTGCTAAGCGATGTCATTATCCCATCAGGACAAAAACCAAATGAAATGGTTTTTCTGAAAATAAATTTATCGAGTACTATCTTCCGAACAAATGGGCCATTTATAATGAGAATATTTGATAAACTTGATAATGGAATAGAAAAAATTTATGACTACCCATTTATTATTAGATTTGAATGAAGTTATTCAGAAATTTGGTAAATAATTTGATTGATAATACGAGCTAGCAAAATCAAAGTATTAGCAACTTGATTTAAAAAGCAAAGATTAAGAAAAATCGCAAAACTTATTGCAAATACTTCATTAAAACCTGGACGTGTAGAATCGAACTCAAATCGAGGTAGTTCAAAACATTGCGTATTCGAGCTACTTAGAGTCTCATAATTTCAAGACATCAACAACTTGATGCATATCAGAGCTTTGTAAGTGCGCATAGACCTCCGTGATTTTCGAGGAGGAGTGACCTAGTAATCTTTGGACTTGAAACAATGATACTCCTTTCTTTACTAACACGCTCGCAAAAGAATGTCGAAGCGAATGAAAATGAAGTCGCTTGTCAAAACCATTCTTCCTGACAAATTCCCGAAATTTCTCGCTTACGAAATTATCATTAGCTTTCTTGCCTTTTTTCCCCTTGAATACTAATCCTTCCTTTACTGGCTTATCCTTGAGGAGAGTGTAGACGGTCTCATTCATTGGTATAGTCCTCAGCTTTCCCGTCTTCACCTGATAACTCAAGCTACTTTGTATTGTGATTGTTTTAGTCTCAAAGTTTATATCACTCCATTGGAGGTTTATTATTTCACCTCGCCTTGCCCCAGTCATTAGTGCAAAGATTACGATCTCTTGAAGCCATCGTTCTGAGATCGCCTTGATCAGATCCATTTGTTGCTCTTCATTGAAAAATAAAGGGGTCTGTTCCGGTATCCTTATTTGCTTTATACCTTGACAAGGATTTTTGTCAACAATCTCCCATCGTTTTAGAACATTGAAGAATGTGCGTAAAGCTCTGAGTTCAATATTCACAGTGGTCGGGGAGACATCTTTCATGCGAACAACCTTATAAAGGTCAATATTTCTGGAAGTAATAGAATCGACTCTAATATCTCCTGTGTTTGTGATTAAATGATCTAGAGCGGTTTTATAGATCTCTAATGTTTTGCTGGCATACGTCGTCTCTACGAAAGAAACATACTCTTTTATGCATTGTGACAATAATTGGGGTTGGTTCGTTTCTATTTTTATTGGAGTGTGACTGGAAAACAATTGCTGAGCTTTCTTTCTATCTCGTGTTTTGGTGGACTTCCAGATTCTTTTGCCATTACTAGAAGAAACGATGTAATATATTCCGCTCTTTTTTTCTCGGAAAATGCACGACATGTTTACTCCTTTCGATTGCAGGAATATCGAAGAAGTGTTAGGTGAAGTGTTAGGTGAAGTGTTAGGTGAAGTGTTAGGTGACAAAAGAATATTCAGGGGAATTGTTCGGAATTAAATGGAAATCAATCTCTTTGTCCCCATGCCCAAGGCAGGCGCGCTAGCCGGGCTGCGCTACATCCCGATTAATGTGCATAAATATAGTGATAATATGGTTAATTTGCAATCTTGCTTTTTTCATGTTTTCTCCACTTATTGGTATACATCTCAAAAATTATATTTAAGAGAATATTTTTTACAAGAATGACTTTTTTAAATCCCCTGTTTCTTTTCGGATTGGTTGCCGCCGCAGTCCCCATTATTCTTCACTTTCTTAACCTTCGCAAACTCAGAATAATTGAATTCAGTACTTTATCATTTTTAAAAGAACTCCAACAAACAAAAATCAGACGTCTTAAACTGAAACAAATTCTCTTGCTGATTATCCGCACTCTGATTATAATTTTTATTGTACTCGCATTTGCCAGACCTGCGATGCGGAATTATTTTTGGGGGATAATCGGAACAAATGCCCAATCAACAATCATCATTATATTGGATGATTCATTCAGTATGGCCCGAAGAGACGCGAATGGAGAATTATTATCACAAGCAAAACAATCGGCATTGAGTATAACGAATATCATTAAGGAAGGTGATGAAGTTTATTTCCTCCGATTATCGGAACTTCCGGAAGCGACAATTGAATCGGCAACGCACGATATAAATCGTCTTCGAAAATATATTGATGAAACAAAAATATCAAACATTACACGCCCTATTGATGATGCAATCCGATTATCGGCAAAATTTTTATCACAATCCAATAACGCAAACAAAGAAATTTATATTATTTCGGATAATCAAAGCACACTCTACACTCAATCGATTACGAAAAAGCATCTTTCGCTCGGTGATATGAACGCCAGATTAATTTTAATGCCTATAGGCCAGACCGATCAGATCAACTGTTGCGTCGATAGCATAGAAATTGCAAGCACTATATTCGAGATTGCGAAACCAATCATTATCCGGGCTTCGATTAAAAATTTTAATGAGCATGCAATACCCAATCTTCTGGCTAGTGTTTACCTCGATGGTAAACGAGTCGCTCAAAAGAATCTTTCACTCAATGGTTATGGAACAACTAAAGCAGAGTTTTCGGTTCTCCCGAAGAAAAATGGTTTTAACAACGGATATATCCAGATCGAGAATGATGCAATCTCTCAAGACAACATCAGGTATTTTTCTTTTTACATTCCAGAAATATTAGACGTGACATTTATTGCAAACTCCGAAAATGAGATCCGGCTTCCGCGACTTGCGCTTGCTTCATCACTGTTGGGCAATGCAAACCGCTCGATATCGGCGAAATTCTTGTCGAACAATAAACTAACATCGGCTGAAATATCCCGAACCCAGTCGATAATTTGCACAAATCTTCAAACATTTTCCGAACAACAGCTACTCATTCTAAAAAATTTCGTTACCGATGGCGGTGGACTGATAATATTTCCTGACGATAAAATTGAAATTGCACGATTCAATAACACTATCTCAAACCTCTTCAATATTTCCCCCATCGGAAATATTATTGGATCAAAAACTACTCCCGTGAATCTTACATTCAACAAAATCGATTACGATCATCCGTTGTTTATCGGAATGTTCGAGAAGAATGAGAAGACTATCAAGGATCAACAGATTGAATCACCATCGATTTATAAAACGGTGACCTTTAAACCGAATGCAGCAGCGAGAACCATTATTACGCTATCGGATAATTCTCCGTTTCTCACACAATATTCCACCGGACGCGGTAAAATATTTTTATTCTCAGTTTCTCCGTCATTAGATTGGTCGGATTTTCCAATAAAAGGAATATTCGCCCCTCTTCTGCATCGTACAACTTTATATGCATCCTCCTCAAGCCAGCGGATATTCAACTTCATAACAGGTGATCAGCCGAGTGTCGCGATAAAAAATATTTCCCAAGATTCTTCCATCTCCGAACGCAAAATGAGTTATCGACTCTTACTTCCCGATGGTGTTCAAGAACCACTGAAACCGTCATCAGCGACAGCAGAGAGTAAGAACAGACCGTATGAGACTAAATTCGTGATAAGGAAAGTAGATATCCCTGGTAATTATCAGATTTTTTCAGACCGATCTTGCTTGCATTCATTTCCCGTGAATATAAACAGTTCAGAATCGGATACCAGAACGATAACAGAGGATAACCTGCAAAAATATTTTTCACAATTCGGCGTTGAACCGTTAATACTTACTAATGTAGGTGAGCACGGTGAGAGGTACAAACAAATTCTCGAAGCGCGCTTTGGTTCTGAGTTATGGAAATATTTTATAATTATAGCACTTCTGCTGGCAATCGCAGAGATGATTATCGCCCGTGACAATCGTAAATCTATTGCACAAAGTGGACAGAATATATGAGTTTAAAAAAATTAGTTGAAACCAAACGTGAAGAGAAAGGTATTGTCGTCGGGATTATTCCAAAAATTCTAAGGAGAGATATGGTTGCAGAACATCTCGATGAACTGATTCTTCTTGCCGACACTGCCGGGATTAGCATAGTCGAGAAAATTACACAAGAGAGAGAAAGAATAGATTCCGCGACATACATCGGATCGGGGAAAGTTTTGGAAATCGGCCGCTACGTTGAAGATAATAAAATCGATTCGGTGATATTCGATGATGATTTATCACCGGTGCAGGTAAGAAATCTAGAGAAGATAATCAAATGCAAGATACTCGACCGGAGCGGAATCATACTCGACATATTCGCGAAAAGAGCGAAGACGAAAGAGGCAATGACACAAGTCGAATTGGCACAACTTCAATATATGTTGCCACGTCTTACCCGGCAATGGACTCACCTTTCGAAACAATATGGCGGAGTTGGTACAAAAGGTCCGGGTGAGACCCAAATCGAAACGGACCGGCGTGCTATTCGAACACGCATAAGCCATTTAAAGCAAAAGTTGGTTGAGATTTCCAATGAAAGAGATGTACAGAGAAAAGGGCGCGAAGAACATACGCGGTTAGCATTAGTAGGATACACAAACGCGGGCAAATCCACTATATTGAAATTGTTATCGGGGGCTGATGTTCTCGTGGAGGACCGGCTGTTTGCAACACTTGATACGACTGTGCGAAAAGTTGAGTTGACACCGAAAATTTCGGTGCTTATCTCAGATACAGTCGGGTTCATAAGGAAATTACCCGCACATCTTATCGCCTCTTTTAAAAGCACTTTGGCAGAGACAATCGAAGCCGATATTTTGTTGCATGTAATTGATACATCGCATCCACAGTGTAAAGATCAAATTGAGGTTGTAAACGAAACGCTGTCCAATTTGGGGATAACAGATCGTCCGATGATTTATGTGTTCAATAAAATCGATAGGTTACCCGATCGGACAATTATCAATGATTATGCGAGAGAATATTCACCCGCAATATTTATATCGGCACAGCGCGGTATAAACATATCGGGTTTGAAGAATGCTATCATCGAATTGCTTCACGATAATTTCGAAGAATACAAGTTGACGCTTGAACATCATAATTACCGAGTAATTGCGAAACTTCATGAAATTGCTGAGATAGAAAAAACGACTTATGTCGGAAATAAAATTACGATCGAATTCAGAGTGAACAAAAATAATCACGATAGGTTTCGTTCTTTGATGAACAAGAGTCAAATAAAAGTCAAGCCGGTAATGAATTTAAAATAACCACGGATAAAAAGGTAGAATAATATGCTTCAGGTAGCGATTGAAGCCGCGACGAGCGCGGGTAAATATTTAAAACAAAATATCGGAAAATTTAAATCAGTTCAACAAAAATACGGTCAAGACAGAAATCTTGTTACGGAGATAGATAAAAAATCGGAAGCTCTTATTATAGAAATTATATCGTCGCATTATCCTTCACATGATATTCTAGCAGAAGAGAGCGGGAATGATAAAGGAAAGCCGTCGGAATACAGGTGGATAATAGATCCGTTAGACGGGACAACAAACTTCACGCATGGTTTACCGATCTTCTGTGTATCCATCGGGGTTGAATACGCGGGGGAAATGATTGCCGGTGTTATATATGATCCGAACACCGATGAATTATTTACATCCGAAAAAGGAAGAGGAGCTTTTTTGAATGGAAAACGAATTCATGTTTCTCAAGTGGATCATATCAGCAGAAGCATTCTTGTAACCGGATTTCCGTACAACATAATCGAAAATCCCGACTATGCGGTTGAGCACTTTATAAATTTCCTTATGAAAGCGCAAGCAGTAAGACGCTTAGGTTCCGCAGCGCTCGATCTGGCTTATCTTGCAGCCGGTAGATTCGATGGATTTTGGGAAGTGGCTCTTCAGCCATGGGATATGGCTGCTGGTGTCCTTATACTACATGAATCGGGTGGAATGGTAAGTGATTTTTCCGGTACAAAATTCAATCTATATGGAAAACAACTTTTAGCGAGCAATGCCGCTATTCATAATCAAATGTTGGATGTGATAAGATTAGTGAAGGAGTAGGATTATAACGCAATAAGGGACCTCCCGTCCCTTATTACGTAACTTCAGCCCCCATCGGCTTGCCACCCGGTGTTGGTTCCGCTTGCTTGCCCTTCCATTTTTAAATTCATTTCGGTACCGATTGCAATCGGGTGAGCACCTGTGGGATTTCTTCGAATTCCTCCGAATCATCCAGTACCAGATTCGCACCTGCATCAATAAGCATTAATTTATATATTGGAATAGAATTAGAAATCATTATGATGATCATCGGTACGTATTGTTTTAACTGAGATATTATCTTAAAACCGCGTTCCTTGATTATTTTCAATGAAAGAATGATAACATCAATTTTATTATTACTTATTGCATCAATCGTATCATCGATCGACATCGCGTATTCAATATTCGGAACTTTATCGCAACTTGAAACTATTCTTGCGATTCTTTCTTGCACTAATTCTGATTTCTCTGCTATCAATAACTGCATAAATCCTCGCCACTAAATAATTAAAACTTATTAAATAATTTAATTACTTGTACAAATTAATGATAAAGGAATTTAATAATTGTGGGAAGTGGTAAGATTTCTTTGTGGTGGATCTACAGTTTCATTTGTCACGGATTATACTACAAGCCCATGACAAAGTATGCATTTATCTTCTTTCACTCAATAAGGAAATGACTTCTAGCATACGAAATTAGATCCGCATTCGTTCGAAGATTTAATTTTTCCATGATGCGGGAGCGATAAGTGCTGACCGTATTCACACTCAAAAATAATTTTTCTGCAATTTCCGAGATTGTTGAACCTGCGGCAATCAGGTGAAAGACCTGAAATTCACGATCTGACAGGAGTTCGTGCGGTAATTTTTGACCAGATGACTCAACTTGTATTGCTAATTGTTCGGCAAGTTTTGGTGTAATATATCTTCCACCACCCGCGACTTTCCTGATCGCATTCACCAAATTTTCAGGAGCGCTTTCTTTAGTCAGATATCCGGCTGCACCAGCTCTGATTAACCGAATTCCATACCGTTCTTCGGGGTGCATACTCAAAACTAAAATTGGTAGCTTAGGTTTTTGTTTCTTCAATTCTTTTATCACATCGATTCCGTTCAAACCGGGCATTGAAAAATCCATTACCACAACATGCACATCGTACTGCTGAACCCGGTCAAGTATTTCCTGCCCGTTTGAAGCTTCGCAAACCACATGAATCCCGATTTCATCTTGAAGTGTTTTTTTTAATCCTTCGCGAATAAGCGGGTGATCATCGGCAATAAGTAAATTAATCATTGATCGTTCCTACTATTCTTCATGTTGATGCACTGACCGGTTTTAATGGAACACGAACTTTTACCATGGTTCCCTTACCTGGAATACCGGTGATATCTACAGAGCCGCCAAATACTTGAGCACGTTCGCGCATACCGAGCAAACCAAGAGATCTTGAGCCGGTGGCTTCTACTTGGGTTATCCCCTTTCCGTTATCTGACACTAATAGTATTAGTTCACTATCAAATAAATCAATTGTTACATCAATTTGTGTCGCCTGAGAATGGCGGGCAATATTTGTCAGAGTTTCCTGGAAAATTCTAAATAGAGCCGTTGCGCGTTCGGGATCAAGCGAGATGAATTCTTTAGAAGAGCTGAAATTTGTTAATATTTTTGTTCTCTCTTGAAATAATCCCGTTTCCCATTCGATTGCTTCACGGAGACCGAGCTCGTCTAAAATTTCAGGCCGCAATTGAGTGGCGATTCGTCGTACAGATTGAATAGTTGAGTCTGCCAATCCTGACATTGTTTGCAACGATTTTATAGCTTCACATGCAAATCTATTTTCATTTTGTGATTTGATTTTTTTACTTAACAGCGCAATATCCATTTTCATCACTGTAAGCAATTGACCCAATTCATCATGAATTTCGCGCGCAATCCGGGTCCGTTCTTCTTCACGCACAGATTGGAGATGCACCGCAAACTGACGAACCTTATCATACGATTCTTTGAGTTGACGCTCACTCTCTTCCAATATCCTCACCTTCTCTCGTTGCGAGTTAATAAACCGCTTCTGGCTGAACATTATACTGCCCAATAAGATACCGCCTAATATCACAATAGCCGTAGTACCTACTACTAACGCTAACCAGATTTCTGACCCTGGGGTCGGCATAAAAATCCTTTGGTGTAAATTAAATAGGTAATGATACTTAGTGCCATATGTGTCATGAATATAGGTATTGAGAATTGCTCCCCTAATGAGAGAATCAGATTAGCAAGAGAGAACATCATGAGAGTTGTGAGGTTGTAGAATAAAACGGCTGCTGCTACCCAAAATCGATATTCTCTTGTTAAAGGATATATACCTTCCTTATTCAATTCCAACAATACGGCCGCCGACATGCTAATGAGTAATAATTTTTGTATCGACATACCATAAGTGTTCCCCTGAGCGACTGATTGAAAGAACAGAAGATTCACTATTGAAAAAGCTGCTATTAAGAATATACTCCATATATAAGCTTTCTTTAAATAAATATTTTTCTGCCATTTGGAAAATATAACAGCAAAAAGCAGATATTCAAGCGGAGGGAAAACGTGTGATATCCAAGATGTATTGTGGGAGATGCCTAATATTATTACAATGCTCACCATCATCTCGAAAACAAATGATGACACCAAATACCAGACAAGAATCTTCATTTCTCCGGATATCTTTTTGTAATATCTGAATCCGAAAAATAAAGGGATACAGGTTGGGAGTGTGCCAATAAAAATAGAATACCAGATCATTTACAATCTGTCTAACTATTCAATGTATTCGGTGAGCTGCAGATAGGCGGACACAACGGACTAATTTCCAATAATACACCTTCTGTTATATCATCCCCTTTATCGTTAACACCAACTAAAACAATAACAGGTTTCCCGTCGGTATTAAATCCATGATAATATCTCATCGCGGCACAACCGGGTTGGTCGAGAAGTTTTTGAACAAATTCCTTCCAGAACAATCCACCTTTTGTCGCGTTTGGTGATGATTGTTTTCTATATGCGCTTGTATACTTGGTCGCTTCGTCAAGCGTGATTATTTGATTATTTTTTTCCGGTAACGGCATACACCCTCCATATGAGTGTTATTGAAAAAATTAAGGATAGAATTCAATCCTTAATAATGAATTAATTAAGTTGAAAGTACTAAAATAAAAGTGAAATTCAAATAAAATTTCGCCATGGGTGCATACCATTTTCATCTATCATCGCACGAATAAGCGGAGATGATTTGCGGGAATCTTTGGTAACGCTTATTGCTCTTTCCAGACGATGAGCGGCAGATTCAACGATTTCCTTCTTATCGGTTTGAATGATTGCCAGCGTATCACCCGCTGTTACACTATCGCCTGCCTTCTTCTTTAAAACGATTCCGGCTTTTGGATCTATAACATCATCCACTTTCATCCTACCCGCTCCGAGCATGATACCGATGAAACCGACTTCAAGTGCATCGATATTATTGATATAACCGTTAGAAGCACTCTTCACTTCAATCGTATATTTGCTTTTTGGATATTTTTCATGATCAGTTATAAATGAAACATCACCATCCTGCCGGTGAACCAATTCTTTAAATTTATCCAATGCTTTCCCTGATTGAAGAGCATTTTTACATTTGGATATTCCCTCTTCGATGCTTCCGGCTTTACCGCCTAACATCACCATAGCCCCACTCAGTACATAAGTTACTTCCATGAGGTCGGGGATATTTTTACACTGCATACATTCGATGCACTCCACAACTTCTAACCAATTTCCAACAGTGTAACCTAGCGGTTGACTCATATCTGTGAGAAAGCCGATAGTTTTTTTCCCGAATTTATTTCCAACCGCGATAAGTGTTTTCGCAAGTTCAATCGCGTCATTTTCAGATTGCATGAACGCACCCCGCCCGGTTTTAATATCGAGGACAAGTGCATCGATTCCTTCCGCAAGTTTCTTGCTCATTATGCTTCCTGAAATCAGCGGAATGCTTTCTACCGTGGCAGTAACATCGCGTAGCGCGTACATTTTTTTATCTGCCGGGGCAATTTCGTTCGTCTGACCGATCATCACTAACCCGATATCGGCAATAACTTTTTTGTATTCATCCAGTGACAGATTTGTTCGGAAACCGGGAATCGATTCAAGCTTATCGAGCGTTCCTCCGGTATGTCCCAATCCTCTGCCCGAGATCATCGGTACAGGTACACCGCAAGCCGCAACCATCGGTGCAAGTATCAGTGATACTTTATCTCCAACTCCACCCGTAGAATGTTTATCAACTTTTATCCCAGGCACTTTCGCTAAATCGACTACCACGCCGGAACGCAGCATCACTTCAGTTAGGACAGCAGTTTCCTCGAAATCCATCTTCTGAAAATAAACAGCCATCAAAAAAGCCGACATCTGGTAATCTGTTATTCTGCCGTTAAGATATCCGTTAATAAGATTTTCAATTTCTTCCCTGTTAAGTTTTTCTCCGCTTCGTTTCTTTCGAATTATTTCGATTGGATTCATTTTGAGTTATAAGTTATGAGTTATTTTGAATTTAAGATTCGTTCACCGATCATGATACCGCAAATCGTTTTACCATCCACAATTTCTAACCGTTCAATCATGGCAATTGCCTCTTGCAATGGAACTATTTTCATCGTCATTGTTTCTTCACCGGCTTCGAGTTTACGTCCGCCAGGCGCATCCTTCAAGTTTGTAGCGAGATAAATATGAAGAAGTTCGCTGCAAAATCCTGGAGTTGTGTAAATTGATGTCAATTTTTCCCAGCCGTCGGCCAAGTAGCCGGTTTCTTCTTCCAATTCTCTCTTTGCGCAGTTAAGCGGATCTTCATCGCGGTTCAATTTGCCTGCCGGCAGTTCCCATATAAATTTATCTAAAGGATAGCGATGCTGATTTATTAAAAGAATCCTGTTGTCGGGAAATGCCGCCAATATCACCGATCCGCCCGGATGTTCCGCAACTTCGCGGATGGTGGGATCACCGTTTAAGTATTCAACTTCATCAACAATTGTCGTGAATACTCTTCCCTCGTAAACCTTATTTCTTTTTATCAGCTTGTATTTCATCTAATTCCTGTGTATAAATCACTCGCTTGGGCAAGGGAATTTCAATTTCCGCTTTCGTGAATTCTTTATAAATTTGTTCACGTAACGATGTTTCAATCTCAAATTTTTTATCGAAGTGAGATGTCCTCGCCGATAAACGGAGAAGAATACCCGAATCCGCGAACTCCATGAAAAACACAGATGGGGCAGGATCGGAAATTAAATTATTATTCTCACTTGCTAATTTCAAAAGAATAGCCCGCGCCTCCTCCACGTTAGTTCCGTAGGCAACCTTTACTTCAATGAGCACCCGTATCGAATTTTCGGGCATAGCAAAATTGACCAATCGATTTTTAACCAATTCACTGTTCGGAACTACGACAAGATTGTTGTCATAATTTAAAATGTGTGTGCTTCTTAATCCGATTTGCGTTACATCCCCTTCTTCACCAGATGGAAGTTTAATTCTGTCTCCCACCCTAAACGGCTGATCTATGAGAATCACAAAACCTGCAATCATGTTAGCAACCGTTTCCTGAGCAGCTAAAGCGACGGCGAGTGAACCGACACCGAGAGAGACAAGTAAACTTCCGATATTCACGCCGAAATGATCCAGAATAATCATTACCGCGATGAGGAAGAGAACAAGATCAACGATCTTCTTCATCATCGGTGCTACGGTTGCCGTTATGTTACTCTGCGTTTTTTGGGATACTTCGTCTGTATACCACTCAAATGTCGTTTCAATTATCCGGCTGATTAAACGAGCGAGGACAAAAACAAGAAACAGATATAGACCGACTTCAAGATAATCGATAATATGATTGTATGTAATATTTCCAGCGTCAAGTCCACCTCTGATTATTTTTAATCCGATATAGAGACCGATTATCGCACTGATTGTGGTAATTTTTGGACGAATAACCGAAAGCATCCGATCGTCCAGTGTTGTTTTTGTAGCAGAGAAAATTCTTTTAAAAACCGTTGCGAGTATCCACTTAACCAACTGACCTACCACCAGCGAGATTAACAGTACCGTGAGTGCCGCAATCAATTTTTGGATTAATAGTTGTTCAATCATAAATGTATTTCCAATTTATTTATTGCCTCTGCTTCCGGGTTTATCAATCGGGATCCCGCCGGCGCATAAAGGGCATTCCAGCGGTTGATAGTTAACAACATCTACTGCAAGTGTTGCGAAAAAATTTGGGAACGTAACCTTACCACCGCTCCGGTCTACAATCGTGCCAACACCGATTACTTTCCCGCCATAACTTTCAACAATATCTATTACTTCCTGCGCCGATCCACCTGTGGTTGTAACGTCTTCACACACGAGCACATTTTCATTTTTTTGAATTTCAAAGCCGCGGCGCAGTTGCAAAACCCCGTCTTTTCTTTCAGCAAACATCGTCCGCACTCCAAGTTGTCTTCCCACTTCTTGACCCACAACTATTCCGCCGATCGCCGGTGAGATTACAGCGTGAATATTTGAATCTTTAAACCTTTCGGCAATCATGCTGCAGAGAATTTCCATGTTGCGGGGATATTGAAGCGCTCTCGCGCATTGAAAATACTGACGGCTGTGCAAACCGGATGTCAATTGAAAATGTCCTTCAAGTAATGCTTTTGTTTCAGTGAATATTTTTAAAATTTTATCTTTAGTCATCGAATGATCCTTATCTTATAGCGGATGCGGTGATTCGTTACGAATTAAATGATATTTTTTATACTCTGATTTCAAGATGATATGTTTTGAATCTATTGCACGATCGATAGCGAGAATGCCGTCGAGATGATCGATTTCATGTTGCAGCAATTCCGACAACGATCCATTTGCGGATATTATTTGTTCGGACTGATCGGGATCGATGTAGTGTACTTTTATTTCTTTGGAACGTTTTACTTTTACCATGATATCCGGGAAAGAGAAACAATCGTCCCACAATATCATCATCTCGGTTGATGATTCTATGATCTCAGGATTAATTAATGCTATCGGTTTTCCAACATCTATAAAAATAATTCTTGAGGTGATTCCAATCTGAGGAGCGGAAATTCCTCTCCCAAAACCATTTTGCTTCCGGAAATTATTCAATGTATCGCGTAAATCGTTTACCGTTTGATGAGCATCAGAAATTTTTAGATCTTCGACGCGGGAAGATTTATTTCTGAGAATCGGATTACCGAGGAGTAATATTTCTTTAACTGCCATGTTTACAATATAGAAATATCAGAAAAAACCTTCGGCACGGCGTACCCGGCCTAACTTTTGTCCTAAAAACCTTTCCCCAATTTCTGTGAACTTATGCGGTATGTCGCTTACAAAAAATTGCAGGTTAGCTTTCAATGTGCTTGGGTTGCGCAATTTATTTTCATCTAATATTTTTTCAACATCGAACGCGGTAGCTTCACCGGAATCGATCAATGTTATTTTATAGTCGAATACTTTGCCTATCACTTTTTCCAATATCGGATAATGAGTACAGCCAAGAACAAGCGTATCAATTTTTTGCAAGCGAAGTGGGAAAAGATATTCCTTCGCGATAATTTCTGTTGCTGGATGATCGATCCAACCTTCTTCGGCAAGCGGGACAAACAACGGACACGCCTGCCCCACAACAGTCACTGATGGATCTGCCTGACGAATCGCGATAGTGTATGCGTTGCTTGCTATAGTGCCGACGGTTCCAATAATACCGACACGTTTATTACTCGACTTCTCGACAGCCGCTCTTGCACCAGGAACTATGACTCCGACTACCGGAATACGAGCATGTTTCTGCACAACTTCCAACGCCACAGATGAAACAGTGTTGCATGCTACAACGATCATCTTAACGTTGTGTTTCATCAAAAAATCGGTATCCTGGGCTGTGTATTCTTTTACAACCTGCGGAGATTTTGGTCCGTACGGTACGCGAGCCGTATCTCCGAAGTAAACAATATTCTCGTGAGGTAAATGGCGCATCAGAGAACGCACCACTGTGAGGCCGCCGATTCCCGAATCAAATACGCCTATTGGTTTAGATTGGATTGCTTTTGTGCTCATCTTATTGAAAATATATGAAATGAAGTGTGGATTAACAAACTTTCGTTTTCGGTATCGTTCAGATTTTAATCGGGAATATTTGAGTTTCATTGAAACTTTTTATATCTTTCTTTTCACAATTTCACCCCGACATTAGGGGATTATTTTACCGCGATAATTATATCATAAATCACCATTAATATAGATGGAGTTAAAATTATGAAATCATTTCTGCTCGTCACAATAGCATTTCTTTTACTTTTCACCGGTTGCGGCAAGAAAGCCGAACCTGTGAAAGTTGGAGAATTAAACGAATATAAAGACCCTGCTTTCGGTTTCAAGATAAAATATCCGAAAGAATGGAAAAATTTCGGTGAAGCCGGAAAGGCAATTTTTGCAAAAACGCAAGAGGTTGTTAATAAATTCCTTGATCCGCGAACAGGCGAAGAAGGAGCACAAGTAACTGTTCAGGTTATTAAATATGCAGGATCAGATGCAGAGGATCTGATTCAACTTGGCAGAGACGAATTGAAACAAACATGGCAGAACATTCAGGTTTCCCCCGATGAAAAAATAAATGTTGCAGGTAAAGAAGTTATAAAAATTGCGTATGGAATTCCTGTTACTTCGAAAAAACAGATATCCGGTTACGATATATATGTTGCGGGCGATACGGCGATGTACAAACTGATGTGCCTGGGTTATGGAGATCAATACGAAGCACATGCTGAAGTTTTTTCTACGATGATAAGTTCATTTGAATTACCCGTTATTGTAGCTAAAAAATCGGATCAATGGACTCCTTCGGGGAATATGGAAACCTACAAATCGGACTTCTTCACAATGCTTTATCCGGATAATCTTGAATTCAACGCAGTAAAGAAAGCAGCAAAGCACGATTTTGCGATGGAGATGCGCGCTGATAGGTTGGATTGCAGCATACACATCGATGTCTTTGGCGCACAAAAGTTAACTGTGGAAAAAGTTTGGGATCAAAATAAAGGAACATATAACGCAAAAAATTCAGGCCAAATTCAAATCGACGGCCAAACTGCATTTTGGGCAGATTACTCTCCTCGCAAAGATATAGGAAGCCGCGTATATTTCACAGTAAAGAATGACAAAGTGTTACGAATAACAATAAATTACTTTGCCGCGCAGAAAGATATTTACTTCCCAACTTTTGAAAATATGGTGAAGTCTCTAAAAATTAAATAAGGAGCTAAACATATGGATCATGCACTTATTACAACAGCGTTCCAGTTAGACGGCTACCGTTTTGTAAAGCAGTTAGGATTGGTGCGCGGTATAACAGTCCGATCAAGATCTTTGATCGGTAACATCGGCGCCGGTATTCAAATATTATTCGGCGGCAATATATCATTGTATCAGGAATTATGCGAGAAAGCCCGTCAGGAAGCATACGAAATAATGATGCTTCATGCCGATCAGATGGGCGCGAATGCCATCATCGGCATGCGCTACGATGCAAACGAAGTTGCCGCGGGTGTTACCGAAGTTCTTGCGTACGGCACTGCCGTTGTTGTAGAGAAAGTGTGATAATTTCTGAACCTATTATTTAAAGAGAATTAAAAATGGATATAAAAAATAAAACCGTACTGGTGCTTGGCGGTGCAGGTCTTGTGGGAATGGCGATTTGCAGAAAGTTAGTCGAGCATAATCCCAAACGGATTATAGTTACTTCACTCCTGCAACACGAAGCCGAGGAAGCGGTTACCACACTTCAGAAAGAATTTTCGAAACTTCCAAAAAAATATTTTCTCCCTTGGTGGGGGAATATTTTCGTGAGACATTCACTGAAAGATACTAACCGCGAGGATATCATCAACGATCCGAAGACACGGATTCAACTGATCGATGACATTCTGAGCGAGTTGACTGAGGATGTTTTAAAAAGATCGACAATAAACACACTTTTACGATCATCTAAACCGGATATCATTATTGATTGCATCAATTCTGCAACCGCAATTGCTTATCAGGATATTTTTACAGGGGCGCGTAAAGTCATTCAACAATTGAAATCTGCAAAGGCAAAAAATACAACCGCCGATCTGATAGAAACGACCGAACGCTTGCTTGCCACACTTTATATTCCACAGCTAATACGACACGTGCAGTTGCTCTATCGCTCCATGCATGATTTCGGAACAATCATCTACTTAAAAATCGGGACAAGCGGAACAGGTGGTATGGGATTGAATATCCCGTATACACATAGCGAAGAACGTCCGTCAAGCGTGCTCCTCAGCAAATCATCTGTCGCGGGTGCGCATACTCTTCTGCTCTTCCTTATGGGTAGAACTCCCGATGCCCCGATCACGAAAGAGATAAAACCAACAGCGGCAATCGCATGGAAACGCGTTGGATATGGTGAGATAAAAAAACGCGGCAAGCCGATTGAGTTGGTTGATTGTGTGCCGGCACGCGCCATAAAATTGAGCGACAAGCTTCAGATTGCAATGAAGAATGCCGCAACCCCAACAGGCAAAACTTTAAAATCTGTTTTCATCGATACAGGAGAGAACGGATTATTTTCACGCGGCGAGTTTGAAGCTATTACAACTCCGGGACAAATGGAATTTGTTACACCCGAAGAGATTGCTGAAGATACGATTTATGAAATCAAAGGCGGAAACACAGGGCACGATATAATTAACGCGCTTGATAACGCAACACTTGGTCCTACATATCGTGCAGGTTATCTTTTCCACAACGCGAAGAAACAAATTAAAGAATTGGAAAAGAAACATAATGTAGATAGTGTTGCGTTCGAAATGCTAGGTCCACCCCGTTTGTCAAAATTATTATATGAAGGGTATCTTTTAAAACTTGCTTGTAAAAATGTCGGAACGATTCTAAAAACTAAACCGGCAGATCTTTCAAATAAAATTAAGAAGATCATCGAAACCAACGCCACCCTTCGATCTCAGATTATTTCCATCGGCATACCGATATTGATGCCCGACGGAAAATCATTATTGCGCGGAAACCAGATAAAAATACCGCCGTTCACCGGTGAAAACGAACTCGCAATCACCTCGAAGAGTGTAAATCTCTGGGCGCACGATGGTTGGGTGGATTTACGCGTTGAAAGCATGAAGCTGTGGAAAACGCGCTTTGAAGATATTCTAAAGCGTGTGAAAGATATACCTGAAACAGATTCAAGCTCACGTTTCCTTAACACCAAGAAGTACTGGGACAATTTTGAAGAGATAGATCCCGGAAAACTTGCCGGCTGGATCTTCAGCTATGAAGAAAAAGGAATGCGGATGAAAGCATAACCAGAAATACATAAATTAATTGAAGCCCCGATTCTTCGGGGCTTTTTTATTCGTGTTAATTTCAAATCGAATCCGGGAAGGAATACCAATCATGAGATTCGTTCAGAATTTATATCTGAAATATCTCTGCAAGGTTTCAATTTTTTTTCACACTGAACCAAATCTTATTAATAAACTCTAAAATGACTTGACATTATTGCGGATATATTTACATTAAAATTCTTGAATCCTTTTTACAAACCTAGTTTCCGAGCTACAGATTGCTCTGGCAAATATTAAAACGTTGAGCGGTTTAATACCTATTTGCGCTTCATGCGAGAAAATACGCGACGATAAGGGATATTGGAATCAATTAGAAAAATATATAATCGAACACTCTGATGCTACTTTTACGCACGGTATCTGTCCGGAATGTACAACGAAATATTTTGGTAAAGCTTTAAAAAAGGTGAATAAAGATAAATGAAATTATAGATTCATACGATAAACACGAATCATTCAGTTATCCTCCAGACATTCGCGACACACTTCATTAGTATTATACGGCCAGCATCCTTCCTCTTGTAGATTTGATTTTGAATAACTACATTGTATTAAAATAATCTTTCACAATAAATATATTTTCCGGCTGAGTTTGAAAACATAATCTGCCTGAAAAGGAAAAATCGACTTGCATAAACGGATAGAACCAAAGTTATTTAAAATTCTTCGTGATGGTTACACGAAAAATCAATTTTACTCCGATCTGGTGGCGGGAATTATTGTCGGCATTGTAGCTTTACCACTTGCTATCGCGTTCGCCATCGCCTCGGGTGCAAAACCGGAACAAGGGCTGTACACAGCGGTTATTGCTGGATTTATTGTTTCAGCCTTCGGTGGAAGCCGTGTGCAAATTGCGGGTCCAACCGGAGCATTTATTGTTATAGTTTATGGCATCATACAAAAATATGGATACGACGGACTTGTAATCGCCACAATTATGGCTGGCGTATTTTTAATCATAATGGGACTCGCAAAATTAGGAACACTTCTTAAGTTCATCCCCTATCCACTCACAGTCGGTTTTACAAGCGGTATCGCTTTAATTATATTTTCGTCGCAGGTAAAAGATTTTTTCGGCATAAAGATTGAGAACCTCCCTGTCGATTTTATAGATAAATGGATTGCGTACGGGCAAAAGTTTAATACATTCGATTTAAATACTTTACTTGTTGGCATTGGTTCCCTTTTAATTATTCTTCTTTGGTCGAGGGTAACACGAAGAATTCCCGGGACACTGATTGCAATAATTGTCGCAACAACAGTTGTGCAGTTGGCACAGATTCCTGTTGAAACAATAGGAAGCAGATTCGGCGGTGTACCGAACACAATACCTGCACCCAGAATTCCGCAGGTATCATGGCAAACAATTACCGACTTAGTATCTCCAGCTATCACGATTGCACTTTTGGGAGCAATCGAGAGTTTGCTTTCGGCAGTAGTTGCCGATGGAATGATTCGCTCACGCCACCGTTCCAATATGGAATTAATTGCTCAGGGAGCGGCAAATATTGTATCGCCATTGTTCGGCGGACTTCCGGCAACCGGTGCAATTGCTCGCACTGCCACAAACATTAAAAATGGCGGGCGCACACCGATAGCAGGAATTGTTCACGCGATTACCTTATTTTTGATAATGCTTTGCTTCGGCAGTTGGGCGGCAATGATACCGATGCCAACATTAGCGGCTATACTGATTGTGGTTTCGTATAATATGAGTGAATGGCGGTCATTCATTAAAATACTCCGAAGTCCGCGAGGAGATATCGCAGTGATGCTTGTAACCTTTGCATTAACAGTGATCATCGATTTGACAGTCGCTATAGAAGTTGGAATTGTATTGGCAGCATTACTTTTCATGAAAAGGATGTCGGAAGTAAGTCAGGTGAATGCGATAACGAGAGATCTGAAAGAAGAACGAGAAGAAGAAGAATCTCTACAAACTGTTCGCAAAATACCGCACGATGTTGAAGTATTTGAAGTTTACGGTACGTTATTCTTCGGAGCGGTTGATCAATTCACCGAATCTATGCGCTCATTAGAGAAAAAACCGAAAGCGCTGATACTTGAGACAAGCAACCTGCTTGCCATAGATGCTACAGGGCTTCACGCATTGGAAGAGCTTTGCATCCAATTAAAAAATCAAAAGACAAATTTTATTATTTCCGGAGTACACAAGCAACCGCTTTTTGCTATGGTACAAGCTGGAATCATAGATAGGTTGGGTGAAGATAATGTTTGCGGCAATCTGGATGAAGCTCTTAAGAGAGTTGAAGTTTTAAGTCACAATGATTCACTGAAAAAGTAATCTCAGTTCAAATAAATAATGGTTTTACTGTCCAGAATTTCGGATTTCGAGATTCGAAATTTCACCTATTCATACCTTAACGATTCGATCGGGTCTAGGTTTGATGCCTTCCAAGCAGGATAGACACCGAATGTAATTCCGATCAGAGAACAACTCCCGAAACCGATCCCCACCCAATCCCACGGTATCACTGCCGGGACTTCCAATGTTATGGCGACTAGATTTCCAACAATAATGCCGAGCATAATTCCTAACATTCCGCCCAACTCGCTTATGACTATAGCTTCGAGAATGAATTGCGAAAGTATATTTGTTTTTTTCGCGCCTATCGCTTTACGAATTCCGATTTCGCGTGTTCGCTCGGTAACGGAAACAAGCATTATATTCATGATACCAACACCCGCCGCAAGGAGTGCAATCGCGCTGACAAGCATTATTCCAAGTCGAAGATATTTGGTGAAATCATTGAATTGTTCGATCATCGAGTCGTTGGAGAAGATATAAAAATCATCTTCATCTCCGGGGTTCACCTGCCGTGCGGTGCGCAGTATTCCTCTCGTCTGCTCGATACAATCATCAAATGTTTCCCTTGAATATGATTGCACCATTAGATGAACATCGCGTTCTTTACCGTAAATATTAAAGAAATAATTAAGAGGAATAACAATAAAATTATCCTGATTTCCACCGAGCATTCCACCTTTAGGTTCGATAGTGCCGATGACATAATATTCATGACCATCAACGCGTATTGTTTGTCCGACGGGATCGGTTCTCGGAAAAATTTTATCGATAATTTGTTTTCCAAGGACTGCAACATTTCTACCGGAGTTAAATTCATCCTGAGTGAATAACCTTCCTTCACCGATTGTCCAGTTGTTAGTAATAAATCCTTCTATGTCTTCGCCCGCGATCTGGATATCGGGATTCGATTTTTTTCCATCAGGTCCCACGGCGGTTTTACCGAATGTCCATGCTTCTATACCAACAGCCGCAGCAAATGTTGAATTCTCTTTTACTTTCAGCGCCTGTTCGTATTTAATGAATTTTCGATTCCGAAGTTTGGCACGTTCAGCCGGATTACCTGATTGGAAATTAGGCATCCGCTGTACCTGAAATGTATTCGCGCCAAGCTGACTCATACCGTTCTCGATACTGTTGATCAGCACTGCCATACCTGTCATAACTCCGATTATCGAGAACACTCCGACCGCAATTCCTAGAAGAGTAAGTGTTGACCGAAGCTTGTTTGTTTTTAGAGCAACAAGCGCCATTATCAAACTTTCTCTAATTTCGTGTATTATAGTTTCTACTGCCTGACTCATATATTCAATGCAAAATTCAAAATTAAAAATGATAATCCGTTTTCATTTGATCACTCATACCGCAGTGATTCTATCGGATCAAGATTTGCAGCTTTCCACGCGGGATAAACCCCAAAAACAATTCCAACCACGCTGCAAGTAAGAAATCCTATTAATACCCAATCGATCGGTATCACGGCGGTCGTACCCATTGTTACTGCAAGTATATTACCAACTAAGATTCCAAGAATTATTCCAATGATCCCTCCAATCTCGCTTATCAAAATTGCTTCGAGTATAAATTGAATCATGATATTATTTCTCTTAGCGCCTACGGCTTTTCGAATTCCAATTTCACGCGTTCGTTCTGTAACAGAAACGAGCATGATATTCATGATACCCACACCTGCGGCAAAGAGAGCGATGCTGCTAACGATTATTATTCCAAACCGAAGATATTTTGTAAACTCACCGAATTGAGTAATCAACGAATCATTTGAAACGATTGCGAAATCATCCTCTGCACCGGGAGGAACGTGGCGGGCGGTTCGAAGTATGCCTCTTACTTGTTCCATACAATCATCGATTGCTAACGCGTCGGCTTGAACTTTAAAAGAAAATTCCTGATTCTTCCCGTAGATGCTAAAAAATGTATTAAGGGGAATAAGAACATACGACTCTTCTCCACCTCCAAGAACCGATCCTCTGGACTGCACCGTTCCAATTACCTGATATTTGTGTCCATCGACCCTGATATTCTGGCCTATCGGGTCACTCTTGGGATAAAGTTTTTTTACTACATCGGGACCTAGAATCGCCACATAACTACCTGAATTCAATTCACTCTGACTGAATAGCCGACCATTATCTATAGTCCAGTTATTCGCCAAAAAGCTTTCAATCTCCCGTCCTGAGACGCTAACACTCGGATTGGTTTTTTTGCCATCTTCTGCAACCACAACCTTTGGCGATTGGAGATAGCAAAATATTCCAACAGCTTTTGCGAGTGAAGCAGATTCTTTCACCTTGAGAGCTTGCTCATAGGATATAAGTCTTCGGTTCATCATCTTAATCTGCTCTTTGATATCACCACCCATCATGGGTGACGTTCTTTGCACTTGAAACGTATTCGCGCCAAGAAATGTCATCCCATCTTGAATGCTGGTAATGAGAACTCCCATCGCCGTCATTACACCGATAATTGAAAAGACACCGACCGCAATTCCGAGGAGAGTTAAGATCGACCGAAGTTTATTCGTTCGGATAGCGATGAGCGCCATCGACAAACTCTCTCTGACCTCGTGTAAAAATGTTTCCAGAGCGGCAGTCATTAATCACTCGTATCGCAATGCATCTACAGGATCTAATTTAGATGCTTTATAGGCAGGCAGGAACCCTGATATAACACCGACAAGGAGAGATACCAACAGTGCAATAGCAACTACTGAAACCGGCATGGCAGTTGGAAGAATCTGATCGGCAATCAAACTTAGTGGATACGCGATCGCTAAACCGATCAAGCCGCCAATCAAACAAATAACAGCAGCTTCAACGAGAAATTGCATTAATATAGTTCGTCTGCGCGCGCCGATAGCTTTGCGGATTCCAATTTCTTTCGTGCGTTCCGTAACCGAAACGTACATTATATTCATGATGCCTATGCCGCCGACAAAAAGCGATAGACCTGTAATAAAGAACCCTATACCTGCTATGACTGCTGTTATCGCGCCGAAAACCTGCGTGAGCATTTCTTGTTCATTGATATTAAAATCATCTTCCTGTCCGGGTGTAAGGTGACGCACTTTACGCATTATTCCGCGCAGCTCCTCTTTTGCTTCCTCAATATCAACGCCGGCGGCTACACGCGCGCTGATTAAAACATCGCGTCGCGAACCGAATTGATTCATGAAAGAATTTATCGGAACAAATATTCTGTTATCGGCAGTGAATGTACCGAAAAGACCCCCTTGTTTCTCGAGTACCGCTAAAACTTTGTACGGGAAACCACCTACTTTAACTACCTGATCAATCGGGTCGATGGATGGGAAAAGCGTTTCGGCAACGTTAGCGCCAATGATGCAAACCGGTCTGCCACCATCAGACTCTTCCTGAGAAAAAAATCTTCCATCCTGAATCGTTGTTCCTGATGCATCTTGATACTGATGAGTTGTACCTGTAATGAATGAGCTCAGCATGGTACGCGATCCGAATCGTGAATCTTTCAATGTAACAACGGAGGGCGCAACAGCATCAACGAGCGTGGCTTGTTGATCGATTGCCTCGCTGTATTCGAGTTTCATATCGCGGCGGTTTCTATATTTCCACCAGTCGTCGTGTTGAACCCACGGAAATTTTTGAATGTAGAGAACCTTTGAACCGAATGCCGATGCACTTTTTTCAAATGCCCTATCCACACCCTCGATAGCGGTTGCCATCATTGTTACCGATACTATGCCGATGATAATACCGAGCGTTGTAAGAACAGAGCGCATTTTGTTCGCTCTGATCGCCCTGAATGCGATTATCAATCCTTCTTTTACTTCAAAAAGAAAATGCATTGTTATACCGTTGTAGGAGTTTTACGTCTGGCTACTTTTTCATCGAGTTCCACCATGCCGTCTCGAACCCTGATTATTCGATGAGCATGTTCCGCGATATACTCTTCATGGGTTACGAGGATTATTGTATTACCCTGGCGATGAAGTTCCTCGAACAATATCATTATTTCGTCACCTGTTTTTGAATCAAGGTTACCTGTTGGTTCATCTGCCAGTAAAATCGAGGGTTTATTAACCAATGCTCGAGCCACTGCAACACGCTGGCGTTGTCCACCCGATAATTCGTTCGGTTTATGATGAACCCGGTCTCCCAATCCAACATGATTTAACGCTTCACGAGCCAATCGTTTCCGCTCTCCCGAGGTAACACCGGCGTAAATCAGCGGGAGTTCAACATTATGAAGCGCATCAGAACGGGCGAGAAGATTGAATGTTTGAAATACGAAACCGATTTCTTTATTCCGAACTTTGGCAAGCTGGTTATCATTCATCTCACTTACATTCACACCGTTAAATTCATACAGTCCGGATGATGGTGTGTCTAAACATCCGATTATATTCATCAATGTTGATTTTCCGGAACCTGAAGGTCCCATAATCGCGACGTATTCATTTTTATGTATTTCAACCGATACACCGCGAAGGGCTTGCACTTCTTCAGCCCCGCCCATGTCATAGCTTTTTTTTATCTCTTTAAGATTTATTACAACAGAGTTATTCATTCATGTTCCCTTTTTCTTCTTTATTTTGTTTCACCATCTTTAGAGGATTTCTTTTTGACGTTATCGATTTTTATCTTTACGCCTTCTTCAAGCTCTCGATTTATAGCTTTGTAACTTCCCGACACCACTTCTTTATTCTCTTCCAATCCGGATACAATTTCGGTATATGAATCATCAGAAATTCCACGCTTCACTTCAACAGCTTTCGCGACATTATTATCGGCTATGAAGACGATTTCTTTAACTTTTTCTGTCTTCTGCTTAATTCGCGAATCGGCAGCCGCCATATCTTCACCCTCTTCTGCCGGCTTCTTCTCTTTACTCTTATCCATGGTACGTGTAGTTACGCTTTGAATAGGAACGGTGAGTACGTTTTTCTTAGTCTCAGTTTCCACAGTCGCAGTCATCGACATTCCGGGGCGCAGAATTACATCTTTATCCAAGATTCTTATCTTTACTTCAAAATTTGTTACTTCTTCCTGTGTACCAAGTCCTTTGGTTTTCGCTGAATTTCCAATTTCATATACAATACCTACTAACTTTTTATTCTGAATCGCATCCACTTCAATCCGTGCCGTATCACCAATCGAAATTAGTATGATGTCGTTCTCGCCAACATCAACCCGAGCTTCCATTCTCGAGAGATCGGCAACAGTCATCACCGTCGTCCCCTGGAATTGACTCGTTCCAAGAACGCGTTCACCGAGCTCAACTTTCAAATCGGATATTGTGCCGACCATCGGCGAATATATTGAGGTCTTAGATAAACTTTCATTCGATTGTTTCAATTGCGCGTCGGCTTGTTCGAATTGTGCCTTGGCAACCTCGAACGACATTTTAGATTGTTCAAGCTCCGATGCAGATATCAATCCTTTGGCGGATAATTCCTGTGAGCGTTTGTACTCTGCTTCAACTTGCTGCAACCGCGCTTTGGCAGAAGCGACTCCTGATAATGCTTGGTCTCTCATTGCAAGATAAATATCGGGCTTTATTTTTAATAACAGATCCCCTCTGTTTACTTTCGTACCCTCTTTCATCGGTAGAGTTATAATTTCACCGCTTACTTCCGGTGTGATAATTACTTGCACTTCAGGATAAATCTTTCCGGTCGCGGTTACAGTCTGTGTTATAGTACGCTTGGCAACCTTTTCTGTCTGTACTGTAAAGACTTGCTCTCGCTTAGTGCCCAGAACAATAAGGAGTGTTACAACGATCAGTAAAACACCTATGATCGAGAAGATAATTATTTTCTTTTTTGATTTTTTATTATTTGCCATATATTAAATCCTTCTGATGTGAGCAGTTTGCTCAGAAATTAAAATTTATCTTTTATTCTTTTCTTTCACCTAATACATATTCTAAATTACGTTTCGCGGTGATGTAAAAATAAACCGCGTTGATGTTGTTCGCCTGCGCATTAACAAGACCGGCGTTTGCCGTCAATAGATCCAGAAGCGTACCAGCTCCGAGATTATATCGCTCCTCTGCAATTCTACTGTCTTCAGATGCAGATTTTACACCTTTCTGACTTACCTCCACTTGTTTCTTGGCAGCTTCGAGATCAAGAAGAACTTTTTGAATCTCCACAATAATCTCGCGCTCTGCTTGTTTCAATTGTACCTCAGTATTTTTTTTGTTCACGGTAGCTGTTTGAATAGATTGATTGGTAAGGAATCCGTCAAAAATATTCCAATTCAAACCAATTCCCCAACTGATTGTTTTATTATCTTTCATTTTAGAAAATTCAGTAGCTCCAATATCGTATGATGCTGACGCAGAAACACTCGGTAAATATCCACCCCATGCTGATGTCACGCCTGCTTCCGATGAACTAAGATTTTCGCTCATAGCTAAATAATCCGGACGTGATGAGATAGCCCGTTTCGTGTACTCATCGATATTTGAAATTTTTGTTTGCACATCGTTAAGTTCAGCCTGATCAATATTGGTAGACATACCCGGATCAATAAATTCGTATTTCTTCGTCATATCTAATCCAATCAATGCGACAAGATCTGCTTTCGCTTTATCATAATTGTTTTGAGCGTTAATGACACTTAATTCATCTGCAGCAACTTGAGATTGTTGACGATATACATCTGCCAATGAAAGAGCGCCAATACGGTTCGACTCTGTGATTCGCTCTAATTGCCGATTATCTTTCTTTAAATTTTCCTCAGAGACCTTAACCAATTGATCTAGTCTGAGCACATTCAGATAAGCCGATCCGACCTGAAAGCGGATCGTTTGTTTCATTCTATTCGATATATATTCGGACGATTTGGCTGATGCGGAAGCGCGCGTAAAATTCGATTCACGCTTTAGCCCGTCAAATATCGTATATCTCGCGTTGATACCTGTGGAAAAACTATTTCGAACTGAAAATGTAGCTGGAAAAGTTTGGACTAGCCCTTGATAAGAACGTTCGCCTGCAGCCTGATCGTTCTGGGATCTATTCCATCCCCCTGAAAGAGAGATCGATGGAAGATAACTTCCATATGCTGCCAGCATTCCACTACTTGCTGCATCAACATCATTTCGTGCTTGAATAATTGATGCGTTATTCATGAATGCAAGTTCTACTGTTTTATCGAGCGATAGTGTTACGGGCTCTTGCGCAAAAATAACCGTTGAAAATATGAGTGTAATAATTGCTGAATAGACGAATTTCATCTCGTGACTCCTTGATTTAATAGATTTGAGCTTAAAACGGGGCTCAATTTAAACTACCCCTCTTTAACGATTTGATTATTTAAAAGTTACATGTTTATTGAAAAACTATCCAAAATTATGAATAATTCTTTATAATTTCATCTTTTATTTTTAATAGATAAGCCAATGCAGAACTATGTTCGTTTGGAATTTCACCTTCAATGATGGCATCTTCAATCTTTGTTTTTAAGACACCTACAATCGGTCCGGGTTTAATTCCGCAAACTTGCATAATTTCGTCACCCTTAACCGGCGGCTGCCAGTTTCGAATCTGGTCTTTCTCTTCAACCTCTTTCATTTTCGCGAGCACGTGATCGTAATTTTGCAAATACTTTGAAACTCGTTGCGGATTTTGAGAAGTAATATCGGCACGGCACAGCAACATCAGATCATCGATATCCTGTCCGGCTTCAAACATAACGCGTCTGATAGCGGAATCAGTGACTTCTTCACTCACTAAAACCATCGGACGCAAATGCAATCGCACTAACTTTTCAACATAAGACAATTTATCCAGAGGTAATCTCATTCTTCTAAAGAGCGGTTTCATCATCCGCGCGCCAATTTCTTCATGCCCGTGGAAAGTCCACCCGATTCCATCCTTGAATGCTTTCGTCCTTGGCTTAGCGATATCGTGAACCAATCCTACAAATCTGAGCCATACTTTTTCTGTAAATTGACTGAGACTATCGACAACTTTCATGGTATGGAGAAAAACATCTTTATGATGATAATCTTTCCTCTGATCGATGCCAACCATATCTACTAGTTCAGGAAAAATATATTTTGCTAATCCGGTTTCCTGAAATAATTTTAATCCGATAGACGGTTTTGGTGATGCCATTATTTTAAAAAATTCATCCGAAACCCGCTCCATAGATACAATTGATATTCTTGGAGCCATTTCGCGGATTGCCTTGTACGCGTTCGGCTCGATGCTGAAGTTCAGTTGGGAGGCGAATCTTATCGCCCGCATCATTCTCAGCGGATCATCATCGAATGTTTTTTCCGGTACCAACGGTGTCCGAAGAATTTTATTTTTTAAATCGACAATACCATCGAAAGGATCGCTCAGTTCACCGAATGCATCACTATTAATAGATGCGGCTAACGTGTTCACCGTAAAATCTCGGCGTGAAAGATCGGTCAGCAGAGATGCCTTTGTTACAATCGGTTTCCTTGAATCTCTCGCGTAACTTTCTTCACGCGCCCCAACGAATTCAATCTTTCCACCCTCCAACGGAAGCATGGCTGTGCCAAAATTTTCATACGTTACAACATTTTTTTGATTGATTTTTTTAGCCACCTCTTTTGCGAAAGCAATTCCATCCCCAATCACGACAATGTCTATATCTTTTACTTCTTTGCCTAATATTTTATCTCTGACAAAACCACCCACAGCATACGCTTCTATCTGAAGCTCATCGGCTATTGATCCGATCTGCTTCAACATCTCATTTTCAATCTCAATATATTTTGAAGATTCTTTCATCATTAAAAAGAAATTGATTGCTGATTGATTTTTGTTATTATATCGTGAGCAACCTTCAATGCTTGTAATCCATCTTTGCCGGTTACAACCGGTTGAACGTCGTTTTGGACAGCGTCAACAAACAATTGAAGTTCATGCATTAAAGCATTCACTTCTTTAATTTCGGGTTTTTCAAAAACGATATTCCTATTCTTTGTGCCGGCATTTATTTGTCCCAGCATCATCGCAATATTTTCGACCTTCTCGTTTTCATCAACAAGTCGAAAAACTTCCGCGGTTCCATCCGAAAAATCAATTGAAATATAAGCATCGCGCTGAAACAATCTCATCTTCCTCATTTTCTTTTGTGAAATACGGCTTGCGGTCACATTCGCCACACATCCGTTCTCGAATTGTAGGCGCGCATTGGCAATATCAATCTGATTTGAGACAACTGCCACACCGTTCGCCTCTATTTTAACTACCGGTGATTGAACCAGGCTCAGTATTATATCGATATCGTGAATCATTAAATCCAGAACCACCGCGACATCAGTACCGCGCGGATTGAATTGCGCCAGCCGGTGTGATTCTATGAACATCGGATTAAGTTTATAGGTTTCCAGTGCAAGGAGTGCAGGATTGAATCGCTCGATATGCCCGACCTGAATCTTGACATTGTTTTCAATCGCAGCTTTCACTAAAGTTTCCGCTTCTTCTGTTGTATGGGTTATCGGTTTTTCGATAAACAGATGAATACGTTTAGCGATTGCTTTCCGGGCAATTTCAAAATGCGCGGTGGTTGGCGTTGCGATACAAACCGCCTTCACGTCGTTCAGCAAATCATCGATGCTTGTGAATGTTTTTGTATGATAATCAACTGCTATCTTTTCGGCACGAGTGTGGTCCGAATCATGCACACCAACCAGGTCAGCGTTTTGTATGTTCGCAAGCATCTTTGCATGCAGAGAGCCAAGATGACCCACGCCTATAACTCCTATGGGAAGTTTCATTTATTATTCAGAATAATTTTTGATTTTACGGATTATTGACTTTGTAAATCGTGTAATAAATAATTTGATCGTTGTTCAATCCCATTTTAAAAAATGGTTTTGTCACAACTGCAATCAGCGATCTGTCATTATTTAATATTTCGGGTCGCGGCGACCGGTGAACGATATAATCAGGCTTGCACAACGATTGATATTGATTTTTCTCTATAATTTCGTACGGAGTTAATCCTTTTTTCAATAAAGGAAGAAATTCCGGAGACACCAAACCGGCTACATCGTAAATCTTTCTATCGGAATAATAACCGATTGCACCAACATCTCCAACCAGAATTGTCGAGCTTAAATCAGTGTTTTGTTTCAGCCACTTACCGATCGGGATAAGGCAATTTTCCATACCCGCTGAAAATGATTCGATTCCGGGACGAACAACCCGATGATAAAATATTTGATTTTGCATCATCACAAGTGCTGTCAGGATGAATATCCCCAAATAAACATATCGCTCGATGTACTTTGCTTTCAGGTACTCAGACAAAAAATAAAATCCATAAATAATAAGAAGCGGGATCATCAGTAAAAGATAACGTGACACGACATTTGTATCGGATAAAATATAAAACAATGAAATTGTGAAACTCCAGCCGAACAAAAGAAAATTATTTTTAAATATGGAAACAAACTTATGAACGATAGAATACCTTTCTCCGTTAGATTTCCCGAACAATTCTTTCATGATAAATGCCGCGATGATAACTATGACAATTCCATCGGTAACTGCGAGAGTTTGCGCGACATCAAGAAATGTTGCGTAACTTTTAGAGAGCGAAAAATTGAAGCCAACTTTACCGAGCATCGTATTCGGTATGAATGTCCCAAAAACCGAACGTGCATAGATTACCCACGGAATAACGACACCGAGAAATATACCCGCCAATTTAATCAACATCCATTTTTTAATTTCTACCGATTTTAAAAAGAGGATATCAACAAAAATAATTAATGTGAATAAAGCCCCTTCGGGCCTGACGAGCGTTAAAAGAGCTGTGAAGAAAATCGACAAGAAATATTTCATACGAATAAAATACAGCACCGCCAACAAGATTAATAATACGGCTAACGATGCTTCCATCCCGCTACCTGTCCACCTCATAAACCAGGCATTCACAGAGAAAGCAATAACAGATGTAATCACTATCGCTTTATCTTTTATTATTTGCAAAGATAATAGATAAAAAACAATCAGCGAACTGCATGCAAAGACAATATCCATCCACTTGGCAGTTTGATAAAGATCTGATCCGAACCAACCACCTATCGTAATAATAAAAAGCCATAGCGGACTGGTGATACCGTAAGTGGGTTGATCAGTGTTAAAACATATTCCATTCCCTGCTATCATATTTTTCGCATATTGGAGATAGATATATGTGTCGTCAACTGTATAAGTGAAATGGGCTTTCACATTAAAAAAGAAAACAGCAATTATTCCGGCTATCACAAAAATAATTGCTATACGATTCAGGCGGTTATACATTTGTGTCGGCATGATTGGTTAATGATTTTTTCAACCATCCAAAAAATTCAGGAACATTGTGGAAGATAAAATCCACATCCATCTGCATAACTTTATCTTTTCCGTATGAATCCCAAAGGACCGCTGCCATTTTCACACCTGCTTCATGCGCCGCTTTCACATCAGCCACCGCGTCACCGACCATCAGTACCTGATGCGGTGCAAGACCGAATTCTTTCATCACTTTTGTTATTCCTTCTGCGGAAGGTTTGTGATTATCGACATCGCTGCCGGTTATGATCGTATCAAAATATTTTTTTATTCCCAGCATATCAAGCGATAGAAGTGTACTACGTTTCCCTTTTCCGGTAAAGATCGCCAATCGTAAATGTTTAGATTTTAAATAGTCAAGCGTCTCACGAATTCCATCGTACGCATTCACCATTTGAGGATGATGTTTTTCATAGAACGAATAAAAATCATGCATCGCCTCATCAATCCGTTCTTTGCCGATGAGTCGTTCAATCGCTATCTCTTCAGGGGGACCGAACATCTTTGTGATCTCATCCGGCATGTAGGTTTTGCCAATATATTTTTGAGTAACATGGTTGAACGTGGCAAAAATCAACTCGTTTGTTTGGGTTAAAGTACCGTCGAGATCGAAAATAATGCAGGAAATATGCTTCATGGTGGTAAAATATAGCAAAAAGAGAATGGAGAAACAAAGAGTAACAGGGGGATGAAGGATGATATCGGATATTGGATGTTCAAGTTTAGATGTGCGATTTGAGATGAGAGATGAGAGATGTGCGATATTTGTATTGGACAAATAACTCATAACTAACCAGTTTCTTTTTTTCTCTTTTCCATCATTTTTATTATATTGGTTTGAATTTTATTTAAATTTGTATCACTATTTTTATTAAACGGAGCGATTATGAACTTACATGAGATTGAACAATTACTAGGAAGCGATGCAAAGAATTTACTTGAGTATAAATGCAAAGGAATTCCAAAAGAGACACTCATCCTTCCCGGAGCCGATGCTGTTGACAGAGTGTTCGCGCTTTCAGACAGACCAACACCGGTTCTAAAAAGTTTAAATTGGATGATACATCAGGGACGTCTTGCTCATACCGGATATGTGTCTATCCTTCCCGTTGATCAGGGAATTGAACATTCTGCCGGTGCATCATTCGCCCCGAATCCGATTTATTTCGATCCAGAAAATATCATAAAGCTCGCCATTGAGGGCGGTTGCAATGCAGTCGCATCAACGCTTGGTGTACTTGGTGCAGTCGCTAGAAAGTACGCGCACAAAATTCCATTTATCCTTAAGCTCAATCATAACGAATTTATTTCGTACCCAAATACACACGACCAGATAATTTTCGGCAGAGTTAAGCAGGCATTCGATATGGGTGCGGTTTCGGTTGGCGCCACAATTTATTTCGGCTCACCCGAAGCGAAGCGGCAAATTCAGGAAGTTGGTCTCGCATTCCAGCAGGCACATGAACTTGGTATGGCAACAATACTCTGGTGTTATTTGCGTAATCCTGCATTCAAAACTCCAGAAAAAGATTACCATGTTTCCGCTGATCTTACCGGACAAGGTAACCATCTCGGTGTAACAATCGAAGCCGATATTATCAAACAAAAATTACCAGAGAACAACGGCGGTTACAATGCTTTAAAGTTCGGAAAAACACATCCCAAAGTTTACTCTGACCTTACAACCGATCACCCGATTGATTTGTGCAGATATCAGGTTGCGAATTGCTATATGGGCAGAATGGGATTGATAAACTCAGGTGGTGAATCAAAAGGCGCATCCGATTTAGCAGATGCAGTCCGCACAGCGGTCATCAATAAACGTGCGGGCGGTATGGGATTAATTTCGGGTCGTAAAGCATTCCAGCGACCGATGAACGAAGGTGTGAAGATACTCAACGCAATTCAGGATGTTTATCTTTGCAAAGATGTTACGGTAGCATAACATTCTGCTGGATAGTAGCAATGTGTAACAAAGCGACTGTTTGAAATTTCGAATTGTTAAGCTATAAGTTCGTTCTAAGGAACGAACTCTACACCTTCTTGACCGAGTAGAGTCCTTTCCTCAGAAAGGACTCTAGAATAAATAAAAAGTGCAGTCCGTTTTTGGACTGCACTTTCATTAACCAATAAGAATTTATTTATTCAACCTTTGGTGGTTTTCCCAACACATCCTGAATAGTGAGGTTTACAATCTTTCCTAACTTCAATGCCTCGAGAGGTTTTTCGATTGTCTTTCTATCACCTACTAATATGATCGCAACCTTAGTGGGGTCAATATACTTTTTCGCCACACGCTGAACGTCTTCTTTTGTAACTGATAGAATATTCTTTGTGTAGTTATTGAAGTAATCATCCGTCAAACCGTAACTGATAATTTCGGCAAGCTGGTTTGCGATCTGCCCAACTGTTTGGAAATTTTCGGGATATCGCAATGCAATGTAATTCTTCGCGCGATTCAATTCTTCATCGGGAATCAACTCGGCAATCCGGTTTAATTCTTTGAAGAATTCAATAACAGCGCTGTCGGTTTTTTGCGTGTGAACCGCGGAACCTGCAAGAAATGGTCCGGGGAACATACGGAAATCGAAATTCGAGCTTGCACCATAAGTGTAACCATGCTGTTCACGTAAATTATTATTGAGACGCGAGGTGAACGAACCGCCAAGAATCGTGTTCATAACCCGCAACGCGTAAAAATCTTCAGTCATCCGTTCAGCACCAATTCTGCCGATACGGATTTCTGATTGCGGCGCGCCCGGTTTATCGATTAAATATATTTTCCGTTCGCTTACCTGTTCGGCTTTGGGGAAATCAAGTTTCTCAATATTACCGCTTTCCCACTTTCCGAATATCGCTTCAAGTTTCGGAATTATATCGGAGGCAGTTACATCTCCCGTGACAATCAACTGAGCATTATTGGAACGGAAATATGTTTGATGAAATTTCTTGAGATCATCAACTTTAAAAGAACGGATAGATTTCTCATTTCCCATATTACCGCGACCGTACGGATGATCTCCGCCGAAAATCGTCCTGCCGAACTGCACAGATGCGATAGCCCTTGGCTCATCATGCCACTGCATTAATGTGGTGAGACGTTCTTTCCTGTTTCGCTCCAACTCTTCAGCCGGGAATGTCGGTTTTAATGCGACATCTCCGAACAACGGCAACGCTTCATCCAATTTCGACAACGGTGCAAACATCGATACACCTGCCGTGTGCCAGCTTGAAAATGCATTAATGCTGGCGCCAAGGAAATCTATTGCATCAGCAAGTTCAAGCGAATTACGACTGCCCGCGCCCTCTTCCATCATTGCGGTAGTTAAACTCGCAAGTCCGATTTTGCCTTTTGGATCGCTCACCGACCCTGCCTTCACAAGCAGCTCAATTTGTACAAGCGGAACCTGACGTTTTTCCATCAGCATAACAGGAATACCGTTTGAAAGTTTCAGATGCTGAATAGGCGGAAGTTTTAATGAAGGTGGCGGACCTAATTCTGGTGGTTTGCTTCGATCCGGGATTTGTGCGAAAACAAAACTCCCGAATAACATAACTAACACTAATCCGGTAATAATATTCAAAGTTAGTTTTTTATTTTTTCCTTTTGACTTTTTCATTTTTACTTCGCTCCTTTCTCATCAGCGGCTAATTCCTTTTTACCCTGCGGCACTACGCTTAATAAAACATATCCGTCATTCCGCAAGAATGTAGAACAGACTGAGCTTACATCGCCCGGTGTGAGCGCTTTATATCTCGACATATCTTCGTTGAAATAATCGGGGTTGCCTGTTTCCACAAAGTAAGCATTAAGTAAATCTGCTTTGCCGCCGAAACCGCCAACACGTTCCATCCGCATAAGAAAACTTGCTTCATACTGGTTCACAGCACGTTGCACCTCACGGAGTGCAGGGGCTTCGTTTTTCACTTTATTAATTTCTTCCCAGATAATTTTTTCGATTTGAGATAAACTTATACCGCTTCTAGCAGTAACAATTATGGAGAATGTTGAATTCAAAAAGCTCGCATCCTGATAAGCCGTTACATCCTGAGCAATTTGCATGTCGTACACAAGACGTTTGTAGATGCGGGAATTTTTTCCTCCGGCGAGAACCTGAGCAAGAATATCAAGTTCTGCATCGCCCGGCGCGAAATGTTTCGGCGTTATCCAGTTTAGATATAATCTCGGCAGTTGAACTTTATCTTCCAACACTAACCGCTTCGGTTCAGGAAGAAATGCTACCGGCACGCCAAAAGGCACAACCGGTTTTCCCATCGGGACATCGCTGAACCATTTAGTTACCTGCTCTTTTGTTTTTACAGGATCGATATCTCCTGCAATTACCAAGCTTGCATTATTGGGGACATAATATTTTTTAAAGAAATCTACAACATCCTGAAAACTTGCCGCAGATAAATCTTCCTGCGAACCTATCGTGGGCCAGTGATACGGATGATCCGCGGAGAAAAGATTCTCACTTATCATGATCGATGCCATTCCGTAAGGACGATTTTCGTACGATTGCCTTCGTTCATTTTTTACAACATCACGCTGGGCGTCGACTTTTTCAGGTGACATTGCATCAACCAAATATCCCATCCGATCCGATTCAAGGAAAAGCGCAAGATCCAGCGCGCTGTTCGGGAAGTTTTCCCAATAGTTAGTTCTATCTGTAGTTGTTGAGCCGTTGTTATCACCGCCTGCGGCTTCAAGCCATTCATCGAATTTCCCAACAGGAACATTCTTCGATCCCATAAACATAAGGTGCTCGAAAAGATGTGCAAATCCTGTTCGTCCGGGCTTTTCATTCCCAGATCCGACATGATACCAGATATTCGCAGTTGCTACCGGTATTGTGTGGTCTTCATGAAGGATAACAGTTAATCCGTTCGGGAGAGTAAATTTTTCATACTTCACACTGATTTGACTTTGTCCGAATTGAACCAAAGCCAGAATCAGAATCAATAGATAAAAATTCTTAAATCTCATTTTTACTCCAATATTAATTAATTATTTGAGGGATTTTTAAATCTGGTTAGTAAAGTAAGATATTCCGATATATTAAGCAAGTAACCGAACGCAAAACTCCGGTATCTCAAGTGCGACTCACTTACAAGTTTTGTTCTTCAATGGAAGTGAGTCGCACATAATACTAGAAGATACCCGATATTTGGTTGGTTAATTACCTCATCATCGAAAGCGAAAAGGAAAGTTTAATATCGTTTTCAAAACCTTTTATAACGAGGTACATCTTTTTGGATCCGCTCAAAAAGTGATGATCCCCTCTACGAAAATGAAACATGGCAAATACAGTTTCGGGCTGAGATAATATGTTGTTCCTGATACCCCAAATAAATTGTGGTTTGATAAACATATTCTCATCATTGACCAAAAATATTCTATCATTTAAATCTTTTATGTAAGGCATATAACAGGGCCAATCTGCTAATCCGGCTATGGGAGCGGTGCTGTAAGCAAACGCACCTCCAAAAGATTTAATTGAAGTCATAACCGGAATATTACAGGGCCAGCTACGGTTTTCAAATGTTATTAGGAATTGCATCGAATCGATTTGTGTAATATCGCTGACATAATTACCCCTCGCATCCATAAATTTATAATTTTCCCAATCCATATATAAACCGACTGCCTCTTTTAAAAGTCGATCGGCATTCCGGCGATACTCATCATCCTGCAAATGCTTAATTCTTTGTTCAACACCCTCGAGAGCAAGTACAACAGAGGGATAATACGGAGTAGCAAATACTTTAATATTGGGACTGTTATGATCTAACAAATTATCAGCAATTGAAGAAATTATGACAATCTGTTCATCTCTTATTGACCAATCGGTAGATTGTTCTTGGATTATATCTTCGTATCTATCTTGTCCAATATAAAAACAACCCTGTAAATAAAAGAGAAAGCTAAATACAAATGTAAATATTCTATTCATAATGATCATGCTCCTTCCAAGCTTTCACACGAATAAAATTTGTTATCTATTTTTTCTTAAGAACTCCAATCGATCTTTAAGTTTGTCTGCCGGTAGCAAGAGCTTTTCTTTACCAAATATTGCATCTTCCTGATGACGGAATACAAGCTCAAACTCTTTGCTCATTACAATTGCTTCTTCGGGACAGACTTCTTCACAGAATCCGCAGAAGATACAGCGAAGCATATTTATTTCAAATCTAACAGGATAGCGTTCTTTTAAAAGTTCAGTCTCGGATGCCTGAACATCGATTGCGAGCGCCGGACAAACGCGTGAGCATAGTCCGCAAGCAACGCATCGCTCAACACCGTTTTGTTCAACAAGAACGGGACGTCCGCGGAATGAAGAAGGCGGATTCCATTTTTCTTCCGGATATTGCCGTGTAAACTTCGGACGGAACACCTGAGACAGAGTAATCCTCATCCCGTTTATGATCTGAGGAATATAAAACTGTTCCCACCAGTGAAGGTCTTTGCGATGTACTATAGGTTTTTGTTTCATAAAATCCCCCATAACACTGCAGCACCGGTCAGAAGTAAATTCAATATAGAAATCGGCAGCATGAACTTCCAACCTAAATTCATAAGTTGATCGTAGCGGAAGCGCGGAATCGTCCATCGGATTATAATGAAGAACGATACGATGATAATTACCTTTGCAAGAAAACCAAGTACCTGAATGATACTAATCCAGAAGTCGGAGAAACCGAATGAATGCACAAACGGCATCTGCCATCCGCCGAGATACAAAGTTGTGATGATCGCGCTTGAAACGAACATGTTCGCATATTCGGAAAGGTAGTACGCTCCGAATTTTAAACCGCTATATTCCGTATGATATCCAGCGACTAATTCCGGTTCCGCTTCGGGCAAATCAAAAGGTAGTCGGTTCGTTTCGGCAAACGCGGTAGTTACAAATGTGATGAACCCAATCGGTTGCAGAAATATATTCCACTTCCATCCTGCCTGTGCTTCCACTATCGCATCCAGTTTAAGACTTCCGGCGATCATAACAACACCTAGAACTGCCAATCCCATCGAGAGTTCATAACTGATCATCTGAGCTGATGAACGAACACCTCCGAGTAATGCATATTTACTGTTAGATGACCATCCGCTGAGTGTAAGTCCATAAACTCCGAGTGATGTGAGCGCGAGAATATACAGTATACCGACGTTTACATCCGCGATCTGTAACTTGATATCGTAGCCAAACAAATTTATTTTATCGCCGAAAGGCACAACGGCGAATGTTGTAAGCGCAACAGCCAGCGAAATAATCGGAGCAAGATCGTGTATAAAACGATTGGCTTTATATGGAACAATATCTTCCTTGAAAACAAGCTTGATAACATCGGCAATCGGTTGTAAAAGTCCCTGCCATCCAACCCGATTGGGACCGATACGGTTTTGTATTGCCGCGGATAGACGTCGCTCTAATAAAACAATGTACGCAACAATACCCAGCATTACACCCATCACAACTACAATTTTAACAATTGAAATAAGTAATTCCATATTATGATCTCACCGTTACTTGCTCTTGAGATTTTTGTAACAACGCTCCCGAAACACCGATTTTTTCGTATGTTAATCCGTTGAACGAAGAATTTGTAGAAGCTATTTCAGCAAAAACATCTTCACATTTATTGTATTTCCATTTCGCGCCCAAGATTGCCGCGATACTGTTGATGATCCGCCAAGTGGCGCGTGTATCGCGCTTGATACCTTTAGTCCACCGATCATTGTGAGCGCCGAACTTATCTAACCGGCTTAACGGCATCCCATCCAACACACGATCGTGTTCAAGCGTTGAAACTGCGGGTTTGTTTCTCTGTACTCTCCCTTCAAAATTAGTGAATGTCCCATGCTTCTCGGCGTAAGTGGAACTTGCAAATACAACATCGGCATACTTGATAGTTTCGTTTTCATTCGATGCATGAACTATAAGAAATTCTAACTTAGGCAGCACTTCCGCTATTTCGGGAAGAGCGGCGATATCATCATCAAGAGCATACAGGGCTTTTACTTTACCGTTGCGGATATCATCTATGATAGCACGATAAGAAAATTCATTTGATTCAGGTTTAATTCCTACAAACCGGGCACCCGTAGAATTAGGAGTTTTATCTGCGTTGATTAAAAATGAGTCCTGCTTTCCATCTTCTACGTGTGGGATAAAGTCAATCCGATGGACACCGATGTAATTCATCAACTTCGCAAGTAGGAAATTATCTTCGTTCGTTGAATATGCAGAACCGAGCGCGGCAATTTCATTCTTCTTGAACGACTTGAGTTCCGATGCAGCGCGCGCCATCGCTTCATCCCATCCGACATCAATCAGTATCCCATCTTTTCTAAACATTGGCGCTTTAATCCTGTTCGAGGCATTTACATTTTTAAAACTATTCAATCTGCCGTGATCGCACATCCAGTATTGATTCACAGACGAATTAAAACGCGGTGTAAGCCGTAGCACTTCATTATTCCTTACCCACATTTTTGTATTACATCCTCGTGAACATCCCACGCAAATTGTATCTGTCGCAGACATATCCCAAACACGCGCTTTAAATCTGAAATCTTTACTCGTCAGGGCGCCCACCGGACACAGATCGATTACATTCATTGAGTAATCGTTATCAAGTTTTTGGCCGGGGAATGTAGTTAACTCAACATGATCTCCGCGCTGTGTAAATACCAACTGCGGTTTATTAGCAATCTCATCGCAGAAACGTATGCAACGTGAACACATTATGCACCGTTCGGTGTCGAGCATAACATTTGGTCCAAGTTCAACACGCTTCGGTTTTCTCACCTTATCGAATTCGAAACGACTTTCACCGACGCTATATTTATATGCGTAATCCTGGAGTTTGCATTCACCCGCTTCGTCACAGATCGGACAATCGAGAGGATGATTTATCAGTATGAATTCGAGAACCGCGTTCCGTGCTTTCTGCACCCGATCAGAGTTTGTGCGAACAATCATTCCATCTGCTACCTGAGTTGAACACGCAATAACGAGCTTTGGCATTTTTTCAACTTCCACCAAACAAACCCTGCAATTGCCTGAGACACTCAACTTCGGGTGCCAGCAAAAATGCGGAATGTGAATGCCATGTTGCCGTGCCGCCTGGATTATGGTAAGATTGTTTTCAACCTCGAATAATTTTTCGTCTATCGTAATTTTTACCATGAAATATTATATTCTTTATATCTTTCGAATTACTAGAAAATTTATTTATAAGAATCAGCCAAACGATTAGTATATATTATATGAAAATTCTTCAACTTTTCCACAAATTCTTGGATTTCATCTTTGGGTGGTAAAAATGTTGTTCTGAAATGGAGAGTACCTGTGATCTGGCCGAATCCGGACCCGGGAACAACACAAATTCCTGTCTCTTCAAGCAACGCCATGCAATAATCGGAATCCCGCTTCGCCTCATAAGCTATTCTTTCTTCTTCACTCATTTTATCAAGAACTATTTTCCGATCATGAGGAAGTTCAAACTTCACAAAAGCGTACATGGCACCTTGTGGAGTTTCAAGCGACATACCGGGAATTTTATTGACATCTCTTCCTAAGATTTCTGCCTTTGTTTTTAATTCATTTAAAATATAATCTCTCTCTTTGACATACAAATCATAACTATCATCACCCGGCTGAGGTGGCGCAACCATGAGGTAGGTTGCAATTTGCCCAACCGCATTCGCGCAAAGACTGATAGATTGGAGTTTTACTAATTCAGCCATGACATCGGCAGGGATGTTTCTGAATTCGGTATAACCTCCACGGTGTCCGCATTCTCCAAGAAATCCTTTGGAGACAGAGTGAAAACTGAATAGAGAAACATCCTTCTCACCCATCAGGTGCATCACTTTGGCAAGTGAATGGAATTTCACTTCCTTATCATATACATTCTCCTGATAAACCTCGTCGGCGAGAATCGAGAGTGAATATTTTTTCGCGAACTCGATTATCATTTTGATATTTTCCAATGAGAGAATCGCGCCGGTCGGATTCCCGGGATTAATAACTGCAATAGCTACAGGATTGATTCCATCGGCTTTTGCTTTTGCGATGCTCGTTTCCAGGATATTTTTATTTAATTGCCAGCGTCCCGTCTCATCAATATAATAACCGATTTGTTTTCCGCCATACAAAGAAATGCTTGCGCTGTAAAGAGGGTATTGAGGAATCGGAATCATAAATCCGTCTTGAGGTGCTTTCAGAAGCGCCATCAACGCCGCCTGAACACCTTTACTTGCGCCATCTGTTAGAATTATGTAATCTTTATTCGTAGAAATGCCATCGCGCTTACTGATAAAGTCTGCAACAGCCTGTTTGATGAAAGGTATACCTGCGCTTTGCGTGTATGCGCCGGTTCCATGCGGATGTTTTTTTAAAAATTCTTTCGCCCGCGCGACAATATCACGCGGGTAGCTTCTTACTATTTCAGATTGGTTCATCAGTTCAGGGTATTCAACCAAGCTTAACATCTGCCGGATATAGGTCAAAGGTCTTTGCTTTAGTGCCTGAGGATTCCCGATATTGCAGTATATTATTTTCTTTCCCTGCTCTTCAAGTTGCTGTGCCTTGATTACTATCGGTCCTCTCACCGCGTACTCAGCGATTAATAGATTAGGATTTAGTGACGATTTATATATCATAAAATTCCTTTCACTCATCTTCTTAAAATCATAAAGACGCAACAAGAATCGGTTTTAAGAAATCATTGAGCGGTATCAATTCACTTTAGTATAATCGAAATTAATTTTCTTTTTTTGGTTTGAATATTACCGTGGAGAATTTTTCTTTGTGCAATAACTTATTCGCGATATCAAGCACATTGTCCGCATTTATCGCATCTATATTTTTAATTACCTCATCAAGAGAAATATACTGGTTAAAGTATAACTCACCGCTGCCAAGCCGCATCATTCGGTTCGACATATTTTCAAGCCCAAGCATTAAACTGCCTTTCATCTGAGCTTTCGTTCGCGATATTTCGGCTTTACTAATTTCCTTATCCTTCAATTTATCCAATTCCCGATATATTAAATCAAGAGACCGTTCGATGTTATGGTTATCTGTACCTACATAAACACCGAATATACCCGTATCGCTTAACAGGTTGACAAATGAAAAGATTGAATAAGCAAAACCATATTTTTCCCTGATGTTCTGAAACAAGCGCGAGCTCATCCCTTCACCTAAAATTGTATTCATCAACAACAACGGATACCGCATATTGCTGTGGATACTATAACTGCGGGTGCCGATACAAACGTACGCTTGATTAATTGGCCTCTCAATCGTTTCTGTATTTAAGAAACTCTTCCCCGGATGTTGATCACGATTCGAACTAAATTTCTTTTTAGAATTGAGTATAAAGTATTTTGCTACCAGATCTGTAAATGCTTTATGATCCAGATTGCCTGCAGCAGCAATAACCATTTTGTCGGGAGTAAAGTGGTTTTGAATGTGTTCCAACATTTGCACCCGGGTAAAACTCTTAATATTTTCAGCAATTCCAATGACAGGATAACCTAGAGAATGTTTCCTATAGACATTTTTGTCAAGAACATCGTGAATCAAATCGTCGGGATCATCTTCGATGTTTTTAAGTTCTTCCAAAACAACCAATTTTTCTTTTTCAATCTCTTTGATGTTGAGTGTTGGATGTTGAATTAAATCTGAAATTACATCTAACGCTCGCTCTACATGTTCATCTAAAATCCGTGCATAGAAGCAAGTATGTTCTTTGGTTGTGAAAGCGTTCAAATATCCGCCGACAGATTCCAAACTTCGCGCAATCTGCTGATTGTTGAATCGTTTCGTTCCTTTGAATACCATATGCTCAATGAAATGAGTAATTCCGTTAGTCGATTCAATTTCATCGCGCGATCCAACATCAATCCAAACCCCAACCGAAACAGACCGAACATAAGGAATTTCTTCAGTTACAATTCGAAGCCCGTTCGGTAGAATCGTTTTATTATAATTGGTGCGCAATGCAGATATCTGTGAACCGATGCCGGATAAATTTTTTGTCATTAGATTGGGAGAAATTAATATAAATTTGAAAAAATATACCAAATTAAGAGGTGGGAATCAAATACCATATTAACAAGGCGGCATGCAAAATTAGGGGGAAATATTATTTTGGATTCCGGGCTAACATCTCTCGAATCTTGACTACAACCATATCTATCGCAACTTCGTTTTCGCCACCCTCGGGTATGATAATATCCGCCCATCTCTTTGACGGTTCAACGAATTCAAGATGCATCGGTTTAACGGTGGAGATATATTGTTCCATTACCGACTCAATCGACCGACCACGCTCTAATAAATCACGCTTTAATCGACGTAGAAGTCTCTCATCGGCATCGGTATCTACAAAGATTTTAATATCCATTAATTTGCGTAATGCTTTCTCAAGGAATATCAGAATTCCTTCAACGATGATTACACCAGTTGGTTCAATAACAGAGATAGCATCTAATCGTTTGTAAGTTGTATAATCGTAGTTAGGTTGTCTGATAGGTTTACCTGATCGTAATTCCCGAAGATGTTCGATTAGGAGTGAGGTTTCAAGCGCATCGGGATGATCAAAATTTATCATTTGTGGTGATAGAGAACCAAAAGAAGATAGATCTTTGTAATAATAATCATGACGAAGCACAGCGACATTAGCTGGATCAAGTGAATTCAGGATTTTTTTTGTTACAGTGGTTTTACCCGATCCTGTTCCACCGGCAATACCTATTACGAGAGGCGTTTTCATAACGATAAATATAATGGAATCCGAGTGTAATTCCAACTTAAAATTGTTTTGATGGAAATGTTTTTTTACATTAACCATCGAATTCATAAAATCATTTTTAATGCTGTTGATTATACTTTTTACCGCAATCGGAATATATCTGATCGAACTAATAATCCTACGAATAGGGATTTGGAAATCGGATCATCTTTCACAACAACTCGGGTATGAACCCTATGTAACTATAATGGTTGCCGCCCGCGATGAAGAGGAATTCATAGGTGATTGCATAACATCCCTTCTTAAAATCGATTATCCCGAAAATAAATTTGAAATTATTATCGTCAACGATTCATCGACTGATAAAACACCGGAAATAGTTCAATCATTTGCTCATACCGGAAGAAATCTTAGAATGGTCACAACCACGACTGGCACCGGGAATCTACGCGGAAAGGCAAATGCGATTGCCCAGGGTATGGAAACAGCGATAGGTGAAATAGTATTATTCACAGATGCCGATTGTCGCGTACCAAAAAACTGGGTAAAGGAAACTGTAAAATATTTCGGTGATGATACAGGTATCGTGGGTGGATTCACGTTGTTAAACGCAAATCGTTCATTCGAGGGGATCCAGGCACTCGATTGGTTATTTCTTTTCGGGCTTGCATCTGCAACATCGGGTTTAAAGATTCCATTAACTGCGATTGGAAATAATCTTGCCATAAGAATGCAAGCATACAAAGAGGTTGGCGGTTACAAGGATATTCCATTCAGTGTAACAGAAGATTATGCCCTGGTTCAATCGATCTTACAACGAACGGAGTACAAAATTAAATTCCCTCTTGAACCAAATTGTTTAGTACAGAGCAGTGCCTGTAAAAGCTGGGAACAATTATATCGTCAAAAAAAACGGTGGGGTGTTGGTGGCACCGATATGATTTTGAGAGGATATTTGATAATGTTTGTTGGGTGGATGGCTAAGTTTCTTATACTGATATCATTATTTTTCCTGGATCCTAAAATTACAGCGGTTGCATTTGTAATAACAAGTATTGGAGAAATGATTTTTCTTGAAAAAATATTAGGACGATTCAGAGTAAGGAAATATTTTAAATTTGTATTCCCATTTTTACTGTATTTCTTGATATATGTTTTAGTTATTCCATTTATCGCATTTTTTAGTCGAAACGTGGTCTGGAAAAAAAGATCTCTTACATAAAATAAAAATGCCCTTCGGAATGGAAGGGCAATGTACTAAAATATTTGTTAGATATTAAACGCGTGTTCTTGCACTCGCTATATTAAGACGTTTAAGCTTATAGCGGAGAGTTTGTTCTGTCATACCCAAAAAAGAGGCGGCGCGCGATTGATTAAATGCGAATTTTTGTAACGCCCTTTCAATAATACCTTTTTCTATCGCATCAAGAGAACGATCGAGAATAAAATCTTGCCCATTTGCAATGTTGTTAATCATTTTTACAACTTCGGTCTTTTCATCCACGAGCTCGGGTGGAAGCATAAAACGACCGCTGTTTGAAAAGAGAACCGATTTATCGACGACGGCTTTCAGTTCACGTATGTTCTCGCGCCATGTTTGCCTAACTAAAACATCAATCGCATTTATATCTATTACCAGTTCACCAATTCCAAGTTCATGACACAATTCATTCGCAAAATGTTTGATAAGAAGAGGAATATCTTCAGGTCTTTCCCTGAGCGGTGGAATCACAATCCTGTCGAAATCGTTCATCTTAATGACTAAATCATCCATCAATTTTCTTTTTTCAACAAGAATTCTTGGATCCTCCTTTACGGTTACAATCAATCTGATATCTATCGGTTCTGCTTTCACACTGCCGATGCGGCGTGTTGCCCTTTCATTCATGAATGAGAGAATTTTCATCTGATTCCGAAAGCTGGCTTCCTCGATTTCCTCGATAAGAACGGTACCACCATTAGCCAACTCGAATAGACCACGTTTAGTAGAGTATGGCAATCCATCACCACCACGCTCATAACCGAACAGCACAGCTTCTAATTCTTTATCATCGAGCACTGAGAGGTTAATTGACATGAACGGTTTGTGTTCGCCTTCTTGGCTGCCGGTTGAATGAATATTTTTTGCAACCGCCCCTTTTCCAATACCAGCTTCCCCGATTACCAAAACATCACGACGAGTTTTTGCGAGCGAATTGATTTGCTTGATAAGTTGTTCTATGGATCGACTTTTGCCAATAATTGGATATTCCATACCGGTTGTTTTCTGCTCTTCAGTATTTTTTGTTTTAATTTCTTTTTCCATTTTAACCTCTCAATAATACATTCGCAATTGACCTATTTTCCAGAAGGATTCTGAAATAATCTACCATTAAAAATCTTATAGTTAAAAAATTGAGCAAGTACCAAATTATCTACCCAATCTCTCCATCTGCTAACTTTCTCAGGATGTGTTGCAATTTCGGTTTCATAAAATTCACCTTGAACTGAACTAATAAACTTGAGTCGCAAGGCAAAAAACAGAACCATCATGAGCTCTGCAAATACCGTTATATACTGACCGATTGTAAACAATTCGGTCATAGATCCCCACTCAACACTTTTAATAAAACCCCAATTATGAATAATGTCCATGGAACTTAATAGCAAAACAAGAAACATAATTTTATCTATATATGCACCTTGAGGTGGATCTTTTTTATATTGGTATCCAAAAAAAAGAAGTATGAAACCGATGATTAATACTTCGATATAAATAATTTGTCTGTAAAGTGGAGCCCACAGTAGTATTCTCCAATTATCCTTTTCGAGATAAGGTATTAAACTCTGAATTCTTTTTAAATTCTCCTCAGGTAATAACTCAGCAACTTCATGACCATCAGACCATGATTTTAATGTCACCTGCAATGCTATATCAAGCCCGCTCGATCCTATATCTGAACGATGAGTTTGAACAAAATCATCGAGTGTTTTATACTGTTTAATATCATTCGTTTCATATAAATATTTTGGATTGCTGAAATAAGGATAAAATACGAGTAGGGTAGCTGCGCCGATGATAAACGTGGTGCATAAATATTTTTGAAACACTTTAAATTCTCGGAAGAGTAAATCAATAACTAAATATACCACTGCGAAAGAATTCAGAGTAATATACGCAATTGATACATATTGTAAATATATATGCCGAGAATATTTTTGAATAAATAAATCTCTATGAATGAAATCATATCCCAAAGAAAATAATGACAAGCTAAAGAATATTGCAAAATTTAAAAATATAAATCGATTTCTACGATTTGGTTCTTTTAGAAGAATAAAAATAGATATGATAAAAAGTAACGATTGAACTAATTGATTAATATGAGCGGAGAACGGGGACGTTGATGTAGAAAAAAGAGAGAGTGATACAAAATAAATAAAAAGGATCATTCCCCAAATCAATATAATTTTGAAACTTTGACGCATTATTCTCGCTAATATTCGTTGATATTTTAATACTAGAATATATACAAAAGCCGTTGATATGTCAAGGGCATTCGCAAATAATTTTATATATAAATAAAAAGGTGATATATCTCACAAACGAATATTCGTAATAATTTTTAGCGAAATTTCAAGATTTTTATTGATAGGAAACCTCATTCATTCTATATTTGATAAGTAAATTTTCCTTCGATACCCCCATTTAGGCTAGAATAAATTAATTTACGACACAATTATAAGGAGATGTATCATGTTTAAAAAATTTAGAGCAATATTTATTACAATATTGATGGTTTTAGTAGCGAATATCCTTATTTCATTCGCTTCAACGATTCCATTACTTCCGGATTCACCGAAACCGAAAAGTACTATCCCACTACTTCCGGATTCACCGAAACCGAAGAGTACAATTCCATTGTTACCAGATTCACCAAAACCGAAGAGTACCATCCCACTACTTCCGGATTCACCAAAACCGTAACAAAGAATCTAATTATTTAAGCCCTGAATTCTGTAATTCAGGGCTTTTTTTTGCCCCCCTGAACAGATCCCGATGATTAATAAAAAAACGAAAATTTATCACCTAATTCTCTACGGTATTTTATTTTTAGCTACATTTTTGACTACAACTTTAGCCGGCGTACAATGGTTAAATCAAGATCCTTTAGAACTGTCAAATTTTTCATCCGGGATTCAATATTCATCTTTTATTCTTATTTTTCTACTCAGCCACGAATTCGGGCATTATTTCGCTGCAAAATTTCATAATGTCGAAACAACACTGCCTTATTTCATCCCTGCACCACCGTTTTTGATAAATCCGTTCGGGACTATGGGAGCTTTGATAAGAATGAAATCAACCCCTCGTACAACATCTGCCTTATTTGATATTGGCATTGCGGGTCCCATCGCCGGATTTTGTGTGAGCATCATTTTTCTGGTTTTGGGATTTTTCACCCTCCCGCAAAAAGATTATATCTTTACTATCCACCCTGAGTATCAGGCGCTGAATATTATTCCTTCCAACGGATTATATTTCGGTGATTCTTTATTATTCACGATATTTGAAAAAATTATACCAAAATCCGTGTTTTTTCCCCCGATGAATGAGATTTATCATTATCCGTATTTATGTGTCGGTTGGTTCGGGTTGTTTGTAACAGGACTTAATCTTATGCCAGTAGGTCAATTGGATGGTGGGCATATTGTTTATGCTATGTTTGGAAATAAAATACATCGAATTGTAGCCCGAATTTTCTTTTTCAGTCTAATTTTAGCTGGATTAATAAGCGTTATCCATGCGATCATCTCTCAAATTTATCCGGCGTCAATCGGATGGCTCGTTTGGGGGATAATGTTGTATTTTATCGTAAAATTAGACCACCCACAAACAGCGATTGTTGAACATTTATCAACCAGGAGGAAATTATTAGGGCTTTTCTCACTAGTCATATTTATTTTATCCTTCTCGCCAATTCCATTCATCGATATTCCATAAAGAATAATTCTTGACTTTCTTTATCTTATTTATTAGCTTATTTTAGTTTAAGTAATTGAAAGACACCAACTGACTCCTTGTTATTATTTTTTTAATCCATAATAATTTCAATAATAACATACGGAGTGTTTCTCACCTGTTTTTGCTTCTAAGTGAGGAGTACTCGAAATTTATCTTAGAAAAAATTAGAATGAAACAATTCTTCCCAATATTATTATCATTGTCGCTGATTTCGTGCCAATATGAAAAAACCAGCATCATTGATCCGGTTTCTAAAGCTCCCTATTTATCAAACGTAATATTCACCCAAAATATTATCGATCTGGATAACGATACCACAAATAGTGTCGATAATCTCGGAAATAATAAATACAAAATAAAAATCAATTTCCATGGCAGCGGATCAAAAGAGTTAATGCATCAACCTGTCTCCGGCATTTTACAAATCTTTAAACCATCTTCCCCCTCACCATTTTCTACAATATCGTTTGATATCGATTCTGTCGGAGTAGATTCAATTTATTTTTCATCCTCTGTATCGATGACAATCAACAGAGGAGATGCAGGTGCATTCAGACTAACATTCTCTTTGAAATCAGATAATTCTTCATCAAGTAACACCATTGAAAAATTTTTATATATAACACGAAATAATAGTAAACCACAGTTAATAAATTATACAGCGCCGGATACATTAACCCGCCCTGCCACTGGTATTGAATTGTTATTTTTTAATACTACCGTGAATGATTCAGATGGATATAACGATCTAGAGTCTGTTTATATCAAAAGAATTTACCCCACTGAAACCAGCCCAATCTATCTTTATGACGATGGTGATAAAAGTCGTGATGGAGACAATATTGCATTAGATGGAATTTTCTCGCGGATTCTGAGTATAGATTCTACAGCTCGGCTCGGCGATCAAATATTTTTATTTAGAGCTGTCGATAAATCGGGCGCTGTTTCAGATTCGTTATTACATACTATTACAATTTTACCTTGAGTACTCCTTTTTCAAACTATACCATGAAATATATTTATTTAATTTCAATACTTGTCGTTTTAGTTCTTCAAATTTCAAACGGACAATCAATATTCTTGAAAAATTATTCTCTCAATGAAATTGAAGCTACAACCTTCCCACCCAGCAACAGCGTCTCACATACTGTTGTAAACAATTCGGCGATCTACATAGGCACAGGTAATGGACTCGCCAAGAGTTTAGATGGAGGTAGAAGCTGGTTATCGTTTAAAACCGATCCCGCATTTGCTTATTCAGGCATTTTTGCAATCTCAACCTACGGAGATACTATTTGGGCTGCAATGGGATACGAGAAAGATGTAAACGGAAATGGTGTTCAAACCGGCGGTGGGTATGCTGCTTCTTTCGACGCGGGAAATACATGGCAACATTTTGAACAAGTGATAGATCAAAACGGAGATAGCATAATTTCCTATTGCCCGCCCGGTTATCCATGCATAAACGACTCAATTCGGATTCTTCCTGTAATCGTACCGGAACAAAATGTAACTTTCGATATTTCGATAACTTCAGGTAGCATTTGGATTGCAAGCTGGGCGAGCAGTTTAAGAAAATCTACCGATAACGGTCAAACATGGCAACGAATATTGTTACCTCTCGACAATATGAATATCATCTCTCCTACAGACACCCTTTACTCATTTGCACCGAATGACCCGGAAAGAAAAAAAAGAATTTTTATTAAATACGATCCGCGGTTAAATAATAATTTGCTTGCGTTTTCAGTATATGCGGTGAGTCCCGATACTATTTGGTGCGGAACCGCCGACGGTGTGAACCGATCTACTGACGGCGGTATAAGTTGGACAAAAATGAATCATCAAAATCAGGCATTACCGATACTTGGGAATTGGGTGATCTCGATAAAAGAACAACGCTTCTCGGGCATCAAACGTTTGTGGACTACCAATTGGCGAGCACAAGACAATCGTGAAGAATTCGGTGTGAGTTATTCTGACGATTTCGGAGAAACATGGACTAACCGGCTGCATGGAATTCGCGCTTACGGTTTCGCATTCAAAGATTCAATCGCATACATTGCAACCGAAGATGGAATTTATCGAACTAACGATGGCGGTGAGAATTTCATAAGAATATCAGATTTGGCTGATCATTTATCGCATCAATATATTTATTCAGCAAAAGTTTATTCAGTCGATGTAATCGGTGACTCTGTTTATGTTGGAACGAACGAAGGATTTGCCAGAACAATCGACAATAGTGAAAATCCATTCGGTAAAAGTTGGACTATCTATAGAACATTCGCATCTGTGGGTAATTCATCTGAAACATACGCATACCCGAATCCATTTGCTCCATCAACCGCACTCCCCGCAGCGGATGCATATGTCCGCATCCACTACGGAAAAAAATCTGGAGACCCTAATTCCACAGGAAGTCGAAGTGTAACAATAGAAATTTTTGATTTCGGTATGAACCGCGTGAGAACATTACTAAACAACGCAACCCGGCCCGACAATCTGGAATTAGATGAACTTTGGGATGGTAGAGATGATAAAGGCACTGTTGTTGCGAACGGAGTATATTTCTATCTGGTAAAAATCGATGATAATGAATCCACGTATGGAAAAATTTTGGTGCTGCAATAATATGAAACGTATAATTTTATTTTTATTGATCATTTATTCTCAACAAAGTTTTTCTCAGAACGCCGGCAAAGCAGGGGCTTTTGCAAGAATGGGATTCGGGGCACGCGGTATGGCAATGGGCAACGCGCTTACTGCCGTCAATTCAGATGAGATATTTGCATATTATAATCCGGCACTCTCTGCGTTTTCAAAAACTCGCTCGGCAAATGCTTCGTTCGGATTTTTATCGCTCGACAGATCACTTACCTCTTTAAGTTACACCCAATCGATTCCTCCGACCGCCGGCATTTCTGCTTCAATCATCAAAGCGGGAGTGAGCAACATCGACGGAAGGAACAGCAACGGTGTACACACTGAAGATTATTCAACATACGATTATCAATTCGCACTCGCTTTTTCTAATCAGGTCAGCGAGGGAGTATCACTTGGTGTAGCGGTAAAACTTTATCACAACAAATTATTTGAAGAAGTAACTTCCACAACCGTCGGATTCGACATCGGTGCTCACTTTCACCTGATTGATCGGTTATACTTGGGTGTTGCGTTACAAGATATAGGTTCTAAATATATTTGGGACACTAAACCTATCTACCCCGAACCGCTTGGTAAACCAACTACCGATAAATTTCCAACATTAAGAAGAATCGGTTTCGCTTATTGTCTTGAAGATCCTGAAATTACGGTTGCGGTTGACTTCGAAAACTCTAATCAAAGCACTAATATTCTTCGGTTTGGAGCCGAATACTCAATGATCGAATATTTTCAAATCCGTGGTGGCGTTGACAGAATCGAATTCGGAACCGATCGAACCGGCGCTAAACCTTCGTTCGGTTTTACTGTCAGAAAACCGGTAGCCGGATTTGAACCCGCATTATCGTACGCATTTATTTATGATTCATTTGCACCACACGCAATTCATTTTATAACACTATCTGCCAAAATATAATTTTTATGAAAAGAATCTTATTCATTATCGCTGCATCTTATGGATTAATGACTTCAACAAGTATATCACAAACGGGAAATACAGGATTAACATTCCTAAAGTTCGGTGCCGGCGCACGCACTCTGGCAATGGGTGAGGCGTTCGTTGCTGTGAATGGTGGCCCGGTCGGAACTTATTACAATCCCGCAACAATTGCGACCGATGCAACCGCGCACCTCCTCTTCATGCACAATGAAGGAGTGCAGGACAGAAAAACTGAGTATCTTGCCTCCATAACAGGATGGAATGATTTTTCTTTCGGTTTGAGTGTAAATAAAACCAGCGTGAATAATATTCCATTACGGCAAATTGCTGGCGATCCGTTTGGAATGTTCGATGCACAGAATGCTTCAATAGGTTTATCTTCGGCATATGAAATAACTTCTTTGATCAGCGTCGGAGTTACAGGTAAATTTTTATACGAAAAGATTTACGTCGATGACGCATCAGGATACGCCATTGATTTGGGTGCATTATATAAATCGCCATGGAATACTCAATTTGGATTATCGATCAGCAACCTGGGATCGATGAATAAATTATTCAATGAGTCAACAAAACTACCGTTGATAATCAGGGCAGGAACTTCGTATAATCATCCCTTCACTTCGATTCCTATCGATGTTCGAGTGAATGGCGATATCGTCTCGTTTCCAAAAGAAAGTAAGACTCATCTTCACTTCGGCGCCGAGACGGATTATAAAAACATGATAGCATTACGTTTCGGATATCAAACAGGTTATGAAACAAAAAGTTTTTCTGCAGGCGTTGGAATACGGTCTTCATTATTTCAATTTGATTACGCCTATGTTCCTTACAAAGACAGTTTCGGTTCAGGACATATATTTTCATTAGAAATTCAATTTCAATAATAGAAAAAAAACATCATGAATAAAATAATCTCAATCATCGTCTTCATATTCATCATATCAACTTATAGTTTTTCCGGAAATAAAGTTGAATTAAAATGGTATAAATACAACGACGGCATAGCCGAAGCCCAAAAGAGTAATAAAAAAATCTTACTTGATGTTTATACAGATTGGTGTAAATGGTGTAAAAAACTCGATATAGAAGTTTACGAAAATGATAAAGTAGCGGCTTACCTTAAAAAATATTATGTATTGGTTAAGGTTAATGGTGAAGGATCAGAGAAATTAAAATTGGATGGCAAAGAGATGTCTGAAACTCAGTTTACCGGAGCAATGGGCGTAACCGGTTATCCAACAATGTTTTTTCTCGATTCTAATGGTAAACCGATCGATAAATTAGCTTCATTTGTTCCTGCTGATAAATTTTTACCGATTATAAAATTTTTCGGTGAAGATTATTATAAGAAAGAAAACTGGGAAGCGTTTTATAAAACTTATTCTCAACAAGAATCAGGCAAGAAGTAAAACTCACTTGAGAAGTGAATAATATTCATTTTCGTATTTCTGCAATATATCGGATTCTAAAAATTTATCATACACCTTCTTTTTTCCGTTCACTCCAAAACGTTGCCTGAGCTGATGGTCGCTCAATAGTTTTATCAATCCATCTTTCAATGAGTCGACATTTTTTGGTGTAACGAGAAATCCTGTTTCACCATCGGTAATAATGTCAGAAGCACCACCCGCGTCAGCAGCGATAACTGGCAAACCCGCTGCCATAGCTTCAATATAAACATACCCGAATGCCTCCTCGTACGAAGGCAACGCGAATATATCGAACACAGAAAACAAATTATGGATATCCGACCGATAACCTGCAAAGATAATGCGCTCCTTTAATCCAAGAAAATTAACGAGTTCATGAAGCTCGTTATTGTAATTCTCCTCACCAAAAGTTGCTTCACCAACAATAACCAACCGAGTCTCTTTAAACGAATCCGGAAGGCATGCCAGGGCATTCACTAATTCAGTAAATCCCTTAGCCCGATCAATTCGACCGACGGAACCAATGACCAAAGCATTTGCCGGAATCCCGAATTCGGCACGAAGATTTTTTGCATCATCACGATCCAGACGGTATAAAGTTGTATTTATTCCACCCGGTATGACAGTCACTATATTTTCATACACCGGACAAGTATTTAAAATATTCTCGCGTAAAAAATTAGACAGAACAAATATCTTATCAACATGCGAATAAATCAACCGATGAAATAAATCTTTTTTTGAGACCTTTGAAGAAACTTGTTTTTGAAGAATTATGCGCGGCCGATTATTCATCATTGATGTCGCAAGATATGCGTGGACCAGATCACGCGACATATGAACATGAAGAAGATCAATAGCATGTTTATTAATTATTAATCTGAGTTTCAGCGAAGAATATGGATCAAAATTCCGGAGCAATCGCACCGGAATTGGATAAATACCGAGTGTTTGTAATTCAGCAAATATCCTGCCTCTCGGATGAGCGGCAAAATATATATCATGCCCGCGATCTTTGAATGAATGAGCTAATTTCACTGCTGCTATTTCAGCACCACCCCATGCAAGTGACGAACAGATGTGCAATATCTTAAGTTTTCTTTCCATCTATCTTAATTTTTTTAGTAACTGTGCAACTGATGAGTGCTAGTATCGCAAGTAGGAATCTGAATAGCAACGAAGTAATCGGATCGATTATGAAACCGCCCACTAATCCGGTAAGGAAAAACGCCGACATACCCAGCAAGATGGCAATTGTTATTTCCTTGTAGAAAAGATCGAATTCCTTTAGTCGAACAATCTTCAATCCATAATAATATATTGCTATGATAATCCAGAGAAATGCAATCAGAGCAAATAGACCACTCTCCATGTAAACTTGAAGAAAATCGTTATGCCAGCTCGCTATCAATTTATCTTCCAATTGCTCCCGAAGCGGAAATATTTGTTCGAATGTCCTTGGTCCAAAGCCAAAAATAGGGCGTTCTGTAAATTTCATCAACGCCCCCTGCCAAATAACATTCCGCCCTGAAGTATATTCAAGAAAATGAATCATCTGGTAGAATCTGTTTGAAATAGAAGGGATGAAAACTATTATCAGCCCGCTTACGATGGCAGTAACAAACAACGCAATTCTTTCCCTCAATAATCCAACAATAATAAGGATAACAGCCAAAACTCCCCAATGAGTTCGATTCAGAGTCAAGAGCAAACCGCTTCCCATGATTACCAAGCTCAAACTCCACAACAAACGTGAGGTGAAAAATAGTTTACTCTTACCGAGCCATAAGGTAAACGAAATCAAAACTGCTAAAAACATTCCGAGCGTGCTATATCCCGAAGTGCTCGAACTGGCACGTTCTTCATAACCGAAAATCACTTTAGTACACCCATAGATACTTGCGACACACCCGGCAAATATCATTATCCATATCAATTTTTTAATTTGATTTTTATCGTCGATCGCTAGATTATTAGTGACGATGAAATAGATTATATAAAAAGGGATTTCTTTATACAGAGTTGGAATACTCGCGGAAAAATCTACAGAAAAGAAAACCGAAACGATGCGTAAAACAACAAATGCGATGAACGGATAATCCAGTGGAGTCCGCACAAATTTGTAATTCCGGGTTATAACAATCTTCACGATCCAAAGGATGGTGAGAACACCGACCACTATTTGAACAATGGCGATCGAAAATATCAGTACCGCAACAAATGTAACTATTCCCCACCAAATCCATTTATCGACTAAAACTCTGAACGAATTTACATTCATCATTTAACCTTCATAAATATCGAGCATCGCCTGTGCTGCTTTCTTCCATGTGAATAATTCGGATCGGGATTTCCCGGATTGAACAAGCCCGGTTCTTAATTGTCCATCGGATAGAAGCAAAGAAAATTTTTGCGCAAAACTTTCTGCATCGGATGGTGGAACAAAAATCGCTGCATTACCTGCAATCTCACGATGAGTTGGGATATCGGATGCGATAACGGGAACACCGCATTTCATTGCTTCAAGTAAGGGGAATCCGAAACCCTCGTACCAAGATGGATAGACGAACAAATCTGCATTCGAATAAAGAGTGGAAATATCGGCACTGCATATCCATCCCACAAAACGAATTCGGTCTCGACATGCAGATTCATTCACATGCTTCATTATTCGTTCGTAACCCCAGCCCGGCTTACCTACTAATACTAGTTGATGGTTGGTCTTTTCTTTTTGAATAAAACTTTGAAATGCTTTTAATAAAGTTATAATATTTTTTCGTGTTTCAAGATTGCCGACAAAAAGGAAATAAGGAGTAGTTATCCCATATTTCCCGAGCTTCTCGAATTCTAGGTCTTTTTGGTTTGTTCGCTGAATTTCATCTCCGATACCGTGATATACAACTCGAATCTTTCCTCTTATTCTGGGATAATATTCTTCAAGCTGATGTTTGATAGTTTTGCTTACCGTTACGATAACATCTGCCTTGTCAGTGGATTTTTCAATTTTATTCCGGGTCAAAGCGAGAAAATCCTCTGACATAAAATCACCCTCCACCCTGCTTGCTAAATCATGAATAGTTACAATCTTCCTACCCGCTCTCACACTGATCAGTTTGAAATCGGGACCGTGGAATGAATCGAATCGTTTTATGAATCGAAATGGATTTTTCTTACTAATATATTTGAAATTCTCACTTACCGCTTTTAATGATTTATCCATCGAAGGGACAAGAAGATTATATTCATTTCTTCCATCGATGGAAGACAAAGCATCAACAAGATTGAAGATATAAGTTCCGATCCCTGATCGTTCCGTGGGGACAGCCGCTTGATAATCTATTCCGAATATCATAGAGTCATTTAAAAATTTTTCTTGAACATTTTATCAATTCGTTCAATCAATCTGTAAAATGAAAATCGCAATAGGTAAAATATTGTTAGAAATTTATTCCTATTCATCGCTTCGTTAAACGATCGCCTCGATTCATTCAGTAATTTGAACGATCGGTGTTTATAGACTAAACTTTCCTGGATATATATTTTATATGAATTAAATTTTTGTCTTCTCGATTCGGTATATCCGCTAAACTCTTTGACTTTCGCGAGTATTGTCTCCACCCGCTTAGCATACGTATTCTCGCTGACAGCTATTTCTTTTCCTGCATCAGCGATTCGCACGCGTTCTTCAGGATGATCCAGGTAATACCTAACAATTTTACCCGCATTTTTTATGTCATGAAAAACAAAATGCCTGCCTTCTTCAAACAACTCGTTGATACCCGCATCTATCCTTTGTGTAACTAGTAATGCACCCGAACACATAACTTCGAATACACGCATATTCAAATCTTCGCGGGCGCTGATATTCAGTACTATTTTAGATTTGCTGTACACTTCACCCATTTTATCTAAATATACCCCGGAAACGAGATTAACGGGTACACCAAGCGAATTGAAAAATGTTTTACGGTTAGGAGTCAGGTTTCCAACAAAACTCACATCATAAATTCTTTCATAATTTCTGTCGCGATGAAATTCTTCATCACATCCGGGAGGAAGCCAAAATGAATTTTTTAATCCATATTTCTGCGCCTTGTGAAGGTACTCTTTTTGCGCAAAAAATCCAATATCGAATAAGTTTGCATATTCCTTGTGCCATCGATAATTCAAATGGTTATCTATTCCCCACCAAGCTGTTGGCGCCGGAACAGAATCCAATCCTTTCGGAAAAAATTTTGTTCCCGTACTCGCTTCCACACAGAGAATGAGATCGATCGGTATTGAAATATTTTTTACTATCTCGGTTACATCCACATCCTCCGCACATTTCGTCCATCCATCCAGGTTATAATCAGGGCTGAAAGGAAAAACATTATGCCCTATTTTTTCAAGGGCGCGTTTTACATAAAAAGGCACACAACCGATTGAATAATTAGAGAGCAAAATAATATTCATAACGGATCAGGGGCTAGTGTAATTATGGTAAGAATTGGTAGTTAATCTATCATGAATCATCGCATTCCGGTAAATTTGCAAACTAGCTCTTAGATTTTCAAGCATTTTCTTTTCCACCGCCGGATCTGAGCCAAGATGGTTTTGAGATATTTTTTTCTCATTGGAATATTTTTCAAAACTGATTACTTTTTCACCATCCGACAAAAGCGCATAATCATTTTTCAACAATTGATAACTCTCGCTTACAAGATTCAAGTTCGAACCGTCATAAGAGGAATCAAAAATACTTCTGCCGAATGAAACATAGTCACCGCCGTATGAAAGGTAATCGAGAATAGATGGCATTATATCCACATGGGATGTCAATTTGTTGTTCATCCCTTTCAGTTTATTATTCGGCGCAAAAAACATGATCGGGACTTCGAACATTCCGATAGAAGATTGAAACCACTGGTGTTGGGTTCTGCCCGGTGTATGATCACCGGTGATAACGAATAATGTATTTTGATACCACTCCATCTTAGACACAGAATGAAAAAATTTTCCAATCGCAAAATCGACATATTCTATACCTCTCTCGATAGGGAGTTTTCCCCTTTCAAACTTATCCTTATACTTTTGTGGTATACTTATCGGTTCGTGAGATGAAAGAGTGAAGATTGTTGAGCAAAACGGTTTTTTCATTTTTTCCAAAGTTTGCGCAGTGAACTGAAGAAATTCTTCATCATATATTCCCCACAAACCGTCGAAATCTTTTTCATCGCCATATTCGCTTCGACCGAAATATTTTTTTATACCACCCATTTTTACAAAACTATCGAAGCCCATTGTACCGTTAGTTCCACCATGGAAAAAGGCGGTTTCATATTCTTTTTCATCAAGCAAACTCCCAATGCTGTTAATCCGATTTCCTTGATATGCGGAATAAATATATGAATCGGTCATCAAATGTGGAATGCTGGCAATTACAGCGGGAATAGCTTCCATAGACCGAGTACCATTGGCAAATGAATTTTTACAGACAAGCGAATGTGTTGCCAGAGAATCAAGAAATGGCGTGTAACTTTTCTCAGCACCGTAACATGACATAAATTCACGCGATAAGCTCTCCACAATGATAATAACGACATTCATTTTTTTCATCTGGTATTCACTATTCACCCGATGATAAATCGGAAATCGTTTTTCAGCAATTTCATTCGACATATATCTTATTTCGGTTAGACGTTTCCTTCCATACGACTGAATAAAAGTAAAAGGGGAATTTAAAATCAACGGAACGGTTTTAGGAGTTCCATATAAAGATGCATCTAACACTTTCAACGGTTTTAATTGAAACCCTCCACGCACACCTATTAAGAAAAGACCGATAGTAAATATTAATATGATCGATTGAATGAAATAATTTATTTTTGGCGGAGATGTTTTAGATATCATCTTCTTTGAAATGTACCAGCTAATGACGAGGAAGCTAACCAGAATTAATGCGAGGTACCAATAATCTTTTAGATATTCCGGAACCAATGAGTTCAAATCACTCTTCATCGAAATCAGATCAAAAGTCATTCTTTTCTTTGCGAATTTAAAATATTCGAAATCAATGACTGTCAACAATAACGCGATCCCATTAAAAAAATAAAAAATAAAAGATGATATAATACGATAACCTTTTTTCTCCCTGTATGGATGCGGTACGAGAAGTATCAAAATAAATAAAATATTAAAGTAGAGAATTGCAGAAATATCAAATCGGATACCGTACAAAAATCCAATAAAAAGGTCGAGTGTGGCGCAATCAGAAAATGATTGACGGTTGAATATGTAAAATAATAAACGGGCGGCGAAAAAAAGAAAAAGGATGATTGTCAATTGTTTGATCAATCGAAAAAAATAAAACCCCTGCGATAGTTTAGAGGTTTTGCCAGTTTTAGCAGGTTTCTGTTTCAGCATGATTATGGATGAATAGCCATTTTAATTTCAAAAATTATTTCAATATATTCGTTCTGTGTTTAATTAGCAATATTCAACAGATGTTTTCTGTTCACAAGGAAATCCGCATTGAAGGAAAATTTGATAGATAGATTTAATCGAAATCCGCTTACATTTTTATTATTGTTCGGATTATTGATAAGACTTATCGCTGCATTTTTCAGTAAAGGATTCCTCACGCTCGACGATCATTTTAACTTTGTCGTCGATGCTGACATGATTTCGCGGGGGTTCCCATTACCTCATGATTACAAAGATTCTCCTTTATATCCTTATTTTGGAGCAATAATGATGATGTTAGGGAGAGCACTTGGTAACAGTTCACCTGATATTGAGATGTTGACCATCCGACTTGTTCAAGGTATCCTTTCTCTGCTCGTGATATATTTCGTCTATAAAATTTTAGAATCTAAAACCGATAAAATCCAGGCATCTATCGGTGGTTTGATGGCAACATCCTTATTCATCATCCCAATCATGGCAGTTCACCAATTTGAAGAAGCACTGTGCCAAATACCTGTTCTCGTGTCGATATGGATTATCCGGAAACAAGAAGAACAAAATTCATTTAATCCCATCTCAATAACCGTTGCCGGAATCTTGATGGGAACAGCGATGATACTTCGTTTCCCGATGATTTCGTTTGTCGGGATTTTTACACTCGGTTTATTGTTTCAGAAAAGCAGGAGACGATATTTTTCCGCGTTTTTAATTGGAGTCCTGCTCATCGCTTCTGCTCAGGCAGTCATAAATATTTTTATCAATGGAGAATTTGGTTACTCGTATTATAGAAATTTCGGTTGGATATTCAGTAATCCGAACGATTTATTTCATACATCAGGTTATCCGGCCGGTCCACCATGGCGTTATTTGCTAACTCTGACTGCAATCTTCATCCCACCATTTTCAATTCTTTTTCTTTATTCGACATTCAGAGGAGGAAGAACATTTTCATTGCTCGGTATTTCAACGTTATCATTCTTTATCGCGCATAGTATTATCGCAAACAAGCAAGAACGCTTTCTCCTTCCTATCATTCCGGTTTTGATCATTCTAGGTGTAGCCGGTATGTCAAAAATAAAAGAATGGTTCATGAAAAAGAATTTACTAAAATTTTATCGGGGATTATGGATTTATTTCTGGATACTGAATTCAATACTGCTCACATTGACTTTATTTCATTACGGGAAGAAAGACCGGATCGAACCGTTCGTATTTATCCAATCACAACATAATGCAACCGGAATTATAATCGTTCAATACGATTATGAGTTTCTCGTCCCCTCTTATTATCTTGGCAACCCAACTCTACCGTTATTCTGGTTTTTTGAGCGAAAGAATTTCAATGAAGAATTTCAGGAAGTCACTGTTTCAAAAGCGACAATTAATTATATCGTCTTTTACGGGGATTCAATCGAGCAAGACAGAATTACATTTGAAAAAGCATTCGGCAAACGGTTGACATTAGAAAAAGAAATATCTCCGAGCTTGGGAGACTGGATTGCGCACTACTTCAATCCGAAATACAACAGGATTAAAACAGCATCGGTATTTTCTCTCCGATAACTCATACCAATTTATAATTTTTATACTCACCGATTCTCGTGTGGAGAATATCCTCTTCGAGCCATTTGAAAAATGTTTTACGTTTCTTCCTGTTTTCAACAATTTTGATAATATTTGAATCGCAATCGCCAACCCGCGATCGCATAACTGCAGGGTGTGTATCTTTAAAGAGCGCAATCTCTTCAAGATTTCCGAATATCTGAAATTCGGCACTCGCATATTTTTCTTCTATTTCTTCGTCACGGTGCCAAAACCTATCGAGGTTTTTTTGTTTGGCAGTCATTTGATCTTGCGGTTTAGCCCATCCATAATGAAAAATCTGCGCTCCGGAATGTTTAACATGAAGTTTATTCCCGTTCAGACGGAAACCTTGCGCATCTCTGAACGATCGAACGCCGATTTTATTACGCACAACTCTAATTTCTTTTCGATACCACTGCCTTCCCGTTCCTATAGTCCAATAACTTCCATAAAAATGAACGTAATCAAAAAGCAATCCTTCAACACGATGGTTGTTGAGGTTCTCTTCCATCGATGAGCGTAACGGTTGATAAAATTTTTCGTGCAATACTTCATCTGCCTGAAGATAGAAGCACCAATCATAGTTGCAGTGACTCAAAGCGATATCGGTTTGTTGAGCAAGGATTTTACCACCGATGCGAAGTGATTCATCCCAAATGGTTTCGACAATTCGAATTTTATCCGAATCAATTTCGTGTATGATTTGGAGAGTATTATCGGAAGAATATCCGACCACAACAACAACCTCGTCGCAAATCGGAAGCATAGATAGTATGGATTCGACTGCCGGGTAGCCATATTTTTCGGCATCCCGAACAAAGGTGAAACCGCTGACTTTCATCTGAATAAGATCATTTAAATTTGAAATTGAAGCTCGTGCAATTTTTTGTATAAGCTATCGGATTGAGCGAGTAGTTCTGAATGTTTCCCAATTTCAACAATTTTACCATCCTCAAGAACTATTATTTTATCGGCACGCTGGACCGTAGATAGTCTGTGAGCGATGACAATAGACGTTCGACCTTCCATCAACCGTTCAATCGCCTGCTGAACGAGAATTTCATTTTCCGTATCGAGAGCCGAAGTTGCTTCGTCTAGAATAAGTATGGGTGGATTTTTTAAAATTGCCCTTGCAAGCGATATACGCTGACGTTCGCCACCGGATATTTTTACGCCTCGATCACCAATAACAGTATCGTAACCCTCGGGAAGTGATGATATAAAATCGTGAGCATTTGCTACTTTGGCTGCGGCAACAATTTTATCAAACTCAACTTCCTGATGACCATACGCAATATTATTCCGAACGGTATCATTAAAAAGAATTGTTTCCTGCGTAACAATGCCCATAAGCGAACGGAGTGAATCCATAGTAATGCTTCGCACATCCATTCCATCAATTGTTACACTTCCATCGCTGACATCATAAAATCTTGGGATTAAATCGACAAGTGTTGATTTACCCGCCCCGCTCGGACCAACAATCGCAACAGTTTCCCCCGCATTTATTTCACAATTTATTCTCTTCAGAACAATGTCACCGGTTTCATATTGGAACGAAACATTTTTAAATTCGATTTTATTTTTAAACCCAGACAAAGTTGCAGCATCTTTCTTGTCATAAATATTCGGCTTGATATCGAGCACTGTTAGCACCCTGTTTGCCGCCGCGCTGCCTTCCTGGACACTGTTGAATACAAGCCCGAACGATTTAAGAGACGGCAACATTTGTACGATTATCCCTACGAATAGCAGCAATGCACCCGGTGTCATCGGGGTTGTACCTTGAACGACGTTTTTACCTATGAACCAAAGGATTATGGCAATTGTTATGGCACCGAGAAATTCCGTTAGAGGACTCGCAAGGTTTTTGCGCCGTTGTATACCGCGCATCGTTTGGAAATATTTCTGTGTATGGTTTTTGAATTTATTTATCTCGAATTCCTCCATCCTGAACGCTTTCACTACACGGACATTCGATAATGTTTCAGAAAGAACCGAAATGACATCTGCCATTCTTTCCTGAGCTGCTTTACTCTCACGTTTCAACATATCTCCCAGTCGTGTAATTAGAAATCCTGTTACCGGTAACAGCACACAAATAAAAAGAGTTAGAGACCAATCGAAAAAGAATAAGACTAGAACGAACATAATTATTTGAGGTGGGTCGCGGAACGCGCCGTTTACGCCAACCGAGAGCGATTCCTGCACAACCCGTACATCGTTCACGATGGTAGAGATCAGATTTCCTTTTCTTTCATTATTGAAGAAACTCATCGAGAGCTGGTGGAGATGAGCGTAAAGTTTATCGCGCAGCCGCCGTGTAATTCCCTGATCAACAGTCGCCATAAAATATCCTTGCAGGTAGAAAAACAAATTCTTCAGCATAAATGTGATAACTATGGCGATACAAAGTCCCAGCAACAAATCAAGCCGATCGTAACTCAATACGAGTTGATTGAGTTGATATGAGATGTATTCACGAAGTTTAAAAAGATTAAACGCGATTTCCGATTGACGGTTTGGTGATGGTGAACTGAAAAGAATGTCGATAAACGGCATGACCGAACCGACTGAAAGCGTGCTGAATATTACGAAAAGAATATTGCTTACCGTTGCAAGGGTTAACGGTTTCCAGAATTCTTTAAGGTACGATAAAATACGAAAATATTGTTTCATAGCGATTCAATATAATGATTCCGTTGTTTTCATCCAAGGTGGTTAATTGCTCTTCAATTTCATTCTTAGTATATTAAAATCGTGAAGTGAACGATTAATCTTTTTTTCTTCAAAATATGCGAATATTTCTAAAATCAAAAATACATAATGCTACCGTTACATCGGCAAATTTGAAATATGTCGGCTCAATAACTATTGATCCGGCACTCATGGAGAAAGCAGATATTTCGGAGTTTGAAAAAGTTCTTGTAGTAGACAATAATAACGGTAATCGACTTGAGACTTACGTTATTAAAGGGAAGAAGAATTCCGGTAAAATTTGCATGAACGGCGCGGCGGCTCATCTTATAAAAAAGGGAGATGAGATTATCATAATGACATTCCAGATGTCGAAAAAACCGATCAAACCGAGAATCATTATCGTTGATAAGAAGAATAAATTTATTCGGTACACGAAAGAAGAATTGAATAAATTAAAAAGCTCAGGATGTTAACCTGAGCTTTTTGTTGCATTCCAACCGATCTTTACTTATATCCTGCTTTTTCCAACTCCTCAACCGATTCAATCTGATCTGGAGGTTTGAGATATTCACCTATGAACTTATAAATTTTAACGCGTATCTGTTTGGCAAGCTTCGTATCGATGCGGTCGAAGCTATGTCCACCGGGTGCATCTTTAAAAATTTCGTAATCAAATTTTTTACCGGCGGCTTTCAAAGCCCTGATGAGATGTTCGACTTCTAAAACATTCACATCATCATCATTCGTATTTGTATGGATAAGTAACGGAGTTTTTAATTTCTCGGCATAATTAACGGGAGAACGCTTTCGATATTCTTCGACATTTTCATTCGCTGTTTTTCCAATATGGTATTCGGCTGAAAATTGTTCGCGGTACTCATCATCATAATATCCCATCCGTGCAACGAGATCACTAACGGGAACACCCGTGAACGCGACTTTATAATCATCAGGATTCTGAAAAATATCCATAAGAGCAATCAAGCCGCCGTGGCTCCACCCCATGATTCCCACTCTATCTTTATCGATGAAGCGATAAGTATCCACCATATAATCGCGGCAGGCATTATTATCATCCACCTCTAATCCGCCATAATCGATTTGTTTATAAAATCCGCTGCCATAGCCGGTGCTTCCTCGATATTCCGGCGCGGCAACAACATAACCCTGAGCCATCAATTCACGGATGATATGAGTATGATATGTGGTGAAATTCGCGTGAACACCGCCGTGAGGTAAAATAATAAGGGGATACTCTTTTTTACGATCCAGGTTTTTAGGAAAAAAAATGTACGTCCAAAATTTTAACGGATTTTTTACACCCATGGCTGTAGGATTTTTAACATGAGCAGGTGGTGGACCAACTATAAAAACCTTATCGATATCTGCGACATCACCCACCTTACCGTTCCATTGAATATCATCGATAGCTTTTTCTATCTGATCAAGACGGTGATCGAGCGATTCAAATTTACTGTTGATTAATTTTTCAGTCGACTTTTCTTCGGTTGCACTCTGTGCATTAAATTGCACAGAGTAAATAAGAATACCGATCAAAACAAAAGACAACCATTTTACTATCTTCATAGAAAAATTCCTTTAATATTTATTATAATTTAATTCTATCTCATCGATCGGCATAATCGGCATCGGCTGACCATTATGTTCCAATCTAAATTTTAGATGCTGAAGCACCGGATCATCTTGAACGTTGAACGGCAACAACTTCGGCATGAACTGACTGAGGTCGAACAATCCTTTTTCAGGTAATTCGATTATATCAACTTCCTGCTCCGGACAAATATTCGCCCTTTCTTTTGCGATCTGAACAGCTTTTTGAAGTCCACCCAGAACATCAACCAAGCCGTTTTCTTTTCCGTCATAACCCGACCAAACTCTTCCTTGAGCAATCGATTCAATATCTTCAAATTTTTTCTTCCTACCTGATGCAACCTTGGTTACAAATTCTTTATAAAAAGATCTAATCATATTTTCCATCTTGCCAAATTCTTCCGGAGTTAAATTACGATCCGGAATTCCAATTCCGAGAAAAGGAAGTGTAAATCCAAAACCCAAATCGGCATGTTTACCAGCTTTAACATGATCAGTCGTCATACCAAGTGTATCTTTAATTCCTTTATTGTACGCCCATCCTCCAATTACACCGATTGAACCTGTTATCGTATTCGGAGCGGCTACAATTGTATCAGCATACATCGAAAGCCAGTAGCCACCCGATGCCGCGACGAATCCCTGAGAAACGATTACAGGCTTTTTTTCTTTACATTTTCTTATCGCTTCAGCTACATAATCCGAAGCCATCGCATCTCCACCCGGAGAATCTACCCTGAGAACAACTCCCTTAACTCTTGTATCGTTTGCGACAGCTTCCACTACTTTTGATAATGACCGTGCGTTTATTCCTTCATCCATTGCGCATGCGCCGAGGGCATATACAATTGCTATCTTCGGTCTTTCTCCCCAATAATTATCCTGAGGTAACTGAAATTTTTTCAATGACCCCGCACCCACAACCGATCCTTCTTCTCCTTCAAGTTTCTTAATCATTTCCGGAACTGCTTCCCAACGAGCTATTGTGTCGGTTAGGCCCTCCTTTATCGCTTCATCCGGTAAAAACATCGTTACATCGTTTACAAGTTCATCGAATTTATCCGGTTGCATCTTCCTGCTCTCACAAATATCCGATTTAGCCAATCGATAATAATCATCAACAATTTTCTGCCGTTGTTCACGATCGGCTTCCGACATTTTATCCCGCGCAAGATTTTCAACCGCCGATTTATATTTGAAAAATCTCCATTCATCATATCCGATACCTAATTTTTCCAAAGTACCTTTAAGATAGGTTCTACCCATAAGATAGCCTTCCAGCATAATTGTTCCGGCCGGATCAAGAATAATTTTATTGGCAACAGATGCGAAATGATAAATATCAATGTTGGGTCGGTCAATAAATATCACCACATGTTTACCAACCGATTTAAATTCTTTCAGTTGCTCACGTATTTCCCACAGCATCTCACGATCAGCCGAAATCCCGGATGTGTTGATCGCGATCCCATTGATCGCCGGATCATCTTTTGCAGCTTTGATGGAAGAGAGTAAACCCGAAAGGGTATTCGATTTATCAAACCATTTATACCGTTGATATCTTACCGGTCCATTCAGATTGAATTCAACATATTTTTTTTCGGAGATTATCTTTGTTCCAAATACAGTCCGATCGAAGGCGCCAATTCTTATACCATAAGTTTGAGATGAATATTTTTTATCTCTGTCATAAGATGATTGTGTTAACAATCCGATATTGCCGAGACTGAATTGAAAACCGATGGTGAAAGATTTGGAATCGAAATATCTTCCAGTTAATCTGATTCCGGAAAGTGGTTCAATCGCTGTTCCAACACTCCACGTGGCACCGGCATTAAAGCTTTGATATTTTTCGATGGCAAAATCGCCGAATATGGTTGCCAATTCATTTCCTAACGGACGGATGGCAAGATCAAGATAAATACTTCTATGGTCACCTGTTGTCGGTAAAGTTCCAACAATTCCCAGCGAGGCATGACGGATTGGTCGAAATAGTGTTCCTATCGTTACTAAATTTGACCGATTAAAATAATTCTTATCACCGGTCGACCATCCGTAAGCAAGACCGAAGCTCGCGTTTTTATCTCCCGCCGCGAGGGATAATTTGTAATTAGTTATTTCATTAACATTGATGCGATGATGAATCAGTCCGAAACCTGCATTCGGAACGCCGGTAAATAGTCCCCAACGATTGAAGTTGTTCCATTTTTTACCTTCATCGTTCCACATAAATAAAATATCAGGTTGATGCAGATATGACAAAAGCGCCGGATTATCGTAGCCGTAAAGACCAAATTTTAATGCGCCCGGAGAAGTTAGGGATAAATCGGTTTGAGAATGATAGTTAGGAGAAGAAGATTGTGAGTGAACAAGAGGAACGTACAAGACTAGAATTGATAGAATATAAAATATATATTTCATATTGAATCCTATAACAAAGAATGGGAAAATATTAGTTTGATGTTTATCTCATAAATCGATCGTTATCGGTTAAAATAGTTAAAATATAATTCGGTTGCAACTGTAATAACCAATTGATTATGTAGGGGTAGGTTTGTATATTTTCGAATCACATTAGCAACAATCATCACGTTTTATTAATTTTTGAGATTCTATGAAATCAAAAGTAATTCGCAAACAGCATAATTCGAAACTCTGTTTTATATGCGGAGTTAAAAATCAATTCGGTCTCGACGCCCGTTTTTATGAAACTGATGATAAAAGCTTAATCGCGATTTTCCAACCGAAAGAAGAACATCAAAGTTATCCCGGTCGGCTGCACGGCGGCATAGCTTCCGCAATTTTGGATGAAACAATAGGCAGAGCCATCAGAATTCTATATGAAGAAGAAGTATGGGGTGTAACTCTCGAACTTAAAACCAAATATTTAAAGCCAATTCCTTTGAATTCGCCGCTAAAAATTGTTGCGCGTATAACAAACGATTCCAGTCGGTTTTTTGAGGGAACCGGAGAATTAAAACTTGCCACGGGTGAAGTTGCGGTAACTGCCGAAGGAAAATATTTGAAACTGCCTATCGAGAAAATCTCTGATTTTAACGCGGATGAGGCGGAATGGAAAATTCTGGTCGAGAATGATGATCCCGCTGAAATTGAATTATAATTTGATTCTTGCAACTATACTCTTTATATTCTTATAGAATTTAATTTTCACATCTTTTAAGGAATACCATGTATAAATTTATTCTCCTTCTTCTTGTATTTCTGCTTATTCCTGTCTGCATCTACACCCAGCAAACAGTCAAGGAATCTTCGACCGGCAAATTATTTCCATCAGAAATTAAAATTAAAAATGCCGATAAAGAAATCACACTTCAACTTACCGGATTAGCTGTGAGGAAAAAAATCATATTTAAAGTTTACGGTATTGCGCACTACATGCAGGACCCGCCATCGGTAAAAGACGAAGAGGCAGCATTCATGGCGATTCTACAGGATGGCAAAGCGAAACAAATCACGATGGATTTTTCGCGTGATGTTGAAGCGGCAAAAATTAAAGAAGCATATCTTGACGGCTTCAAGTCGCATTCATCCAAAGAAGAGTTGCAAAAAATCCAACCGTCAATAAATCAATTTACGGGATACTTCACCAAAGATGTGAAAGAGAATCAGCAGTTTATTTTACAGTGGCTTCCCGGCGGAACCATAATTCCGATACTCAACGGTGAGAGTAAGCTTCCAATCACCGATCCGATTTTCGCCCGCATACTTTGGACCATCTGGTTCGGTGAAGATTCGATAGTGGATAGAGATGATTTAGTCAGCCGGATGATCGGCAAGTAACATTTTCAACCGGCGATCTAAATAATTATACATTATCTAAAAGCATGAAATCGATGTTTTGTTTCGATTTCCCGCTGTGAAATTTGTTTTTATATTCTTTCTTCTTCTCGAAAACACATTCCTGATACAGAGGACATAGATCGCAGTGTGGAGTGGTTGCTTTGCATATTTTTCGTCCAAAGCGAATAAGATTTGTATGTAAAGAATATGCCATTCCCTTCGGTATAAATTTTCCCGCGGCATTAAATGTATCCTCCGGAGTTTTGCATCCTGAGGTTACACCTAACCGACCGAGAATCCGGTGTACATGTGTGTCAACGGGGAATACATCTTTTCGCATAGAGAATAGAAGAACGCAAGCCGCCGTCTTTACCCCAACGCCATCGAACGAGAGCAGTATTTCCATGATTTCTTCATTCGATTTAGATTTTAAAGAATCAAGAGAGTAGTCACCGAATCGATTATAAATATTATGTAAAATTTGTTTAATTCGTTTACTTTTTTGATTCGCCATCCCTCCCGTTTTGATTGCAGAAATGATCGAACGCGTTGGAGCATTCGCCAAATCTCTCCAGGTGGGAAATTTTTTCTTTAGTGCAACGTAAGCACGATGACTATTTTTATCGTTAGTGTTTTGAGAAAGGATTGTCGCTATAAGCATAACTAAAGGTTTAGCGCGTTTAGCAGGTTGAACGGGAACACCGAGAAATGTATTCAGGACCGAGGCAATCTTTCTGATTTTATTTCGATAATTAATCTGAGAAAGACCGACAGTACTCATTTCTTGCTTGCATGCTCTAAGACTTCAAAGATATCGTCTGTAAACAATTCATCGAATAATTCAGAATGAATTCCGCGCACGGCATCCAGCGTGTCATCATCTTCCAGTACAATATTTATACTGGATTGAGACGCACCGAACGAAATCATACTGAGATTGAAATCGGAAATCGAACTAAATATTCTGTTAATAACACCTGCATTTCGTGAAATATTGGAACCGAGTACCGAAATGATGCATTTTTTCTCGCTGACCGAAACAACACCGATCTCATTTAAATCTTGCAGCAATGCCTGAGTGATCTGCTTCTCTTCTGCTGCAAATGAATATCCATATTCTGCTGTCACACTCGTTAAGATGATGATTCCATGTTTTGTAAAAACATTCTGTATATGTTCCCAAAAAATATACTGACCGATTCTCTTGAACGGTGTGATTGAAATAACGGTGATATTTCTTTTATAAGCGATCGATTTCAAAATTCCGTCGGCTGAAGGAATTGCGGCTGTTACAAGTGTCCCGGCAGATTTTGGGCGACGCGAATTATAAATATGAATTGGAATACTTTTTTCTATTGCCGGAAGCATTGTATTAGAGTGAAGAACCTTGGCGCCAAAATATGATAACTCGTAAGCTTCTTTGAAAGATAATACTTTAACTTTTTTCGCGTCGGGAACAACAGCCGGGTCGGCAGTTAACACTCCATCCACATCCGTCCAAATCTGTATATCGTCAACATCTAGTGCGGCTCCAATTACTGCCGCGGAATAGTCAGAGCTTTCGCGTCCCATTGTTGTCCGACGGCCGGACAATGTTATGCCTATGAAACCTTGCGTAACCGGCACTATCCCTTTTTCAACAAAGTGTAAAAGATTTGATTTCAATTTTTCTTCAACGATATCGAAGTAGGGAGTTGCCCGCGTAAAATTTTCATCGGTAAACATGAAATCCTTTGTGTCAACCCACTCCGATTGAATGCCATGGTCCTGCAGTGCGACAGAAACAATACGCGATGATAATAACTCGCCGTAGCTGTATAATGTATCAAGTGTGCGCGGAGTTAACTCATGGAGAATAGTTACACCTTTGATTATAGTTTCAATTTCTTCACGCGTGGCATCGAGGACAGAACGAAGGTTCCGGTTCCTTGTTATATGCCGGATCAACTGATCGATTATAGTATAATGCCGACTGAATAACTGGGTAAGCGATTCTCGCGCTTCACGATCGTTCTTCTCCGAGGCAAATTTCCCAATCTTCTCGAGCATATTGGTGGCTTGAGCAATTGCCGATACGACAACGATGGGTTTTTGATGCAGATGCGACTTGACAATTTCAACAACATTCGCTATTGCCGGTGCATCTTGTGTCGATGTTCCGCCAAATTTCATAACGATCATGTTAGTACTTCTCCTTCGATTTCAAATATGATTTGAATTCAATATAACATCTCTATACTTGAGTTTCAAGGAAATAAAAAACCCTCGGTTTCGGCTGAGGGTTGGTGTAAATATTATTATTTGGGGGAGATTTGATGCTATTCAGTTTCTTTATCGTCACCATGAAGAAATTTAGTGCGCCGTCTCCTGTTTATCATGAATATCAGATAAAGTAATACGAGTATTATTACAGATCCAATAACGAGAATATTCAAACCGAGGAAGTTCATTCTGTCTATTTAGTTTCTTATTATTTTTTTTCCTCATTATACTCATCAAGGAAAGCAACCGCGCGTCGGAGATGGGGTATAACAATCGATCCTCCAACCGTGAGAGCGACGCTGAATATTTCGAACATCTCTTCATCAGAGACTCCGGCTTCCTTGCATTGCATTATATGATACGACACACAATCGTCGCATCGTAACACCATCGAAGCGACCAACCCGAGCATTTCTTTTGTTTTAACATCCAGTTTCCCCGGTTCGTATGTTAAAGTATCGACACTGAAAAATCTTTTTATCGCCCGGTTATCTGCGTTTAGAATTCGGTCGTTCATTTTCTTTCGGAAGGATTGAAATTCATCTAGACGGTTCGACATAAATTAACGATCAATAAATTTTGTAATAATTGATAATTAGATTTAAGTATAAATTCAAATTGCGGAATAATACATCTGCGGATTGTTTAGGAAGCAACAATGGTACGATGTAAATTTAGATTGGTGGAGCTGGTCGGGATCGAACCGGCGACCTCCTGAATGCCATTCAGGCGCTCTCCCAACTGAGCTACAGCCCCAATAATAAATTCGATTTATCGATTAATTGTTGAACTAATATACAAAGTTTGGCTGAATGAACCAAATTCATCATCGAAGTAATAAGAGTTTTCGCACCTGTTTGAACAGAGCAACCTGTCCCTCAATTCCTATGACCTCTAAACGACAAAAGTAAAGCCCGCTTGCTAATCCGACTGCATTCCATTGTTCAACATAATCACCCGGATCTCTTCTACCTCCAGCAAGTGCGGTGATCATTCTTCCAAATGAATCATAAATTTTCAAAGTGATCGTGCACGATTTGGGAATACTATATCTTATCTGAGTGGTTGGATTGAACGGATTTGGATAAGGTTCAGCTAGTTTAAATTGTGTTGGTAATTGTTTGTTATGATATTCATCGGAGGGTGCCGGAGGTGGCAACTCAGATGATGGATGGATCTTTATTGAAGAACCAACGGCTCGGCTTAAATTTGCAGAAAGATGAAGGATTCCTGATTGATTAACTTTCACCCAATGACCATATCCAGGGGAAACAGTATCTGTGATTAAGTAATTCGAATTATATCTAAAGAAATTACCGGTTACTATACCGGATGGAGTACTGGTGATCGAATTGACCGGAATGGATTCCGAAATTGATCCGATAAGATTCCATCCTGCTTGCACGTCGAATGAACCGGAGAGGTATGGTTTCCCACTCAAATTAATTGTTTGTGGTGAATTGAATTTCAGCCAATATCCTTTCCCCGGCCGAATTGAATCTAGCGGAGCATAACTACCACCTACATACTCGAAGGCGGCAGTTATCGCCTCAGGAAAATATACATTTTTATGAACTAATGGTGTATCGATTGGCAGAGAAATAAGATTCCATTTGTCAGCGAGAGAAATTGAAAAGGTTCTGGTTGTTGTATCTTTATCAATCGTTAATAATCTGATATCATCGACATAAAATCCGTCTCTTGTTGTATATTCATCACTGCGGATTCGGAATCGAATTTTAAAATTCGATGATGCAAAAGAAGAAAGATCCAGATCTTCTTCTACCCAATCGTTTTTGATTCCATCATAACCGAATGTTCCAGCAGTTTGAACGCCGATTCCGCTTGCTGGTCTCATATATTTGCCTGATACGGTTGACCAATTTGTTCCACCATCTGATGATATTTCCACAGTTGCAAAATCCCAATCTGATTCGATATCCCACATGCACCAAAACTTTAAAATTACTTTTTGAGCAATACTTATATCGATTGATGATGCAAGAGTGAGACTGTTATCGACTAAATCGGTATAGTAATCGCTTGGACTATCGGCGAATGAATTTGATGGCGAGTGGGCAGCGGTGGATAATCCCCATCCGGAACCTGTCGTCCAATTTCCGGCTCCGTTTTCAGCACTATCAGAAAGCGTCAGATTGTATTTACCTATAGATAATTTAATTGTATCATACAGATAACGATCAGGATCTTCCTTAATTTTTACATATAAAAATTGAGGACCATTCGGTGCATAAGCACTAACCGTACAAGGCAGCGACACATGATAAATTGTTGTCGGAGAAATCCGGCCGAGTGAATATATATCGCTTCCCATTTTGATAATCGGAGATGACGCAGATATTTCAAGGAATAAGTTTTGTGTTGAATCCAATCCTTTATTCCTGACAGAAAGATTAAGAAGAAAAGGTTCTCCCTTTTCTAGATTGCCATCGTCAATACTATCTGTTATTGTAAATCCCTGTATCTTCGGAAAACTTCCTGCGACATTTGCTAAATATAAATTCGGATACAGATTCTCTTGAGCAATTGGAAGAATTCTATCAGATGAGGGCCAGAAACCATCTCCGTTGTTTCCAACTTCCGGAAGAAATGAAAATATTTTATTTTTTGATTCCTGATCGCCATACATCCAATCGGTAGCACCGCCATTTACCATATACAAACTTTTACCGCTCGGACCTGAAAAATAATAGTTATACTTTACCATATCCTGACCGTACTCTGCAAACTGGACAGAATCCGGCGATTCATAAAGCGAAGTATGATCCCAGGGATAAAGCAATAAATTACCATAAGAGTGATAATTGAACGCAGCCTTGAAATTGTGCTCCATACAAAACAGAGCAAGATTAAAAATTTCCGGTTCGCTAAATGCTGATGTTCCACGATAAGTTTCAGCAGCAGGATACGGACTTGATCCTGCATCATCCAATCCCCATTTGTATCCATAATTACGATTTAAATCGACACCATACGAATCGTTATCGGCAACTACATTCTTCATATTTTTTCTTCTCATCCCCCCGCCGGTCGGTGAAATTCTCCTATTCGCTTCATAACCATCCGCGTTGATTACCGGAACAAAATACATTTGTCGATTATCCAACAAGTAAGTCACTTCAGGATCAGTGCCATAATTATTTAAGAGGTGCCACATGAAATAAATAAGATTCATCATCCCCTGCGGTTCCCGCGCATGTGTCAGTGCTGTGTATAATACTTCCGGTTTTGTTGAGGCGACATCCGCATTTTTTGAAATTCGAACAGCCCACATGTTCCGGCCTTGAAATGTATTACCAATACTAAATTTTTCTGTTATTAAATTCGGGAACAGCACTCTCATGGAATCGAGTAAATGCACAACCTCATCAAAAGTGTAATTCCCCCCCATACTACCGTCTCCGAATCCAAGTGCGTTATATGGTCCTCTAATCAAACGTCGTGAAAAATATTTAGTCATGTCTTCAACTAATATCTGAGTTTGAAAACCGAGACGATTAACATTGTCCAATTCTTGATTTGATAAAGTTATCTCTACCCATCCGCCAATCTTACCAACCGCCCCCTCCATATCGATTCCCGTCGACAAAAATTTCTTAAATAATAATTCATCAGGAATAAATACTTTTACCTTTTTATATAAATCAGCTGAAGATAGATTTGATATTATTCCAATTAACATTATTAAAAGTATTAGCGTTTTTTTCATCTTAACCTCTTTATGCTGGCTTCTTAGGGATTGGATTGATTTTGAATTCATTGAATTTACCAAAGGATTGTATGAATGTCAAGCTTCACAAAATCTTTGGATAAGCCACAAAAAAATGTTAATATTAATTAACTTTGATTGGCTTATCACCTTCATCCTTGATTTGATGGTGATCGGATTCGACAAATGATTATCATCAACTAGTCTGTTCACTTTAAAAAGAATATCCTAATAAAGAAATAATATCATTAACAAAGAGGTTCTTATGTCAATAGATTTGGAAAAAATCTTACGCCCGGTTGATATGGCATTGCCAGAATTTCCCGCAAAATATATGACCCTATCAAATGGTCAGGAAATGGTGGTACGGCAAGTCAACCGCGATGAGATTCCAGATATCCTTCCCCATGTTGAAAAACTAATGCACGTCGAGAGGGATTATTATCACATAGTTGCTGCAAGAGTATATGCCGAATTACTTGCTTACTACACATACAGAGTGCAAGATGAATATGTTCTCGCCGCGCAAGTCGATGGTGAAATTGTTGCCGTTGTAAACGGTAGAATAGTCAATCCGGATATCGGTATGTCGTTTCATACTTTATCAATGCGACGTGGATTGCGAGTTGGTGCTCACGCATTTGCTGCTAAAATGGAATATCACATCGATATCCTGAAACAGAAAGAAGTTTTAATCGTTGCGGAATCACCCATTGGTTTTAGAAGATGGATGATTGAATACAAGCTTGAAAAACGTTTTCATATCCCCCATGAACTTGGTGGATGTCCATCATGGTCGTTGACGAAAGAATTATTTGATAGAGCGCGAAACACATTAGTGGTTGGCCGTCGTCCTGTTCCGGAGAAATTACTTGCGAAGGCACACGCGGCAATTCTTCCGCCAACCGATCCTCCAAAAGCTCCTGAAGATTTATTAGCGGCTACACGTTCCATGCTTGATAACACAGGCACTTCTCTTATCGATATGAGAAATAAGTTAGGAGGGAAATAATATGAGAGATGTTTATGTTGCCGGTATTGGAATAACAAGTTTCACACGGCTTGAATATCCGCTCGTTGAAATTGCCGCCTACCCCGGTTTAATGGCACTCCGCGATAGCGGTTTAAAAAAGATCGATCAGCTTTACGTTGCTAATATGGGAGGCGGTAGAGTAAATGCACAAACCGGTTTGGCAAGCGCGGTTGTTGATCATTTGAGTCTTACACCCGCTGGTGCAGTTACAATTGAAAACGGTCCTGCCTCCGGTGCCTCGGCAATCAAAGAAGGATTTATGGCTGTTGCGTCCGGTATGCACGATGTTGTAATGGTGATTGGCGCCGAGCGTATGAGAGAAGTCAATCAACTTGAAGCAACAGATTTTGTTGCAACTCTCACCCACCCGCTTGCCGAATATATTTACGGCGTGACTCTTCCCTCTCTTGCCGGAATGTTCGCACGATTGTACATGGATAAGTATGGTGTTACATCGCGGCATCTTGCAATGGTCGCGGTGAAAAATCATCACAACGCGATGGATAATTTCTATGCGCATCTGCATGAAGAAATTACACTCGAAGGTATTCTCGATTCACCAGAGGCATCCACGAATAATCCGTATGTCGCTGATCCGTTGAGATTCTATGATATGTGTCCCGTCTCAGACGGCGGCGCCTGTTTGATTCTTGCCAGCGCAGAGGTTATGAAAAAAATTAATAAACCTTTGGTTCGACTTGCAGGCATCGGACAAGCAACTGATACACATGCTGTTCATGAGCGAAAAGATCCAACCGATTTATTAGCGGTTCGTGAAGCCGCACGGCAATCTTTCGAGATGGCAAAAGTAAAACCGCAAGATGTTGATGTCGCGGAACTGCACGATGCTTTCACTATTCTTGAAATTGCAGAAAGCGAAGAAGTCGGTTTCTTCAAAAAAGGTGAAGGACATATTGCGCTTGAAAAAGGTGAAACTAAAATCGGCGGAAAGATTCCTATCAACCCGTCCGGCGGACTTAAAGCAAAAGGACATCCAGTTGGTGCCACAGGCGTCGGTCAGGCGCATGAGATTGTTCTTCAATTGCGCGGCGAAGCTAAAAAGCGGCAAGTGAAAAATGCAAAGATCGGATTCACATGTAACTTCGGCGGCTTCGGTAATAATGTTGTCTGTCTTACTTTTATTAAGGAGAAATGAAAATGGAACTGAACATTTATGCATACAAATGCAAGCGCTGCGGTGAGATTCATTATCCTTACAAAACAATCTGCAAAAAATGCGGGGAGAACGATCACAACGAATTCGATATCGTTCCTTTACCGAAAAAAGGCAAGCTGCTAACATTCACTATTCTTTACAATCCCCCATCAGATTATGAAGTTGTTACTTTAGCGCTCGGTGTTGTAGAGTTAGATGGCGGTCACCGGATGATGGGACAATTGAACATCAAGAATCCAAAGATTGGAATGAAAGTTGAGGGGAAAGTAGAAGTAGTCCGCAAGGAGGCATACAACAAGCACTTAGGAATGGTTTTCTATCAGGCATGATAGAAATCGTCAGTCACGGTAATCAAATCCGCCGGGGTAAATATTTTTTACATTCGAAATTTACTTCGGCGGTAAATTTTTGTTACGATGATTCTTTTGTTTTCGTTGTCAATAAAGAAGTCGGATCGGGGCCGCTAAACATTGTTGTGCAAGGAGTTATGGTCGATTCAGTATCGTCTTTGGAGGTTGGTAATGATAGTTTTTATCTGAATGGAAAGAAGTTTCGTTTTGACGAGTTGAAAATATACGACTCTAAATTGTATGTATCTGACTTCAACGAAAAAAAGTTGGGTCGCAATTTAAGATTCTTTGAATCAACTCTAATTGAATTCTCTCCCACGAAAAGTTTAGCGTTCCTTCTTGATGAAAATAGAAAAAAGGAATTCACATCATCGTTCGAGATTGAATACATCAAGCAGTGTGAGAATGCCGTCCGATTATTTCTATCGGATGATTTTCTCAGCGGAATCAAAATGCTCAAGGGTTTAGGTCCCGGACTCACACCAAGCGGCGACGATTTTATTTCGGGAGTTCTGATTGCACTGAATCTACGAAGCATGATTAATTCGTCTGATAATTCAAATGTCATCGAACAGATATATGAAACGGTTGAAAGCGGAAATCATTTTACAACAGCATTTTTGAGATGCTCAGCAAAAGGTTTTTTGCTAGAAAAGTTTAAACGATTGATCGACTCCCTTCTAAATGGCAATGAAGATGAGATTATTCAAAACACGAGAATGTTATTTACAATAGGAGCAACATCAGGGGCAGATCAGGCAGTCGGTTTTCTTATCGGTATTAAAAGGTTTATACAATGAACATAATTGGAATAATTAAAAAGGGCGAATACTATGACTCGATTTCCATCATGCTGATCGCGAAACAAATTTCAGAGCTTGATGGAGTAATTGATTCTGCCACCGTGATGGGGACGAAAGAAAACAAATCTATACTCACCTCTTCCGGCTTAATGACACCTGACATTCAACCGGCTGGAGAGATGGATCTCATCGTTGCACTCAAGCTTAAAGAGGGTGTTGATTCAAAAAATGTTCTTTCCATGATCGATGAGATTTTCAAAGCGACAAAAAAATCGGATGACGGTGAAAATTTTGCACCGCAAAGCATCGACGGAGCGTTGAATGTTTTACCGGATGCGAATCTGGCGATGATCTCTGTTGCCGGAAGATATGCGGGCGACGTGGCAATGCAGTCATTGCAACGTGGACTTCACGTGATGCTTTTTTCGGATAACGTTTCTCTGGAAAAAGAGATCGAATTGAAAAAATATGCCCGCGATAAAAATCTATTCGTGATGGGACCTGATTGTGGAACGGCAATCATCAACGGCGTACCACTTGCGTTCGCGAACGTTGTCAACCGTGGAAACATCGGAATTGTTGCCGCGTCTGGAACGGGATTGCAGGAAGTAAGCTGTTTAATCTCGAATGCGGGTTGTGGTATTTCTCAGGCAATCGGTACAGGTGGACGCGACGTGAAAAAGGAAATCGGCGGCATCATGTTCATCGAAGGAATGAAAGCACTTGCCAACGATCCGGCAACGAATGTAATTCTCCTCGTTTCAAAACCGCCCGCAACGGAAGTTGTGGAAAAAATCATTTCAGTCGCACATGGAATTAAAAAACCGATCGTCGGTATATTCCTCGGTGCAACTCAGGAACTTTTCAAAGGAAGTAATATTCATCAAGCGCTTACACTTGAAGAAGCAGCTTCTCTTTCGGTCGGTTACTCGAAAAAAGAAAATGCTTCCGCCGTTACTGATGTGTTGAAAAAACGCGAAGCTGAAATCATCAAAATGGCAAAGGAAGAATCGACAAAACTCTCTCCTGCTCAGAAATATCTCCGCGCACTTTACAGCGGCGGAACATTCTGCGACGAGGCGCAGTTGCTTTGTCAAAATGTTTTGAGCGAAGTGTATTCCAATATTCCTTTCGGCAGCAGCAAGAAATTAAAAGATTCGTGGAAAAGCGATAAGCATACGATTTTGGATTTAGGCGACGATGAATTCACCGTCGGCAAACCGCACCCGATGATCGACTACTCGACAAGGAACAAACGGATTCTCGCTGAAGCGGGCGATCCTGAAACGGCAGTCATTCTGCTCGATATTGTTCTCGGTTACGGTTCGAACATGAATCCGCTGGCAGAGATTATTCCGGTGATCAAAGAAGTGAAGAAAATTACCACACAGCAAAAGCGATATCTGCCGATAGTTTGCTCTGCAACCGGCACCGACAAAGATCCGCAAAACCGAACCGCAGTTGTCACTGCGCTCGAAGCGGAAGATGTGAAAGTAATGGAATCAAACGCGGCAGCAAGCAGGTTGGCAATCAACATCGTTAGCAGGAAGGGAAATTAATATGACGAATCTTTTCCAATCCGAACTCAAAGTCGTCAACATCGGACTCAAGTCGTTCAAAGAAACGCTCGACAGACAAAATGTGAAATCGGTACACGTCGATTGGCGACCGCCGCTCTTCACCGATGACAAATCGATATCGATCATCAAAACCAATACGGATAAAATTGAAGCAGCGAACAACCAGGCGGTTCAAAAAATCCTCAACAGCAAACCGTTCATCATCGGCATGGGAAAAGCCCTTGACGTTATTCCCGGTATGAAGGAAAATCTCCTCCTCCATGCCGGTCCACCGGTTATGTGGGACAAAATGTGTGGTCCAATGAGAGGTGCGGTGATTGGCGCACTAATCTACGAAGGTCTCGCCGACTCTCAGGAAAAAGCCGAGCAGGTTACCGCATCGGGTCAAATAGAATTTTCACCCTGCCACGAGCACTCAACTGTCGGACCGATGGCGGGAATTGTTTCTCCGTCGATGCCGGTGTTCATCTTACAAAACGAAGAATACGGCAACAAAGCATTCTGCACAATGAACGAAGGTTTAGGCAAGGTTCTCCGCTACGGTGCTTTCTCTCCCGATGTAATCGAGCGATTGAATTGGATGGAGAATAATCTTTATCCTTCACTCAAAAAAGCGATCGAAAAAATCGGCAAGATCGATTTGAAAAACATCATCGCGCAGGCGCTTCAGATGGGCGATGAAGTTCATAACAGGAACAGAGCCGCGACATCACTTTTGTACCGAACACTTGCGCCTGCCGTTATCCAAACGACAGACGACAAAGAAATTGTTGCGAACGTTCTCGAGTTCATCAACCGAAACGATCATTTCTTCCTCAATCTTTCGATGGGCGCATCGAAAATTTCGCTTGACGCTGCTCGCAACATTGAACATTCAAGTATTGCCGTCGCAATGGCGAGAAATGGAACAGAGTTCGGTGTCCAGGTTTCAGGAACAGGAGATCAATGGTTTACAGGTACATCACCAATTCCGGATGCACTTTTCTTCACGGGCTTCACAAAAGAGGATGCAAATCCCGATATTGGCGATAGCTCTATTACCGAAACAAATGGTTTGGGTGGATTTGCAATCGCTGCATCACCAGCAATTGTACAGTTTGTTGGTGGCTCAACGAAAGATGCGATCAATTACACGCTTAAAATGTACGAGATCACCGAAACGGAAAATAACATTTACAAAATCCCCTATCTCAATTTCCGCGGCACGCCTACTGGGATTGATGTTATAAAAGTTGTGGAAAAGAATATTCTTCCGTTTATTGATACAGGCGTCGCCCATAAAAATGCAGGCGTCGGGCAAATCGGCGCTGGAGTTTTGAGCGCACCCGCGGAACCGTTTGTAAAAGCAGTAATCGGATTAGCCAATAAAATTAATTCTCATAAGGAGTAATAAAATGAAGACACAAGAATTTCTTAATTTCATGGATGGACTGAAAGTTTACGATCTCACACAACGGCTCAGCATTCACACGCCGCCGTGGCCCAGTTATATGCCGTTTGGTATTCAATACTTCAAGCGAATCGCAGGCGCACATATGGGGCAAGGAGCGAACGGACAAATTATTCACACGAGTAATCATGTCGGCACACACATGGATGGCGAGATTCATTTCCATGCTTCAGGTCGGTCAATCGGGAATGTTCCGATGAAAGAGTGGATTGGTCAGGGTGTTGTAGTTGATATATCGAAAGAGGTCGGCGATTACGATTTATACACTCCCGAAATGCTGATGAAGAAAGTTGAAATAAAAAAAGGCGACATACTCCTAATCAATACCGGTTACAACCGTTACGCTTGGGATCAGAAAGGTTCTGATGAGATTCGATATTTTGTAAAACACCCAGGACCAGGACCCGGTTTCCACAAATGGGCGCTTGAAATGAAAATAAAATGGATCGGTGTCGATTGCGGAAGTGCAGATCATCCGATGAACACCATCATTCGTCAATGGCATCCCGCTCGATTTACAGAAGCCGAAGCGAAACTGAAGCGAAAGTACGACGTGAATTCGTGGGACGAAATGTTCCCGCAAGATGAATATTATCAGGTTATGCACTTGAAACTGTTCCCAAAGAAATTGGTGCATGCCGAAAACCTCGGCGGCGATATCAATAAGCTCGGCAACAAACGCTGTTGGATAGGATGCTTCCCATTGAGAGGCATCGAGTTAGAATCGGCAATGTGCCGTATTGTTGCATTTTTACCACCGAATGGAAAATAATTTTTTTGGAGAATTTAAAGTGCCCATAATTCATAAATTCGATTATCTAAAACCAAAAAACATAGGCGAGGCGTTAACGGTTCTTGCAAAATCAAAGAACACGGCGATACTTGCAGGCGGCACCGATCTCATTGATCTCATAAAAGAAAATGTTGTTCAACCCGAAGTGGTAGTTGATATCAAAGGGCTTGACGAACTTAATCAGATCAAATTTGAAAATGATTCACTTTTCATCGGGGCAGGTGTTACGTTTTCAGATTTGATCGAATCGAAAATCATTAAAGAAAAATATCCGGTAATCTTTGAGATATCCAAAACAGTTGCATCAGTCGGAATTCGGAACAGAGCAACTGTTGTCGGCAATATTTGCTCAGCAGTTCCTTGCATGGATAGCGGTCCATTACTCATGGCATACGATGCAACCGTGCAAGTGGTGGGACAAAAAGGCACGCGCAATATTCCCGCTGCCGAATGGTTCATTGCTCCGCGTAAGACTTCTCTGCAAAAAGGCGAACTTGTCTCCGGCATTTCGTTACTGTTTCCAAAAGTGAAACATGCCGGATGCTGGGTAAAGCTTGGCAGATATACAGGCGAAGATCTCGCGCAGGTGAATTTGCTTATACTCGCAATGGCTGATGGAACATTCAGGATTTCATTCGGTGCGGTGGCACCTGTCCCGGTGCGAGCAAGAAAAGTTGAGAAACTTTTAAACGGACAAGCAATTACTCCTACCTTAATCGAAAAAGCAAATCAGTTAATCGAGGAAGAGATCAAACCGATTACCGATGTGCGTGCGACAAAAGAGTATCGAATGCACATGGCAAAAGTGATGTTCGAGCGAGGATTGAATGCCACGATCAGCAGGTTGACCGGTAAAAGTCCGAAATATGGAACGAGTGTGATATAAGGAAATGACGATGAGACAAGAAATCAAATTTAATTTAAACAGCGAAACAATTGCACTCGAGGTCAATCCCAACGAAGTTCTTCTTGAAGTACTTCGGGATAAGATCGGTGTAAAAAGTCCGAAGTGCGGATGCGATAATGGAGATTGCGGCACGTGCACGGTTATGATCAATGGCAAAACCGTTCGCAGTTGTCTCGTGCTTGGTATCGAAGTCGACGGGCAGGAAGTGGTTACTCTTGAAGGACTTATGGATAGCGGATTGACGTCGCTTCAGAAATCGTTCATCGAGCATAATTCGTTTCAGTGCGGCTTCTGCGCGCCGGGGATGATTCTGTCCGCGACAGAACTTCTCGCAGAGAATCAAAAACCGAACAAAGAAGAAATTCAGGAAGCCCTATCCGGCAATTTATGCAGGTGCACGGGTTACACTCCCATCATCGAAGCAATCGAAGCGATCACTAAATAAGGGTTATGTCATTCCGAACGGAGTGAGGAATCTGACAACAAAAGATGCTTCACTTTCGTTCAGCATGACAAAGAGATATTATAGGATTAAAGGTTTATGACAGAAAATAAATATATAGGTAAATCAACAGTCAGAATAGATGGCAAAGCGAAAGTTACAGGCGCGGCTGAATTCATCGACGATCTCGATTTTGGTCCCGATCTTCTCTACGCGGCGATTGTCGAAAGCAAGTTCGCACATGCCCTCATCAACAAAATTGACACGAGTGAAGCTGAGAATATTCCCGGAGTTGTAAAGATTGTTACAGGGAAAGATTTCCCGTTCCGGTTCGGACTTTACATGCATGATCGATTCATCTTTGCTCAAGATAGAGTAAGATTTGTCGGAGAACAGATCGGTGCGGTGATAGCGAGAGATGCAGCAAGTGCATTGAAAGCGGCAAAGTTAGTGAAAGTGGATTACACTGAACTTCCGGCAATTCTCAACGTCGAGCAGGCACTTGCTAAAGATACAAACCTCATCCACCCTGAACTACGACATTATAAACACGTCCCGTGGTTCTTCCCCAAAAGCGACACGAATATTGCACATCTTAGAAAAGTCAGAAAAGGTGATGTCGGGAAAGCTTTCAAAGAAGCAGATTTTATTTTTGAAGATACATATACGGTTCCACGTTATGCCCACTGTGCAATTGAACTCCACGGCGCGGTTGGTTTGTACGATAATTCAGACCGACTGACGGTTTGGACGGCTTCGCAATCTCCATACACGCAACGGAATCTTTTTGCAGAAGCGCTTGCACCACTTGGATTATCGCATAAAGATATTCGGGTTATAACGCCGTTTATTGGCGGCGGATTCGGTGGAAAAGCCGGCGTCTCGATGGAAATTCTTGGCGCCGCATTAGCTACTGCTGTTAAAGGCAGACCAGTGAAAGTCCTCTGGTCACGTGCACAAGAATTTTACAACACATATCAGCGGCAGGGATTAACCGCGAGAATAAAAGTTGGATTGAAAAAAGACGGCACCATCATCGCAATGGATAATATTTTAAATTGGGACGCAGGCGCCTATGTCGAGTACGGCGCAAATGTTGTCAACGCTGCCGGACTTTCTGCTTCAGGTCCATACAATATTCCAAATGTCAACATCGATTCTGTTTGCATCTATACCAATCTTCCACCTGGTGGACCATACCGCGGATTCGGGTATTCCGAATTTTTATTCGGGCTTGAATCTCATCTAAATGAAATTGCAAAGAAAATGAAGATCGATCCGATACAACTTCGTCGTAAGAATGCAATCCGCGAAGGTGACATTCTCAACTACGGTGGCAAGATGAACGCGAACGGTTTACTTGAAGCAATCGACAAAGTTGAAAAAGAAATCGAATGGGGCAATAAAGAAACATCGAGCGATCCGAACAAAGCAATTGGTAAAGGAATTGCATTATTCTGGAAAGCGCCCGCGATGCCACCCAACGCTTCCTCCTCTGCGTTTTTGAAATTCAATGAAGACGGAAGCATCAACATTCTCATATCGGGGATGGAAATAGGTCAGGGTTTATTGACGGTCATGGCACAAATCGCGGCTGAAGTTCTAACTGTGCCGCCGGAAAAGATACGGGTTGAAACACCCGACACTGATCGCAATCCATATGAATGGCAAACAGTCGGCTCGCATGTTACCTGGGGATGCGGACGAGCAGTCGAAAGCGCAGCTATAGATGCGCGTGAACAAATTTTTGACATTGTTGAGCGGGCACTCGGCAAAGATCGAAAATCACTTTACCTTGAAGATGAATCTGTAAAATCAAAAACAGATAAAAATTTCTCTTTGAAACTTCGTGATTTTATTATTGCAGGAATTCAGAAACCGGACGGCTCGTACCGTGGCGGACCGATCTTAGGACGTGGAATGTTCATGCCGGAGTTTACCTCTGCATTGAGCGACCCTGAAACAAGTCAGGGCGGTCATCCAAACGTTCATTACACAGTTGGCGCAAGCGCAGTTAAAATTGAAGTTGATAAACAAACAGGCAAAGTGAAAATTCCTAAAGTGGTTCTTGCAGTTGATGTTGGCAAAGCGCTCAACCCCGATTTAATCAACGGACAAATCACGGGTGGCTTACTGCAAGGAATTGCTACTGTCCTTTATGAGGATATGCGATTCAATGAGAAAGGTAAACTTGTAAACGCAAACTTCACTGATTATAAAATTCCAACATCGATGGATATTCCAGATGAGATAGTTCCGATTATCATAGAAGTACCTCAACCCGATGGACCATCCGGTGCACGGGGAGTTGGTGAACACACTATGATACCCTGCGCACCGATGATTGCAAACGCTGTTGATGATGCTCTTGGAATCAGAATCAAATCGATGCCTATCACTGCTGAAAAAATAGCGTTGGCGTTGATAAATAAATAATTATCCATCCATTCTAAGCAAATAAAAAACCCTAATTGTTAATCTTATATCGGTATAGTCCGGCAGATGATGACAGGCTATTATTCGCGGCATAAAGGAATTTATTCCTTTTATCAATGCCAAGTGCCAATACCTGATCAATAGCAGTACCGATGCCGATACGTCTCCAGTTAACTCCATCATTAGTTGATATATGTACTCCCCCATTATCACAGAGGAAGAGCATCGAATCCTTATACATTATAAATTTATAAGCATTGATAAATCCCATCCAGTGCCATGAGATTCCATGATCCGTGCTACGTTGAAAGCCGCCCTCCACGCATCCAAGGTATACAACATTGGTACGATATGGGTTGACAAGCAAGCATACAGGTAGGCCCAAGGCAGAATCACGGATAACGTTGAAGGTATCTCCCCCATTATATGATTTCATTAAATAACCGGTCCAGTTCATTCCTAAATAAAGTTCATTCGAATTTTTTGGATCGATTGCGAATGCCGTTACCCCATCTGCGAGCGGTGGAAAACTCCCTTCCCACTTAGGCGGTAGCATAAACCATGTATTACCGGCATCTACAGATTTTAGCAGCCCGCCTCCGAAATAACCGGAAATGCTTGTATATAAAACATTGCTGTTTGTGGGGTCAATCGTTATGCCGGCCCCCATTTCCCAGTCTAGGTCCATCATTTTATCTATTCTAAACCACGAATCTCCCATATCGGTAGATTTAATTACCCCAGGGATACAATCATTTAATGGTCCAAGACTGGCATAAAGTATATTCTCGTTTTGGGGATCTAATATTATTTTACCGACTGAGATGCTATCTGTTACTTTTTTCCATGTACCTCCCCAGTCGGTGGATTTTATTATTTTACCCACCGTACCACCACTAAAATCGCTCCCGATACCAACAAATATTATCCAAGGCTTTTGTGGCACAACAACAATCGACGAAATGTCATCTATCCCTGAAAGCCCAACAAAATCCCACGTGTTTATCTGTGTAGGTGGTTGGGGTGGCAATGGTGGACTTACAATTTGAGGATTAGAATTACAACTTAATGTGAGAAAGGAAAGCCAAGATAATAATACGATTATGGTAGGGTAGTAAAATCGATTAATTCGTCCTTGGGATAACATTTGCACACGAAATATTTTATAGAAAATCAGAAGATATTCAAATATTCTATCCATTTGAATATCCCATTGGCTGAGATCTTTGTACATCGTATACCTCACATTAGTTAAAATATCAGCACTAACAAATTTGTTCAATAAAAACTTTACTTATTAATTTGTATGATCGACAACATCTTCGAAGGGGAATACTATCATTTCTCTCATGGAAGTTAGGCAATTATAAATTTAATGTCAACGAGAAATTTATATTTTCATCGAAAATCATTTAAAGTGAACACACACCCCGTCATCCCAACAAAAATAACTAATTTAGAACTCCGATTTCCTCGTGAGAAAAACCGGAGTTCTAAATTAGCAGAATAAGTTATAATAGAATTAATACTATCTTAGCAACATCAACTTTTTAACACCTGTAAAAGTATCTTTCGGATTTGAGATGCTGGTTGCATCGATCCTGTAGAAGTAAATTCCGCTTGCGACATTCATGCCCGAGCTATTATTCGATTTCCATTCAATAGTTCTATATCCTGCCGATTGAATATCGTCTACCAACGTAATTACTTCCCTTCCCAAAATGTCGTAGATTTTGAGCCGTATGTGGCTTTCTGCCGGAAGTCCATATTCAATCTTGGTTATAGGATTGAATGGATTCGGATAATTCTGTTGAAGACTGAATTTTTCAGGTACTGGTTCATCCTCCTTCACACCAACAAATGTAGAGTCGATGTAGAACATGAATGGTTTTGTTTGATAAGAACTTTTGTTCATTGCAGGATCAACAGCGCGAACATGCCAGTAATATGTTCCCCTGTTAAGCGACATGCTCACAGGTACCGTCATCATAGTATCGCTTGAATAATATGCCGCTCTAACAGAATCGAACAATGTATCGAACGCACATTCCCAGAAATATTTCACTCCCGGTTCGGTTACACTTGTCCAACTGAACGAAGGATTGGCAACTTTAATTATTGCACCATCAAGAATCGACAGCAACAAAGGCATATCAGGTGGTTGTGTGTCTATCGTGAACTTAATTGGTGTACGGAAACCGCTATGGCTTCCGGATCTGCTCACTCCCTCAACTCTCCACCAATATATTCCGTCGATAAGTGAATCGGTCATGGTATATGTTGTCTCAGGAATTGAACCGATGGAGTGAACATTTAATGTGAACAAACTATCGGAAGCATATTCGAAAACATAATGACCCAATTTCCCTGCAGTCGGAGTCCACGTGAACGTCGGTCGCGGATTACTTGTGGCAGACCCAGATGTAAGTTTTAAATAGACAGGTGATGCTATACCATCGACCCAGGTTACTGCATCCGGAGATAAAGGTTCATCCTCACGCAGTCCGGCATTATCAATTGCGACACTGTAGAACGAATGAATTCTTTCGTTATCACCTAAGAAGACTGCCGAGGTATCTTTGGTCTCGGTTAACCATTTAGTATAAGAACCTGAATCATACTTTACATATATATCGTATCCGCGAATACCGGAACCGAGCGAATCATCTTGACCACTCCAACTGACAACAAATTCACCGGTATGAGTTGTGTCGGGAAGCAGCAGCACATGACTTTCAGGTTTAGCAGAATCGACCGTATTGATATAAAGATTCGTTACAATGGGTGGATTATAATCGAAGACAATGCTTGCAGAATTTTTAATCTGTGTTCCGGACGCTAAATTGGGCTTTGGCATAATACTGAAGATTGCCCAACCCTGCCCTTCGGGAGGATTAACATTTGGAGGAAGCATGATTCCACCAAACGTCCATGTGATCGATCTTGAAATTGAATCGACAGTCGTAGTTAAAAATTGCGGATGACTTGAGCTTAGAAGCTGCAAGGTATTTAAATCAAAATTTGTATCAAGCGTATCGCGTACAAAAATAGATTCCGCCTCGGCGCTTGCCGATGCTATGTTCTCAAATTCAACAAGATATGTGAACGGTTGGTCGGTTGTTGTCCAGTGATACGTGGTATCGTAACCACCCGGACCCGATTTATGATTTGGATCCATCGCGGCGACCGGTTGAACGGGTTTATCGCTGGTCGGGTCGGGCCAACATTTCTGTCCGATATCAACACCGCTTGCAATTAAATCAGTAATGATCGATGCTACTTTGATCGCGGTTGCAATCGGTCCGCCCATAACATAACCCGCGCAGAAGAGAGCATCCTTTACTGTAGATGCCATCATTTGAACATACGAATAACCGTCTGCCTGATCTGCTGCAATTAACGATGCGATGGTAGTAAATGTATTGATACCCAAACTTATACAATCGTTCGGAATAAACGCACCGGCAACATTTCCAATCAACGCGCCCACCGCAGTAACACAAGCCCAATTTATTTCCTGAATACCAATCAAACTTTGACCCATCTGAGCGGATAAGCTTGAGGCAGTGTACAAATGTCCGTCCAAGGAATTTATTCCTGCGGTAATATGGAATGGTGGTGTACCCCACGGAATTTTTATCCTGAAATTGATTTGCCGTGTTTCATTCGCATGTAAAAGCGGAAACATAATCGGGATGATTCTTTCCGTTTCAGATTCAATCCATCCTAACGAACTATTCCAATCGATTCCATCCGGTTCAGGTGTGGGGGCAAAACTGAAATCGGGTGTAAATATTACGTTCTTCGGAAGACCGCGAATAAAGAGCAAAGCACCTACTGCATCTATATTTCCAACATTCCCGACGATAACTGAAAATGTTTGCTCTCTCCCTATACGAACACGATCGGGACCGACAATGTCTGTCCACAATCTTTTATGAGGTGCTTCTAACGTGAATCCATCATAAAAAGTCGTAGTTCCGCTATCGGGATTCATGACGGTTACGTTCCAGGTACCAAGAGTATTATCCTGAAAATCAAAAACCACCATCAACTTTTGTGAATCGATGACTTTTGTGTAATTATGATGGACAAAATAATCGGGTGATCCATCTTTGGTTAATTTCACAGTCGCGCCTGATCGGAAATTATGCCCATGTATATAAGCCCTCAGTATGCCATTATTACCCGCATAATTCGGTGTCATGCTGAGGATAATAGGATCTGCACTCGTGCGAACCACAGCGAGATTTCGGATTACTGTATTGTTGGAAGTATCCTGATCACCAACAAGAAAAGCATCGCAGCGAATCACATGAGTTCCTGATGGAGAAGCAGTCCATGATTTCGCGAATGTAATCGTTCGCGTTTCCCACGGTGCTAACGTTGCCGTAAGCGTGTCTTCATAAAGAGATCCGATTCTAAATCGGTAAAGAGCCGTTTGTTCAACATTCCGAACGTTCGCAATCTGTACCATCGGTGTAACTACTGTATCACGGCTGATTATCCCCGCCGGTTCCAGAATCTCATTTACTCTTACATCTTTCTCCCACCTTATGTAGACGTCGCTGTTATCGATTAAAGGTATCGGCACACCTTGATTGAAAACAACTCCAACCAATCTCAATGTTGATGTTGATAATTTCGGCGCTCCATACCGTGTGTAAAATTTAACTTTCCACAAAACTCCGGGACCGGTTATCGGTGAAAGTGTTGCTGTTGCTATTGATAGCGTCTCAGGTCTGGCAGCGCCATAAACCTCGCTTCCCTCGCTGAGTGTCCCTGCCGTTATTACGCTCGGATTTTCAAAAAATGTTGAATCGAATTTGACAATCATCTGCGCGGCTGTAATACCGGGTGTATATTCCGTTATGTAGATCGGGAGTATGACAGAATCGCGCGACAGCATGTTCGTATCGGGTATCGATAATTTCACATCGAATATGTTGATGTTTTGTGAGAATCCTATCTTCCCCACCGAATCGGCAACGTCAATAACAACACTTCCACTTTGATTTGCGTGGAATAAACCTGTGTTCGATATTGTGCCTTTAGCCGGATCGGCAACATGCCACTGTAATGGATAAACGGGCGAACCGCTTGTCACAGAAAATAGCAATGAATCACCGACGAGAAGATTGGCGGTTTGTGGAGTTATTCCCAAAACTGTACGATTGTTGACGTATAGATTTCCGTCTCTAACCGTTCCCAGAATATTTTCGTTAAACAGCAAATTCGAAATATTTAATCCGGTCCAGCCATAGGTAAGAATCGAAACCTTGAAGTTAAGATAGATCAAAACTTGGGTTCCAATTCCATTTAATCTGTTTGATCCTGCAAATGAAATTTCTAACCGGTTTGAGACTTGTCTTACTGAAGGTGTGGTATATCCCTCCAATAATGTACCTGCCTGATCTGTTTCAAGATAAGATATCAGGTCCGGATTGTACGTGATAACGAATTGACCCGATGTGACATCGACCTGACCTAAATCAGTAACATATATCGGAATCTTGAGATTATACCCCTGCAAGATAGAAGTATCGCGAATGATCATTTTAAACGCCCGGACTTCTACAACTCCCGATGTATCGATGATATTATTATTATCCTTTGCAACTACTTTTACAAATCCAGCATGAACACCTGTCAGCAATCCATTCGCATCTATAGTAGCAACAGACAGATCTGTCGTTGTCCATGTTATTGGTGCTGTTGCGTATGAAGCATAGAATTGTTGTTGGTCTGCAACGCTTAAAGTTGCATTCTCGGGATAGACAGAGATATAAGGCGGATTTGAGATCCAAATTGTTCCGCTTCTAGTTTCTGTTAAAGGACTTCCTTCGTTCAACATCGCCCTGGAGAAGATGAAGCTGGACCCCCACGCGCCGGAAGAAGAAATTGCAGTCAGCTTTAGATAAAGCAATACTCCGGTCCCTGTCAGCGATTGAGTTCCGGCACCCGCGATTGTTAGATGCGTTTTGTAATCATGATAAGTCGGTAATCCCCAACTCTGGGTTAACGATCCCGCAACAATAATGCTGTCGATTTGGAATGCGCCGCCATCATAATTAAAGTCAACTTCATACGAAGTAACATTTAATCCTGTCAAAGCGCTATCGACTGAAATCGGATAGAGGAATGATGTACCTCTGACGACCGTGGTATCTTTCATCGAGAGCCGGATCGGCTCTGCCGCCGCAGTCACAAAAACCACGGCGGAGAGAATTGCAAGAAAACATATAATGCGTTTCATAATTTACTCCTTTCAAAAGTTCTATGAGTATGCAAGTGTATTTTCACCTGATCCTCATTTCACAAGGAGCATTTTCTTTACGCTCGTGAATTCTTTGGTGCCGAATGCAACTAACCTGTAGAAATAGATTCCGCTTCCAACTCTTTCACCAGCATCATTGGTTCCGTTCCATACAGCATCGTATCTGCCGGCGTCTTGAACACCGATTGCGAGTGTTTTTATTAACTCACCAAGCGAATTATAAATACTTATTGATACATTTGCTCCGTCGTCAGGAATTTCATAATGAATTTTTGTAGACGGATTAAATGGATTCGGATAATTTTGTTCGAGCGAATAACTGATCGGTTTGCCAACGATTGATGATTTGCCCGATGAAGCAAGCGAAGTGAAATCATCTTCATTCAGAAGAACACTTGCGAAACCAACTGATGAATTCACTGTGCCTCTTATATTCTTTCCGATTTCCAAAGTCAGCATAATCGCATCGCCGTTAACTTCCAAATATTTTGCCGAAGCGAGAATGATCCGTGCTTCGCCATTGGAAAATTTTGTAGCGATATTCATATCAGCTAACGCGGATGTGACACTGGCATCTTTAACCGTGAACACTTCCGGATCGTACTTCAGCACAACCTCGGCACTTGCAAGATGCTGAGCATTATTGAATCGGATTGGTACATCTACAGTTGTTCCGAATTCACCCTGAATATTTCCCATCTCGATGGAGGATGCAAACACTTGTTGTTGTTTCGGAATCGAAACTTTTCCACTGTCTTCCGCCGGGAATGTGGTGATAAGTCCAACCACATATTGAAGTATAAGAGAAGCATCGTACGCGGTTACACCACCGGTGCCGCTGACGTCCGCCACTCCTTTTTGTGTTACCGTTAGTGGGTTTCCGATAGAATCCGCACGGAACTTCAGTATCATCGACGCATCGAATGCTTGTATGCTGCCATTCAAACTAACATCTCCCATCTTGGGACGGAGTGAACCATGATTTGTGTACGGCTCAAATTCAACACTGTCCGAAACAACGCTTCCCAATCCTCCTGGATTTAATGTTGCATGATACGGTCCTGTATCATCGCCCCACCAATTATTTCGTGCGTCAATTTTAAAGGTTTTGTCTGCATTATACACACCGAAACCTTGCGGATACGGCAGATAATACCCGGGACATTGATAAATATCGCAATCATTGATTACCGGGCTTGAAGCGCCGGAGACATATATTCCATTTCTATTCATACTGAATGAACAATTAGTTATTGTTGGGCTGGCGCTGTTTATATAAACACCTGCTGCGCCATTCCAGTAATAACCGCCATATCTGACCACGCAATGTTTCATCCTGCACTCGGGATCCAATGCTTCATTCAGGAATTGAATGCTAGACCAGTTTTCGTATCCAGGAACTGTCCAATTTGAATCAGCATTCGTATCACCGCCATAGAAATCATCACGAATCGAAGTGAACACGATAGTGCTATCGGTTGTTGAACCACCCTCGGCGATGAGTCCTTTACGAACATAGATCACTCCGTAAGGTTCAAATTTAATTACTACACCCGGTTCAACGGTTAATATTGCGCTTGTACCGACAGTGAAGCTGCCGAAGATATACGGAATATTTGTATAGCCGGCAAACGGACGTTTAACCAATGTGAAATCCTGCGATAATGTCTCGTCCTGAATTCTAATCCCGCGCCACGTTGTTCCAGAAATTACGTTCCCAACAGCCGAACTTGGAAACGATAAAATTGAAGTGAGAATTGGAGCGTTGTCAAGATTATGAAACACACAGCTATCAACAATGGGCTCCGATAATCCATTCATATGCAAACCACGGTAATCTCTATCGAACCTGCAATTCGTTATTGTAGGCGATGCTTGATTCATATAAACACCAGTCTCCGTATATCGAAGTATGGTGTTCCGCAATGAGCACTCAGCATCTACACTTATGTCATAAAAATAAATTCTGGCATATCCACCCCAGATAGAGGGCCATTGGAAACCATTCGTTTCTGTATCTTTAGGATTTCCATATTGGTCATCGGCAACTGATGTAAAAACAACTGGCGCCGATGGAGTACCATTCGATATTAATCCTCCGTTTACACTAATATATCCTCCTTTAAAAACAACACCTTCAGGAATTGTAATAGTAGTTCCTGAATTAACAGAAATCCATTCTAAAATACGATAAGTAATATTGGTAAAACCGGCAAGATTACGCTTCGGGATTGTCGCAGTAACCGAATAAGTTTCGGGCATAACTCCGATCGTCCGATATCCTATGTTCGAGGCAATGATATTGGTAAAAGTCGGATTTGCGAACATACTCAATGATACAATATCATTCGATACGTTATTCAAGAGTGTATTAGATACAACCGGCTGCGCGCTTCCGTAGGCACCGATGCCTGTTGAAGCGGTTTGTTCGATTGCACAACTATCTACCATACCTTTTCCCCAGAAACGTACTTCGCCCCATTCCCAAATACTGCCATATCCGCTACCACCATAACGAATCTCACAATTCTTAAGAGAGTTTAGAGAATCAAGTCCTGAACTATAAAATACCATACCCTTCCAGTCCCAACGATTGGGTGCACTCACATTGCCGTCATTGTTCGTATCTCCACCTTTCGAATCATCCCTGAGAGATGTGATTACAATTTTCTGTGTTTCTGTCCCTTCTGCAACAAGTGCTCCATTTATCCAAATGCCGCTCCATCCGTCTGGAACATTCTTAATTACAACACCCGGTTCTATTGTAAGAACAGCATTCGCACTAATAGTTAGTCCCTGAATGATGTAGGCGATATTGCTTATGCCGGCAACATCACGTTTTCTTAAATACGCGTTTGAAGATAATGTGCCTTCTAACAATCTTATTCCCTGACTTCCATTACCCGCAAATGAAATATTTGTAAAAACCGGATCCGACATTAAAGACATCGCAATAGGATCGTATCCGCAACTGCTGATGCTTAAATTTGTAACAGTGGGGATAGATGCACCTTCGCATCGTATTCCATAAAAAGCAGAATTGATTATTGTCGAATTTCTTAATATACTGCTCGCGTCTGTGTAGGTAACAGCACCCCACCAATTACCGCCGCTGAATTTTACCTGACAACTATCCAGCAAACAATAACCATCATCACTTGTCGATTGGAAACGGATCGTATACCAATTCCCTCTACCCGGCGCACTTGCCTGCCCGTCTCCGTTTGTATCAAACGGATTTCCTACATTATCATCTCTTATACCTGTGAAAATAATTTCTCCTTCAGCAATAGTTCCTTTAGCACGGAAACCACCGTTTACCCAGATACCAACGTTATCATTCATCTTAATAACAATTCCCGGCTCAACGCTCACATTTGTCCCAGAGTTGATTGTTAAATCACCAAGTAATACATAAGTAATGTTTGTATAACCGGCTACATTCCGTTTTTTTATTGTTCCGTTGAATCCGACAACTTCACTTATGAGCCCGATTGCATTCCAGCCCACGTTAGTGAAGGTTAGATTGGTCATAACAGGATCTGCAGAAACCGACATCGCAATAGGTGTATATTGTGAATTTATAATAGTGGTATTCGATATCTTAACTCTCGATGTTTGATACGCGATTAAACCGTAGACAACATCTTTAATCTCACAATTTGAAATTGTAGGATGCGCACCAACAGTCACAATTTGCGCCTGACCATAAGAAGGAACCGTTCCATATTTTATCCGGCAATAATTTAGCACCGATGTTGAATCGCTCGATGTTTCAAATAAAATTCCACCCCAATTGTATCTGTCGGGTGAAGTCGTTGTACCGTCTTTATTCGTATCACCGCCAAAATTATCATCTTTTATTGATGTAATTGTTATCATGCTGTCGGCGGTGCCGTTCGCAATCATCTTCCCCTGTATGTCGAGCCGATTCCAATAATTAATTCCTTTCAAAACAACTCCTTTATGGATAGTTAATGTTCTACCGGCCGGTACGATCACATCTCCTAAAAGAACATAAGTTACATTCGGTACCGCTGTAACCGAGCGAATCGGAACCACAGCGTCCGCAGGCAGAGTTCCGCCGAGTAATCCGATTGCATCGTACGTATTATCCGAGAAGGAAAAAGTGTTGTTGTCAAAATTCGGATTGCAGGAGAACGACATGGCTATCGGAGTCATCTGACTTGAACCGATTGTATTGTTAGTGAAGATAGGATTCGAGACACCATCCATCATCGCACCATAATAATTGTTTGCCATCGAACATAAGTCAATCGTCGGGCTGGCATTTGTCATACTGATTCCACCGTAGTTTCCATATCCCGCGTACGTAATATTGCATCGCCGAAGAACACAAGACGCGTCAATACTTGCATCTCTGAAATAAATGCCATACCAATTACTTGAACTCGGAATAGACGCAGTCCCATCACCATTCGTATCACCGCCAAGATTGTCGTTCCTATAAGTTGTAAAATAGATCGATTGTCCGGGACCGGCAATTGCACTAAGAATTCCATCGACATATAAAAAGGCACCATCAACAAACTTCAGAATGTTTGTAGATGCTATTTGTAGCGAGCCGCCGGTATTTACTGTATGGTGAGAATAAAAAACATACGGAACAGCAATCGTATCGAGTACGAGCGCATTCGAATTATTATTAAAATATAGATATATACCGTTATTGCTATTACCCGCCAGATTATTTGTCCCGTTGAAAACTAATGAACCGGGACCATTATAAGAAATGGGCCATCCACAGTTGGAAATATTTGTATTGGTTAATGTAACCACCGCATTAGTGTAAAGGATGATTCCATAATTTTTTGAGTTATTCATATCGCATGAAGTGAGAGATGCCGTTCCATTTTCGATATAAATTGTTGCAGCATATTGAGGTGATGCTGTACCTCCATATTTTATAACGCAATTGTTCATATTCAAACTTCCAACAGTCGCTCCTGTCCCAACCTGGATATATCCCCAATCACCTTTCTGTGGATTGCCGCTCGTTGTGTCTTTCGAAGAAGTAAATGTAACATATGAGGCATTCACTGTTCCCCATACATACATCAATTGTCCTCCTGTGAACCGGACAACAACGCCTGAATCTATGGTTAAAGTCGTCGCATTATTAATTGTAACTGTACCAACAACAGTGTATGGACTTCCGGCTAAATTCCATGTTCCCGATACAACACCGGAAACATTTGTCTGAGCATAAAGTGCAATCGTAGAAAAAATTGCAAGTATAATGATAGCAAATCGTTTCATGGCGAATCTCCTATAATATTATTTTGATGAAATTTTGTTTTCGCGAAAGAACAAAGCACCCATTATGGATTGTGATTTTCCTTAATAAGACATATCTCTCTGAAATAATGAAGAGGTGAGATATTGACAGAAAGATAGGAGTTACAAAAATAAAAGTCAAGAAATTTATTCTAGGATTTTTGAGCCGGACTCGATTTTTTCATTTAGATAAACATCTCCCGGTTCTATCACGTTTTGCCGGATAGATATTTATTGATTAAATTCAATAAACAAGAATTTTATCTTAATTGTTTAAAAATGGTAGATATCAGCGATTCGTTTAGATTTTCGTTCAAAGACCCCGATTGGGTGATGAAATACCTGATCGGATGTCTATTTTCACTCCTTTCTATATTTATTTTACCTATCCCTGTACTTTATGGATATTATATAGAACTGCTACAAAAAGTTTCCAATAATGATCCCATTCCGCTCCCTGAATGGAAAGACCCCGGAATAAAATTTTTAACGGGCTTAAAATATATTACCGTCATGATCATATATTATCTGCCATTATTAATTATACTGATTCCTACATTCGCTTTATTTATCATCATGTCTATTTGGAATGCACACACCGGAAATTTTTTCGAGAGCGGACTTTTCGGAATGTTTATTATTTTAACAGTTGTTCCATATTCAATTTTTATTTATTTACTTCAGCCCTCTATAACAATTCTTTTTTCGAATAAAGAAAGTATGCGCGATGCATTGAACATCGGACAGGTAATAAAATTGTTCAAAATCAGATGGGAAGATATTTTGGTTGTATCTGTATTGACTATGGTTTTTGATCTTTTAGCTGTAGTCGGAATTCTTTTCTTCATAATAGGAATTTTCTTTACCACATTTTTTGTTCAGATAATAAGATTCCACATGTACGGTCAAATCGGCAGAGATTTTAAGAAAGCACAATTGATATGAAAGAATTTTTGAAAATATTACTATTCATCTCATTCAATGTATTTATGATCTGGCAATCATGGAATTGCAAAGATGAAATTACTGGAGATGAATTAAGTAAAATAGTTTTCCCCGATTCAAATGTGAGTTACCACGCACATGTTGAACCGCTCTTTCTCAACGCGTGTGCGATTCCCGGCGGATGTCACGCGGGCGATAATCCCGCTGCGGGGGTTAGTTTAGAAACTTGGCTCGATGCCCGCGAAAAAATTGGAATAATCTCTCCCCGCTTTCCGGAAGAAAGCCGGCTTATCTGGGCAATCGAAGGCCGAGACCCCGGCGTACCCCGAATGCCGTTAGACAGACCACCGCTTAATGCTAATCAAATAAAAGGACTTAAAACCTGGATCAAAGAAGGTGCGCAGAACAATTAAAAATGCATAAGGAAAAAATAAAAAATATTTTCCGTGTCATTTTCCGACGCACTGATAACTCCTTGCTCTCTGCTCTCGGCTCTTAGCTTTTCTTCTTCCCTACCATTTTCGTATATTTGTCTTAACTTCTAAATCCTAAAACCTAAATTCTAAATACCAAAGGTACTCCCTTGGGTCAAATTCTAACATCTAAATCCAAAACATCTTGGGAATTTGAGCATTGGAATTTCGATATTTATTAGAATTTTGGATTCAGTGCTTCGAGTTTATTGATTCATCAATTAATAATAAAAATCATCTTATTAAAATATGGCAGACAATAAAATCATCTTCTCAATGATCGGTGTTGGCAAAGTTCACAAGCCCAACAAGCAGGTTTTAAAAGATATTTATCTTTCGTTTTTTTACGGTGCAAAAATTGGAGTGCTCGGGTTGAATGGCGCCGGTAAAAGCACTCTTCTTCGCATCATCGCCGGTATCGATCAGGACTATATCGGTCAGATTACTTCGCAGAAAGATATTACGTTCGGTTATCTTTCGCAGGAACCGGAATTAGACCCAACCAAAACAGTAAAACAGATTGTCGAGGAAGGCGCACAAGCAACGGTTAATCTTGTTAAAGAGTACGAAGCTATCAGCGCAAAATTTTCGGAACCTGATGCTGACTATGATGTGCTGCTCGATAAACAAGCTAAGCTTCAGGAAAGAATCGATCATCTCGGCGCGTGGGATATTGACAGTAAATTGGAACAGGCAATGGATGCGTTACGGTGTCCGCCATCCGAAACATCTGTATCGGTAATTTCAGGCGGTGAGCGGCGGCGGGTTGCATTGTGCCGTTTACTTTTGCAAGAGCCGGATGTTTTATTACTTGATGAACCGACAAACCATTTAGATGCCGAATCTGTAGCGTGGCTTGAACATTTTCTTTCCCAATATAAAGGGACTGTAATCGCGGTAACACACGACCGTTACTTCCTTGATAACGTTGCAGGATGGATTTTAGAACTTGACCGCGGAGAAGGAATTCCGTTCGAGGGAAATTATTCATCATGGCTTGAACAAAAACAGGCACGTCTGAGGCTCGAAGAAAAACAGGAATCAAAGCGCCAAAAAGTTTTACAGCGCGAATTAGAATGGGTTCGATTAAATCCAAAGGGCCGACACGCGAAAAGCAAAGCACGCATAACCGCTTACGAAAAAATGCTTGAAGAAGATAACGAAAAGCGAAGCGAGGAACTTGAAATATTCATTCCTCCCGGACCGCGGCTTGGCGATGTGGTCATCCGCGCAGAAAATGTTGCCAAAGCATATGGCGATATTATTTTGTATGAAAATCTCAATTTCAATTTACCCGCAGGTGGAATAATCGGCATTATAGGACCGAACGGTGCCGGTAAGACAACACTTTTTCGTATGATCACCGGAGTTGAAAAACCTGAGAGCGGTACAATTACAATCGGCGAAACTGTGAAGCTCGCATACGTCGATCAAAACAGGCCACTCGATCCCAACAAAACGATTTGGCAGGAAATTTCGGGCGGCGAAGATTTAATCAAGTTGGGAAACCGCGAAGTAAACTCGCGCGCCTATGTAGCTCGATTTAATTTTAGCGGAACAGATCAGCAGAAACCGGTCGGAGTTCTTTCGGGCGGCGAGCGCAATCGCGTGCATCTTGCAAAAATTTTAAGAACAGGCGCGAATGTTCTTTTGCTCGACGAACCGACAAACGATCTCGACGTGAACACGCTCCGCGCGCTCGAGGAAGCGTTGGAAAACTTTGCCGGCTGCGCCGTTATCATCTCTCACGATAGATGGTTCTTAGACCGCGTTGCGACACACATACTTGCATTTGAAGGAGACAGCGAAGCAATTTGGTTTGATGGAAATTATTCCGAATTCGAAGAGCACCGCAGAAAACAATTAGGGATTGAAGCCGACAGACCACGCAGGATTAAGTATAAAAAGCTTATGCGATAAAAAAGTCGCCTGTGCAGGGGTGTCATGGTCCACACCATGACACAAATAGTGACATCGTGGTTGTGTCACGAATTGATTCGCGACACCCGTGAAAAAGTCCCCTCTTAATTAAGCTTTATTCCTGACGAGAGTGGATTTAGGGGTGTGTTACCTCGGTGTTATGGTCCACACCATGACACTAACAATTTTATCACTGTAGTATCACGAATTCCTGCCCGCAGCAGGCGGGGGTTCGTGACACCCGTGAAAAAGTCCCCTCTTAATTTAGCTTAATTCCTAATGAAGGGGGAATTAGGGGTGTGTTCTTTTGGCGATTCTTAGACATCCCTGTGGAGGTTATCCATAAAGTCTAGGGTCATGCTGAATTTATTTCAGCATCTATGCAAAGCAAGTAGTTTTGCTATGTTCAGATTCCGAACCAAGTTCGGAATGACTCCTATTCTTACTTTTTTGGTCAACCACTTTTAACTGGTTCCTATCCACACCTTTCCCATTACAAAGAGCGATTTGATTTTGGATAATATATTTAATACGTTTAATGAAATTTTAAACGATTTAAATCGATGATTGATCTTCGTGTGGCTCCGTGAAAATATTTACACGAAGATACACGAAGGGATACGAAGAACCACGGAGGATTAAACTTAATAAATAACCGTGCAGTTTCACCCGCCAATCTTTGTGGCGGATTTATCCGCCTTTGGCGGAATAATGAATAGTTAGAATATTTATTAATAAGTTTCCACATACTAAAACTATGAATCAACTATCAGGATTTCTAACCCCAATTATTGCACTTATAGCGCTCTGGATAGCTTATAGACAATTCAAAATCCAAGAATACCGCGTTCGATTAGACCTTTACGATCGACGCCTCAAAATATATGAAGCCATTATGAAATTCCTTTCAGGGATTTCACAAAAAGGTGATTCTACATGGGATGAAGTTTTAGAATTTTTACGAGACACCAAAGAGGCAAAATTTTTATTTAAAGGTGAGATGAAAGCTCATCTTGACTCTATTTATAATCGTGCTATTAAACTTCAATCCGTTCAGGAAGAATTGAAGAATAAAAGTTTACCTATTGGACCAGAGAGAGAAGCATTTGCAAAACAAATGAGTGAACATTATAAATGGCTAAAAAGCCAATATAAGACCACTGATGAGTTGTTTCTTAAATATATTCGGCTTGATCAATAAAAAACTACCAAACCAGCGAATCAAGCTGTGGGAATTACAAATGCCACTCAAACCATAATACGCCCACTCAAATCTAATCGCAAAGGATTGTTAAAAATCTATCAGCTAACTTTTCATTGAGAACAAAATATGACTCCAATAAAATCAAAACCCAAAACCATAACCGAATATATTAACGCCGCTCCGAAAGAAGCGAGAGCAAAGCTACGCGAAATGCGTTCGTGCATCCGTAAAGCTGCCCCAGGCGCAACAGAAAGCATAAAATGGGGTATGCCTGCATTCTCCTATCAGAGAATATTGGTTATGTTTGCCGCATTCAAAAATCATATCGGTTTCTTCCCTACACCGTCGGCAGTGAAAGCATTTGAAAAGAATCTATCGAAATACAAGTCAGGCAAAGGATCGATACAATTTCCGATGGAGAAACCTCTGCCTCTGTCGCTCATCCGCAAAATTGCAGAGTTCCGCGTTCGAGAAAGTATAAAGAACGATGGTAAATGGAAAGAGTAGGATAATTCTTCGTGTTGCATCGTAAATAAATAAAAGCAAGAAACACGAAGATAAAATTGTCGGTGAAATTGTTACTCTTCAACCATCACCTCAATCAAAAGTAACATGGTGTTACGTAACCGATCCGGAAGGAAATGTAATCGAGCTTCAATCTTGGTTAAAGTGAAGAAATAAAGATAAACAGAGGCAATACAAGCATCTCTTGTAACTCTCTTTCCTTTTTCATACCTTTTATTAGAATAAACCTTTTAGATATCAGTACGATTGAATCAGGCGCAGATGAGAAATAGTTCTTTTTTAATATTGATTTTGATGATTATTTTGGGAGGGAATTTATACAGCCAGCAAACGGAAAATGTGGTGATCGCCGTGATTGATGGTCCAAGATACTCAGAAACATTTGGCGACCCAACTCATCAATATATCCAGCATATTTGGAACGATCTTCGTCCGCTGGGAACAATCTTCACCTCATTCTATAATGATGGTGTCACGCAAACCAATTCAGGACACTCCACCATTCTCACAGGTACCTGGCAATCGATCTTGAACGACGGGGGAGAACTGCCGCACAAACCGACTGTCTTCGAATATTTCAGAAAAGAAAAAAGCGCGCCGGCTTCTCAAACTTTTGTTGTGCTGGGCAAAACTAAACTTGATATCCTCTCGGCAAGCGATCACGCTGAGTACGGTTCTTCTTATGGGGCAACAATCGATACAACTGCTTATCAATACAATGATGTTTATACATTAGAAAATGTAAAGGATGTAATCACAAATTCACATCCGCACTTAATCATCACTAATCTTGCAGGCACCGACCGCGCAGCCCACGACGGTCCTTGGTCGAATTACATCGAGAAACTTCAGCGTGCAGATAGCTGTGTTAATGAGCTTTGGAGTTTTATCCAATCCGATCCAATTTATAAAGATAAAACAACATTGATCATCACCAACGATCACGGCAGACATACGACTAATTTCAGTTCTCACGGCGACGGATGCGAGGGTTGCAGGCATATCTCATTGCTCATGTTAGGACCCGATACACCGATCAATAAAATCGACTCGGTTCGACACACCCAAGTTGATATCGCTCCTACGGTAGGCAGATTGTTAAACTTCAATACTTATTATTCGACTGGGGATATAATTACATCAGCTCTAACAATTCCCACATCATACACAATGTCGGTAAAATCCGGTTGGAATATAATATCTCTTCCGAAACTAACCACCGCCACGCTGAAATCAGAATTATTCCCAACCGCCATCTCATCTGCATACGCGTACACCGGAGGTTATTTACGTAGTGATACATTAGAAAATGGCGTTGGGTATTGGATTAAATTTCCATCAAACCAAAATTTCAATTTAAACGGATTTGATATTATTACCGATACTATTGATGTTGTTGAGGGATGGAATTTGATCGGCTCGCCGACAAATCCGATATCTGTTTCTGATATCAGCGCGAGTCCGGGAATTTTTGTGAGTCAGTTCTTCGGATACAATTCATCGTACTTTATAGCCGATACATTAAGACCCGGTTTGGGTTATTGGGTCAAATCTAATCAAGATGGACAGTTATTCTTTAATTCAAGCGGAACGGCGACGCCGGTTTCAATTATCGCCGGAAACGAAACTCCACCACCTCCACCGAGTGAACAAATTCCCACATCATTCGCTCTTGATCAGAATTATCCGAATCCGTTCAATCCGTCGACCAATTTCGGATTTCGGATTTCAGATCAGGGATTAGTGACTCTGAAGATATTTGATCTGCTGGGTCGGGAAGTTGCTACTCTCGTGAATGAAGTTAAACAAGCCGGTTCGTATACCGTGAATTGGGACGCATCTTCCTCAGGCAGATTCTCAAGCGGTTTCTATTATTACCGATTGCAGTCAGGCAATTCTGTAGAGACCAAAAAATTAATTTTACTGAAATGATACTATTACTCTTTCTCTCAAACCAAGATGACAAAGCACTTACATGAGCGCCGCTTCAGCGGTGACGCAGATCGTTTGCGCCGCCCAGAGAGAATGGCTCTGCTGGAGGTTGAGCTAGTTGTTGAACTTAGTATTGAAGGATTGAAAGTAAAAAATCTTTTAGATGTCGGAACAGGAACGGGGATATTCGCCGAAGCATTTACAAAACATAAAATTCAGGTCACCGGCATCGATCCGAACATTGAATTGCTTGAGATAGCAAAATCAATCGTGCCGGAAGCTCAATTCCAAAAAGGAGTTGCCGAAGATATTCCTTATCCGGATGATTCTTTTGATATAGTTATATTGATCCACGTCTTACACGAAACAGACAACATTTTTAAAGCACTCACCGAAGCGAAGCGCGTTGCCAGGAAAAGAGTGGTCGTTCTTGAGTGGCCCTATCTCGATGAAGAACAGGGACCACCGATTGAACATCGCCTCAAATCGGAAGAGATCGAGAAGAACGCAACCGCCGCCGGCTTTCATATAGAAAAATTCCAACTAAAGCACATGGATTTTTATCGTCTGAATCCGAGTCACTGATTTATTCAACCATATGAGCAAGAACCGATCAGTAATAAAAATATTTTCAGCGACCCCGACTATTGAAGGCGCCGGGGTTCATTTGAAACGCGGTTTTGGTTTCAACGAGGTTCCGTTATTCGATCCTTTTTTATTATTCGATCACTTCGGTTCAAATATTCCGCAAAATTACTTAAAAGGATTTCCGTGGCATCCACACCGCGGTATAGAAACGATCACATACATTCTCAAGGGAAAAGTTGAACATGGTGACAGCATGGGGAACAAAGGAATCATCGGTTCCGGTGATGTTCAATGGATGACGGCGGGAAGCGGAATTATACATCAGGAGATGCCCATGGGTGATAAAGATGGTTGGAATATGGGATTTCAACTGTGGGCGAATCTCCCAAAAACAGATAAGATGATGAAACCACGTTACCGTGATGTTAAGAATGACCAAATTCCCGAAGTTGTTCTATCGAATAACGTCAAGATAAAAATAATCTGCGGAGAAGTATCCGGCACTAAAGGACCTGTTCAGGATATTGTGATAGATCCGGAATATCTTGATATAACCGTGCCGGCTAAAACACAATTCACGTATCATACAAAACCGGGACATAAAGTCTTTGCCTATTTGATTGAAGGTGAGGCTTATTTCTCGGATGAGATGAAAATGGTTAACCATCAAAATCTCGTCTTGTTCAAAGATGGAGAACAAATAAATGTATCAACGAAAGATAGCCCCGCCCGGTTCTTATTGATCTCCGGCAAACCTATAGGCGAGCCGATTGCCTGGTACGGACCGATTGTAATGAACACTCAAGCCGAATTGAAGATTGCGTTTGAAGAGTATAATAACGGAACGTTTATAAAATAGAGAATAGATAAATTACATTTGTAAATAATAACTTATCCTGGACTCACCCTGTAGTCCCTCTCTACCTTTAGAGAGGGACGTTTTTCTTGGGCCGAACTTCTCCCCTTCTCTACATATAGAGAAGGGGTTGGGGGATGAGTCCAAAATATTTATGCCACAGACCAACCGCATTTAACTCGCAAGTAAAATGGAAGATAGCGTTTGAGAAGTATTACAACGGAACGTTTATAAAATAGTTCTCCACCCGTTTTCAATCTCACCCCACATTTTCGTATATTCATTCTAATCACTAAATACTAATATCTGCGCCAGAGGCGCATCAGCCTTCGGCTGATAAATCCTAAATAAATTCAAAGCCATAAATTCTAAATGCTTGTCAAGCGAACGGTTTCCAGAATTAGAACATTCATGTTTAGAAATTGTTCAGGGTTTAGGATTTCGTGCTTCAGATTTTTTTTTCAACTACATAATACTCAGCTACTTAATACTAATCCTTGCTTTCATTAGACCACATATCAATCCAATTCGGTGGACGAACATTGTTCGATGATGTATCACTCACCATCGGGGCTCACGATCGGATCGGTTTGGTCGGCTCTAACGGTACGGGCAAATCAACTCTTCTCAAAATCATCGCGGGTATCAATCAATCGGATGACGGAATCATCAGTAAAGCGCGATACGTAACGGTTGGATATCTTCCGCAAGATGGCGTGATTGCTTCGGGTAAATCGCTCTACAAAGAAGTTGAGACTGCTTTTGAAGATATAATGCTCATCCAGGAAGAAATCGAAGAAGCACATCAGAAGATGAGCATCATCGATCCTGCAACCGAAGAATATGCCGATACGCTTGAAATCTACGGCGAACTTCAGCATAAGTTGGAAGACCTCGATGCATTTCGGATGAAATCAAAAATCGAGCGTGTATTAATGGGACTCGGTTTTGTAGTTACAGATTTTGAAAGACAAACCGAAGAATTCAGCGGCGGGTGGCAAATGCGGATCGCGCTGGCGAAGCTCCTTCTGCAAGAGCCATCGCTTCTTCTGCTCGATGAACCGACCAATCACCTCGATATCGATTCGCTCCAATGGCTTGAAGAATATTTACGCAATTACAATGGAGCAATTATACTTGTTTCGCACGACAGGGCATTTCTCGATTCTCTCACCACAAAAACCTTAGCTCTAAGCATGGGTAAGTTTGAGATTTACTCGGGAAATTATTCTTTTTACGAAACAGAAAAGATAATCAGAAAAGAACAACAAGTTAACGCTTTCAAAAATCAGCAGCGACAGTTAGCCCAGACAGAAAGATTCATTGAGAGATTCCGTTATAAAGCGACAAAAGCCCGTCAGGTACAAAGCCGGGTTAAACAACTCGACAAGATCGAACGGATTGAAATTGAAAACGATGAAGAAGAAATCCGCTTTCATTTTCCTGCGCCGCAGCAAAGCGGTGTGGTGGTTATAAGTTTGAAGAACATCTGCAAAAGCTATGGAGAGTTAAAAGTTTTTGAAGGTTTGAACTTTACAATTGAACGCGGAGATAAAATCGCCGTTGTCGGTGTTAACGGATCGGGGAAATCCACATTTGTCAGAATTCTCTCCGGTTCAGAACCGTTCCAAGCCGGAGAACGAAAGCTGGGACACAACGTGATACTTTCGTACTTCGGACAGCATCAGGCCGAAGAGCTCGATCTTTCCAGAGAAGTGATACAGATAGTTGATGATGTAGCGGTTGGAGAAATTCGCACGAAGTTGAGAACGATTCTCGGTTCTTTTCTTTTTCATGGTGATGATGTTTTTAAAAAAGTTTCGGTGTTATCGGGCGGTGAAAAAAGTCGGCTTGCTCTTGCGAAAATGTTATTGCAGCCGGCTAATTTTTTAATCATGGATGAACCTACGAACCATCTCGATATGCGCTCGAAAAAAGTTTTACAGGATGCGCTGCGGGAATATGACGGAACATACGTGATTGTCTCGCATGACCGCGCATTTCTCGACCCGATAATCAACAAAGTTATTGAATTTAGTCCGGTTGGAATCCGAACATACCTCGGTAATGTCTCTACCTACTTATCAAAGAAAAAAGAAGAACGCGATGCCACTTCCAAGGGACCTCAAATCTCACATCCCGAATCTCATATCGCATCAAAGGACAATTCTCTTTCGGAGAAAGAACGTAAACGCCTAGAAGCTGAACGGCGGAATAAGCTTTACAAGATTCTATCACCCTACAAACAGCAAATTGAAAAATTAGAAAAAGATATTTCGTCCATGGAATCCAGAAAACTTGAAATTGAAGCATCTATGGGAAATCCCGATTTCTATAAAAATAGCGATCAGGCAAAGAAAGTCAATCACGAGTACAAAGAATTGCAAACAAAATTGGAGGCGGTATACTCTTCGTGGAGTGAAATAACCGAAAAGATATCCGAAATCGAACAAAAAGAAAAATAATAGAAATTTTAGATTTGATTATTAAGCATTCATTCTTTAAATTCTTCTGATGCTAAAATTTTGATCGACTTTATACATAAATAGAAAGGTCGGCAATTATGAAAACTATCATAATTCTATTTGTCTCTCTCCTGCCACTTTTATGCTTTTGGGGTTGTACCGATGCTTCCTCCCCGGGTTACGAAGATCCGGCTGATCCGGCTGTCGCTCCCCGAATTGTGTGGGCATGGTTAGATTCTCCACGGCATTACTACAGGGAATGGGATAAACAATCGTCAAAAACCGATACCCTGCCGATTGGATATTATCCCGGAAGACTGATGATTCGCTTCAATAAAATTATGGTCGGATATACTGTTCTTCCCAATGTTTCTTTATTACCGAGCGAAGAAGGTTTTGCTCAATTATATGCATCGGCAGGATTTTCCGGTGACGGGCAGACCTTTGAATTCCCTATCAATGGAATGTTTAAGGTTGCAAAACCGTACATCATCGTTGTTAAAAAAGAAGTGACTGACGTTACAAATTTAAAATTAGAATCCGATTATAGGAAAGAGATAATACCTGAACCGGAATTCAGGATCATCAATTCCTCTCCGGCTCAGAACGACACGAATGTTTACCAAAGCCAATCTATCTATATCTTTTTTAATTCCTGCATCGATACAAATACTATCCTGGATAATATTACATTTTCCCCACCGTTAAAAGGAAAATGGTATCAATCAGTCTGGTCGAGATACGAATTATCATTCAGACCTGACTCTGTACTCAAATCGAATACTGTTTATCAAGTTACTATTTCAACAGGTTTGAGAGACTCGGACGGCAATAACCTCCGTTCTCCCTTCCTGCTTCGATTCAGAACGACCCCTTTCAGAGTATCGAGCACATACCCATTTGATGGGCAGCAGAATGTTTATCCGACCGAATGGATCAGTTGTTATTTTACAATAAACATCGACACATCCTCGGTAAAAAACTCGTTCACAATTACACCAAGCACAGCCGGTACATTCCAATTTTCATATTACTATCCTTCAAATTATTTCTATTTCAAACCATCGGGAATATTGTTATCCAACACCACATACACCATAACTCTCTCAACGCCGCTTAAATCGATATCAGCAGATACAATGACATCACCATACATTTTTTCTTTTAAAACTATTCAATAAAAAGATGTTGGGTTCTTCGAAAACAAAATTAACTTTTAAATCATTAACCATAAATACGTGGAAAGATTTTGAAACACTCTTTGGTGACCGTGGCGCTTGCGGCGGTTGCTGGTGCATGTCGTGGCGGTTAAGCCGTGCTGATTTCGAAAAGAAAAAAGGAGATGGCAACAAGCGGGCGATAAAAAAATTGGTCGACAAGAATGAACAAATCGGTGTCATATCTTATCTGAATGGCAAGCCTATCGGCTGGTGCGCTGTTGCCCCACGAGAAAAATATATCAAACTTGAAGACTCGCGTGTACTGAAGCGAATAGATAACGAGCCGGTTTGGTCTATAACTTGCTTCTTCCTTGCGAAAGAATTCCGGTGCAAAGGATATTCCGTTGAGTTGCTGAAAGGTGTGATCGGCATCTGTAAAAAAAAGAAAGTGAAAATTTTAGAAGCATATCCTATCCTTCCCTACTCAGATAACATGCCGGCAGCGTTCGCATGGACCGGATTTTTATCTTCATTTAAAAAAGCAGGTTTTAGAATCGCGAAAAGGTGGTCTGAGGCCCGACCGATAATGAGATACTATTTATGAAAATCACAATCTAAAAATTATTTCAGATGAACCTTTTAAGACCGATCAGCGTTATAATATTTCAATCCACAGTATCAATACTTACATTCACTTTATATCCACATTTTTGGAGTTTTTATGAGATTTTTAGCTTTTTTGGGATTAGTGGCATTAACAATACTGCTGTTACTTCCTTCATTCACAGCCACAGCTCAGATTCATGATTACGGTTTTAAAACAGGATTACAATTTAATGGAGTCCTTCCCGAAACTGAATTTTGGGAGAGTCAGGGCTTAAAGGGATCATATTTAGTACGATGGCTCGGACGATTCGAATTAGGCGGCGGGTTCCAGATGGAACTTGGCGCAGGGTATGGATCTTATGCGGGTCTCGATTTTCAGCGCGCCTATTATCGTTCCGAAATTATACCGATCGATATGAGATTCATATTGAACTTAGCTGAAAGCGATTCATGGAATCCGTATCTATATGCTGGAGCCGGCGGAATAAAGTACAGAGTTACTTCACTTCCAAAATCTGTTTCGCCGAAATCGGTTGAGAAAGATGGCTGGACCGGGATTATCCCTGCGGGCTTGGGTTTTGAAATTCCGCTTTCCGAAAAATTAATTCTCGACATAAGCGGTGGCGCGAATTATTCTTTAACAGATAACTTAAACTATTACCGCCATGGCGAACCCAACGACGCATATTATTCAGGCGGTATAGGTTTCCTATTTGCTATGGGCGGCGGATCGCGCGATAACGATAAAGATGGTTTAACAAATAACGAGGAAGAAGAATTAGGAACCGATCCGGACAACGCTGATACCGACGGTGATGGTTTAATGGATGGTATGGAAGTAAGAACATATCAAACAAATCCCCTTAAAGCCGATACGGATAACGACGGTTTAAAGGATGGAGATGAAATAAAAAAATATAAAACAAATCCACTTAAGATCGACGCCGATGGAGATGGTTTAAACGACGGTGATGAGGTAAATAATTACAAAACCGATCCTCTTAGTTTGGATACAGATGGTGATGGATTAAAAGACGGAGACGAAGTTTTGAAGTTCAAAACAAGTCCGGTGAATCCGAATACAGACAACGATGGATTGATGGACGGCGATGAAGTTCTTAAATATAAAACCGATCCGCTGAATCCGGACACCGACGGTGATGGATTGAAAGATGGAGATGAAATAAATAAATATCAAACAGATCCATTGAAGCAAGATACAGACGGCGGGACAGTAGATGATGGTAAAGAGATTACAAATGGCACCAACCCGGTTGACCCGAGTGACGATGTTCCTAAAATTCAACAGGAATTAAAAACCGAAGTCAACGTACCGATAGTGCTTGATGGCATCGTGTTCAAAACCGGCAGTGCGGAGATTACACCTGTTTCAGAAGAAATTTTGATGCAGGCGTTTAACACACTCGACAGGCATCCTGAAATCTATGTAGACATTCAGGGGCATACAGATAATGTCGGCAAACATGATTCCAACATGAAGTTATCAAAACGCCGTGCAGACGCTGTAAAGACATGGTTAGTGAATAAGGGAATCGGCAGCGACAGAATCACAACAACAGGTTTTGGTCCCGATAAACCTATCGCACCGAATACGACCGATGAAGGAAAGCAGAAGAATCGTCGTATTGAATTCATGCGAACAAAGTAACAAATAAGAATTCATAAACTTAAAAAGCCCTTGCCAAAAGCGAGGGCTTTTTTGTTTGAAAATATCATCATTTTCTATCTTTCCCTATCATTTTTTTGTAAATCTGACTATACTCCTAATATTTATGATGGTCCTTATTTAATAACCTATCTTTATCTTATTCTTCAATATTTCCTCCAAGAATCTAAAAGCCCACTAGCATACTTTATCAATCTTTGCACATTTTTTACCTTGAATATCTTTCAACTTTGGTTTAATAAATTTTTTATTTGAGTGTTCCTATAGGAACATTTTATTACGCGAAATCTTTTTCCCACATTGAAACAATGATTTATTTAAATACGAATATTTTTTCGCTGCATCCCTCAAATCTAAGCGATCTAATCGATGGCATAATTCTTGTAAACTGAGGATACAAATCCGTTTTATCAATTTGCTCATTTTAAATTTTTAAGGAGACACTAAATGTATAATATCAATCGCGGATCAGGAGAATACAGCTCCCAACCAGGTGAGCTACAACCGGAATACTTCGAGTTTCAAGAAACATTCGGTGAAACAGGAGGAGGACAATATGAAACAGCATACCAGGAAGCCACCACTTACGAATCCCCGCTAAGCGAGGAAGAGATAATGGAACTTGCCACAGAATTTTTAGAAATTACTAACGAAGGAGAACTTGACCGATTTCTCGGTAGATTCATTCGTCGGGTTGGCCGGACATTGGGGCGTGTAGTACGTTCACCGATCGGTCGGGCAATTGGATCATTCTTAAAACCTATAGCAAGAGCTGCATTACCGCTTGCCGGTCGGGCAATTGGCGGATTCTTTGGTGGTCCTGTAGGATCGATGGTTGGTGGACAATTATCGAATATGGCTGGTCAGGCACTAGGACTAGAACTGTCGGGTATGAGCGGAGAGGATAGAGATTTTGAAGTTGGCAAAAGAGTAACACGAGTATTAGGTATCGCAGCGAAAAGAGCCCTTCAAGCGCCACCAAGAGTTAATCCCATCAACGCTGCAAGATCCGCCATTAACCAAACATTATCACAATTCGCTCCCGGTTTACTAAATGTTGCCGCACAAATGAATCCCTCACAATATGCACCTCCACCCCCAGTTGCTGTTCCACCCATGCCCCCGTTGGGAACACCTCCCCCCATGGATTACCCCAGTGGTGATACTGGTTTCGCACCTCCGATGGGCGGGCAACAAAATGGGGGAACTTGGATTCGTCAAGGCAACCAAATTATAGTGCAGGGAGCTTGATAGCAATGTCGGTTCATTGCATGGCAAAATATTTCTTAGATAGTGAAGCACGTGCACTCCTTATGCGACTGGCACAACTCAGACCCTTTTCTTTAACCATGCCAATGGTACCTTCAGCCGCTATTTCACATGCTGCTCAGAATGCAATCGAAAATCACATGATAATAGTACATACGAAGCTTAGATCCTCGGTTGATAAATTTATCCAATGGCTGCAAAGTCCAGAAGGAAGGAATGCTCCGGCAGAAGAAGCACAAAGACGATTCTGCACGTTGAAATTATCTTTTAACAATGTGCTAACGCATTTCGATATTTTTGCCGATGTAATTTCCCAACGAAGTGAACACGGAACAGGTGTTTGGATTGCGGGCTTGGACAACCTCGCAACGGATGCACTACAGCTTCCCGGAAATTTCTTCAAACCACCACCAGTAGTCTGCTACGTAGATCGCGGTATAGGTGCTGCAATACGAAGAGTTAAAACAAGGTTACCAGGTGGTTCGGAAAACCCTGTTGCAATAATCCGCGTACCTCGCGAACGTTTAGTAGGTTATGGAATCGCATCGTCACTCGTACACGAGGTAGGACATCAAGCTTCTGCACTCTTGGATCTGGTTAATTCCATTAAACCAGAGCTGCAAGAAAGACAACTCCGAGCAGGTCCGGAAAAATTCGCGTGGATGCTTTTCGAGCGATGGATTTCCGAAATTCTGGCTGACTTTTGGAGTGTAGCAAAAGTTGGCATAACAGCATCTATGGGTTTAATAGGTGTTGTTAGTTTACCGCGTGTTTTTGTATTCCGTTTAGACACTGAAGATCCACATCCAATGCCATTTCTACGAGTAATGATTAGTTGTGCAATCGGGCAGGCGATGTATCCTCACCCGCAATGGACTCAACTTGCAGCCCTATGGTCTGCTATGTATCCATTTTCTGGTTTAGAGCAAGATAAAATAAAAATAATAAAAACTATACAAGCCCAAATACCGGATTTAGTAAAAATACTCCTCAATCATTGTCCTAAAACGCTGATGGGTCACTCTTTACGAAGTATTATGGAGGTAGAACAACGTAGACCGGAAAAACTGATGTACTATTTTTACTCATGGAAATCAATGCCACATCGGATGCGAGAGGTATCACCAACATTAGCTTTTGCTGTAATTGGGCAGGCACGAACAAGTGGCAAATTGACGGCAGAGATTGAAAGTAAAATACTATCAAATATGCTAACTTATTGGGCAGCTAATAGTGCTGTTCCAACATCTGATAACTATAATAAGAAAATTATATATTCAAAATTATTAATAGGAGAACAATTATGAAATTCGAAGATGCAAAAAATTTATATTTATCACTGAGTCATTTAATACTGTTCTTATCCCCAAAAGAAGTTGAAAATAATCTCGAATGGACTCTCGAAAATATAACTGAAGATGAACAAATACCTAATATTTGGGTGACATACAATCAGGCAACGGACGATAAGTTTTATTTCACTTTTACTAATCTAAGAAGTGGAGAATATAGATTTACAATCCAAAAAAAAGATAATAAGGACGCACCCATAATACATGAATTTTTACTCCTTAATAATCCATCTATCGTTCTCGTTCCTTCGCCAGCTTCAATAAATATAGGTGGTGTTGTATCTTTTGAAGCGATACCTTCAGAGAATTTAGATGTATTAATAAAAAAGGGATTTGGTTTCAAATGGGACACCAAAAATCTGAGAAATTTTGAAACCCATGGTAATACCGCAGAGTGGAATACAAAAGATACCAAAGAGGGTGTATATCTTGTTAAGGCTATGCTAGTTAAAGATGCCAACATATTAGCTGAAGATAGAGCAACCATAGAAATATTACCTATGCCTCTACAATCTGGTGATAATCTATCAGTCACTTTAAATAGAACACACACATCTAAAACAGATGATCAAGCTCTCTGGGTAATAATACGTAATCGGACTCTAAAATTTAACCAATACAAAAAATATATTGATGATATTATGTGCTGTAAACCTCTTGAAGATAAAATATATAAAAAGAAGGAGCGAAAAGGAAAAGATTTCAACATTCGTTTACCTTTCCCGAGCGTTGATGCTTACAATTTACTTAAAGTCGCTACAGAACTATTTATCATGCAAGAATGTGGTACAATGATCCCAAACTCAATAGATCCACACGAAGAATCCATCCGTATAGGAAGAGATGTTTCAATTCAAGATATTCAACACATGAGAGACGATTATCTAAAAATTTTAGAGGGTGAAGGGGTATTACCAATTTACTTTCATATTATACGCAACAGACTAAAAGAATTACCTTTAAAAACTGGTGACATGCTACCCTCTGGTGATTGCTATGGTATCCTTAAATCAAAATTAACCGATCCATGTTTAATCGAATTAATTTGGTCTTACTGGCATGAAGAAGGCATGTTGGTAAACACCCTGAATGCTATTAGCCGCCGGTTCCAGAACATTCATGATGGCAGAGGGAGAGATCCATTAGCATCTCTAGAAATTGACCCATTACGACCGCTAAATAATATCCTTTGGGGATATATACAGGACGAACAACATCGTTTAAACGTGAAGCGGAGAATATATGAATACGAGCATCACTACGGATTAAAATTGGATGGTCAGGCACCGCAGTATCTGCAAAGTGCTGACCGACGATCAAAATTCCTCGAAGCTTTCAATCATCTGATGTATCTTTGCTCGATATTCTTCAAGCAAGACGATGATACAACAGTAATTGCCGATGGTTTCCCGGTCCTGAATGGTCTTAGAGAAGTTCATTTCTTGCTTTCCGAAGGAGCCCATAATCAATTCGGTGATTTACCATCCACAGCTCGCCAAGAGATGTTAATCGAGCAATGGATCCTTTCTCGTCCTGAAATTCGTGAATTCCTCCGCGGGCGGATCATGGTACCTTATCCTGAAGAATGGATGGATTGTGTTGATACAATGAAAACATTACAAGGGTGGGTAGATGTATCAGCGAGAGAATTTTCAGATCTTGCAACATTTGGAGAACAATTGTTGCTTTCAATCAGATATGGTGCATGGAGTATTGTTAACTTCCCACCTCAAGCAGCAAATTGGGCTCGATACTGGAGGTCGGAAATCCAGCGGTACACCCATGCATATCGTGCCGTTACCGGTGTTGATCTTACATCGAAAGATAGAGGACCACAACATGTGATTCAACCATCTATCCATTTGCGTAACCGGTTGGCAGCACAGATGCAGAGAAGATAACTAAATTGTGATTCAATAATAATGAAACAATTTAAAAAGGATCAACCATATATTATTCAATATCAAACAAACAATTTTAATAAAAGGTATCATATATGTTAAATAAACACATAACATTATTAAATATTCAAAATCATGATACTAATATTGAAGATGCGATTTTACCATTAAAAGAAACAGTGGGTATATCGTTAACAAATATAATCGATTCGGAAAGATCTTTAGGGAAACAACTCGACGCAGGAATTCTGGATAAAATGGAAAATTCGTTTCATCAGAGTTTAAAGCATGTACGATTACACGTTGATGAGAAAGCTGATAGAATCCTACGAGAACTAAAAACGATTGCTTTCGCATCGGCAAATGATATCTTTATTCAACGCGCAATTTACTCACAAGACTTAAATAATCAATTCTGCGTGTTGACCCACGAAATAACGCATGTCATTGAACACCATGGAGAAAATATGATCAGCTTTTGGTCATCACAGTACCATACAAGTCTAACTCGTGAGGGTACCAGAAGAGTAGGGATCACAGATAACAATTTTATCGCGAGGTTGGAAAGGGAATCAACTTACACTGATTATCAAGGAAGATTATTTCATATACCAGGATGGCCATTTCCGATAGGATTGCCAAGCGCTCAAACATCCTTATATTTAACCGGTATAAGGCGTGGGGAGGGGCCCGACCACGGAGAAGGTGCAAATTATACGACGACTGTTGAACACGCCAGAAGATTAAACAAACAAAAACAAGATGAATATTTAGGTAATGCAATTCAAAATTACAGTAATGGAAACTTCAATCAAGCAATTATTTTCCTGGGAAGAGCATTACATGTCGCTCAAGATAGGGGTGCCCATGGGGAGGGGGCGATCGGTAGGGGACATGACGATCCTTATTTGTTGGACCCCGACTCTAGAGCATTTAGAACACCAGATGGAAGAATAAGGGAACATTATGGGTGGGAAGATGCACGCCAGAATACATACGAGGTTTTGTATTATTGGAAAATGTACAAAGATCAAATTGATAACCGGAGAGGGCATCCTTTAAGTCTACCTCCTTCATGGAGCGAATATATTTCTCACGAAGTTCAATGAATATATTGTCTTTGTGTCAATAATCGATTCCCATTGCCATACAGGTCAAAACTACGGATTAACAGGGATAGAAGGTTCAATAGCACCACTTGAAAGATATTTAATCCGTGCTGGCGAAGTAGGTATTACCAAAACTATTCTTTTCTCAACGCTCTCACCAAATTACCCAATCTCAAATCGAGAAGTTGCCCGCATTGTTACGATAAATCCAAATCGCTTTTATGGTTTTGTATTTGTACATGCTCAGCGAGATCGGGGACGAATTCATGATATGGTAAAAGAAACAGTTGAGCAATTTGGTTTTTGTGGCATTAAAGTTCATAGGCACGATGCTTCAATCACACGTGAAGTGTGTGAAGCTGCACGGAGATTTTCACTACCGATACTCTATGATCTTATGGGAGAAATATCTCAGGTTGAATTTCTCGCTCAGGAATATCCCGATGTTTCTTTTATCATACCACATCTTGGCAGTTTTGGTGATGACTGGAAAGCACAGACAGGATTAATTAAATACCTAGTATCATATACAAATATTTATACTGATACCTCTGGTGTTCGTCGGTTTGATATTCTCGAAGAAGCTGTTCATCGGGCGGGTGCGGTGAAGATTATCTTCGGAACAGATGGTCCATGGCTTCATCCGGGAGTCGAATTGTCAAAAATCTACGCTTTAAATTTATCACACTACGAAAATGAATTAATCCTTTGTCGTAATATTCTGAGATTGATTAAACATACTGAAGTTGTTGCAAGTAATCCATCTTTCAAATATCAATTCTTGTGAAAATGATTCTCTTTCGAATTTGCCCTTCGTAGCTGTAACGTTCGATTTGTGACTCCCAACTTTTCAGCAGCATGGCGTAGATTACCGTTTGTTTCTTTCTCTGTTATTCCAATGGCAATATTTTCTGCAATCTTACCTATCTCTTTCAATTTTACTCCACATAATAAAGCTTTTCGTATGCATGATTCGAATGTCTGATCGCACCATTGAGACCTTTTTTCTTCAAAGTGTGGGCGTTCATCTTCAGGAATATCACCTATTGTGATTGGACCCTTGCCTACATGACGATACATAATCCGGGAAACAAGTTGTTTTAAGTCCCGAATATTACCCGGATAATCCCGCATGATTAAATATGCTCTCAAACATTCATCCACTTCAAACGGTTCACTATTATTGTTTTGTTGATTAAGAAAAAATTTTACCAGTGAAAGGATATCTTCGGTTCGTTCTCTCAACGGTAGTAGATTGCAATTGTAACCTGCAATGCGATAATAGAAATCATGCCGGAAATGCCCATCCTTTAGTTCTCTTGTCAGGTTTTTGTTTGTTGCACATATTAAGCGGAATTTAGTATTCTGCCATACATTACTTCCAACACGCTTATATGTTCCTTCCTGAATAACTCTCATCAACTCAGCTTGCAGATGGAGAGGTAGCTCCCCAACTTCATCTAAGAACAATGTCCCATTGTTAGCAAGGGCAAAAGCACCATCGCGACTTTGTATCGCGCCCGTATATGCACCTCGCTCATGTCCAAAAAACTCACTACCTGATAGCTCAGGAACAATCGTTGTACAATCAACAATTACCAAATCACCTTTTTTCTCACGTTGATCCAATGAATGAATTAAACGCGCAACAAGCTCTTTGCCCGTTCCGGTTTCTCCCGTTATTAAAACAGATGCATCGGTGTAATACGCGATTTCAACAATTTGTTGAAGCAAGCATTTCCATTTAACAGATTCTCCGATCAAATTATTTTGCACCAATGGTGATTGAACTATACCATCGATTGTTTCCCAGCGTTTTATCCGCTTCAAAATATTTTGAACAAAATCATCAGAATCTTGCCACGTCAATACATCAGACGCTCCGGCATTCAGTAATTGCCAGGAGATGTTATTTGTCAGCATACTTTTATCGATTGCTATCGCTAATATCCTTCCCATACTAACTTCAGTATTATGAAGTAGAATCCCATTGAGAATTGGATCAATACTATCGAACATAATTATACCGGGAAACGAATGTAGTTCTCCCTTGTAGAGAATCGTTTCAAGACCTGCATTTTCAAATCTATTTAGAATTCTGTTTTGATAAAGTGGGTCAAAATTACGATGAAAATATATCCATACTTTTTGGACTGGCATGATATTATGATACTAACCGAAAATAGAATTTCTTTCTTCATTTTCACAATTGATTAATTTTATCACAAATAATTTACAATATGCTGCTTACAAATATTTAGTATTATTATCTTGCCTCTTTAATGCAATCGGATTGATCTCTCTTTACGAAATATCGAATTAATTTGAAATAAGGACTCTGGTATTTCATGCGCTGTATAATATCTAATCGAGCAACTCTTAGCCTGAAGTCGGAGGCTTAATCAGATCAAATGAAAAACCTCTCAACGATATCTTTGTACATCTTTCCATATTTCCAATAATTGTTGTGTGCGTGGCTAACAGTCCAATCTTTTTCTTCCACTTCGATATTATCGTCAACGAGATAAAAATCCAGTGGCCCGCTTACTTTATCATTTGGATGCCAGTAATTTATCCATTGAACATCTTTGAGCATTGGCTTAAAAGATTCTTCAAGTTGATGCCTCATTTTACTTTTATCTATCGGCAAAATCCTGAAGCTGTGATAATGTGCCAAAATTTGACGGCGAAGCTCCTCCTCTTCATGAGTTATTTCGCTGAAGAAAAATGCTACCTTATCTAGCGGCGACCCGAATGTTACAAGCCCTGTGATTGTCCCTATGGGTTTTGGCTTAATTGTACCCAGATTCAAAGCATGATTGATACGGTTCAACGCGTCATAAGCTATGACACTGCCGAGCGAATGACCGACTACTACAATTTTATTGTATCTTTCGTCAAGCATCAACGTCTTTATCTCCTCAACTGCGCCGTAAAGTATTTCTGACCGTGTTGCAAAGTAAGGCGACTTCATATCGGTGGTAGTATAGACAACTACATCGCCCAGATAATCGATAGCTTTCTGCTCAAACCATTTCAACGGCGGAGATATCAACCATTTTAAATTCGTAGGCATAAACGAGACAAGCCAACTCAGAATTCTTATAGCCCACCCGATATATTGCAGATATCCGTACTTAACAAAATCATCTCCCTTAAACATATCCGGCGCGGCTTCTTTATATTTTTTGCGTTTTTCGGGATGCTCATTAAAATATTGTTTATAAAACTTCCCGGCACCCAATGAAGTCTTTACTAACCACTCAACCACTTCATTAAACTTAACTTTCCCCTGCGGTTTGTATGCCCAGAAATATTCGTAGATGTCAACCGTAGATGGGTATTCAACTCCCGTGTTAAGTGATATGTAATTTTGTGTCCATTTATCACGCGCTTTCACTTTGTTTATTCCACGCTGAGCCATTTGCGGGTAATAACTTTTCAATTCATCCCAGAATTTCCCCGTAAAGTTTTCAAGCGTTTCAAACGGATCTTGTTCACCAATACCGTGTATTACAAGTATCGCAATTGAATTGGACTTTTCCATAAAAAATTCCTCAATTTTATTTTTATTATTCATGATGTTGAAAATTTTCAACTCATTTTCTTTGCTTTTCGTGCAGCATCGATTGTCCGCTTTGCTTTCGGATGATCTGGTTCTATTGCGAGTGTTTTACCGAGAATTTCAGTCGCTTCATCGTAGCGCTATCATCTACTGTCTTATTGGCGAGTGGCATCACTTCAACAGAACTAATTTTTTTGTTTTGCTGTAATTACCCGAAATCAATCTATAAAAATATACTCCTGCCGGTAATTTCGTACCATCATACTTAACTTCATAACTTCCGATCTTCTTAAATTCATTAACGAGGGTTACTACATCGCGGCCAATTACATCATACACCTTCATCGTTACCCAGCCCGAAATCGGCAATTGATAACGAATTACGGTTAACGGATTAAAAGGATTCGGATAATTCTGGGATAACCCGAATCTTCGAGATTCATCCGTCACGCCTGCATTCACACCGACAAAACCACCGCATGGGCTTTGAATAAAATTTGACATCACTGGCGGCATAAAAATATTTCCAACATCGAAGGAAGTTGTGCCAATGAATATTGTGGTATCTTTAGGGTAACCGTATTTCTGGAGAAATGCACGATACACTTCAACATCATAATGACCGGAACCAACACCGATTAATTGATGCTGAAGTTCGAACATGCAAATACAGCGTGCAAATCGTCCGGAGGTATCAATTTCGGTTAAGACAATAATATTACTATCAAGCATAATCATTGAATATCCGAACTCTACAGCACAGTTCGCTTCTATATCAGTGTTCCAAATTGTAACTGTATCATTAGAAACAGTTGAATAGACTGAATCTTGTTGAGCAAATACAATATTCGAGGTTAATAAAAGAGCCATGATAATGAGTTTCGTTTTCATAATTCACTCCTTTCGAATAATTTTCCAATTATTGCAACATCATAATTCCGGTGTTGCTATTTTGATGTTTAATGAACTTGTGAATTTCGCTTCTTCGTTACTTTGTTTAATGATCCCGAGAGCGCAATCTACCCATACACCGTTAAGAAGATTCAACTCGCCACCAGCATTTAGGCAAAAATACGGGAGATCTTTCTTTACTGCCTTCCAGTCACATTCAATAAATCCCTTGATGCTGTTACTGCCGTAATAACCTCGTAGAGCGAATGAACCACGCATATCGTCTATCTTATTTGATTCGCTTCTGCGTGCCAAACCGTTCAACCCGAAAACAATTTGTCCGTCTTCTTCTAAAAATAGAAAACCTCCGGTCAGCCAAAATGCATAAGCCGATTGTGAAAATCTTTTTAATGTTGAATCAGGACTTACTGCGCTGCCGGCAACTGCAAACTCAAGTATCGGTTTATTCCAGTTTCTTTTCTTCGCCTCTTCCCTTGCTTCTTTGATTTTATTACTGTATGATGGCGATAAGAATTTATCATATTCCTCGTTGAAACTCGCTGAATCGGATAAGACTTCTATCGGTAGGGATTTTATCCATTCAAGCGACAAAGAATCAAGTTCGCGTCCAACTGAGATGAGAGTTGATTGTAGAATTTTATCGGTTCGAAGATCGGCATCGTCTATAATCGTAAACCGCAAACCCCAACCCACCTCACGCATGCCGTTAGCTGGTGAGTTAACAGAAACAGATATTCTGGTTCTGTACAAAAATGGAGATTGTTGATACGATGAAAGTGATACCTTGAATAATAAAAGCGCAGGCGAAATTTCCAACGCTCCGACGCTCTGAAATAAATTCCCAAGTCCTATGCTGATATCTCTTACTGTTCCGGGACGTGTGATGAATTCGGTTTCTTTTCCGAATATTTTTAATGCGGGAAGATCTGGCACGGCATAATCTACTAGCCCATTTTGCACACCTTGCTTATCGTTGAGACGGTTAAAACTTTCTTCTGCATCAGACTGAGCGATGATAGCGTTATTGATTGATAGGAAAATAACTGATAAATATAACGAACGAATAAAATATTTTGTCATAATTAAATCCTTCTTAAACCAAAAACTCCACAATAAAAAATTCCTGCCGGCAATCTTCATTCTTTATGATTTTTTTACCGGTAGTTAATTCATCCAGAATAATATCACCCTGTTTAACTATAAGATCGATTTTATATCCGCCGCCGATTCCAACTTGATCTATGATAGATGTGGCAACCCAAAGCTTTCGCTTGTCATTCTTTGAATTGGGAGTTGGTAACTTATACAAATCATCCTCGGGATTGCTATTATCTCCATGTTCAGGAAAATCACCTACACTCCCATTCCGTTCCGCTTCGGTTAGATCAATACGGTAGGTGCAAAGCAATAACGTTTCAAATTTTAATTCTGCTGTAACAATCCCTCCATCAGCAGAAATTTTTATCTTTTTCAGAATTGGTACAGGCATAGGTACTCCTTTAAAAATATTTGATTATTATACATTTTACATTACACCGCCACACCATTTGCCATTATAGGCAGCTTATCCAAGTCCCAATTATCTATGGCGATCTGGTCTTTGAAACATTGTGTCCGATAAATAGTCTTTTGAAGCAATGGATTGGAATGGTACTTCAACCATTGGTGCCTTACGTCGACGTACGATGTTGTCCACCGTTTTTCATCACCGCCGGAGGCCGGGGGGAATTCACCAAAACGTTTTCGGAGAAACCGTGGCACACCGCCGGAATGGATATAGCTGTCGTACACCACAAGTAAACTTAACGGCAGGGCAAGTCCATTCATGGTGCAAAATTCAATCGCGGGATTGTAATACAACTTGTCGAAAAAAGAATCCTGCGTTGCCCGCATCACCGTATCATCAGCAGCCGCTTTGATTAAGAGGTTCTTAAAGGCCGGGTCATCGACCAGCGAGATCTTTCCGACCTTCTCAAGATACGGCTGGAGATCAGCAGCATATTTCCCGTTTTGCTGTATATATAAGTAGAGTAAGGTCTTGAGGTTCCCTTGTTCCGTTGTCTGGCTCCTGCCAAATGTAATCTGTCGGCTTCCATTTTTACCATCTTTGTAAATAACCAACGCGTCATATTTGCCGGTTGGAGTTCCGGTTTCAAACACATTCACAACACGCTGAACAATTTGTTTTGCATCTTCTAAATTCATATTGCCCCCCTTTGCCTATTGTTGTTTTTTTAGAATCATGGGGTTAGCAGAAGTGGAACCGATCTTCGTTATCGCAATTTTCTCCACCAATGCTGTAAACGTGCCGGTACCCTCGTCCAATAGTTTTGCCTCGAGCTTGTACTCTCCAGGTTTGAAATTCGAAAATGAATACTTTCCTTCATCGTCTGCTTTGGTAGTCAACTCAGGTTCATTTCCGTGCAGCGGCGTAAGTGTTATCTCGGTATCTTCCAGATTCATTGCAGGTGTGCCTGCCGGTGGCTCGACCTTGCCTGTTAGCGATGCCGTTACGGGCTCTTCTTCTCCTTTCCCGCCCGGAAGCAGAACATCCTTGAGCTTATTAAGCAGCTCAACCGCCCGCGATGAAAAGAATCCCAGAATAAATGAGAATACCAACAGCTCCAGCGACGTGTTGTCGAAATAAACCTCGTTCGATGACGACAGCACGGAGTAGCTGAATACTATGATCAAACTGATGAGCGGAGCGTAATATATCTTCGCTGTATAAAGTGTCAACTCTTTTGTCCGATCGAATTTTCCTTCCCCGATTGTGCCGGATGATTTATACAATAAGTTTGCAATCACTCCGAAGATCGTCCAGAAAATAACTTCAAAATATTTCCAATCGGTGTTTAGCCAGAAAAAATAACCCGAGGAAACGCTAATTGTCGGCAGCATGGCGATCATCGTAGGAATGTTCAGAGGTGCGGTTTGCCGGTTAAGTTTCACAACGGCGCTATCATCTATAGGGCTCAACTGGTTGAGTATGAATTCGATAGCTTTTACCTTTCGCGTGGAATCGAGTTGCGAACAGTTAACCGCATTTTGCGACGATGTGTCGGTCAAGATCAATGTTACGGTTGTGATCTCGTCCTTTGTCAGTCTTTTATCTATACTTCCGGAAACATTAAAGTGAAGATATAGATAAAAGGCCACTAAAATCAGCAACAAAGAAGTCCAGTATTTTATGAATTTTCCTTCAGTGCTGTTTAGAAAGTCGCGCATAGTATATAAGAATTGAAATGCCATAATTTCTCCTTAGTTCTTAATTTTGTTGGTTATGGATCATTATTGTTTTCATGAAGAGATTCACGGCCAATCACATAAGGGCACGCCATCGGACAATTAGACTATCAATTGATTCAGGCATATTATATCTCCTCTTTATTACTGGATATTAAACTTCAATTTGAATTGAAACCGGGCAATGATCGCTGGCTTCGGTATGCTCTTGTCCAATAGTTGGATAACGCGGCCCGTCATATTTTTTACATTTTGCTGTTAATCCGTTCCGTACGATATGAGTCGAGACCGACTTTATCGTTTTATGAATTAAAATATAATCGAGACGGCTCACATTTTTTTTCGGAACATAATAATGAGTCCAAGTTTCGTGTGGGAAAGGATCTTTAAGCAATGTATGTTTCAGCAACGAGACCAATGATTTATCGATAGGTATGGCGTTTAGATCTCCGAGCACTATCGGTAGTTTACCGCTCTTCGCACATTGGGTAACAAGCTCCGCAACGCGTTCAGATTGTTTGGTGCGGCGGGCGACGGAGGATATAGTCTTATCCTGTGCTTTGAAATGATTAATCAATAAAGTGATTATCTTTCCGTTCAATTTTATGTCGACTTCAAGACAGTCACGGGAAAATATCGCCCCTGTTACCCAGTAACCGCTGTTCAAAAAAGATGTGCGGTGTATACTTTTTCCGTTTTCAGGTTCATCGATGTGTGTTCGAATATTTTGGATTTCGGCATTTAAATCTTTTCTTAACAATAATCCTACATCGATACCACGAGGGTCGTTACCATCTATGCAAATCATCCGATCGAAATAGTTATCGAGATAAGTTTCGTTGAAGACGCGGAGAGTATAGATATTCTCGATTTCCTGAACAGCCAGAATATCAGGTTTGGAATCAAGAATTGCCTGTGCAGTATTATTCCGCTGAATCTCCGAGATTTGATATGGTACAAGATCACCGGCTCGGCTCGCTATCGAGACAACACCGATTGCCTGGATAAATTTATCGTAATTCCGGTCATCCCAGGGTGAATCTAAAAAAGCATATCGATTAAAAAGATTTTCTACATTAAACGTTGTGATTGTAAGTTGCATATCCCCTCCAATATTTTTGATAATCAATATCGAGTGAGGGAAGGGCGCTCCGCTACCACTAATCCACCGCGACAGCCGAGGTTGACACCCTGTTCCCTCACCGTAACTAATTCAGACCGGGTTTATTTCGGTTGTGCAATTTTTATCGCTTCGTTAAATGCCTCCCTGAATTTATCTAATTGGTTATCGAAGATCATGATGTTCTTGCGGGTAAATTTTTTCTCTTCACCTTCCTTGGCTAAAGTACTTTCGGCGATTGAGATATATTTGTTTTTATTTTTTGCCTCGCGAACATCTATAAAATAGGTGGTTTTACCCGCCTTTACGGTTTTTGAAAAAAGCGATTCCATTGGAACCTCCATGATAAAGTGACACAATCAGTGAATTGAAACACCGATGATCACAGGACGGCAAACGAGAAATTTTCGGTGAATCTCTACGCCTCGGGAGAATGTCGTCCTCCGCTGATGGTAAACTAACTTTGGGAAAATGTAAGAAAAAAAATCGCGGAAGTCAAATAAAAAACCCCGAACTGATAAACCAATTCGGGGTCCATTGCTAACTGCTTCTTAAATAAGAAGTTGTACGGATTAGTACATATCACCCATGCCGCCGCCATGTGGCATTGGTGGCATCGGTTTTTCTTTCTCGGGTTTTTCGACTATTGTCGCTTCGGTCGTCAATAATAATCCGGCGACGCTTGCGGCATTTTCGAGAGCGATACGTGTAACCTTCGTCGGGTCGATTACACCAGCCACGATCAGGTTTTCGTACTTCTCTGTTTGCGCGTTGAAACCGAAATCGTCTTTGCCTTCTTTTACTTTATTCAGAATGACTGCGCCTTCCAGACCTGCATTAGCTACGATCATCCGGATCGGCTCTTCAAGAGATTTGCGAATAATCTCGATACCAATCTTCTGATCTTCGTTATCCGATTTTACTGAATCGAGCTTCGATTGAACACGAAGATATGCGACTCCGCCGCCGGGGACGATACCTTCTTCAACTGCGGCGCGTGTTGCATGAAGTGCATCTTCAACGCGGGCTTTCTTCTCTTTCATTTCAACTTCGGTTGCAGCGCCTACTTTTAACACGGCAACACCACCCGAAAGTTTTGCGAGTCGTTCCTGCAATTTTTCTTTATCATAGTCGGAAGTAGTCTTCTCAACTTGAGCTTTGATCTCGTTGATGCGCTTTTTGATATCTTCTTTTTTACCAGCACCTTCAACGATAGTTGTGTTGTCTTTATCGATTGTTACTTTCTTTGCCGTACCTAAGTAAGAAATCTGTGCGTTCTCTAACTTGTAACCCTTTTCATCCGAGATCACTGTGCCGCCTGTTAGAACCGCGATATCTTCAAGCATAGCTTTACGGCGATCACCGAAGCCGGGGGCTTTAACAGATGCAACTCTTAAAGTTCCACGAAGTTTATTAACAACAAGTGTTGCAAGGGCTTCACCTTCAACTTCTTCGGCAATGATAAGAATCTGACGACCTGCCTGAGCAATTTTTTCCAAAATTGGAAGCAGATCTTTCATTACACTTATCTTTTTATCGTAAATAAGGATGTATGGATCTTCAAGATTTGTTTCCATTGAATCTGCATCGGTAACGAAATAAGGAGATAGGTAACCGCGATCGAACTGCATACCTTCTACCCACTCTACGTTAGTTTCCGTTCCTTTTGCTTCTTCAACTGTGATAACGCCGTCTTTACCGACTTTCTCCATCGCGTTTGCAATCAGATCACCGATGGTGGCATCGTTGTTGGCAGAGATAGCACCAACCTGCGCAATTTTCTTTTTATCGTCGCCAACGGTTTTACTTATCTTCTTAAGCTCGGTTACAATTGTTGTAACTGCGAGATCGATACCGCGTTTCAAATCCATCGGATTAGCGCCTGCGGTTACGTTTTTCATTCCTTCGCGAACGATTGCCTGAGCAAGAACGGTTGCTGTTGTTGTTCCGTCGCCTGCAACATCCGATGTTTTGCTGGCAACTTCACGAACCATTTGAGCGCCCATGTTTTCGATTGGATCTTCGAGTTCGATTTCCTTCGCAACGGTAACGCCGTCTTTTGTGACTGTTGGCGCGCCGAATTTTTTATCTATAACAACATTGCGTCCTTTCGGACCAAGAGTTGCTTTTACGGCATCAGCAAGCTTATCAACTCCGCGTTTCAACGCGGCGCGTGCTTCTGAATCATACGTGATTATTTTTGCACCCATAAATATTATACTCCTATATTATTTCTTTTCGTTATTAAAAAATTTAATTACACGATCGCAAAAAGGTCACTCTCGCGCATGATCAGGAATTCCTGACCTTCGATAGTTACCTCTGTGCCTGAATATTTTCCGTACAACACTTTATCGCCGACTTTAACTTCCATTGCGATAACATTACCGTCATCCGACTTTCTGCCGGGACCAACAGCAACAACTTCACCGATCACCGGTTTTTCTTTCGCGGTATCGGGTAATATAATTCCTCCTTTTGTTTTCTCCTCGGCTATTGCCGGTTTGATAACAATTCGATCACCTAGAGGTTTCATCTTCATAGATATTACTCCTTTAAATTATTGTAAATGAATATATTATAAGGTTTCAAAATAGTTAGATATGTAGAAACAAGAAGAAGAATCGCACTCCGTTAAGCGCGTATAAATATATAAAATTAGATGATAAAATCAAATTTTCAGTTCACGGATATCGCGCTATTATCTGAGCGGTTTTTTCCCTTTTGGAGTGCCTTCCACCACCAGAACAAGCTCTCCCCGTACCTTAGATTTTGAAAAATGAGTGATCGATTCCGAAATTTTTCCGCGAAATGTTTCTTCAAATTTTTTTGTGGTCTCCCTGGAAATAGATATATCTCTGTTACCGAAATATTGCTTCAGATCGTTTAATGTCCGTAGTAACCGGTGAGGCGACTCATAGAATACTATTGTGTGAGGTTCAGTTGATAGCTTTTCCAAAAATGTTTTACGCCCTTTCTTTACAGGCAGGAATCCTTCGAATAAAAATCTATCGATATTAAAACCGCTGACAATAAGCGCGGGCAAGAATGCCGTTGCCCCGGGAATCGCCACGATAGGAATATTTTGTTCAATCGCCGCGTTGATTATTCTATAAGAAGGATCTGAGATACCGGGAGTTCCAGCATCAGAAACAAGCGCGATGGATAAACCCCCGATAAGTTTTGAGATAAGTTCAGGTACTCTTTTTGTCTCGTTGAAGTTATAATAACTTATGAGCGGTTTTGAGATGTTGAAATGATTAAGAAGTATTTTTGTTTTACGCGTATCTTCAGCGGCTATTAAATCAACCGACGATAAAATGCTCACCCCCCTTGCGCTTATATCCTCAAGATTTCCAATCGGAGTTGAAACGATATAAAGTGTTCCCGGTATAGCGGTCATTTTGTTAGTCGAGCGATTAACGGAGTTCGACGTTTAAATTCATTCTTCAAAATCAATTTCTGAACTTTGGCAATGAACTCTTTTTCAAAACCAAGTGCCAGTAATTCTTGATCGTTCTTATTTTCGTCAACCATTGCTCGGAGCAGTTTATCAACCTGCCGGTACTCAAAACCAAGCTCCTGCTCATCAGTTTGTCCTTCCCACAAATCAGCGGTCGGATGTTTTTCTATAATCTTTTTCGGTACACCGACTTCGTCTGCCAAACGCCAGACATCGGTTTTGTAAAGTTCACCAATCGGATTGATGCCGCAGGCGGTATCACCGAAAAGTGTTCCATAGCCAAGCAGTATTTCAGTTTTGTTGCTCGTTCCAATTACAATAGCATTCTCGCGGGCAGATATATCGTATAAAGCTATCATCCTCTGGCGTGCCATAATATTACCCTTGCGCAACGGACTTATATCACCGTGTTTCATCAGGTAAGCATCGACCATTGGGGTTATCTCCACAATTTCTGAACGAATGCCAAGCATTTCAACAATTAATTTCGCATCGGTCAAACTTTCGGAACTGCTGGTTTTGTAAGGCATCATCACTGCAAGCACGTTCGCTTTTCCCAATGCTTCGGCTGCAAGAAAGGTAACGAGAGCCGAATCTACCCCACCCGATAAACCTATAACTGCTTTCCTGAAACCGGCTTTTTCAGTTTCTTTGCAAATAAAATCTATAAGTGTTTCTTTAATTTGCTTCATAAATATATCTCTTTAATTACATTTGAAAATAGTGAAAAAGAATTGAGAATACAATTTGCACCAAATCAAACTTCCTATTTGTTCCTTAACTTAATAAGATAAAAATCGGAGGTTTATTTTTTTGTACTCTTTCCCATCCCCTTGACTTTCCACTTAAACTTTGGTAGTTTACATTTGTAATTAATGAACCCAAATATCCGCAAATCAAGGTTTTAAATGAAATTAACGAAAATTATATTACCTCTTTTATTTGCAATATCATTTGCATTCTCGGAACAACCCGCCCAATTCGGCAAGCTCCTTTCTAAAAAATATTTAGAAATGGGAAGTCAGGATCAGACAATTGTCTTGATTTATCTAAAAGATAAGGGAAACCAAAAAAATCTTAGGGAAATAAGCGCTTCTTCTGTTATATCGGATAGATCTATCAATAGAAGAATGAAAGTCAGAAAAAACTTGAATGTCATCGATACTCAAGATTTGCCTATCGATAATTCGTATCTACAAACAGTGGCAAATAATGTTGTTCAAGTCAGGCACGAATTGAAATGGTTCAACGCCATAAGTGCGCTCGCCACAAAACAGCAAATTGATGCTCTGCGCAATCTACCTTTTGTAAAAGAGATCGAGCTTGTGGGAAGATGGAGAAAACGCGCAGGTGATGAAAAAGAGCAGCCCATAAAATATTCCGATGAATTGCCAACGCCAAGCGGAACAACCGGTTTGGATTACGGAACATCGTACACACAAGTGAATCAAATAAAAGTCCCGCAAGTGCACAACCTCGGCATCTACGGACAGGGCGTTGTTGTTTGTGTATTAGATAACGGATTTCGCCTTTTGACTCACGAATCATTTTCTTCGATGAATATAATAGCTCAGCACGATTTTGTCGATCACAAAGAAAGTGTAATACCCAATAATCCCAGCACAGGATTCGGGGCACACGGTGTTAACACGCTTTCTACAATCGGCGGTTACAAACCGGGTCAGCTTATAGGTCCGGCATTCAAAGCAGATTATATTTTAGCTCGGACAGAAAACGATTCGAGCGAAACGCCGATTGAAGAAGATAATTGGGCGGCGGCAATTCAATGGGCAGACAGCATCGGCGTAGATGTTACAAGCACATCACTTGGATACACAACATACGATGCACCGTACACAAGCTGGACCTGGGCTGATATGGATGGTAATACTACATTGATAACAAGAGCCTCTGACCATGCAGCTTTTTTAGGGATTGTAGTTGTAAACTCAGCCGGAAATGCCGGTGCAGGCGATGGCGTGCATAACACTCTTGGTGCACCCTCTGATGGTGACAGCGTAATTGCCGCGGGCGCCGTTACATCCGCAGGTGTTCGAACATCTTTCAGTTCTGTGGGACCAACATCCGATGGCCAAATTAAACCGGACATCATGGCTATGGGTTCGAGCGTCAAAGTAGCAAGCTCAACTAATACCACAGGGTACGGAACATCAAACGGAACATCATTCTCGTGTCCTCTCTCCGCCGGCGTTGCGGCATTGATTTTATCTGCAAATCCAACATTAACAGCGATGGAAGTCAGAGATGCCATGAGGCAAACCGCGAGCAACGCCGCAACACCGAATAACTTGATGGGCTGGGGAATTCTTAACGCCGATAGCGCAATAAAATATTTCGGCGCGTTGCCTATTGGCAGAATCAGCGGCATCCTGTATGAGGATATGAATGGAAACGGCATCAGAGATATTGATGACCCGGCAATTTCGGGAAGAAAGATATTTTTGACAGGTACAATAACCGATTCAGTGACCGCGGATCTTGAAGGGAATTATTTATTCGACAGTCTCGCAATCGGCAATTATATTGTAACCGCGGAAATATCATCCGGATGGATTCAAACTTTTCCAAGCGGATCGTATTCAATCAATCTTCTTCACGGTATCGATACATCAGGAATCAATTTTGGGAATTTTAAACTTGGCTCAATAAGCGGTATTGTATTTACTGACTCTAACAACAATCGCATTCAAGATATCGGAGAAAACGGATTAGCGAATTGGGATGTAAAATGCCTTCCAACAGGAACACCCGTAACAACCAATTCATTGGGTCAATTCACTTTTACAGATATTGGTCCCGGTACATTTTTCATATCAGAAAGTATGAAAACCGACTGGTATCAAACTGTACCTAAATCGGCATATGGTGTTGACAATTACCAGATCATCATGACCTCCGGTCTTGATACAAGCGGATTAATTTTCGGGAACCTATATTCTCTCGACACCGGAATTACAGTAGCAAGCGGTTGGCAACTTCTATCTCTTCCGCGTAAACTTGTTGACCATACGATATTAAATCTTTATCCTTTATCAAATTCGTTGGTATTTATTTTTAACGGATCATATTTTCCGCTTGATACTGTACCGCAAAATTCTGCATACTGGATAAAGTTTGAATCGGCTGCATCTATTTTACTGCCCGGTGAATCGCGTACCACCGATACGATAGATGTCCGGCAAGGATGGAATATAATCGGTGCTCTTTCTTTTCCCATTGAGGTTTCGGCGATTGAACAGATTCCACCCGACAATGTACTTTCTCCATACTTCAGATATGAAAACGGCTACGTTAACTCGTTAACATTGAATCCTTATTATGGATACTGGGTTAAAGTAAGAGAGAATGGCAAATTAATTTTGAAGTAAATATAACACTTCAATAAATGATGTAATTTCATAAACAGAACGGCTCACACTCAAGTGAGCCGTTTTTTATTTCGGGTTGGAGGTATTCAAATTATATATTACCTCTCCATAGATTCAAGGATACTCATAATAAATACGGAATATCTTTTCAAAGAAATTTTATTCAAAATCTGCTACCGATACATATTGTGTTTTAGCGGGATAATCATCTGAATCAGGATGACATTATTAAAAATTTCTAGCGATTTCGAGAAATTTCAACGTAATTCACTCTCAATCTCGATCGGGTTGGTTTTGTTCAAACATCTTTGTATCATAAAGGGTTAATTCTATCATAATCAGGATAGATTGGAGTAGTGATTATGCAAAAACCAACAATTCCGGAAAATGATGTTGCGCGGATAGAAATCCTCAAACATTACGGCGTGCTCGATACACTTCCCGAAAAATCGTTCGACGATTTAACAGAACTAGCTGCTGAAATCTGTGAATCCCCTATTGCACTTATCTCACTCATAGACGAAAACCGCCAGTGGTTTAAATCAAAGATTGGTATGACGGTTGAAGAAACCTCCCGCGATATTTCTTTCTGTGGACATGCGATTCATCATACCGATTTATTCATTGTTCCCGATGCAGTAAATGATGACCGTTTTGCCGATAATCCTTTGGTGACAGGTGATCCTAAAATTCGTTTCTATGCGGGCGCACCGCTCATTTCATCCGATGGTTATGCTCTTGGAACGCTTTGTGTAATCGATCGTGTCCCCCGCCAGATGAAAGAAGCACACCAGCGCGCGTTACGCGTTTTGAGCAAACATGTGATGACACAGCTTGAGCTCAGGCGAAAAAATATTGAATTGAGAAATATCCATACAGAACGTGACGAAATAAAAGAGCGCGTCCGCACATTAGAAGAAACCGATCGTTCCCGTCTTGCACTTATCAGAGTTCTTGAAGACCGCAGGCGTGCTGATGCGGCGCAGCGGGAAAGTGAAATACGTTATCGTTCAATCTTTGAAAACGTCCGCGACGCGATCTATACAATATCTCCCGATGGGAAATTATCATCGATCAATCCTGCATTTGAAACTCTTACAGGGTGGACAGTTGAAGAATGGATTGATAAACCGTTCGCAAATCTCGTTCATCAGGAAGATTTACCGAAAGCAATCGAAATTTTTCAGAAAGTGATGTCGGGGAAGAAAGTAGAACCGTATGAACTGCGAATCAAAATTAAATCGGGTGAGTATAAAATTGGAAAATTTACACCATCTCCTCTAATCATTGATGGTAAAATTGTCGCGGTTCTGGGAATAGCTCGAGACATCACAGAGCAGAAGCGAGAGGAAGAGAGTATTCGTCAAGGTGAGCAACAGTTAAAGTTGTATATAGATAACGCTGGTGACGCGATTTACGTGATTGATAAGGCTACAGGTCAAATCCTTAAATGTAACACACGCGCGTGCCATGATCTTGGTTACAGTATGGATGAACTTCTGAAACTTTCCACAATAGATATCGAAGCAATCCTTCCATATGGTGAGGTCACAGAGATTCACCGAAAGCTAAAGCCCGGAGAAGTGCAGACGATTATCGGGACTCATAGGCGGAAGGATGGAACGATATTTCCGGTCGAAATTCGTCTCAGTTCCTTGGCTCCTGCTCAACCAGAACTCATGATAGCAATGGTGCGAAACATCACTGAGCGCAAGAGTGCTGAAGAAGAAATAATTAAGCATTCAAAAGAGTTAAGAGCACTTCTAAAATCCAGCCAGAGTATTGCCGGCACATTAAACCTTGAAACTATATTGCAGACATCAACCGACAGTATAATTGAGTTGATGGAGTTAAAAAGCGCCGCGATCTATCTCCTGAAGGGAGAAATGTTGCATCTCGGAGCAACTTCACCTGAACTCCCTCCCGGATTTCCTGTAGAATTCCGGGGTGCTATGCTTGTAGATCACCCCCACATACAAAAAGCTATTACAACCAGTCAACCTGTTATTATACAAGACTCAACAATTACCGATCTAACTCCTGCAGAAAGAGCAATCTGCGAACAACGTAATTTACGTTCAATACTTTATCTGCCGTTAGTAGCCAAAACCAATGTGATTGGTGTACTCATTGTAGCATCGATTGAAAAACCAAAATTGTTTAAGCAGTCAGAGATTGAAAGTTGTCTCACCCTGGCAAATCTGACAGCGTTAGCCGTAGAAAATTCCCGACTGTATGAAAATTCACAAAATGAAATTAAAGAACGTATCCATGCTGAAAATGAGTTACTCAAAAGCGAAATCAAATTCCGAAACGTATTTGAAAAATCAGTTGACGCAATTGGAGTTTCGAAACTGGGTATACATGAATTTGTCAATTCAGCATACCTCACACTTTTTGGATATGGGGATAGTAAGGAATTGGCTCGAAAACCAATTATAGATCTTATTGCTCCAAGCGAACGCAAGAAAATTCTGGATTTGGTTCAACTCCGGTCGAAAGGTGAACTTGTCCCCTCCACTTATGAAACGCGAGGTCTCAGAAAAGATGGATCTGAATTCGATATGGATGTTCATGTGTCAAGTTATGACCTTAATGAAGAGACCTACACTCTTGTCATATTACGCAACATCACGGAGCGCAAGCACTTTGAGAACGCATTACAGAGAAGCGAGGAGCGGTATCGTCTGATATTTAAAAATAGTCCATTACCAATGTGGGTATACGATTTTGATACTCTTCAATTCCTAATGGTGAATCAAGCTGCCCAGATGCACTACGGTTACTCAGAAGCTGAATTTTTGTCAATGACACTACGCGATATCCGACCGCCGGAGGACATAGTGGAATTTGAAAATCTGCTTCGGCACATTACTCCCGGTCTCACACACTCTGGTGAGTGGCGACATCGAAAAAAGAGTGGCATGGTGATTCAGGTTTCGATTCACTCTCATGAGATTATTTTCAATGGCAGGAAGGCACGGTTAGTACTCGCAGAAGACATCACCGAGCGCAAACAGGTAGAAGAGGCACTGCGAATATCCGAGGAGAAATTTACTAAAGTATTTAGATCTAGCCCGGATATCATCGTGTTGACTTCCTTAGCTGATGGTCGGCTCGTCGATGTAAACGATAGATTGCAGGATGCAACCGGCTATAAACCCGAGGAGATAATAGGAAAGAGAACAGACGAATTGCAATTCTGGGCAAATCCCGACGAACGCAAACGCTACACCGACCTTCTCCAGAAAAATGGCAGAGTACGAGATTTGGAAGTGGGTTTCCGTATCAAGTCTGGCGAAATCCGGGATACTTTGCTCTCAGGCGAGATAATTGAACTTCATGATGGACAATATATTCTCGGTGTTATCCGCGATATAACTGAACGCAAGCAGGCGGAAATAGCAGTAAATGAATCAGAAGCTAATTTGAGTTCATTAATTAACAACAGAAATGAATCAATCTGGTCTATAGATAAAAATTATAACTATATCAAATTCAATAATTTCTTTGCTGAAGCTTATTTTATTAGATTCAACATTAAAATACAGAAAGGGATGAACTCACTCGATATTTTAACACCTGAATTACGGGCATACTGGAAAGAACATTATGACTCTGCCCTCTCCGGTGAACAAGACATATTTGAGTTCTCTGCTCATTTACATAATGAGCTTCATTATTATCAAGTATTTCTTAATCCAATTATTTTAAATGAAAAAATCACAGGTGTATCGGCGCTGAGCATAGACATCACCGAACGCCGACGGGCAGAAAAGAGTCTACGAGAGAACGAGGCGCTTCTGCGCACAATCGCAGAGAACTACCCGAATTCCTATCTCTCCATCATCGAAAAGGACCTGACTGTTGGATTTACCTCAGGGCAGGAATTCAAGAAACTGAATCTGGATCCGGAGCAATTCGTTGGCATGACCCTCGATCAGGTATACGGTGACCAAACCCCAGTGGTTCTAGAACACTATTTGAAAACATTTGCGGGAGAGGAGCGGTTGTTCGAGCTCTTTATCAATAACCAAAACCAACTTTATCGCACTGTACCTTTGTACGCACAAGATGGCACAATTCCACGAATTCTCAGCGTTGTTGAAAACATCACCGAACGGAAACAAGCAGTAGAAGAGAAATTATCCTTATCAAATATGCTTCAGACAAGTCTTAATGAATTATATATATTTGATTCGAAAACGCTAAAATTTAAGTTTGTTAATTTAGGTGCTCTTAAGAATCTTGGTTATACTTCTGAAGAAATTATTCATCTAACGCCGCTGGATCTAAAACCGGAATTTAACGAATCATCTTTCCGGACCAAGATTTCTCCTTTGGCAAGAAAAGAAATACCAAAGCTAATATTCGAAACAAAACATAAAAGAAAAAATGGGAGCGTTTATGATGTAGAAGTGCACCTGCACTTAACTCAATACATGTTAAAAGAGGCATACGTTGCTTTTATTCTTGACATTACGGATCGTAAGCGGGCGGAAGAAGCGCTACGAGAGAGCGAAAATAAATATCGCAAATTGTACGAGAGCATGACAGACGCGTTTGTGGAGGTGGACATGCAGGGACGGATAAAGGAGTTCAACAAATCCTATATTGAGATGCTTGGATATACGGATGAAGAAATCAGAAATTTGACATATATCGAGCTAACACCCCAAAAATGGCATGAGTTCGAGACAAAGATAATCGAGGAAGAGATTATGCCAAGAGGATATTCCGGAGTTTACGAAAAAGAGTATCGCAGAAAAGACAACACTATACTTCCTGTGGAACTCAGAACATTCTTGATGAGAGATGAAGTCGGCAATCCTTCCTCCATGTGGGCGATAGTACGCGATATTTCAGAGCGCAAACGCACAATGGAAGAAATCAATCGACGCGCGAATGAGTTGGCCGCTCTCAATTCTTTGAGCCAACGTGTTAATCAATCCCTCATCCTTGATGATGTCATCAACTATGTTGTTGAAGAAACGTTCAAAGCGACACAGTCGGATATCGTTTTCTTATTCTTTAGGGAGAATGAAAAATTAATTTTGCATCGCATAGAACCTAAAAATTATAAAGACCAGTTTAAAGATTTTCCAGAACATCGCGTGGGTGAATGTATTTGTGGGTTGGCGGTTAGCCAGAGAAAATCTATTTATTCCAGTGATATTTTCACTGATGAGCGGTGTACTTGGGAAGAGTGCAAGAAAGCTGGTTTGAGATCGTTCGCAGCTCTGCCTTTACAAAATGGCAAGGAAATTTTCGGTGTAATTGGCTTGGCAGCAAGAAAAGAGAGAGATTTCGGAAGTCAAGCAGGTTTCTTAGAAACCTTAGCAGGTCAAGTATCTTCCGGATTTTTAAATGCAAGAATGTACCAAGCAATCGAGATACAAAGAGATGAATTATCAAACTCTCGTGAACAAATGCGCCAACTGGCAATCAGACTGCAATCGATTCGTGAAGAGGAAAGCACTCGCATTGCCCGCGAAATCCATGATGAATTGGGACAAACTCTGACCGCAATGAAAATTGATATCAAATGGTTAGAGAAACAAATCCCGATGGAACAAAAACCCTCACATAATAAAATCGAATCCATATTGAATCTTCTTGATTCCACAATTCAGACCGTCAGGAAAATATCGACCGAATTAAGGCCAGGAGTTCTCGAACTTGGATTGCTGCCGGCGATCAGATGGCAAATTAAAGAGTTCCAAACCAGAACCGGAACTCAATGCAATTTCTCTGAGAATGTAGCAGATATTTCGTTTAGCGAAGAACAATCGATCAACCTCTTTAGAATGTTCCAAGAGATTCTAACCAATATAATACGGCATGCAAATGCTACATCTGTCTCGATCAATCTGAGCAGAGACGAAAAGAATTTCATTATGATCGTACAGGATAACGGAAAAGGCATCACCAAGGAAGAAGTGCATAATACTAAATCGTTAGGTATATTAGGAATGCATGAACGTGCAACAATTATAAGAGGCGATTTGGATATACATAACATCCAAGGAGAAGGTACAAAAATAGTTGTGAAAGTACCGATAAATAAAGAAATGAATTAAAGGATAAAATATTTCATGAGAAACATTCTTATTATCGATGACCATGCTGTTGTGAGGGAAGGAATAAAAGATATACTTAAGGAAGAAATTCTAAATCCGACATTTGGGGAAGCCGGAAATTCAGGAGAGGCACTCGATCTTATCCGGCAAAAAGAATGGGATGTTGTAATACTTGATATCTCGCTTCCCGGCCGAAGCGGCTTAGATTTATTACAAGAGATCAAACAAATCAATCCAAAACTTCCGGTCCTTGTTTACAGTATGCATGCTGAAGATGAATTTGCCATCCGCGCAATCCGCTCAGGTGCATCATGCTTTCTCTCAAAGTCCGACGTTCCCGAACAGCTAGTCAAAGCGATACATCAACTAATTTCGGGTAGAAAATATATCACTGAGAAGTTAGCAGAAAGATTAGCTTCCGAATTGGATGACTGGACCGAAAAACCTTCCCACGAACGATTATCGAACCGTGAATACCAGATAATGATAATGCTTGCGTCAGGAAAACCTACAGGAAGCATAGCAAACGAATTATCATTAAGTGCAAAAACAATCAGCACTTACAGAGCGCGTATCCTTGAAAAGATGAAAATGAAATCTAACGCAGATATCATACACTATGTTATAGAGCATAAACTAACTTGAGTACGAAGTCAGGTCGGAAGACCTGACTTCACATCCAGGTAGTAGGGTGGTGCCAGGACTTTCGTCCTGACACAAACTTCGACCTTCCTAGAATACATTAGCTTAAAACGAACAATCTACCCCAATTCATTTTTTGTAGGATAAATCCTACAATCAGATCATCCTTTCCTTACAGATAAACAATACTTCACCCTATTTTTCCCAAAAGAAACCTGTTGTACGTTATAAATAGAAAATGAATAGGTAAAATTTTCTAGAGAGAAATGAGCCATGAAAGTATTTATTGTCGATGATTCCCATATAGTTCGCGCAAGGTTGATGATTGCTTTCAGTGAAATTCAGGGAATTGAGATTGTAGGGCAAGCGCAGAATGTAGTAGAAGCAAGACAATTAATTCCGCAAACGACGCCTGATGTTGTTATTCTCGATATTAAATTGCCTGATGGCAGTGGTATAGATGTGCTATCGAAAATTAAAAAAGACCACCCGCACATTGTAGTTATCATGCTAACCAATTATCCGTATCCTCAATTTAAAGAAGAATCTATCAAGGCTGGCGCGGATTATTTTTTTGATAAATCTACTGAGGTTGAAAAATTAGTTGATGTTCTTTCATTTTTAAATTAAGCAATAATCTCAGTGGATCAACCGATTTCATAATGCTAATAATGTACATAAATCAATTTAAAATGGAAATTTTTATTTAGCAATAGTTACGAATGGATAAAGATTAGATTTTCGGAGAGGAATTATAATTATGAATAAGCAAATAATAAACATATTACTAGTTGAAGATAATCCGGCAGAGGCAGAGTTGCTGCAGGAATGTTTAAGAGAAGGTGAACATGAAACGTATAATATTACTCACACAGATCGCTGGAGTGACGCACATAAATTAACCAACCGGCATAATTTTGATATTATTTTACTCGATCTTTCACTTCCCGATACGGAAGGTATAGAGACTGTCAAACTTGCTATCAATGCTGCTCCATACCGGCCAATTATTGCACTAACCGAAATCAATGACAACGGAATTTCAGTCCAAGCATTACAAGCAGGTGCCGAAGATTATTTAGTCAAGGGTAAAACAGATTGTTACATGATTACTCGGTCAATCCGATATGCCATCGAGCGAAAACGAGTAGAAACACTGCTGAGAATCAGTGAAGAAAGATACAGGACATTTTTTGAAAACACTGAAGATGTATTTTATCGAACAGATATGCGGGGTATAATTAAGTTCATCAGCCCTTCAGTAAAAAATTACGGTTATACAGTTGAAGAAGTAATTGAAAAAGATGTGCGATTATTTTATGAAAATCCGGATTACCGCGAAATTCTGGTAGAAACACTGATGAAAGAAAAATCGGTTCACGACCTAGAGCTTGTGTTAAAGCGAAAAGATAACTCGCAAGTTCACGTTTCTGTTAGTGCAGTCTTGATACCGAATACTGAAGGTAAGCCATTATTTATAGACGGGATATTACGGGATATCACCGATCGAAAAAAATCGGATAAAGCTTTGCGTGAGAGCGAAAAACTCCTGGCTGAAAGTCAAAGAATCGCTCGCCTTGGAAGCTGGAGTTTCACTGTCGCAAATGGAACTCTTCGCTGGTCGGATACAATGTATGATATATATGGAGTGGATCGAGAAAAATTTCATCTTTCAATCGAATCATTCATCTATTTGATTCACGCCGAAGACAGAGTTTTGATGCATCAATGGATCGATCGAACGATGAGAGGGGAAAAAACCGGAGAACTAGACTTTCGAATAATTCTCCCGAACGGTAATATTCGATATCTAAGGGGAAACGGCGCAGCGATATTTGACGCAAACGGCAATCCGCTTCAAGTGACCGGAACCGCACAAGATATTACTGAACGTAAACGAAATGAAGAAGCTTTACATGACAGAGAGCGCCAGCTTGCAATATCAATGAGCAATTTACCGGGTTTGGCTTATCGCTGTAAGAATGATCAGAACTGGACCATGGAATTCGTTAGTGAAGGCAGCATCAAGTTGACAGGGTATTATCCTGAGGATCTTATCAACAATAATAAAATATCGTATGGGGATCTAATTCACTCTGAAGATCGTCAGATGGTATGGCAGAAAGTACAAGATGCAGTAGAAAAGAAGGACTCTTATCAAATTATTTATCGAATCATCACTGCTCAGGGCAATGAGAAGTGGGTTTGGGAACAAGGTCGTGGTGTATTCATGGAGGATGGGGATCTATCTTTTTTAGAAGGTTTCGTATCCGATATTACAGAACAAAAGCGGGCGGAACAAGAATTAACACTCAGGGCAAACCTGTTGGATGCGGCGAACGACTCGATAATCCTACATGATTTCGATGGTAATCTAATCTATGTAAATGAAGCAGCTTGTAAGCTTCGCGGTTATACACGTGACGAAATAATGAAAATGAACTTGCAAGATTTAATGACTGAAAAGTATCGTAAGATCTTTCCACCACGATTAAGAGAATTACGAGAAAAAGGGAGCATCCGTGTTGAATCTGCCCACTATCGTAACGATAAAACCGTAATACATAATGAGGTGAGTGCACGGACTATCGAATTGGATGGCAAACAAGTGGTTATGAGCATCGGGCGTGATACCACTGCCCAGAAAAAAACCGAAGAAGAATTAAAAATTTCCGAACAGCAATACCGTGACCTCTTCTTTAATAATCCTCAACCGATGTGGGTATACGATCGAGTATCTCTGTCTTTTGTTGCTGTCAATGAAGCAGCTATAAGACATTATGGTTATTCTCAAGAAGAATTTTTATCCATGACGCTCAAAGACATCCGCCCTGCGAAGGATGTACCTAAACTGTTGCAAAATGTCGCATCAATTGATACACCATTTCAAACGAGCGATAGCTGGCAGCATAAGAAAAAAGACGGCACAATCATCGATGTAGAAATAACATCACATAGCATTGAATGGAATGGACGGCCAGCAAGGATAGTAATTGCAGACGATGTTACTCAGCGTAAACAGGCAGAAGAATCATTAAGGATTAGCGAAGAAAGTTACAGAACTGTTTTTGAAAACTCTGTGCTTGGTCTATACCGGACATTACCCGACGGCAGAATACTTATGGTAAATCCTGCACTTTCCAAGATGCTTGGATTTAGTTCAGGTGAAGAAATGCAGCAGCACAATTTAGAGAAGAATGGTTTCCACCCTGAATATAGCCGTTCAACATTTAAGGAACGAATGGAAAAAGAAGGATTGGTGATTGGGCTTGAATCTATATGGATAAAAAAAGATGAAACTCAAATTTATGTACGCGAAAGTGCCAAAGCAGTGAGAGATCCTTCCGGCAACATTCTTTTCTACGAAGGAACAGTTGAAGATATAACAGATCGTATAAAAGCGGAAAGCGAACTGAACAAACTTAAACAAGCAATCGAACAAAGTCCTGCTTCTGTTATTATTACGGATTTAGAAGGAAAGATACAATATGTTAATACCAAATTTACACAGCTCACAGGTTATACATCCGCTGAAGTGATCGGTAAGAATCCAAGGATATTAAAGTCCGATGAAAAACCGTCTGAAGATTATAAACAATTATGGGATACAATCACCTCAGGCAAAGAATGGAAGGGAGAATTCCACAACCGAAAAAAGAACGGTGAGTTTTATTGGGAATCCGCATCAATCTCTCCGATAAAGGACTCAACCGGTCAAATAACACATTATCTCGCTGTGAAAGAAGATATCACGGAGAAGAAATTGCTCGAACTGCAACTCTTACGGGCACAGCGAATAGAAAGTGTCGGTACTTTAGCCGGCGGGGTTGCGCACGATCTGAATAATGTCTTGGCTCCCATCTTGCTTTCCATCGATTTCCTTAAAAAATCAATTCCTGATGAAAGAAGTCTAAGAATGCTTGAGGCAATAGAAACCAGTGCACAGCGTGGTAGTGCAATCGTCAAGCAGATCCTTGGTTTTGCACGAGGAGTTCAGGGTGAGAGTGTACTCATTCAGTTTAGACATATTATCAGCGAAATAAGCAGCATCATCAAGGGAACTTTTCCAAAATCTATAACAATAAAAGAGGAAGTTCCAAAAAACATCTGGACTATTATTGGTGACCCGACAAATCTGCATCAGGTACTTTTGAATTTGTGCGTTAATGCACGAGATGCAATGCCAAATGGCGGATCTATATTCATCAAAGCTGAAAATAAATTCATCGACGAACAATACACCCGTATGAGCATCAATGCAAAACCGGGCCGCTATGTATTGTTAAGCGTTGAAGATAATGGAAGCGGAATGCCACCTGCCGTTTTAGAACGTATTTTTGAACCATTTTTTACTACCAAGGAAATTGGTAAGGGCACAGGACTCGGACTTTCAACTGTCCACGCCATAGTTAAAAGTCACGGTGGTTTTGTAAATGTGTATAGCGAGGTTGGTAAAGGAACAACATTCAGAATCTACTTACCAGCCGCAAAAGAGACCAGTGAAACCAAACCGAAATCAAACGATGTTAAAGAAATGTTCCTTGGCAATGGAGAGTTAATCCTGGTGGTAGATGATGAAAGTTCAATTCAGCAAATCACTAAACATACTCTTGAGGCAAATGGTTATCACATAATTACAGGATCGGATGGTACGGAAGCTATCGCGCTTTTCGCTTCAAGAAAAGAGGAAATCGCGTTGGTGTTGACCGATATGGTAATGCCGATTATGGATGGACCGAGTACAATTAAAGTCCTTAGGAAGATAAAACCCGATGTAAAGATTATTGCTTCAAGCGGATTTAATCCCGATGGTACACAAGCGACGAGTATTGAGTTGGGTCTTGATGCTTTCCTAACAAAGCCCTACAATGCACAGAAACTTTTAGAGGTAATACATTCTGTTTTACACAAAGATTAGAATACAGAATCGCATCACCAATCGACCGCTTTAACCCCACTAAGTCGGTGTGATATTAGAAAAGTAGGCGGTTATAATTAAAAAGCCCCAAACTTGATATCAAGCCGGGGCTTTTTCTTTTGCGAACCTTCCGAAGATTGTTCCATCTAATCCACAAGAATCTCGGAAGGTTTGCCGTATTACGCTTTCATTTCCTTCAAAGAACTTCGTAAAATATTCACTCCCTCATCAATCTGATTTTTCTGGATTGTGAGCGGCGGACGGAAACGCATTGCTAAAGAGCCGCTTCCCAGGATCACCAAACCTTTATCCGATGCTTTCTTCCTTAATTCATTACGTTGAGCGGTTGAAGGAAGATCGAATGCAGAAAAGAGTCCTTTACCTCGAACATTACCAACAAGTTTGGGAAATTCAGTTTGCAATTCATTTAATCGACCGATTAAATGCTCTCCAACTACACGTGCGTTATCAACAAGTTTATCTTCTTCGATAATTTCGAGATATTTCTGTGAACGAACCATATCGGTTAAACTGCCGCCCCATGTAGAATTCAACCGGCTTGGAACTTTGAAAACATTATCTTTCACTTCATCAATCCGTTTGCTCGACATAAATCCGCATACTTGCGTCTTCTTTCCGAAAGAAATCATGTCCGGTTTAATAAAATGCTGGTGCGCCCACATTTTACCCGAAAGTCCGATTCCGGTTTGCACTTCATCGAGTATCAACATGATTTCATTTTCATCTGCAATTTGGCGAAGTGCTTCGAAGAATTCTTTCCTGAAATGATTATCTCCGCCTTCTCCCTGTATCGGTTCAATGATGATCGAAGCAATATCATTTTTATATTGATTGATCGCATCTTTAATTTGGTTGATAGAATTTTGTTCCGCTTGCTGAACCGCTTTCAGGTTTTCATCATTCAGCGGAAATTTTGCCACCGGATTATCTATGCGGGGCCACTGGAATTTCGGGTAGTAATCGATCTTAGTTGGATCGGTGTTCGTTAAAGACATTGTGTAGCCGGTTCTTCCATGGAACGCTTGACGGAAGTGGATCACTTTCATCTTCGATTCATCCTGCAATCCTTTGTAAATTCCTTTTGCAAGATTTTTACGCATCTTCCAATCGAATGCTGATTTGAGTGCATTCTCTACACCAAGAGCACCACCTTCTACAAAGAAAACATACGGCAAATAATCGGGCATAGCAACACGCGAAAAAGTTTCAACAAATTCCGCCATCTCAACGCAATAGACATCGGAGTTGGTTGGTTTGTTGATTGAAACATACGCCATTTTTTCTTTGAATTCCGGCGTCATCATTTTCGGATGATTCAAACCGACCGGCATCGAGGCAACGAACGTAAAGAAATCGAGCAAGCGGCGGTTCGATCTGGAATCCCAGATGTAAACACCTTCGCTTTTTTTGAGATCGATAATAAAATCAAGAACATCAACAAGCATATGCTTGCCGATTACGGATTCCACGTCCTTAGGTTGAATATTTAATTTCATAAAACACCTTGTCAGAGTTATAAGTTATTAGTTATGAGTTATAAGTATCATAAAACGATTTCTTAGAATCGTGTTATGATTTAAATGGAGAAAAAAAAACTCGACTTAGAAGAATTCCTGGTGTTCGTAGAAGGAAATAATGTAGGGTCTTCCGAAAATATGCGGATTCTGAACATTAAACCAAACTTTTTCTATTTGACGGAAGAATTTCATAGTGAAATATAAGAATATTTTTTGAAAGCTCAAATCTTCACTATGGTACAAACCACATCACTCTCCTGTTGCGCTGGAGTTTTATCGAGCATTCTTAGATTATATTTGAAATAAAAGCAGCACTCCATAATAGAGAGCGCTGCTTGGCCCAACCAACATCTATATTTTATTACGATCTACTTTAGAAGTATCATTTTCTTCACTTGCATAAATGATTTGCCCGGGTCCGTTATAGACGTTGCCTCAAGTTTATAGAAATATATTCCCGAGCTTACGCTACTTGCATTCCACTCGACAGATTTATAACCTGATTGTTCTATACCTTCTTTGAGAATAGCGATAACTTGTCCGAGAAGATCATAAATCTTTAGACTGATTTTACTATCACTTGGTAATTCATACTTGATACAAGTTGAAGGATTAAACGGATTTGGATATGCTTGACCAAGAGCATATTCATTTGGTATCCCAACCTCATTTATGACACTTCCATCCGGTGGGGGTGGAGGTAGTTCGTTGGTTGGCACAACCTTGATTGCATTTTTTGTGAGCATTTCTGGTGTATTACTCGTTGAAAGAATCAATGTCCCGGGATTACTTACTTTGATCCACATGCCTTTGTTTGGTAAGAGTGTGTCATAATGATGGTATCCGCCTCCGGAATCATAACCAAAGAATTGACTGGTTATCATACCAGGTGGATCGCTGATAATTGAAGACGTTGGTAATGGGACAGAGATAGTACCTATCATGTTCCAGCCCTCATCAACCGGTATCGCAATTGTTGTTAGATCGTATCCACTGATCGGTATCTCCTGCGATGGTGGAAATTTTAACCAGTACCCTTCCCCATTTTTAAGTATTGATTTTATCGTATAACCCCCTTTGAACCAAAACGGTTTCGAGATTGCCGATGGGAATAGAACGTTGGGTGTAAAATCCTCAACAACACGCGCAACAGAGACCATATTCCATCTTCCGCTTGGATACATGGTATCTGTTGATGCAGTTGGTACATACTGTGCATTACCACCACTAGCGTAGCCGCCACCTTGAGCACCTCCTGTGGTGTAGCTTGTACCGCACCCTTGTGCATTTGTATTAATAGATATTATTAATTGTAATGCAATCAGAACAAAAACATACAAACTAAATTTTTCTACTCGTGATTTACAATTATTTTTCATATCTACCCTTTCATTATAAATATATTTTTAAAATATCAACAATTATTTTTTCAGTCTCTAGAATGATCTTTCCCCAGTCTATTTTCTTTTCATTTTCATGACACTCGCAATTGCCATTCGAACAATCAGCATGTTGCCCGTGGCCACAGCATGCATGACATTTACCTGGTACAAAGCAATGTCCACCTGGGCAATGCTCTTTACGATGTGAATTTTGTTGTGGTAGATATCGATGATATGGATACTTTACTGCCACTATTCCATTATCATCTAAGTTAGAAAGGCTTTGGCCATAAGGGCCTGAATTGGCCAATCCTAAAGGATCAAATCCCGATATTGGATTATTATTTACATAGCTGTAAAGTCCGACATTCTCATCAGATACAATCGGATCTCTCTGCAAAAATCTTCCAAGCTCAGGATCATACTCCCGCGCACGGTAGTTGTACATCCCGATCTCGGCATCGTACTCTCTACTGGTAAACATGAAGCGGTTACCGATGTGTGAACTATCTCTTTGTACTGAATAGTTGCCGTCCCAGATTGTCGTCTGTCCCCATGCATCATACTCGTACCGCTCTACAGCAGCACCAACAGAGTTCATCATCGCAACAACCGAACCGAGAGTGTTTTTCACGTAGTAATACGTTGTTCCATCGTGGGTGAGCGAAAGAAGATCGTCAATTCCTTCATCGCCAAAGGTGTAAGTTGCAGTGACTATATCAGCTCCGTTTCTCTCTTCGATTATCCTGTAACCATCATAATAGTAATTGATGATGCCGGCAATTGTTTCTTTTTTTACTCTACGTCCCAGAGCATCATATATATAGTTTCCCCATATTTCTTCTGTTGAATCGGTTCCCGTTGTTAGACGGTTTTCCTGATCGTACGATCCGGTAAAATTAATACCAGTTCCGAGATTCCCTTTTGGTCCATAAGTCAGCGTCCCGCCTGGTGCGATTGTAGTGTATTGATTAAGATTGTTACTAGTATATGTTGTCGTCCCGTGATGGTCAACAGAAGTCCAGTTACCTGCATTGTCATAACTATACAAGCTACTGTCCGTTGGAGAGGGAATATCGTTCCCAACTAAACTGCCCCGCTTGAACGAAGTAAGCCAGTTGAGTTCGTTATAGCCATACACCTCGGATCGAATGGCGTTGCGAAAAACTTTGAGGTTGTCGGCATTATCGTACTCATAACCGACACTGTCCATTAATACACCGAAGTAACTCCGAGTGATGGCAGTAACTAAATCGCGGTTGTTGTAATTGTAATCAGTCCGCAACTCGCCACCTTCTTGATGTGTTATCCTGGAAAGCCGGTTACCCGGATCGTATGCGAAACCCACATTGATGCCATCACGCGAGACGGAAACGATTCTCTCACGCAAGTTGCGAGTTTCCTGAACAACTGTACCGCCTGGATATGTAATTGTTCGATTTCGGGTGGCAGTGTTGTAGGAGTAATGTGTAGTATGTCCGTTTACTGTTTCGGTCAGTTTGCGGTTAATCATGTCATACGTCCATCCACCATCTGCATTATTGTTAGTTGCTGTCAACATCCTTCCACCGGCATCGTAAGTGTAGTGATCATCATTCGCTCCGGGGAAATCTCGTAGTGTCAAACGGTTCAATCCATCGTATGTATAGTTTGTCGTCTTACCATCGGGATTTGTTCGATTAATAATATTATCATTGCCATCGTACGTGTAATTAATTGTACGACCATCAGGATACGTCTCTGTTATCTTGCGGTTGAGCCCATCGTATGTGAAATTTGTACTATTCCCTTTCCCGTCAATCGATGTAAGTATACGCCCACCCGCATCGTACGTGTATGATACTGTGATCCCACCTATTGAAGAAGTGAGTTTACGATTCATGCCATCATAAGTATAATCCGTAGTATTTCCATTACCTTCGGTTGATGTAAGCATGCGCCCACCTGCATCGTAGGTATACGATTCGGTAACTCCGCTTCTGGTTTTCGCGGTAAGCCGATTATTGCCGTCATATGTGAAAGTTGTTGTGATGCCGTTGCCATCTCTCGAGGAAGCAAGATTACCCGCGGCATCGTAGCTGTAGGATTGCACCGTGCCGAGACCGTCCGTCTCGGTCAATTTTCTATTGAGCCCGTCGTATGTATAATCGTATTGATTGCCGTTGGCAGATGTTAGAGTCAAAACGTTACCATTCGCATCATACGAAAACGATGTTTGCTCACCGAGAGCATTCTGTTCTGTTAAACGCCGGTTCAGATAATCGTACGTATAGTTAGTTGCATTTCCGTTTGCATCGGTGTAGGAAAGTATATTCCCACTGTTGTCATACATAAAGCTTTCTGTTCCGATGGGATGTGTCACTGTGGTCAAGCGATTGTTACCATCATATGTGAACGTTGTTGTAAGACCGCGTCCATCAACGGATGTTGCCATGTTCCCATAACTATCATACGTGTAGCTGAGGGTGATGCCAAGCGGTTTGTTTATACCCGTACAGTTTCCTTTCGAATCATAGGTGTAGGTAGTAATATTCCCATTCTTATCTGTCACCCCTGTTACTTGGTTGAACACCGGTTCGTATGTGAACGTGGTCGTATGTGTGAGCGGATCAGTTTCTGTGAGCCGGTTGCCGCGGCTGTCATAAGTATATATTGTGATATATCCGTTTGCATCAGTTAACGAGGTTATATTATTAAATGAATCGTACACAAACTGGCTGAGGTATCCGCAGCAAGCACCTGCAATTTCGGTAAGGCGGTTCATACCGTCGTACGTGTACGTTTGAATAGTGCCATCCTTGGTGCAGGTTGTTATATGTGATGTACTGTTATAGCTGAAAATCTCATCCGAGAGCAAAGATTGTATTCTTGTAACTGCTCCACTATCATCATACGTTATATAGAAGTGTGTAGACATCGGATCGGTCATAAGTGTAAGTCGTTTCGCGTAATCGTAACCATACTTGATGGAATTTCCCATTGGATCAGTAACAAGAATAAGGTCACCATCCGCATTATACTGATAAGATATGGTACGTTGAGGGGATGAAATTGAGTCGCGAAGTTGTGTCATCTTACCACCGGACCAGCTAAATGAAAGGCGGCGACCGTTGGCATCGGTTATAACTCGAGGGTAGCCTCCTGAGTAGGTAATGCTTATCGTATTTCCATTCCGGTCACGGATTCTGGTGACTTTACCGTGTGTCGAATCGTCGAAGAATATCTCTCCACCGTATTTCATGCGAAGCCGGAATTTCCCGGAAGAATACTGTGTCAGTGAATCATAACATCCGAGGGGAGGGGTGTAATACCCCGACGAAAATTTAAATGTGTCTCTATTACCGTCCCATCGCTTTACACATATATCCGAGCCGAATCTTTCATATAAGATATTGAATGTGTGCGTCCATCCGGCACCATAACCATAATTGTATTTGGTCTCACCGCTGTTATAGGAAAATTTGATGTTAAGATCGATGCCTCTCGACGGGATATACAAATCCGATCGGGTTAGAAACAAGTTACCGGTGCATGTATTAACCTGCAGACCACCGGCGCCGATGACATTCCCCCTGGGATACGCAGCGTTGTCCCCATCTCCAACATCAATATACCATGGTCGCGCAAGGCCAATATCACCGTACGTGTCATCAAAAATTACCCAATCGTTGCCGTACCCTTGAGATTGAGCCAAAACTGAACTTGGCATCAGTTGGATTAAGATGAATAGAAAGATTATTTTTTTCATAATTGCTCCTTTGTAACGATGAATGTTAAACTATTGAATTAGTTTTGCCTCAATAAAATTTCTCTCACCGATTTCGACGGTTATCTGATACCAGTGCTCTCCGATTTTATATTTCGCCGAGTTATACTGTACCACATGTTCTCCGGGAGAATATGATTGATGGTCAATCAACATTTCTATTTCTTTTCCTGAACCGTCAATAATTTTCACCGTCACAACAGCGGCTTCCTCCAACGTGAACTCGATCCCTGTTGGCTGGAAGGGATTCGGATAAAAAAGCCGTGATGATATATTGTTGTTCACATGAGTTGAATAAGTCGCTTATAAGTTACAATTGGAAGGTAACGATATCAATAGGGTCTTCACCCTGTTTTTGGATAGGGGAAGTACGGTGTGGACTCAACGATAGATTGGAATCAAGCTGTTGGAGGTAATTCTACCACTGACCAATAAAGGTCAGGATTGAAACTCCTTTCCATTGAATGTGGAACAGGAAAACAGGACTTCTCATTTATCCGAACTTGTTATTCCCTCGCGAATTGCGTATTTCGTCAACTCTGCAACCGTATGCAGATTCAACTTCTGCATTATGTTTTGGCGATGTCCCTCCACGGTTTTAACACTCATATTTAGGTAATCTGCAATCTCTTTATTTTGCCTACCGTCGGCGACGAGCTTGAGCACCTGTCGTTCCCTCGGTGAAAGTGGCGAAAACGCTGTCGGTTCCTTCATCCCTAACTGCTCAAGGCAATCCCTAATGACGTTGATACCTATGTCTGGACTGATATACGTCTTTTGATGGAGAACTTTATCGATAGCAACAGTTAATTCTTTCCGTGCACAATCTTTGAGCAGATATGCTGAAACGCCAAGACTGAGCATCTCCATAACATAACGTTTGTCGGAATGCATGGAAAGCACGACAATTTTCACATCCGGCATTTCATGGCAGATGGTACGGGTTGCCTCAATACCGTTCATACCCGGCATATTAATATCCATAATAATCAGATCGGGTTGAAGTTCACGCGCTAGTTGGACAGCATGCAGACCGTCCACCGCTTCACCAACAACCTCCATTTTTAATTCCGCGGTCAATACACTGCGGACACCATCACGAACAATCCCGTGATCGTCGGCTATCATGACGCGAACATTACGCGAAAATTTATTCATAAGGTTTCCTTTTCGTTAGGTAACTGTAGCACCGGGGCAATCATTCTTATAGTTGTTCCTAGTTTGTGTTGTGAATCAATTTCCAATCTGCCTCCAATATCGTGCAGTCGCTCACGGAGATTGAACAATCCAAAACTTTTTTGCACGGTTTGCGTCTGATCCAATCCCGAGACATCGAATCCTACTCCATTATCGCCGACAGAGACCGTAACCATCGAATTAGTTGCGTTAATACCGACATCAATGTTATTCGCGCGGCTGTGCTTGATAGCATTGATGAGCACTTCCCGGGTCCCTTCGAACAGCACATTCCGAACTTCATCAGCTATTAAAATTTTCGCTACCGGTTTGCTCAGCGATGTTTGAATCTTTTCCCTTTTCTGCAATTCTTCCAACAGCCAATCGATTGCAGGAACAAGTCCAAGATCATAGAGAATCGGCGGACTGAGTTCGAACGTGAATGAACGGGTTGTTTGAATAGCATCGCGAAGTAAAGCGTGAGCTTCTTCTGCAGATTGGCGCATTAAAGTATTTTCGCTTCCTTCAATGAGTGATTCAACTTTCATTTTGCTAAGAGCAAGCGCGTGACCGATTTTATCATGAAGAAATGCCGCCATTCTTTTCCGGGATCGTTGCTCGGTGGCACTTAATTCCGACGCAAGTGCCCTGATACGAAGTTCTCCAAATTTCCGCTCCGTTATATCAAATGCCGTTCCGATTATAGCAGGTATTCCCTGAAACATAACATCCCCCCATGTGAGATCTATCCACAACTTCACTCCATCTTTTTTTATTATTTCAAATTCTGCACGCTGCGGGACATCCTTGTTCGCAGATAAATCTCTCTCCATTGAGAAAAACACAGAATGTTGGTCAGGGACTAGGATGTCGGTAATCTTCATCGACTGAAGTTCTTCGTGCGAATATCCCGTCAACCGTTCGGTACTTTTATTAGAATAAATGATCGACAAATCTTTGTTGAAAATAATAATTGCAGAATGCGTCATCTGTGTGACGGCACGAAATTTTGCTTCACGATGTCGAATCTCGGTGTTGTAGTGCCTCTTTCGAATGATCAAAATAAAACTAAGGACTGCTAGGCCTGTCAGCAGAACACTTGCCGGAATTAACACAGCGGGTCGTAAATAAAGTGGTGGTAACACTGTAAACATTGCAGATTGAACATCCTTCGGAGAGGTCCTGAAAACTCCACGCGCTTGCACCTCTAATGTGTGCTCTCCCGGTTCAACATTCCTCAAATCAAAATTTCTTAGTTTACTCCACTCAGACCAGGGACCGTGATCAATACGATACTGAGTTAATATCTCGCCGGGAGACCCTACCCCCCAATAAGAATATACTTTCCAATCCAGATGGACATCTTGCTTATCGATGTTCGGTTTTTCAATAACGATCCTTGGACCGGGGATAAAACTTTCTTTCCGATTCAATACTACCACACCCTTTCCATGCGTGCCAACATATACTTCATCTTCTAATGGAAGGATGGGCCAAAGTAAATTACTCGGCAATCCACTCGACTCATCGAACCTTGACCAAATACCATTGTCATAGCTTCCCAATCCGCCGCGTGTGGCAATCCAAAGCACACCCCGTGCGTCAACGCGGACCTCCCAGACATAATCGTTAACAAGACCATCAGATGTCGTGAAGTACTTAACAGCTCCCGAAGAGTCAATACATCCAAGTCCATATCCAAGAGTCTGATGCCCGAACCAGACATTATTTGACCGATCGACTGCCAGAGTGAAAACACGCGAATGTTGCAACCCCTGAGCTTTTGCCCAATGCCGCCATTGACCATTCCTCCACCTGCTAATTCCTCCGCTGCTCCCGAACCAAAGTCCTCCCTGCATATCTTCGTCAAAGGCATAGACTTTTCTATTCGAAAATACACTGTCATGGTTCCATCTTGAACTGGAAACACCATCGTATATAAATGTTCCCGGTTCACTCACTGCAGGATCTTCAACAAATTTTGACAAACCGAGGAACCACAGTCGGCCCCTCCGATCTGTCCGAATTTTATGGAACCTGGCGCCATGTTTATTCTCCGATATCGTAAAATACTTCCATATTGAACCATCCCATCGGTAAGCACCATCGAATGAACCACCGCTTGAAACCCAGATGCAACCGTTCATATCTTCAGCAAGCCCGGTAACGGCAATCAGCGGTGTGTTATATATACGGGTTATATTTTTTATTTCCCCGTTCTTATTGCGAACAACTATTCCGTTCGCTGTACCTATCCAAGTATCACCGGTACGTGTTAATAAAATTTCATTCACAGCTCCACGTTCCGGCTCACTCCCTGGAAAAAAGTGCCACCGTGATGATGATGGTTGATAATAATGAATCCCATTGGACGTTGTGATTATCAGACCACCATTTTTACGAAAAAACATTTTGTGAAGTCCTTTGCATTTTTCCTGTAAGATAGGTGAGCTATCCCATGATCTACCGATACGGATCCGTACATCGCCGGAATAATATGCAGCGATAAGCATTTGTGTCGGACTTATTGCAATAGCACGAAGATCCATCACGCTCCCCGGTATTCGATGCGGAACTTTCGACCCGGGTATGTATCGCCACATGCCGCTCATTGTTAATGGCAATTCACACGAAGCGAATACCGCACCAGCCGGATTTTCATCAAGATGAAACGACAATGCCGAGGGTAAACCACCGAAGCGAAACATCAATCGCCAATCATTATTCTCCCACCGAAAAGTACCTTCACTCGTTGTAATCCAAACTCGATTTCCTTTCGTTCGTTGGATCTCATGAATATTTTTATCCGAACCACGTCGAATATTCAATAAGTGGCGAGGATCAGTACGCCGAACAAAGGATGGGAGACCATTCTCGACGAATAAAATTGTATCTCCGGCAACATACGTGACTTTGGAATGAGTGGGAACCGGGAGTTTCGACATGCCGTTTTTCCCAACAGCATACCATTCTCCGGTTGTCAGGCCAACAAGGATGCTATCCTTACGGTAATCGCATGGCGTAGATTTACTTTCCAGGAGTAATTGACCGGGAAGAGAAACTGGGTGCCATTGGAAACTATCATACCACGCGATGCCGGCATCACAAATTGCCCACAACGTATTATCAGGAGTTTCAATAACGTCAATAACATTATCGGATGGAAGACCATACTCGGTAGTGAAATGCGCCCAGCGCCAAGAATTACTGAAAGAATCTTGTTGTGCTATGAGGTAATGGTAGAAGAAAAATGTCAGTACAACTATACAGCAATATAACTTGAGCGTAGACAAAGAAAAGTTGGCTTGTTTATCAGTATATGTGAATTTAACTTATGCAACGTTACAAATCGGCAACGGTTACTTCCAATTCATGTAATAATACAAAAGCTTTGGATGAGAGTCAAAACAATAAATGTTGATAAAGCCACCGATATCCAGAAAGAAAAAACCCTCACCTACAATTGGTGAGGGTTACTGAAAAAGTGGAATAAAGATTATACCTTCTTTCTTTCGCTATACAATGTTAAGAATAGCGATAGTTATTATGTATCTATCTGCGCTCTCTGTAATCCGCCGCTGTAATCTATGTACACAGTTTTCCATTCGCTGAAGAAATCATATACAGTCCAGCCGCCTTCTCGGTGACCATTACCTGTCTGCTTCACCCCGCCGAAAGGCATGTGTGCCTCGGCTCCGATCGTCGGTGCGTTGATGTATGTAATGCCTGCTTTAATATCGCGGATCGCCGTGAATGCATCGTTCACATTTTTTGTATAGATGGAGGATGATAATCCGTAAATCGTATTATTCAGGACATTGATCGCTTCTTCAAGCGATTTTATTCTGATAACGGAAAGCACCGGACCAAAAATCTCTTCCTTCGCAATTCTCATGTTGGGAGTTACTTCAGTGAAGATTGTTGGTTGATAGAACCAACCCTTATCAAGATCACCGCCCCTACCGATATCACCACCGCATGCGAGCTTAGCACCTTCCTTCAATCCGATTTCCACGTAACTATGATCGGTTTGGCGTTGACCTTCGTTTACGCAAGGTCCAACATCGGTTGTGGGAAGAAGTCCATCACCAAGCCGTAGTTTCTTTGTACGGTCAACAAGCATCGACATGAATTTATCGAAAACTTTCTCGTGCAATATCAACCGGCTTGTAGCAGTACATCGCTGACCAGTTGTACCGAACGCACCCCATAGCACGCCATCAAGCGCGAGGTTCAAATCGGCATCATCCATCACGATCTGCGCATTTTTCCCGCCAAGCTCAAGTGAAACGCGTTTGAGAGTTTTACTTCCCATTTCAGAAATTTTTATTCCAATTTCGGTTGATCCGGTGAAGCTTACTAAATCCACCTCCGTATGACCCACAATCGAATTACCAACCTCTCCTCCGCCGCCGTGAACGATATTAACAACACCATCGGGTATACCGGCTTCAGCTAAAATTTCAACCAGCGCAGTTGCAGTCGCGGGCGTATCGGATGCCGGCTTGAACACAACCGTGTTTCCGCAAAGCAGCGCGGGGAAAATTTTCCACGTCGGAATTGCCATAGGGAAATTCCACGGCGTTACGATACCTGCAACACCAATCGGTACGCGCATAGCCATATTAAATTTATTCGGCAGCTCCGATGGTACAGTATGACCGAATAATCTTCGCCCTTCCGAAGCGGCATAGTAAGCCGTATCGATTCCTTCTTGTACATCACCTCTTGTTTCGGTCAAAACCTTTCCCATCTCGCGTGTCATTAGTTTGGCGATTTCCTCTTTGCGAGCTGTCATAATATCGCCGACTGTTTTCAGAATGTCGCCGCGTTTAGGTGCAGGAACGAGCCGCCATTTTTCGAATGCTTTACGAGCCGCCATTACAGCTTCTTCAACATCTTCCTTACCGGATTTAGGGAATACACCAACGACTTCGCTCCAATTAGCAGGATTACGGTCTTCGAATGTTTTTCCCGATTTTGCATCGCACCATTTACCGTTAATAAAATTTTGATATTTTTTCATTCTTATCTCCAATTAATAAATTCCGTTAACAATTTCTATTACTTTTATTTTCCAATTAATAGGATTCGACTATTATTTTGTTATAATTCACTCGGTGTTTTCAACAGACCAAACACTATAGGTATTTCCAGCATTCAAGCATAAATGTGTGTTTCGTAAAATTCTCCCAATGATTACAATCCAACTTGTTTAAATATGTAATCAACATTACGAATAGTTTTCTTCAAATCAAAGAGCTCATTCAGTTCATTCTCGCTTAAGTATTTCATAATATTTGAGTCTGATTTTAATACTTCTTGAAAATTCTTCTTCAGCTTCCAGACCTCCATAGCATATTTTTGGACCAATCCATAAGCATCCTCACGCTTCATTCCTTTTTTTGTCAGCGCGAGAAGAATTTCCTGTGAGAAAATAAGTCCGTGAGTAAGGTCCAAATTCTTCTTCATATTCTCGGGATAAACAATCAGCTTATCAACTATATCTGCGAAAAGTCCGAGCATATAATCGAGCAGGATGCAACTATCCGGAATGATGATTCTTTCAACCGATGAGTGAGTAATATCCCGTTCGTGCCAGAGCGAAATATTTTCCATTGCCGCCTGCGCGTTACCGCGAAGAACTCTTGCTAATCCCGCAATCCGCTCGCATGTAATAGGGTTGCGTTTATGCGGCATAGCTGAAGAGCCCTTCTGCCCTTTGGAAAAATATTCTTCGGCTTCCAACACTTCGGTTTTTTGGAGATGACGAATCTCGGTTGCAAATTTTTCCAGCGAACTCCCGATTATTGCTAATGTAACCATAAACTCCGCATGAAGATCCCGCTGCAAAATCTGTGTCGAGATTGGTGCTGGTTTCAATCCTAATTTTTCGCAAACATATTTTTCAACTGATGAATCGATGTGGTCGTATGTGCCTACCGCGCCAGATATTTGTCCGCATGAGATTGTTTCTTTTGCTTGTTCGAGCCGCCTGATATTTCTCCGCGTTTCATCGAACCAAAGGGCAAGTTTCAACCCGAATGTTGTTGGTTCGGCATGTACACCGTGCGTTCGACCAATTGTTAGCGTATATTTAAATTCTTTTGCCCGCTTTGCGAGTATCGCTTCGAGTTGATTCATGTCCTTCAATAATAAATCTGTCGATTGTTTCATTTGCAGGGAAAGTCCGGTATCGAGAATATCGGATGATGTCATACCGAGATGGATGAAACGCGATTCAGGTCCAACAAACTCTCCGACATTTGTGAGAAAAGCAATAACATCATGCTTCACTTCAGCTTCGATTTCATCTATTCTTTTGACATTAAATTTTGCCTTCTCGCGAATGACTTTCACAGCATCTCTTGGAATAACACCGAGTTCTGCCTGCGCTTCGCATGCAAGAATTTCCACATCGAGCCAGGTCTGGAATTTATTTTCTTCAGACCAGATTTTTCCCATTTCAGGTTTTGTATAACGGGTAATCATGAAGGACTCTTTTCAAGTTTTAAACTTAGATTAATTGTTTTTTTATCGCGAATGACTTTAACCTTAAGAAGATCACCTTCTTTAGAATTTTGTACAATACCGATTATGTCATCATCCTTCATTATTTTTTCACTGTTCACCTCAATAATAATATCCCCGGGTTTGAAACCGCCATCTTCAGCAGGACTTCTTCGCTTAACATCGGTAACTATCACGCCTTCCGCTTTCGCAAGATCAAAATAGCGCGCAACGCGTGCGTCAACCGTTTGAATTTCCAAACCTGTCCAGAAGTTGCGTTGCACTTTTCCGCTCCGTTTTAACTCGGCAACTATGCTTTTTACCCGATTGATTGGAATAGCGAATCCCAAGCCGATATTTCCTTGATTCGGCGTGTATATAACTGCGTTAACACCGATCGCTTCCCCGTCGGAATTTAAAAGCGGACCTCCACTATTACCCTGATTAATCGCGGCATCGGTTTGAATCATCCCGCGATAAATACGTCCACCTTCCGCATTAAGATTCATACCTATCTGACTAACAACGCCAACTGTCACGGTCGGTTTATCCGCGATCTCAAAAAGACCGAACGGATTACCCATCGCTATAACCCACTCACCGATAATTACATCGTCTGAATTCCCGAGTTTAATATATGGAAAATCTTTCCCGTCAATCTTTAATAATGAAATATCAGAGACTAGATCTGTTCCGACAAGATGCGCTTCGTACTTCTCCTTGTTCGTCATCGTCACAGTAATCTTTGAAGCATTACCCGCAACATGATCGTTCGTCAGGATATATCCATCGGGTGAAATAAGAAATCCCGAACCTAGTCCTTTAACCTCTTGTTTATAAGTCCGATTTCCGAAATACTGCCGGAAGAAAGGATCATCGCCGAACATCCTCGACCACGGATTTTGATAGGTGTATTCACGGACTTCAGTAACGTTGATACCAACAACAGCGGGACTCGCCACTGCAACAGATCTTGTTATCGCATTTTGTCTATGATCAGATATTTGATCACCGGATTGATTTGTATTTTCGGATTTTTCGTAACCGGCGGTGGTTACATTTGCGTTAAATATTTCGTCGTCACTACTCGGGTTACCAACTGAACCGTGTCCGATACCATAACCAATCCCGAATCCGATGAATAGTGGTAACAGTAAAACGACAAGGACAATAATAATTTTTTTCATGATTAATACCTTCGAAATTATTTTTTCCTGCTTAAAACTTTTCTTACAGCTTTCACAATGGCATCTTTATCTATCCCATACTTTTTCATCAGCTCAATACCGTTACCAGATTCACCGAAAGTATCGTTGATGGCGACAAATTCCTGTGGCGCCGGATAATGTTGAGTAAGAATTTCTGCAACCGCCCCGCCAAGTCCACCATGCTTTTGATGATCCTCGGCAGTTACAATGGCGCCTGTTTCTTCGGCGGCTTTCACAATCGCTTCGATATCGATTGGTTTTATCGTATGCATATTGATTACACGAACGCTGATACCATCTCTCGATAAAATTTCTTCTGCTAAAATTGATTCCCAAATCTGCAATCCGCATGCGATAATAGTTACGTCTTTTCCATCAATCAAAATGTCAGCTTTGCCGAACTGAAACGGTACATCCGGATTTGTGAATACGGGTGAATTATCTCTGAAGAAACGCATGTAGAACGGATTTTTCAATTGTATAGATGCTTTGACCATCTTCTTCGCTTCATAATAGTCGCACGGAGAAGCAACAATCATATTCGGCAGCACACGCATGATCGCAATATCTTCCAATGACTGGTGCGTAGCACCATCGGGCCCGACGGTGATGCCGCAATGCGATGCGCATATTTTTACCGGCAATATACTGTACGCAAGCGATTGGCGTATCTGATCGAACGGTCTGCCAGCGGCAAACTCGCCGTAAGCAGAAACGAACGGAATCTTCCCCGCAACAGCTAAGCCGGCCGCCGTTCCAATCATATCCTGTTCAGCAATTCCGACACTGAAGAAACGATCCGGGAAAGCCTTCATAAATAAATCGGTTCGCACAGAACCGGTAACATCGGCACCTAAGGCGACGACATTACTATTTTCTTGACCTAATTCAACAAGCGCCTCGCCAAAACCAAGCCGCGTTGCTTTATTTTCTTTTATTTGATATTTGTTCATAGATATTAAATTAAAAGTAAAAATTTAAAATTGAAAAAATAATTGTTGTGCTCTTATTTGCGATAGTGCAAAAACCTACAAGCATTATTTAATTGATCCAGCATTTCGCTTGCACATTACTCGATTAATCAACTCTCACATCAATCCAACAAATTACTTTTCCCATTCAAACTCGATAAAATCACCATGCTTCGTCGGAGCTATTTCCGATAACGCTTTTTTACCTTGCTCATCGCTGGGCGGAACACCATGCCACCTGTAGTCATCTTCCATGAATGATACACTTTTACCCATCTTTGTATGAGCGATGATTACACTCGGTTTACCTTTGAACGACTGAACTTGTTTCATTGTTTTGAGAAAATCTTCAATATTATTACCGTCGCACTCCGCAACATTCCAATTAAATGCTCTCCATTTATCGGTTAACGGATTCAGATTCAGTACGGTATCCGTGGTACCATCGATCTGGCAATTATTCCTATCCACAATAGCAATAAGATTATCGACTTTATGATGAGCGGCGGTCATTGCAGATTCCCATATTTGTCCTTCGTCTAATTCACCGTCACCAAGGAAAGCGTATACTCGTCTCGAAGATTTATTCAGGCGCAAACCCAACGCACAACCGACCGCGACTGATAATCCCTGCCCTAAAGAACCGGATGCGAGCTCAACGCCAGCGACCCCGTGTGTGCTGGCGGGTGCTGGATGTCCCTGAAGATGGCCGTTGATTTTCCGGAGCGTTGTAAGTTCACTAAGTTGGAAATATCCGGCACGGGCAAGGGCGGCATACCATATCGGACAATAATGACCCGCGGATAAAAAGAAATAATCTCTGTCATTCCAGGATGGATTTTTCGGATCGATATTCAAAATATTAAAATACAGCGATGAAAATATATCTGCAGATCCCAATGGTCCGCCGGAGTGTCCTGATTTCGAAATCAACAACATTTTAATTACATCGCGCCGTAACTGGCGCGCCATTTCGGGCAATTCTGAGACCGGCAACTGAAGATGATTCATTATTAATTATTACTCTCTTTCGAAAAATATTCTTTTAAAGGAACGATATGTTTAGAAATTATTAGGATAGTTATTATTGCTCCTAAAAATAAAATTTCCGACCTGATTATAGTTGGAAAAATGATTGATGTCAAGATAAAATCAGGTATCACGAACAATAACATGAAACAGAGAACGGTTGCGATAACGGTTGATACATGAATGTTTTTTAAAAATGAATTCAAGACAAAATAAATTATCAACCAAGTCAACACAAAATACCAGCAGAGTAATAACATCACTCCTGCAGCTGTAGCAAGTCCACGCCCTCCTTTAAACTTAAGCCATGGAGAATAATTATGCCCTAACACTGAACCAATCCCGGCAATTACCGCACTCATAAATTGATTATCGATCAGATACGCTCCGCAAAAAGTGGCAAGTATTCCTTTAAAAAGATCTAGAAATAGAACTACCAGACCAATTTTTTTCGAGCCGGATATGTCGTAAGCATTCCTTGCACCTACGTTGCCACTGCCAACAGCCGTTATATCTATTTTTAACTCACGTTTAACTATAATATAAGCAGATGGGATCGACCCGATCAAAAATCCTATAATTAAAGAAAGTACGTACGCCAATCTGAGACCAATATACCTGTTAATGTTTAAATAAAATAACAAAAAAGCGGAGAACTTACAAAGCTTTGGTTTGCATCTGCATCTAAAAAAAGGTATATTTTCCAACAATATAATTGGGCTGTTTGAACATCTACAAATCTAAATGACGAAGGATGAATTAAAAAAAATTCTTAGACAATTTAAGCAAGGTTCTTTATCGGAAGAGAAACTTGTTGAACACCTCGCTTCTCTGCGTTTTGAATCTCTCGGTCACACTACAATAGATCATCACCGTCAATTGCGACAGGGATTTCCGGAAGTAATTTTGTGCGAAGGTAAAACAGCCGAGCAAGTTGCCGAGATTGCATCACGCATACATAATCGAAAACAGCCGCTCCTTGCCACAAGGGCAAACGCCGTTCATTTCAAGGCAGTTAAGAAAAAAATTCGCGCTGCACATTACCACCAATATGCAAAGGTCATAACCGCGAATGAACCTAAAACAAATGACGGTAAAAAATCAATATTAGTTATCACTGCCGGCACATCCGATATACCTGTTGCCGAGGAAGCGGCAATCACCGCTTCGATGTTCGGAAATAAAGTTGAAAAATTGTACGATGTGGGTGTTGCCGGAATACATCGCTTGCTTTCGCATACGGATAAAATATTGAAAGCATCGGTAATTATTGTTGTTGCAGGAATGGAAGGAGCTCTGCCGAGCGTAGTTGGCGGACTCGTCGATGTTCCGGTTATCGCCGTACCGACCTCTATAGGATATGGAGCAAGCTTCAAAGGAATTGCGGCTCTTCTGGCGATGTTGAATTCTTGCGCCAGCGGTATTACAGTCGTAAATATCGATAATGGATTCGGCGCCGGTTTCGCGGCAAGCTTGATGAATAAAAAATAGTTCCGAACGATAGATTAGTTCGATTATCTGATGAAAATAATATCTGTTGCTAAAAAAATTTATTTTACGTACATTAATACTGACTTAAATAAACCTTTTCTTGCGTTAATCATACAGGCGAAGATATTTGCGACTCTCACAGGTCACGGAAACTGCCTTTCATGGAGTGAATTCTAAACATGAAAATTAGCGATATCCTCGAAGAAAAACTGGTTGTAAAGAACCTACCAGGTAACACGAAGGACGACATCATCAACGGTCTGATTGAAGTTATCAGTCTATCACCGAAAGTTCTCGATAAAGAGAAGGTGAGAGATGCTATTTTCGTCAGAGAAAAAATTATGTCGACAGGTGTTGGCAATGGTTTTGCCATACCTCACGGCAAAACCGATGCGGTTGCCGATATTGTTGCGGCATTTGCCGTTACTGCCGAACCGATACCATATCAATCTTTAGATGAAAAACCGGTACGACTGGTATTCATGCTTGTTGGTAAGGATAATCTCGTAGGCCCTCACATCAAATTATTGAGCCGCATATCCCGTTTGATGAATAAAGAAGAATTCCGCAACAAACTTTTAGAAACAACCTCAGCGCAAGAAATTATTTCCACGTTCAAACAAGAGGAAGCTAATTACTCAGAGATGTAATATCTTAAGGTAATTCCGCATCTTTCTTTCCCGACGGTTACATCCGTTTCGGATATAATTGGAGTCATATTTGAAATTCAAGTCTATTAAAGGCACAAAGGATACACTTCCTGACGAAATTTATCGATGGCAGTTCGTTGAACAAACCATCAGATCGGTTATGCACGCATATAACTACCGCGAGATAAGAACACCGATTTTCGAGGAAACTTCTCTCTTCGCCAGGGGAATTGGTGAACTGACAGACATAGTCGGGAAAGAAATGTACACGTTTCAGGATCGCGGCGGAACAATGCTGACTCTGAAACCCGAAATGACAGCAGCCGTGATGAGAGCGTATGTTCAGCATAATCTCGGTGAACAACAGCCGATGACAAAAGTATACTACATCTCTCCGATGTTTCGCCAGGAAAGACCACAAGCAGGTCGTATGCGGCAGTTTCATCAATTTGGAGCTGAGGCGATCGGTTCACAAAGTCCTGCGAGCGATGCCGAGGTGATATCTCTTTCGGCTGAAATTTATCGGAAGCTTGGGGTAAATAATTTTGACGTCCGGATTAATTCAGTAGGTTGCGAACAATGCCGGCCTGCTTATAAACAAAAGCTCCAATCTTTTCTTCAGAACATTTTAGAAAAACTTTCTGAGGAGAGTCAAAAACGATTCGGACAAAATCCTCTTCGTATACTTGATTCAAAAAATGAAAGTGATATTGAACTCACTAAAACCGCTCCTCTAATCAAAGATTTCCTCTGTACCGAATGTTCTGATCACTTCGAAGAGTTGCAGCGGATATTGAAGCTTCTTGAAGTGCCGATCAGCATTGACGGAAGAATTGTCCGCGGATTAGATTACTATACAAAGACGGCATACGAAATTGTAAGCTCTGACCTTGGCTCGCAAGACGCTTTGGCAGGCGGCGGCAGATACGATTTGCTTGTTAAAGAAATCGGCGGGAAGCATACTCCATCTGTCGGCTTTGCCGCCGGAATTGAAAGATTAATTATGGCGATGGAAAAACAGAATTCTGACTTCGGTATAAATTTATATCCCGATATATTCATCGCCGCCGCAGACGATAACGGACGAAGTTGGGCAATAGAAACCGCGATGAAACTGCGCAAGATTGGTATTTCAGCGGAAATTGATTTGCTTAACCGCAGTTTGAAAGCACAGATGCGCGAAGCCGACCGGCAGCAAGCAAAATTCGTAATCGTCGCCGGTAGTGCAGAAATAAAAGAGCAAATTGTCCACGTTAAAAACATGGCGACCGGAGAACAATCAAAAATCTCGATACCTGATTTGATCACTCATTTTCAGAATCGAAAAGAAGAATAATGAAACAAGGAAAGCGTGTCAAACCGAAATTTCCTATCGAGTATCGATTACTGATCATGCCGCTCTTCAAAGAACGCGAACAAAAGCACGTAACTTTATTCGCCATGAGGACAATAAATGAGTTTAACAATTTCCGATATGAAATAAGTATCGACACCATACTTAAAGAAGACATCATTCGATTTACGATAAACGGTTTGAAAGCTCCTCAAATGAACCTTCCGGGAACCGGACCGGCGGTTAAAGAAATCGAATTTGAAAATCTGAAAGGTGAGTATCAAATAATAATTTCTAAGCATGGAAAAGATGAAAATAAATTTTTCGTAGATATATCTGACAAGCAAGTTATGCTTGTCAAAACCCCCAGAAAAAAATTTTCTGAAATAGTAACTGATTCAAAAGAATGGTAACAACGCTTAAAAGCCCATCTGCGGTCATTCATTAATTCGTTGTTAATAAACTTACTAACTTAATATTTCGAAATTCAAAAATGTATCCAGAACTTTTTAAAATAGGTCCGTTCACAGTCCATAGCTTCGGATTGATGATGGCAGTCGGTTTCATTGCGGCAAGTTATCTGCTTACAAAAGAACTTAAACGATTTGGCTACGATCCGAACTTAGGAAGCAATATAACGCTTATCGCCGTAATCTTCGGAGTTGCCGGATCGAAAATATTATTTTTAATTGAAGATTGGAATCATTTCATTCAGAATCCTTTACGCGAAGCATTTTCACCTGGTGGACTTACCTGGTACGGTGGATTTTTTCTCGCCACCGCGGCTATTTGGATTTATACCAAAAGAAAGAAAATTCCTTTTCTAACAATTTGCGATGCCGCCGCTCCGGCATTGATGATCGGTTATGGAATTGCGAGAATAGGTTGCCATCTTTCCGGCGACGGCGATTACGGATTCCCCACATCGCTTCCGTGGGGAGCAGAATATTCAGGCGGAACATACCCACCATCGATCGCTTTTCGCGATTTTCCTGAGATTGTTCAGCAATACGGCGTGGGAGGATTGGTACCCGATAACATTAAAGTTCACCCGACACCGGTTTATGAATTTATTTTCTCGCTTTTGTTGTTCTTAATATTATGGAAGCTCCGGTTGAAGAAATTCAACGCTGGAATTTTATTCATGATCTATTTGATCTTCTACGGAATGGAAAGATTTTTCATCGAATTCCTGCGGTTGAATCCACGCTTATTATTCGGACTTTCAGAAGCGCAATTAATTTCTTTCATCTTAATTATCACAGGTATTTTTGGCATTTCGATTCTTAAGAAAAACAAATCTACTACATTGAAAATATCAAACTAAAAATATAAAGAGCATTATGGATTACGAAAAACAGCAACCATCTCATTCGGGACACAATCCCCCAAAACCTTTCCGTCACAAAAACCGCCCCGGGCGGCCGGATCGGCAAGGGCGTCCCGACAGGCAATCACGAGCCGACCATCAATCACGTGCGGTCTATCAAGGGCGACCAGATCATCAATCAAGACCAGATCGTCAACCACGTCCGTATCGCCAAGACCATAAAGAACATCATAATCATCAAGAGCGTCCATCACCATTAAGAGTAGTCCACGACAGAAAACCGACTGCCGACATAGTTGCCGGAAGACAGCCCGTTATGGAAGCATTGCGCGCCGGAAGAATAATTGAAAAGATAGTGATACTTGCCGGCGTAAAAGGATCGTCGATAGAAAAAATTAAACAACTTGCCAAGAAAAATCGCATACCTTTTGTCGAAGTTGGGAAAATGAAATTCCGCGATCTCGTAAGTGACACAACAACTCAGGGAGTTGTAGCGATTGTTGGAACGAAAACTTATGTTGAAATAGAAGATATATTGCAAGTAGCAGAACAACGAAATGAAAAGCCATTCGTTTTAATTTTAGATGAAATAGAAGATCCTCAAAACCTCGGCGCGTTAATTCGCACCGCTGAATGCGCGGGTGTTCACGGGGTTGTTATACCCAAACATCACGCTGCAACAATCAATCAAACGGTATCTAAAACGTCTGCCGGAGCCAGCGAACATCTGCTTGCCGCTAAAGTTACAAATATCGTAAATACAATCGATGAACTTAAGGAAAAAGGAATTTGGGTAGTCGGTACAGATTCCGATGCCGAAAAACTTTACACGGACATCGATTTTAGCGGACCAGTTGCGTTGGTGATAGGCAACGAGGGAAAAGGTGTTAGACAACTTGTGAAGGAGAAATGCGATTTCGTCGTGAGGATTCCGTTATTCGGAAAAATACAATCGCTGAACGCTTCGGTTGCTGGCGCGCTTTTAATGTACGAAGCGGTTCGTCAGAGGATAATCGTCAACCAAAACATTCCTCCTGTAATTCGCGAAATACCTCCGGATGAAAATCTTGCCGAAGAAATGTCTGATGTAGATGAAGAAGAGGACGATTTCAACAAAGCATAATTTTTAGCTTAGTAAATAAATCTCCGACTCTTGATAGATTTTACAACATCATGAACCGGAGATTTTGTTTTGTAATTACACCCACTGCCAACAATTTAGAACTCTAACTTTCGTATCGGTTCGATTTAAAAACCCCGTATTCTACCTGCTTTACAGTTTCATTTGTTCTTTGATTTCCACCGAAATTTTTCGTACAATTATTCCATGAATATAATGATTATGACTATACAGATCTGAAATCATCATTAGATCACACCGTTCTAAATCCCTTAATATTATTTGAAAGTGAGGTTTTTTCATAAATGAATGTGAGTCAGCTTGCACGTTCTATCCCTGAATCGCCTACTCTGCGGTTAACCGAAGAAGCTCGTCTGCTGAAGGAAAAGGGCGAAGCAGTTATTCACCTCGGAGCGGGTGAACCGAAAAATAAAGCTCCGATTAATGCCATTCTAAGTTCGGCAGCTAAACTTAATACAGGCGATGTAAAATATACGCCGACCGACGGCACGCCATCTCTCAAAAAAGCAATCATCCGTTACACTGAGGAGAATTATGACAAGATGGTTGCACCCGAAAATATTATAGTCTCGGCAGGTGCGAAACAATCTGTCTACAACCTACTCTTCACGCTTCTTAATCCTCAGGAAGAAGTAATCATTCTTGCGCCATACTGGGTCAGTTATCCTGAAATGGTGCGTATGTGTTACGGTGTCCCTGTCATCGTTACACCGGAAGATGGAAGTTTCCATCCGCGAATGAAAGACATTGAGCAAAAAGTAAGCTCGTACACGAAAGCAATTATCATTAACAGTCCGAATAATCCTTCAGGCATGATATACAGCGAGCAATTCATCGCTGAGATAATAGAATTCTGTGAGCGTAAAGGAATTTACTGCATCATGGACGATATCTACCACAAATTAATTTTTGATGGAAGAAAAACAGTTTCTGCCTACAAACATACAAAAATAGATTTAGAAAATTCCAAGCTAATTATCGTAAATGGAATATCTAAGCTGTATGGTATGACCGGTTTCCGGATCGGCTGGACGATTGCACCGAAAGCATTGACCGAAATTATGATAAACGTTCAGGGACAAATCACTACGACAACTTCTATCATTCTTCAAGCAGCCGCTGAAGGTGCATTGATGGGATTGCAAAGCATTGTTGACGGTTTACGATTGATGATAGAAAATAACCGCAATGTTATGATACAGGAGCTGCAATCATTCAACGGCGTGAAGATTAATAAACCTGACGGAACATTTTATTGCTTACCCGACTTTCGGGCGTACAATAATAACTCGCTCGAGCTTTCAAAATTCTTATTGAAGAAAGCACTCGTTGTTACGGTTCCGGGGAAAGAATTCGGCATGGAAGGTCACCTGCGGTTGAGTTACTGCGGTACTATCAAAGAGATTAAACAAGGAATTGAAAGAATAAAATGGGCGCTCGATCCCAACTCACCAAATGAAATCTTTATCGGCGAACGGAAATTAGTGAGGGATTGGTTATGAATAACATCTTAAATATAAAAACACCGGCACAGGATCAAGCTAAAGCCCTTAAGAGCGACTACGGTCTTGATAATCATAGCTTAACAAATTTAAATACAGTTTATTGGAATCTGCCGACAGAAGCACTGTACGAAGAAATCACATTCAGAGGTGAAGCTCGAATTTCTAAACTCGGTCCAATCATTGCGAACACAGGCAAACACACCGGTCGTTCTGCAAACGATAAGTTCGTTGTTAAAGAACCATCGACACAAGATAAAGTCTGGTGGGGCGAGTACAACCGACCATTCAATCAGGATAAGTTCAACGAAGTCCTCAGTCGTTTACAGGGTTTCTTGCAAGGAAGAGATTTGTTCGTGCAAGATTGTTACGCCGGAGCCGACGAAGAATACAGGCTGCCTATCCGCATCATAACAGAGAAGGCATGGCACAGCGCGTTCGTGCGAAATATGTTCATCCTGCCAAAAACTGCCGAGGAATACAAACGACATGTTCCCGATTTCACAATCATGTCTATTCCGTCGTTCAAAGGACTCCCTCAGATCGATGGAACAGCAACTGAGACATTTATTCTACTAAACTTTGAACAGAAGATAGGCATCATAGGAAACACAGCATACGCCGGTGAAATAAAAAAATCTATTTTTACGGTTATGAATTTCCTTCTTCCTCTGGAAGGTGTAATGCCAATGCATTGTTCCGCGAATATCGGCAAAGAAAAAGATACAGCTTTGTTCTTTGGATTATCTGGCACCGGAAAAACTACGCTTTCAGCCGATCCGAACCGCGGACTAATCGGCGATGACGAACATGGCTGGAGTGACGATGGTATATTCAACTTTGAAGGCGGATGTTACGCCAAGGTGATTCAACTTTCGCCGACTGCCGAGCCGGAAATCTATGCTTGCACGAAAAAGTTCGGAACAATTTTGGAGAATGTTGTTTACGATCCGGTTACACGCAAGATAGACCTTGACGATCCCACACTTACTGAGAATACACGCGCATCGTATCCGTTAGAGTACATCGATAACGCGGTACCGGAGAAAGTCGGCGGGCATCCCAAAAATATCATTCTTCTCACTTGCGACGGACTTGGTGTTCTTCCACCGATTGCGAAACTCTCACCCGAACAGGCGATGTACCAGTTCATATCAGGTTACACTACGAAAGTTGCCGGCACCGAGATGGGACTTGGTAAAGAGCCGGAACTGACATTCAGCGCGTGCTTTGGTGCGCCGTTCATGGTTCATCATCCGGCAGTTTATGCCGACTTGCTTAAACGAAAAATGTTGAAGTACGGCGCTCACTGCTGGTTAGTGAACACCGGTTGGGTTGGCGGTCCTTATGGAGTTGGAAAGCGCATAAGCATTAAGTACACACGGCAATTATTGAACGCGGCGCTTAGCGGCGAATTGCTTAAGGTTAAATTCAAAAAAGATCCGATCTTTGGTTTTGAAGTACCTGAAACCTGCGGAGATATCCCGCAAAGCGTTCTCAATCCTGCTTCATCATGGAACAGTAAAGAGGCGCACGCGACGAAATACAAACAGCTCGCGAGCCGGTTCATCGAAAACTTCAAAAAGTACGAAACCGGCTGTCCGATAGAAGTGATAAAAGCAGGACCGAAGGTGTAGACCAGCTTCACCAAAAAAATAAAACCTGATAGGTATTGAACCTATCAGGTTTTTTAATAACCAGATCCAATCAAATCTGTGTTTTTTCAGCGAAGAATTCTAACGATCTTTTCTTCTGTCCTTTTTTTGACGATTCCGTAATTTTCGCTTTTCATCTGCAGATAAATTGAGATGTCCATATCTCAAATTATACTCATCAATCTCTTTAACAAAATCGATCGTCTCTACTGAGGGAGTCCGAAAACTTAAACATGTCTGTCCCTCATGATTTGTTATGACAAAATCGCCCATACTGATTATGTCCATCCCTATCAAAAGATCACCCCCACCAATTCCACCCTCAGCTACTACTACCCCAATGATCATTACATTATTTGGAAGATAGATATTAACAAAATATGTATTCACTTCATATTCGTTAGCTTTTCCACCTTCTCCAACGGTCTGGACAATAGTTCGACCGGAAGGTTTAAGATTTAAAGTGTTGATAACATTTGTACTAATAACTGTATGAGTGGCTCCTGTATCCCAGATGCAGATGAACTGTTTCTTAGGTGGTTCCGGTTCACCAATATTCGGATCAAATGCTTCACTAACAGATATTTGATTAGTTAATACATTGGTTATGTTATCATATCTGGTAGTAAAGCCAAATACAGGTCTTTGTTGAAACTTCATTATCGAATAACGGGTTGGTTTCTAAAAGTAACCCTTGAATGAAATCTCTGGGTATAGCTATTTTTACCGGGTGAACATCGTTGAATTAGAAACGATCCAATTTCAAATTCCTTTTTAGCTGTATTATAAGCCTCTAACTCGGTATCATAAGCGCCAACTACACGTTCACATCGGATAACGATAAATTTACCGTCGTATTTTTCAATTAGCTCGTTTTGATGATCTTTGTAATATTTGAATTCTTTTTCAAGCATTTTAAGGTTTTTAGATAAGATTTACTGAAATTCTACTATTAATCTATGAAGTATTTTTATCATTGTCAACTTACCCCGCACGTTCATGGTATCCGGTTTTAGGCTACACTGCGAAGGTTGATTTTGTTTATCTACAGAAACCTTCGCAAGGTTGGTCATGAATTCCTTGATGTACCAAACGCCACTCCGTTAGCGTTTAGTGGCACTAAACGTCAATAGACTTGCTTTTAGTGCAGGAGCAAAAATAATAAAACTTTACCTAAATTTCATCTTCAACGCCGAACAGTGGAGTTTTTGAACTGTAGCAGGCAACCATTACAATCACTTTATCGAACAAGCCGCTTGCCCGCCCGCTAAGCCATTTATTTCTTAAGTAACTTAAACGCATGCATCCACTGATTATTTAAAAATCCCGGAATGCACCAAAGCATTGCAAGCGGTTCTATGGCGCGTGCCGCTTCTGCCTTGCCCATGTCTTCCGGCTCAAAACCAAATTGCGTGAGTATTGTTTTCACTTCAGCTTTTGCTCCTTCATCGTTTCCGCAAAAAAACATAGTTGGTTTCATGCCACCAAAATTGGGATTCACCATCAACGCACTGCCGATAGAACTAAACGCCTTCACAAACTTTGCTCCCGGCGCAAGCTTTTGTAAACGTTCCATCAGAGATTCATTGGGTGAGGTGTAATACTGTATAACACCATTTACCGGCGGGGTGTCGGAGATGGGATTGGTAGTATCGATAATAGTTTTTCCTTTAATGGCACCAATCCATATTGATTTAATCACAACTTCTGCGGCACTCCCTTTAGTCGCAATTATAAGCATATCACCGAACGCAGCAGTTTCGGCAAACGAGCCAACGCGTGCTTTGTTGTTGATTTTGTTCTTCAGTTCTTCGTATTTGCTCTGGGTATTTGTTCCCAGCATGACTTCATATTGATGCTTGATGAATCCGTTAGCCAATGTTTGACCCACAGTACCGGATCCGATAATTCCAATTTTCTTGATCATTTATTCTCCTTTTGTTTGATAGTTGTTTTATATGAAAACAACTTGTAGAAACTTAAAGTTTCATTTGTAAGATAGCCGCGAACTTAAAAGTTAGATCAGAAATGATAAAAAGTGAAATGGCTTGACATTTTGCAGCAGATTGTTTATAATAAATAAGTTAATTATGTCAATGTTTAAACGATATTACTTTTATTACTTTACGCGGGCGCGTGATTGTGCGCTTTCGCTAAGGTAACTCGTTTAGAACGAGATTCACCAAAGGTGGAAATGCAGACAGTCGCACTTCCACCTTTTTCATTTGAATGAAAATTGTGGAGGGAAACAGAACGTGCTCATTGACCTGTCTCTTTTTTATCCTTTATTATTGAAAACGAATATTGTTTTAGTAACTAAAGAGGATAATTTATGACTAATCTAAAACTTGCAGCATTGAATCAACGTCAGCGCTCTATCGTATCGGTTAGAAATGTCGGATTTGGTGCAGGTCTCATCATCATTGCCGGACCTTGCAGCGTTGAGAGCGAAGCGCAAATGCTTGAGACAGCCGCTGCTGTAAAAGAAGCCGGTGCCGATATGTTGCGTGGTGGGGCGTTTAAACCGCGAACTTCACCGTACGCTTTTCAAGGTTTAGGTTTACAAGGTTTGAAGATTCTTGCTAAAGCAAGAGAAGTAACAGGTTTACCTTTTGCGACGGAAGTTCTGGATACGAGAGACGTTTCATGGGTCGCCGAGTTTGCCGACATGATTCAAATCGGTGCGCGCAACATGCAGAATTTTTCACTCCTCAAAGAAGTCGGGAAAACAAACAAACCAATTTTGCTGAAGCGCAGTATGTACTCAACTTTAGAAGAGTGGTTAAATTGTGCCGAGTATATTATGAGTGAAGGAAATACAAATGTCGTTCTTTGCGAGCGCGGAATTCGTTCGTTTGAAACTTATACACGCAACACACTCGATATCAGCGCCGTGCCGGCAGTGAAAGAACTCACCCACCTCCCTGTATCACTGACCCTACACACGGTACCGGTAAAGTCAGTTTAATAGAGCCAATGAGTCTCGCATCAATTGCCGCAGGTGCTGATGGTATGATTATCTAAGTCCACCGTAATCCAAGTGAAGCACTCAGCGATAAAGAACAAGCACTGACTCCAAAACAATTTTCGGAGTTAGTCAAAAAGGTGCGCGCGCTCGCGAAATTCAGAATAGAAAATTTATCGTTATCAAGCACAAAAAATATTTCGAAAGGATAAATCATGAATTCAAAAGATATAAGAAACAAGATTGACCATCTCGATACGCAGATAGTTAATTTGCTGCACCAACGAATGGAATATGCGCTTCAAGCTGGCAAACATAAAGAATCAGTCATCGACCCCGAAAGAGAACAAAAAATTCTACACAATGTAACTTCCCAGGAGTTTGCCGTCCTCGACCATAAGTTTATCATCGACATGTTCAAAGCGATAATGACAGAAAGTCGTGAGCTTCAGACAAAAAATATGAAGTTAGTGGGGTTCCAGGGTGAACACGGGGCGTGGAGCGAGATTGCGATCCATAAACTCTCGCATGATATGGTTGCCATACCATGTTTCGAATTCAACGACGTATTCTCGGGCGTTGTGAATAAAGAACTAGATTGCGGTTTAGTGCCAATTGAAAATTCTATTGAAGGTTCCGTGAATGAAGTCAACGACTTGCTGATTGAAAGCGATCTGAAGATTACAGGCGAGATCATCATTCCAATTCATCATAATCTGTTAGCGCTGCCGGGTGTTGACCATCAGGAAATTCGCGCAGTTTATTCTCATCCACAGGCATTGGCACAATGCCGTTCATTTCTCTATCGCAACAAACTCGAAGCGCGGCCATTTTTCGATACGGCAGGTGCTGCACGGTGGCTGAGAAACGAAGGACAGCGTTCCGCCGGTGTTATCGCGAGCAGTTTGGCTGCCGATATTCACGGACTTGAAATCGTGAAAGAAAATATTGAAGACAATCACGAAAATTCTACTCGCTTCGTTCTGCTCTCTCTCGAAGAAATTGACGGTGATTCGGATAAATGTACCATATCGTTCTCGACTCGTCATCACGTGGGTGCGCTGTTTGATATACTGAAAGTTTTTGCCGACAATCAAATAAATCTCACCCGTATTGAATCGAGACCTATAAGAAAAAATCCGGGTGCCTTCGGGTTTCTTATCGACTTTCAAGTAAACCCGGAAGACTCAAAAGTGCTCGAAACTATAAAGAAAGTGGAACGATTAACAGCCGATTTCAAAAACTTGGGATTTTACAAAGGAGCAAAAATATGAAAATTTGTATTTTAGGATTCGGGAAAATGGGATCGTGGTTAGCAAACGAACTCACCGAAGAGCATGAAGTCACAGTTTATGATCCTGATATAAGCAAATGCAAAAAGGTGGTTGGAGTTAATATCTTGAACGCCCCCAACCAAATTAAAGAAGTAGAGCCACAAATACTTATAAACAGTGTGAGTTTGCAGAACACAATAGATAGCTTCCGGACAATTCTTCAGTACCTTCCTAAAGATTGTATGCTCTGCGATGTTGCTTCCGTGAAAACAGATTTACCGGCTTTTTACCGTGAGGCAGGTTATCGCTTCGTATCGCTGCATCCAATGTTCGGCCCGACATTCGCAACGCTTACCGAACTGCGGCATGAAAACGCGGTCATCATTCGTGAATCGAATAACGAAGGAAAAGAATTTTTCCATAAACTCTTTCAGCAGCTCGGTGTTAATATATTCGAATACTCATTCAGCGAACATGACGTGATGATGGCATACTCGCTTACACTTCCATTCGTTTCATCGATGGTTTTTTCTTCATGCGTGAGTACGGATACCGTACCGGGAACAACCTTCAAGCGGCATCTTGAGGTTGCAAGAGGATTGCTATCTGAGGATGATTTCTTGTTAGCAGAAATTATTTTCAATCCCAATTCACTTGCTCAGTTGGAAAAAATAAATAATCGGTTGAATTTCTTATGGCATATTGTGAAGAACCGCGACACAGATGAGGCGCTGCGTTTCTTTAAGACGTTGAGGGAGAATATTCAACTATCGACAGGTGAAAACGGTAATAAAGATAAATGCTGAAATTAGTTGTCTCGTTTTCCCGAGTCCCGTCCAAACAAGGACGGAAAAAAGTCCGTCTAGGGATAGACACAGAATTGCTCAGTGTATGGTTCGTCATTCGGCTCCGCTCATGATCACTCAGCATGACGAAGAATGTAAAATGGTTGGTTATTATTTAATTTTCTTCAACAGTGCTTTCTTCACACTCACCGGCACAAATCCCGATACATCTCCCCCCATTCTTGCGATCTCACGTACGATGCTTGAATTCAGATAAGTATATTTCTCGTGTGGCATAAGGAAGACAGTTGTAACCTCGTTAGCAAGTTTACGGTTCATCAAAGCCATCTGGAATTCATACTCAAAATCCGAAATAGCGCGTAATCCGCGGACAATTGCCTTCGCTTTTTTCTTCCGTGCAAAGTCTACGAGCAATCCGTCGTAACTTTCAACAGTAACATTTTTAATTTTCTTCACCGCCTCTTTAATCATCTTCATCCGTTCTTCAACTCCGAACAGAGGAGTTTTTGAATTGTTGCGGGCAACCATTACAATCACTTTATCGAACATTCCGCTTGCCCGTTCAATGACATCGAGATGACCGAAGGTTATAGGATCGAATGTTCCCGGATATATCGCTGTCTTCATGCCTCATCTCCATTCAATTTATGATGAACAAAGAAACTCACTCTCGTGTTGCCGAATTCCTTTTGCACCGCAAGCGAATATAGCGGCGACGGCTCGAATGCTGTCCGCTTGGAATGCTCGATTATCAAATAACCGTCTGTATTTAAAATTTTCTTTTCAAAGATGATTCGCGGAATCTCGCTTAATCGTTCATACGCGTAAGGCGGATCCGCGAATATGAGATCGAATGATCTGTTCGATTTTTCTATGTAACTCATAGCATCGCTCCGTATGATTTCAGTATCGGGAATGCAGTTGAGTGTTTCCGCGTTTTTTTCCATCACATCCAGGATCTCTTCCATTTCGTCGACGAAAACAACTTTTCCCGCCCCCCGGCTCAATGCTTCGAATCCCAAACTTCCACTTCCTGCGAACATATCGAGCACAAGAATACCTTTCAATCCCAATCTGTTCTGAAGCATATCGAAAATCGTTGTCTTCACTCTATCTGTCGCAGGTCTTACAGATTTATCCGGCAATGTCTCAAGCACTCTCCCTTTATATTTCCCTGTAATAATTCTCATTTCATCTCTTCCTCAACGCAACACCAATTCCGGCCGCAAAGCAGTGTTCCCTGCCGGCGAATTGTTTGAATTCTTTATATGATGATGTTGTGATGTTACTTCTAAAAGGATTGAGCATATTCACGTGAACACCTAACTTGTTCCTTAACGCGATTCCGGTATCCTGCGAAGCGTTTGATCCGCAAAGATATATCTCCGATACAATTTCATCTTCCTTGATCGATTGAAATAATTCGATGATATTTTCAGGGGTTGTTGTTTGATTGTGCCCGAACTTTACGACTCTGCCGTTAATTATAATTCCTAAACTCACGTCATTCGTATCGATTAATGCCAGACAAACAGTTTTCGATTTCACTTCCGGAAAAGCGGCATATAACGATTGTTCCGCTCCGAAAAACGCGGTGTCGGCTATATGAAGCTCGATCTTCTTTGATTCGAGTACCCACTGAATGCCGAAAAGTTTTGAGCGCTGAATTGCCACGACCAAGACATCGGCAACCTGCTCGCGCGCCGATATACGCAATGTGTGCAGATCGTATATATATTCCTTCGGTTGATACCCCTTAATGAAATTCGATAACTCCCAGTGAACATGCCCGTTCTGCTCGGACTGATTTAAACTTGTATCGAGCGGAAAACTGTGTAACAAAACCGAATTGATATCGAAAGCAACCGATACTTTCGAAACTTTTTTCAAGAGTCGGATATCCGGTGAAGTTATTTTATTTAAGTACCAATAATCGTTGCCGGCAGAAACCGAAAACTCATTCAAATAGATCAGCTTAGTTTCTTTCGGCCTCACTTCACATACTGCTATTTGCGCTTTGTTGCCTGAATAACTTATTCCGGCTATAATTTCTTTTCCCATCTGTCACTTTCCAACCGTAACTAACGGTAATAATTTTTCGAACTTCTTATCTCCAATACCACCGACTTTTTTCAAATCGGAAACAGATTTGAAATTTCCATTGCTCTTTCTATATGCGATAATATTCTTGGCTATACCTTCACCAATTCCCGGCAAAGCCATCAGTTCAGCAATCGATGCTGAATTTATGTCGACCGATGTTGAATATTTTCCTTTGGAAATCGAACGATCACCTCCGGTAGATTTATCTTTTTGATTTTCAATTGCACTTAATTCTGATGAAACGCTATCACCGGTAGCAGAACGCGTGTAGAACTCAGAATCAATAGATGAAAAATCATAACTCGGTTTCGATGTATAAGAAGATTTAAAGAGTTTGATACCGATTCCGGCTAAAAATATTAAAACCAAAAATAAGATAATCCGGGTTTCATTCTTAGTGAAGCCGAGTGTTTGATTAAATTTGGAAATAATACTCATCGATCAGGATAAAATATCTTTCATTTTTTCAAAAAATGATTTGTCTGAATTTGCCGATTTATCTCCTTCATGCGGCTGCATGCTATCGCTTTTTGACAGTTGCTTCACCAACTCCTTATCTTCCTTCGATAAATGAGCAGGAACATGGACATTAACTCTGACTAATTGATCGCCCCGATAATCGCCACGCAGATTAGGAATTCCTTTCCCGCGCAATCGGAGTATTTTCCCGGATTGAGTACCGGGTTCAATTTTTAATTTTGCCTTACCGCTGATTGTCGGGATTTCAATCTCTGCACCCAATACCACTTGTGGAAAACTCACAAGCAAATCAAGAAGGATATCGTCACCGTTGCGTGTAAAAATCGGATGTAATTCTTCTTCGATGACGACGATCAGATCACCAGGTTCGCCGCCGCGCTGGCCCGCATTACCTTGCCCTTGCAGTGGAATATAATTCCCGTCAGACACACCCGCCGGAACATTTACCTTGATCGTCGTTTCACCCTGCACTCTTCCCTCTCCATGGCAATTCGTACAGCGATCTTTAATGATTCGTCCTTCGCCACCACAATTGCTGCATGTGGTTACGCTGATAAATTGACCGAACACCGAGCGGGAAACTTGCCGCACTTCACCGTTGCCATTACAAACAGGACAATTCGTCTTGGATGACCCGGATTTAGCTCCGCTTCCTGAGCAGATATCGCAGTTCTTCCATCGTTTAACTTTCAACTTTTTTTCAACACCCGTAGCGATCTCTTCCATCGAAAGTTTCAATCGAATTTTTAAATCGGAGCCGGGTACACCAACCTGTGTTCTTCCACGTGATGATGATCTACCACCGGTGAATACATCTTCAAAAATACTGCCACCAATACCTCCGCCAAATATATCGCTGAAATGTTGAAAGACATCATTGAAATTTGTATACGTATGGAAATCAGAGCCGGCACGCATTCCTTCATGCCCGAATTGATCGTATCGTCTCCGCTTATTTTCATCACTCAGTACTTCGTATGCCTCTGCCGATTCTTTAAATTTTTCTTCAGCTTCTTTATTTCCCGGATTCCTATCAGGATGCCACTTCATAGCCGCCTTTCTGTATGCTTTCTTAATTTCATCCTGCGATGCCGATCGTGAAAGTTCAAGTATATCGTAATAATCTCGTTTTGCCATTTATATTCTTTAGTCCATTTCAGATAAATTGTTATTAGGTGATCCTTCGGGGTTATTCGTACCGGAAGAAACTACCACTTTTGCATGTCTCAATACCTTATCGTGTAATAAATATCCTTTTTCAACTTCTTGTAAAATTGTATTTTGTGGAAAATCTGAAGAGGGCATTTGGAGAAGCGCGTTGTGGAATTCCGGATCGAAAGGTTGTCCCACCACATTCATCGGCTTGACTCCTTGAAGTTCGAGTATTCTTATGAACTTGTTATATATCAACTCAATACCTTTGATAAGACTATCCGAATTTGTATTCTTCAATGCGACTAACGATCTGTCAAAATCGTCGATCACCGGTAAAAATTTTTCAATTAATTCTTCATTCGCGTATCGAATTATATTCCCCGTTTCATTCTCAATCCGTTTTTTGTAATTCTCAAACTCGGCTGCTTTCCTTAACACCTGCTCTTTGTATTGATTCACATTGTTCTCCAACTCAACTATTTTCGAACTGAGCATATCGGTCTCGGTTAGTTCGGGCAGTTGATTCTGGAAATTTACCGGTTGTTCTTCTGTTTTTTGTTGGTTCGAATTATTTATGTTTTCCTCATCCATATTTTAATGATTTTTAAAAGATTCTGATTAAGATATGTTCAAACTCATTAAATAATAACCATTTTTGAAAACTTTTCCAAAAGATAAGCAAAGAGAGGGAAATCGAGAATGGATTGATATTTATACATAAATGGTCGCTTGTGAAATATATCACACGGCTGTTGCGGAATGCCGGACTAAAACCTACATTGAGACAGGATTAGTTAATTGGTGGATTAGAGAAAACCCCGGTCGGATTGGCCGGGGTTTTATATTTCATTTAAAACCTCATTAAATGAAAAAATTAATACGTGTTTGAAGGATGAAAAAAGTAAAATAAATATTCACCGATATTCTTATAACTCTAAATTAAAATTACCAACCCAATATTTGAAAGTCAAGAGATAAACAATATCACCCTTCCATGATAGACAAGAGAAAGTGCGCTAATTAATGAAGCAACTAAGCCGTGGCAGTTTCGATGATTTTTTTAATCTTAGGTAGGGACAACCGCCGTCGGCGTTCCGTTATTCCAAGTCCTGTTCTGTACAGAGGTGGTATCTTAAATTTTCTGCAAGAGTCCACATTCGTGCCTAACGGTTGCAGTAAACCGACGTCGTAAACCTGACGTAGAGCTTCATCGCTGTGAGGAGATAGCGGTTCAAATAACATATACAATTCCTCGCGATGAAACACAGCGCTTTCGCTCCCACGGAAGACATCAAAGTGTTTGCTTAAATGCGGAAATTCCGAGTAGAGATAAGTATCGCAACGGTACTGAGAAATCATGCTGAATGCATCTTTAAGGGCAGTGGCACCAATTAAACGTGTAGAGGTATGCCGCCCCGCAATCCGGTTCAATTCCCGTTGACGCTCAACCGCTCTGTTTCCCAGATGAATTAATTCACGCGGAAAGCTGTTTCCCATACCATCTATAAGTCGTTTCATTACCCATTGATGTGTGGGTTCCGCTTCTGCGCGGGCGGTTTGTTTTGCTCCTACATTCGATTCAAAGATAACATTAAACAATTTGAGAACGTATTCATCTGAACCGACAATGACGTTCGTAACATCTACCGACTCACCCAACATCCCTTCGCAATACTCTCTGACATGCGGATCAACAACGGCTCTGGAAACCAATAGTTTTAATAACAATGGTCCCCGCCATTTCATTTCGGTTGTATAAGTAACCAAATGTGATTTATTTACGATGTGCAATTGTCTGTAAATATCGTTACGGAGAAATATCTTGAATTGAATATTTTTAAATTGATTTCCGTATTGAACGAGCAGTTGAACCAATCCAGTAATAGAAGCTCTTAGTTTCTTGATGTCATCTACATAAAGCAGATCGAGCTTATCGAGCATTATCCATGCCGTACAATTGGTTTCGCGAAGCATCAAATCGATTGCTTCCAACATTGCAATAATACTTACACCGGTTTTTTGTTTGAAACCCTCACCAACATATTTTTCTTGACGAGCAAATGCGTTCTTTTTGTCACGCGATTGTTTGTACTTATGAATTGCATGCGATATTTTTGATGTGACACTTTTTTGTTCGATCAAACCGACATCCACTAATAAATGCTTTAGGGTCGCATGTGCTTTCTTAACTTCTGCTTTGGGATGATTTTCGATTAGAACTTTCATCTTTTCATTATTCAACAAATAAGATGACACCTTCAATCCGAGGTACAACAACCAAAAATATCTGAATTCGTCTATTGTTTCGGGGGTCAATTCCCTCAATTCAACATTGGGAAGGTTTTCTTCGCTTTGAATACCGTAAGCCGGGATACAAAATATCTCGGCATATTGTTTAGGGAGCAAGGGTTTCACTTTTTGTAAATCATCAACAAGTAACCTGCACATCGCGCTTTTACCCGATCCTTTATTGCCAACGACTAACGAATGTTGCGGAAGGAGTACCTGCCGAAGCATTTCAGTCCCAATAAAGCATTGCTCAAAACGGTTGTCCGTTTCACCATCCACCCTGCCGAAATTTAAATGCATCAACACCTGTTGCGCGTCATGCATGTCTTTACCCTCATTCATATTACTAAATAGACAAAATTACACATAAGAACGTATTAAATCTACCATAAAGAATCAATCTATAGTGTGCGAAACCTCACAATGAGCCGAAAATCGTACAATAATCACGTCTAATATCGACCATCGAACCCAAAATTGAAAACAGATCGCAAGGAAATATCACTTTTTTTGAAAAGTCAGAACTTTTCCTTACTATTATTAGGTCTTTGCAGAATATTCATATAAAATCTGATTAACTTTCTTCAAAACAACGCGCCAGTAGCTCAACTGGATAGAGCATCAGCCTACGGAGCTGAGGGTTAGGGGTTCGACTCCCTTCTGGCGCACCAAATCAGTCAGTCCGAGAGAAATGGTTTATAAGCGTCTTTAACAGCGATCGATCCACCATTTCCCAAACTATAAAACTAAAAAAGATTCTATACTGTAAAAGTAAGACGGTTATTTAAATTCCCCTCAAATACGAATTTTAGTATTTCTGAACGAATTCTTACCAAGGCAATAAATTCGATAAAATGAAATCCCCATTATTATTAAATATTCAAAACAATTTCGATCCATAACACATCACTTCTTGATTTTAACAATCGTTTTCTTTACCTTGCCATTACTTAAAAATGCGTTAATAAATAGGAGCTTATAAACAGTGATAGAGAAAAAACGACTTCTAATTGTAGATGATGAACCCGATTTACGAATGTTATTAAACCATGTGCTTGCCGGAGCCGGTTATGAAGTGTCTGAAGCTTGTGATGGTGAAGAAGCCATTAATGCGCTTAAGTTCGGAGGTTACCATCTCGTTCTCCTTGATATTCAAATGCCGAACGTCAACGGGATACAGGTTTTAAAATATTTACAGGAACACGCACCCAATATTAAAGCTATCATGCTCACCGGGTATGCCGACTTAAAACATGCCATGGAAGCGAAAGAATTCGGAGCGAAAGATTTTATCGGCAAGCCATACAAAATTGAAGATATATTATCTACAGTAGAACGAGTTCTCCAAGAAAATTGATCGGGCTAACATGATTGATGATTTCAAAAACATACCGAGCAAAGTAAACTTAGAACAATTCGATATAAGTTCCTTTGCTAAAGATAAAATTCGAGATCTTTTCCGAACCGGGAAGGTCCCGACAGCCGAAGTTATGGTTGATGAAATTCTTCTTCGCGCGGTAAAAAGTGAAGCAACCGATATTCATTTTGAACCAACTGATACAGAACTTAGAATCCGTTACGGTTTTGAAGGTGTTCTAAAAAGATTAGTCTCTTTACCACGTGAGATTTCCGATAATCTGGCAAATGTTCTGAAAACAAAAGGCGCGTTAAACGCGTTTGAAAAGAAAAAACCTCAAGACGGCCGATTCTCACTCAATGTTGGTCTCAACCAATTCGATATTCGAATAAGTACGATACCGGTTATGTTTGGGGAGCGAATCGCTCTAAGGATCCTCGCAAAGAATGCCCGCGTTACAAGCTTGGATGAACTCGGATTCAGAGACGAAAATCTTATCAAGGTCCGCAATTTGCTTCGTCGCCCTAACGGTTTGTTCATCGTTACCGGACCTACCGGTTCAGGGAAAACAACGACAACATATGCAGCGGTAAACGATATCCAAAGTGTTGAAAAAAATATTTTTACGGTCGAAAATCCGGTAGAGTATAAACTAGACTTCGCTTCTCAGGTAAGCACTTCATCCGATAAGACTTTCACATACGTCGATGCTCTTCGCGCCATTCTGCGGCAGAATCCCAATATCATTATGCTCGGCGAAATTCGTGAGGCAGAAACAGGCATCGTAGCTGCAGAAGCGGCACTTACCGGTAATCTCGTATTAAGTACGATATTATCCGATAGTGCAATCGGTGCAATCTTCCGGTTAATAAGTATCGGCGTACCGCCATATTGGCTCGCATCCACTTTAATAGGCGCGGTGTATCAACAACTTATTCGTAAAATTTGCCCAGCATGTAAAGAAGAATATCAACCGACCAGCGCGAACGATTTATCATTTGTCAACATGCATGCAGCCGGAGCTAAATTCTATCATGGTAAAGGATGCGAAAAATGCGATAACTCCGGATACTATGGACGATCAGCCATTCAAGAAGTCCTCGTACTTAACGACCAAATGCGCGATTTGATCTATCAACATGCTTCAATTTTAAAAATCAAAGAATCTGCACGCACGTCCGGTTTTGAAAGTGTTTTTCAAGACGGTATTCATAAAGTTAAAGCCGGGATTACAACAATTTCTGAATTTTACCGCGCTCTCGGCTAAATAAAATTATCTCGATTTTCGTACTGCGTCTTGAATATTCAGCGGGTAATATTAACGGTCGGGAAATAGATTGATGCATGGATGTTTTTATAAAGGGTTGAAGAGTAATTCTTCAAAAACTTGCCATTTCATTTTAAACACGAACTTATTTACATTGTACAGAGTTATTGCTTATTTGATCGACTAAATGATTCTTGACTGGAGATTTATACGACTATGGAACCGATTTTATTGATAACGCTTGAAAATGAATCTTGCGCCGAACTGCAGGCTAAATTGAACAGCACAGATATACTTGTTCATTCCACTTCATCCTATAACGAAGCTTTATCTCAACTAAATTCTTGCAGTTACTCATCCTGTATTATTCGATACAATCAAAACTTTGAGGCGGCGTTATCGATTTCTGATTTCATCTTAAAACAAAAATTAAATATTAAAATATTAGTAAGTACAATAAACGGCTCAATATCAGATGCCGTCCGATTGATGAAAGCAGGAGCAACAGATTATATAATCGGAGATTTAACCGATCCCAGGTTAATTGAATCGGTGGTAAAACTGACATCATCTAAAGAATCTTTTCTTTTCGCTGATGGTTCAGAGGAACAGCAAATAATCCTGTCGGATAATAATATTAATTTGATCGGAAAAAGCGCTGCAATTTCAGAAATTCGATCGGCAATCCGGCTTGTGGCAAAATCTGAAACGACAGTGCTCATCAGCGGAGAAAGCGGCACCGGTAAAGAGGTTGTTGCCAACCTTATTCACCGGCACAGCAAGCGAGCTGAGAAACAATTTCATGCTCTTAATTGCGCGACGCTTCCAAAAGATGTTATTGAGAACGAGTTATTCGGACACGAGAAAGGCGCTTTCACAGGTGCTTTACAAAAAAAAGCAGGTTGTTTTGAAATGGCGAACGGAGGTACACTCCTTTTAGATGAAATCGCCGAGATGAGTCTTGAAACACAGGCGAAGCTGTTACGTGTAATAGAAACTCAAAAATTCAGACGGCTGGGCGGTAAAGAAGAAATTAATGTTGATGTTAGAATGGTTGCCGCAACAAATAAAAATATCAGCGAAGCTATAAAATCAAAAGAACTTCGTGAAGATTTATATTACCGTTTAAGTGTCATTGAAATATACATCCCTCCTCTTAGAGAACGAAAAGAAGATGTTCCTTTGCTCGTCGATTATTTTTTAAAAATATTTGCAGCTAAATACGATAAACCGACTCAACGTTTTTCTGAAGACGCTATTGAACTGATGATGCTTTACCATTGGCCCGGTAATATACGCGAGCTCAGGAATATAGTAGAGCGAGCAATTGTAATTTGCAACCACCAGATTATTAACACTCATTATTTACCGCAAAGATTACTTCTACAGCCGACACTTCAGACAAGCATCAGTATACCGATCGGTTGCACGGCGCATGAAGCGGAACGGATACTGTTTCTTCAAACTCTCGTTTCCACAGGTAACAATAAAGCTAAAGCGGCAAAAATTCTTGGCATCAGCCGTAAAACTTTACACAACAAGTTATCGAGTTATCAGTTGGAATAAATTAAAGGTATGGTAAAAATCGATCATCGTTAGATGAATCGATCTTTTATTTTAGCAGAAGCATCCGCTTCGTTTCGGTGTAGTAAGAATTAGACTTATCTCGGTACGATATTTTGTACAGATATAAACCACTTGGAAGATTATCGCCCTCGAATTTTCTTGCATGATCCCCTGAGGCGAAATAACCGCTCGCGAGAACCGCAACTTTTTCACCTAATATATTATAGACGTCCAATGTTACATTACCATCGTTTGGAAGATCGAATTTTATAACTGTTCCGTTGTTGAACGGATTCGGATAATTCTGATTCAGCGAGAAAGTTTTTGGCTGTTGATCGGTTGAACTAATTTGTTTGCGTTTCAACCATATCAATTCAGACGACAGAGCAGGTTGCTTTATCGGTTTGTTGATCTGAATTTCAGTATAGTCTTCCACCGGGTATACCGTTTTGTCTTGTGTTTCAATTTCATATCTGTATCTCGTATCATTTTCGATTTTATATCTCAAAATAAGGGGATACCGAACTGCCGTGAGACTGATCTGTAATTTCTCTTCCGCGGTAGCCCCATCACTAAAAAAACCGACTAATCCTCCGTTCAAACTTCCTTCAACAGAAAAACGAACATCGAAAAAATCTCCCATACCTTCTATCGATGGAAGTTCGTAATATGTTTTATCCTCGATATTATTTTCAAGAGCATTATTTGAAAAATATACTTTTCTCGATTCTAACGATGCCGATTCAAACGTGATCGAGTGCATCACATCGGTGAATGATTTGATATCATTGAATTTACTGAAAGATTGATTCGCGGACTTAGATAAATGAATTTCGCCCGGTTGAGATGCTCTGATCCAGTATCCTTTTCCCGGGATAATCGAATCGGTAAAATCATAACCAGCATTATCAAATGAATATATCGGAGAAGTTAGTATTCCACCCGGAGAGGTTCCTACAGAACTCAACGGAATAGGGGTTGAAATGGAACCAATAATGTTCCAACCTTCGTTCACAGGAATCACGATATCATCGATATTATACCCTGCTGTCCAGAGTGTGTGTTTTGAACGAAATTTTACCAGATAACCGGTTCCGAACTGTAACAAATCTTCGGGGATATACGAACTCAAATACGAAAAAGCAGTACTTGATGCAAGAGGAAATACACTCCCTGTTCGTAGATCAGGAACATTAAGCGGTAGTGATACTGCACTCCAACCTGAACCGTACTGGACACTTCTTACATTTGATGAATATAAACCGAAATCACAAACCGAAACAGATGTATCATTAAGCAATTGAGTGGTATATGTGATTTGACCGGCAGGAAGCGGAAAAGTCGGGCTCCACAAATTCTTTACTTCAAGAGTGATTGTATATTCTCCCATTTGCAAAGAATCGAATTCGTATTTCCCGGATGAATCGGTTAAAACAGTTTGCACTCCTGCCGGACCAGACAAACTAACTTTCCATCCGGGCATTAAAGGATCAGAGCTGTTCTTCACACCGTTGGATTCTCTATCGAAAAATATTTCTCCTCTGATACGTGGTTGAAATTTAGGCGGTGGAGGTGCTATCTTAAATACGGCATTTTTTACTGCTTGAAGCATCCGGTCACGTTCAAGATATTGACTTGGCAGATACCCTTCTCCGATATTCCATATAATTATACCGCCCGCACTCGAATCGTGCGCAAATTGAACAATCCGATTTATCTGTCTGGAATCGGTATAAGATAAATATGTTTCATCCAACCATGGTTGAGTTGGATCGCTTGCATATTGGGGTGGGACTACAATTTTTAAATATGCTGCTTCATGGACCGCATCGTATCTTTTCACTGCGGATGTTGCAGTATCAAGATATGTTTTATACATAAGATCAAAATCATAATCCCAGGAGAATGCCGGAGCGGTTTGCCATCTTTGCATCGGCTCAGATACTCCTTCATTCGGATTCGCGATTGTTACACCGCCTTTGTATAACGATCCATTAAAATCAATTCCAACTCCATATTTACTCTTATTCTTTCCACCTCTTTTATACAACTGATCAATCCATCGCGATTGAATTGAAGTGTAATATAAATTTGTTCCGGTCGGCGGCGGTGGAGAGAAGACCGCGTTATTATGCCAGGTTCTATCAACTCCCCATCCCATAGATTGTGCCATATCATATGTCATGATATTAATTTGATCGAACATCCATTCGTGTTTTGCCCACCATTCACCCGCCCACCCTGAAAGTATTGCGGTAGTGAGAATCGGTTTTTTTGCTGGGTCTGCGTATTGTCTTCTTACTTGTAATGAGTCGTATAATCTGCGAATGAACGGACCAACCCTGGTTGTATCGTTCACGGTGCCGGTATTTCTGAAAGGTTCAATGTCTAAATCAATACCATCGTACTGATTTATGTCTAATTCGTTAAGAACATTTTTTAGAAAAATATCTATCGTTCCGGGATTGCATGCATCACCCCAGACTTCTCCTCCGGCTCCACCGACAGCGAGCAATACAGGTGTTCCGTTTGCATGTGCAATATCGTTGAATGGTTTACGTCGGGAGGGAAGTAAATTCCCAAAAGATAGAGTTCCGTTCGAAGTTGGACCGCAGGCGAACATTATGACGTGGGTAAATGCCGACCAGTCTATATTTGTTACAGGTAGATTTCCGTAATTGCCAGTGGTTCCCGCACCCATATTCAATTCCCACGATGGTAAATATGCGGTTACCCATAATGAGGATGTTACCTGATTCGGTGAGCGAATTGCTGATAACCTATTCTGATTGCTGTTACCGGAAGAGTAGCCGTTCGCGGATATACAGATCAGTAAGAGGAAAACGAAATTGATATATTTCATTCAATTATCCCCATGAAATAGATTGTATATTTGTTGATTTTATTTTTCATTTATTCAAAATTATCAGTAGACGAGAAAAGCATTTCAATAAAACTAATCAAATTAAAGCAGAATTCCAATACTTTATAATCCCTTAACAGAAATTAATACAATTCAGGTTCCAAGCGGAAGTTTTTCCTCGTGTGTTATTATCAAACTTTATTACGAAAGTCCGTAAAAATAATGCCTGAGTTTTGTGGCTCAGGCATTTATTGATTATGATAGGAAATTTATTACGGCTAAATCACTTGATCAAAATCATTTTACGTGAGAAGGTGAACATGTCGGTTGGATTATTTATTTTTACCGCTTCAATTTTATAAAAGTAAATTTCAGAAGCAAGAGAGTTCGTTATCGCATTATTAGCATTCCAAACAACATTGTACACGCCTGATGGTTGAACCTCATTGACCAAAACATCCACCACCTGACCTAAAAGATTATAAAGAGTCAGCTTCACTCTGCTTTCGGCAGGCAAAGTATAATTGATAGTGGTGGAAGGATTAAACGGGTTGGGATAATTCTGGTTCAATGAATACTCTGCCGGAGTTAATTCTTCTTCTACGCCGGTTGTTGTATTGATGGTAACTTGCATCGTATCCGGAGACTTAACGCTATTATCGGTGAAAATAATCATCCCCGTTTCATTTGACGGATTGGAAACTGAGGCAGTTACTGTAATTTGCTGGCTGTCGTTCGGAGCTACAGTTAATGTTAACGGATAAACCGAGACCGATCCCATCGTTGAATGGATGTTATCTATGACGAGGTCAACTTCACCGTCGTTCTGTATATAAAAGCTTTCAACAACCGGTGATCCCGGAACCACACCAACAAAAGCTAACCCCGGAGGATTGCGCAAGCTACGCGGTGGCAAAACCGATTGTCCGCTTACTTTGATCGTATCATATTTCTTTGGAACGCCGTACTCAAGAAAAATATTCTCCTGGTATGTTCCTTTTTTAGTCGAATTAAAAGTAACTAACACAGTATTAGATACACCCGGGCTTACACGAATAACCGAAGGATTTACCGCGAATGTGGATGAAAGTTGAGAGCTTATTATCGTGAGTGTATCGGTGCCGGAATTACTTATTCTAACCGAATCGACTTTAGCTTTACCTATCACTATTTTTCCAAAATTTATATTTGTTTTCGACAATACTAATTTTACGCTCGACACCGGTGTTGTAAAACTCCACACATTGGAAAATTCACCTGCGACTATTTGATTTGAAGCGTGCACCCTCCAATAATATTTCGCATTCCAATCGAGTCCGGTTATTTCTTTTGATACATTCGAACAAAGTGAATCTTCAAATATGGTTGAAGAGAAAGTAGTGTCTTTCGATACTTGTAAATGATAGAGTGAAGCACCCACAACCGAATCCCATTTGACAACGATTGAATTTGTAGATAGAATAGATTCATTTACAGGAGCAATCAACGGCACTGAAGAAAGGGACTGGGCTCCTGAGATCGCAATTGAGATTTCATCGACAAAATAAGTTGAAACAATCGAAGTGTTATTTTGAACGACTATGTAATGAACATCTAATCCACCCGGATTCATTGAATCGGCTGGTAAATCTACGCTCACCCATTGATTCACCGGTAATGATTTGAACACGAATTGTGGAAAAGTTCCACCTGCTATGTTCGCAAAATAGACTTTAATTGTGAGACCTGAGGTTGTATTATAGAAATTGAACTTGAATCTCTGATCAGGCAAAGTTGTTATCGGCTTCGGCGATTCCCAGGTACCGCTTATAAACCTCAATGCCCCCCAAGCGTTTTGAATTGATTTTATCGAATATAATCCCTGATATTTGTTTTCAGTACTCTTAAGTGTTATAGTTGAACTCCACGATGCGTTGTTCCATGGTGAATTTAACGAATCATTGTATACTAATTCCTCAACCGGGTCCACAGGTGGCGGCGGCGGTGGAATTACTATTTTTTCAGAATCGGTAACGAACGACCAAGTCTCAGACCATTGACTTGTACCTGCCGTATTACGAACATTAGCTCTCCAATAGTAAGAAGATAGATAGTTCAGATTCGAAATCTGTTTTGATGTTGCAGACAGAGTTGAATCATCTAAAATCAAATTTGTGAACGAAACATCACTTGAAATCTGTAAACGATAGTTCGTCGCTCCGGCTGCAAAGTTCCATTGCATCAATGGATTAATAGATACGTTGTTGCTGTTATTTGCTGGTGCTGATAATATTGGAGCTTGGGGAGGTACAACGACAATCGGCAATCCACCCAAAAAAGATTCCTTGACGGCACGTAATAATGGGTCACGTATTAAATTGGGATATTGAGCAACAGGAAAATCAGTTGTACCAAGATAACCACCACCGACTTCCCAAAGTATTAAACCACCGATACCATTTTCTTTTGTAAGATTCATTATCTCGCGAATCGTCGATGTATCTTGATATGTCACATAAATATCGGATGAATTTCCAACACTGTCGATTCCGATGTATGGAACTTTGCAGATATTATCATAATGATAACTTACTGTGGCTGTATCAATATACTTTTTCCGTAAAACGTAATATTGTGTTTCTTTACCACCCACAACCGTTGGAGCAGTTGACCATCTTTGTCGCGGCGCAGTTACTCCGTTACCGGATCCATCCGAAAGTAAGCCGCCTTTCCACACCCAGCCGTTGAAATCAATTCCTACACCGAATTTATTTTTGGGAATTCCCGCGTCAAGAAATTTTTGCATTTTCGATTGAACCGTGGTCATTACCACGCCATAAATATCTGTATCGGTTGATGGAGCGGACGGCGCGTTATTATGCCAACTTTTACCAAACCAAGTCCCGAAATAATCGTAACTCATCAAATTAATTTGATCGAAGTATTGATTTAATCTTCCCCACAAACTTGCAAAATTGTAGACAGCGCATGTTAAATATGGTTTCTTTGAAACATCGTGATATGAGTGATGTGTTTGCAATGAGTCGTATAATTCTTTTATAAATAGAGATATATTCGCTGTATCAGAAGCATTTACCGGCTCGATATCTATATCAATTCCATCATATTCATAAGTACGAATTGCCTCCATAAAATTGTGAACGAGATTTGATCTATATGTTGCACTGATGGCGGTAGAAAACGATGTATTCCCAGCTCCACCGGCAGATAATATAACAGGTTTCCCTTTCGAATGGACATAATCGTTGAATGGTTTACGTCGTGATGTAACAATATTATTATATGCTAAAGTACCATCCGACTGGATGGCTGCAGCGAACATTATTACGTGCGTCATCGCATCAAGGTCAACTGCCTGATATGGCATATTGCCATAATTCCCATCTGTACCTGAGCCCATGTGAAGTGTCCAAGAAGCGATATATCCGGAGATCCATATCGTGGGATTGGAATTAACTTTCATATTTATTGGATTTGAATCTGATTTCGCACCTCCAAATGCGTTCGAGTATAATGAAAAAACAAAAATAAAAACCATCATTAAAACATGTTTCATTCGAATCTTGCCAACTTTCATCATTTTATTTAACATACCATTCATCATTTTCTTCATTTCTTATTTCATTCAATTAAAAGGTACTGAATGAGCGATGTGATTTCAATGAAACTTTGACAAATGTCACAGCGGACGATATATTGTGATTTAGATGTGGTAATTGGCTTCTCTTTTATTCAACAATTTGTCGAAATAGAGAATCTTTGAAAGACGTTTCCTTGTTTATTTATCCGATAAATTTTTAGATAACTTAAGAATTACAGCTTATGAGGGAGATACACGCAGAATCGGATTCTATAGGGTGGAAAAAAATATTGAGGAAAATTCAGATAAATTTCCAATTGAATTGGGAAGGTTCGTAGAAATTAGATAAGAAGATACTTTTAAGCAATCTTTTGTAAAGCAGATTGCATATTTGCAATGAGGTATGAATAAATATATCTCGATGGATAGCATTGAATTGCTAAACATCGAAATACAACTAATTTTTAGTTAGCGAAAATTAAACAGACTGCTTTTTATTCCGCTCAGAAACGGAAGGACGATTTTCGAAAACCTGTGTTTTTTGTTCTATTCTTGACACTTCTTCGAAGCGAACTTTAAATTTCCGAATAACGATGTTATGATTTCTGGCAATTTCAATTAAGCGCTTCATTATTGTCGGCTTGATCGAGTCGTTACTCAGTATTACTTCCGATATTCCTTTGGTATTGATTAAGCGCTCTAATTTCCAATGGCCACCGAAAATCGGATAACCGTTTAATCTTTTACCTTCGAGTCTCGGATCATCATCTAAAAATCCTACAGGTGAAATCTGCAAACTGGTGTCATCCACCATTTCCTGAAGCATGAGACCGCCCTTAATATCGGCGCCGTATATCAGGACATTTTTCTTCCCGCGTTCACCGCGCTTCGAGAAATAATTCAGGATTTGATACGATATCCTCGTTCCCATAACGAGTGTTATCAAAAGATAAAAATCGATAATTAAAATTGTGATACTAAAATGAAAACCCATCTTTGGAAAGAGCGCAAAAGTACCCCACGTAGCCGCAACTGCTATTGAAACGACTTTTATAATCTTCAATATATCGCCAAACCCCCACTGGTGGAATGTTCCTTTATACAATCCGCTGAAATAAAAAATAACCAATTGAATTCCCGAAACTAGCATAATCGTTTTAAAAACACTCTGATTATATGCCAGACCAGATGGACCTATTGATGCCAACGCGGTTGCAGATACGAAAGAAATAATAATAAATGCGATATCGAGGAAACCGAGGAAAAATGTATTATTCATCAATTGCATTTTATATATCGGAAGCAGATAGCCGTTACGTAAGACAGCCATCTCTTTATACTTCAATTGACTAACACCAACTATAGTTGCAACGCTGATCGCTATCAGAATTGGTATAGCGCTCAAGGTGTTTGTAACAGTTACCGCGAACGCTCCGATACCGAATACGACAGAAACCACATAAAGAAGTAACACAACTTTACGATGGGATAAGCCGAGGTTAATCAATTGATGATGAATATGACCTTTATCAGGATCGAATAATGTTAACATCTTTCGTATGAACGGCTTGTATTCTTTTTGTTCAGGGAACATTGAGCGAAGGAAACGTCTCGTCATGGCAAGCATAGTATCCATGATCGGTAGACCAAGTGTGAGAAACGGAACGATAATTGAAAATGCGGTTGATCCTTTAGTGGAACTTGTCATCGATAAAATCGCAAGTGTAAACCCGATGAAGAGAGATCCTGAATCCCCCAGAAAAATCCGGGCGCGGTTAAAATTGTAGCGTAAAAATCCGAGCACGGCACCGGCAAGTAATAGCGCCAACATGGCAGAGCCGATATCATTCTTCATAAATGATATCAGGAAAATAGTGATGGCAACGATGAGAGCAACTCCCGATGCGAGCCCATCTAAACCGTCTATCAGATTGAAAGCGTTGGTAACTCCTACGATCCAGAGAATTGTAGCGGGGAAATCAAGTAAGCCGAGATCTAATAACGCGAAATCCATAGGAGAGGTAATTGTTGAGATACGGAACCCTGCAAAATAAACAATCGACGCAGCAAGTACCTGGCCAATAAATTTTTTGCCCGGCGTTAATTGTTTTAGATCATCCCAAATTCCCAGGATTAAAACAATCGATAAAGAAACTACCAACATTATTCCGGTATTGGGAGTGATGGTGCCAAACGGATGAACTGATGGTTGAAGATACAACGAAAAGATTAACCCGGCAAAAAAACTGATATAGATAGCTATTCCACCCAGACGCGGTATCGGATATTTATGTACCTTCCGATCATTCGGCATATCCATCGCACCGATATGCTCGGCGAATCCGATAACATACGGAGTTACAACTAGCGATAAAATCAGAGGAATAACAAAAATTAATATCAAAGGTAATAACATGACAATCCCACCAAAGCCCTTTCTTACCTAACAGTTTACAAAAAAAATGTTCAAAGCACAAATATTTTTATCCGAGTTACCCATTAAAATTCAATTTAATCCTTCGTTAAAATTTATAGCAAAAACCTGTTTATTACTCAAATATTGCTGATATAGATATGGAGGCAGATGCTCCATCCGGATACTCTTCCATCCGGCAGTTGATATAGTATTTTTCATAACATTATCAAATTCTTTAAGATTCCCCGGCCATGAATAAGTTAGTACAAATTGGCGAAATTCCTCCGAAGTAATCGTATCGCTCATCACACGAGAAGAAGAATACTTTTCGATCGATTTTCTTAAATAATAAAGTATATCATTCTTTCTTTCTCTGAAAGGAGGAAAATTAACGATAATAGGAAATAATCGATGTATTAATTCGTTGGTCTCAGGATTCAATTTATTAACGATCTTTGAATCCATTCCTGCAAAAAACCGAACGTTTAATGGGATATCTTCAACACCGCCAACCCGACGAAAATGTTGATTCTCAACTTCTCTCACTAAGCGAGATATCATTCGAGGCGATAATTTTTCAATATTTTCAAAATATATTGAACCTTTATGAACATTCTCAAGAGTACCGCGATTGATCTCAACTCCGGTCAGCGCTAAATCTTCCGAACCAAATATTATTTTTTCTAACAAAGATTGATAATTGTAATTACAATCGAATCTTCTGAAAAGACGTTGTTCACGACCACTTATCTGATGTATTCGTGAAGCAATGTATTCTCTTTCCGTCCCCTCTTCGCCAACAATAATCAAGCCCAGGCCGCCTAAAATTATCGGTTCAATCTTTTTTAATAATTCTTCAACCGACGGACTATCGGCAGATAGAACTTCTTGCGTAACCAAACTAATCATATAGATTTCTTTCACTAATAGCGTTGTTCTGTTTTCCAAAGAATGAATGAACCGGTGATGAATATCGACCGGTCCGTTGAACGGCTTGGTGAAATAGAAATATCAAAATTACCATAACCTGAACGTATACCTAAGCCAACTCTGGCAGACTTATCCAGATTCTTCACTGTATAACCGCCACGAATAGCAAGAAACTGTATCGGATATATCTCGACACCACCGGAGTATTGAATACCTGTTTGCCCGAAAATTTTTTCGTTGGAGATTGCCACGGTAACGATATTCTGATTTGGAATTGCAGGGTACCGCATGGCAACACCCGCTTGCAAACTTTGGGGTAATTTCTCTGACCTAATAGCAGTTGTTCCACCGCTGATATTATAATGAATTCCTGTTCCAATGCCGTTGTACGCAGCACCATATGTTATTTCGGGTGAAGGAGAATAGCAGATACCCAGAGATGCTGAAGCACCCAGCAAATTTGTATTTCCTGCCTGTCCATAATCGACACCGATCCTGGCACCGACGCTGAATGTCGGCATTATTTCTTTCGCGTATGCAAAATCATAACCGATTTGGAATGGATGGATATTGGTGGTTGTAACCTTTTTTAAATATCCGATATGACTTACGCTCAAACCAAAAACCATTGCTTCTGAAAAACCGGTACGCACCGGTAAGCCAACATTTTCCGTCATACCATCGAAATATCTTTCTTGATTATGGTTGAGAACCAATGATGATTTTGTTAAGTGAACAAGCGCCGCCGGATTCGAATACATCGTATTCGCATCGTATGCTTCGGCAACAAGTGCATCAGCTAACGAAGCTGCACGAGCCCCGATAAGTGCATGTCTGGAATTAAAATACAACGTTTGAGCATCCAGACTGTTAATGAATAAACATCCAATCATTGACTGGATGAATATGAATGAAATTATCCTTTTTGAACTGTTCATTTCGGCACTCGGTTAATTAAATATTCGGAAGAAACCGAAAATAAATATGGCGTCACGCATAAAATCGGATAATTCCCTTATGACGTTCGATTTTTTGGGTATAAATACTGTATCACCTGGGCGAACCATCGGAATAGCTTCAATATTTCCGTTCTCTATATAAGCTGTTAGATCAACATCGATCGGTTGATCGCTCATACCATTGCGAATGATCCTGATATGCCTCAAATCAGAATCGATGGTTGTACCGCCTGCGGCAGAAAGAACTTCGATTAATGTCACATCCGTTGTAATAGGATAATTATTCTGATTTGTTATTGCACCAAGAACGGCAATCTTTTGGGGAATCGCGCTTGTGATCGTTGCAGATAATTGAATTTCTCCCTGGATGTATACCGAAAGTTTTTGTTTCAATTGTTCCGTGAATTGTTCTTTTGTCAATCCCGCTGCGACAACCTCTCCTAAAAGAGGAACAGTGACCGCACCATTTTCTTTAACGGGTCCTTGACAATTAAATTCAGGATATCCCCAAACTGCAATTTGCACCTGATCGGATTGCCTAATAACATAACCGCTCGATTGCGCTTCAACTTGCATCGAACGGCTACCCGATCGGATAATTTGTGTCAGATTATCTTTCGCTATTTCTTCTGAAGGTGAACACCCTATAATCATCACAAACAAACCAGATATGCCAAATAATATTATTCGTTTTATCATAAATCTTTATAAATTAGTTGAAAATTTTTCCTCCTTACGAGATGTTTCAGAAATCAATTAACAGGAGGAGTTGGTAGATGCCTATTCTAATTGGCAAATCCTATGCCATAGGATTCAATTATGATATCGAAAATTGATCCCTAAAGGCACCACAATGTGCGAATTATAGATCTGATAAATGTTGATATCGGTCACCGATTTGAAATTAGAGCTCATCCGGTTAAGATTCTTTTATTTTTCGTAGACCAAATGATTGAATAATGGATAAAAGTAAATAATTTACACACAAGAATAACTCGAGTTTTGCTGGCATTGAGCATTTTTAAATTTAGCGTGTAAATAGTTCCCACTTCATGGTTGGAACAATAAAATTATGAGAATTGTTTGAGAAAAGTGATCTGCCACAACAAATATTTTCACGAATTTACTTAATTATAAACGATCATTAATGGCATGTTAGTTGCCTTTAATAAACGCGCTACCTGAAATTATTTTCATCACTTAAAGGAAATCAAATTGCGTTCTGCACAATTTACATTACACGAAATATTTTCTCTCTTTCGAAGAAGGAGAAAATTTTTCTATATCCCAATAATTATCATCACAAGTATCAGCATAGTCGGTGCTCTGCTTCTTCCGCAAAAGTTCGAATCTTCATCAACAATACTTGTTCAACGGGATGAAATCCCCAACCTCTTGCTTGGCTACGAAATTTCAAGAGCGATGGCGTCTGAAGACCGCCTTAGAACATTCAATGAAATCCTCTACAGCAGAACTATGCTTCTGAAATTGATAGATAGCCTCGGGTATGGAGAGAAAGCCCAGACTGAAGAAAAAAGACAAAAACTTGTAAATGCACTTACGAACTTAATTGAAACTGAGAAGCGCGGTTCCGACTCGTTCAGAATTACATTTACGGACGACGATCCACAAAGAGCGAAGCGTGCTGTTGAACTTCTATCGAAGCTTTTCATTGAAACTTTAATGGGAGTTGAAAATCAGCGAGGGGAACAGTCAGTTCAATTTTTCGAAAATAAACTTGCTGAAATAAAAGAAAAGTTTGAATTGAGTCAGCGGCAAGTTGTTTCTATAATCGGCCGGCGAATTAGCTCTTTACCGACAGAGAGTCGCACTTTGTATGGCCAATTGGAAACCATTGAAAAACAAATAGCAGATTTCGACGTCAAATTAAGAACAAATCACCAGGCATTCAATACCCTTCGTACTTCATCTTTAAATTTGAAAACTGAGGAAAGCCGAAATTCGCTTTATGAATTGCAGGGTCTTGATATACCTTTCGCGCTGGAACTCCGCACCCTGTTGTCAAAATACGATGATTACCTCAGGCGTTACACTCCTCAATATCCCGAAGTGCAAAAAATCGAATCACAGTTGCCGGAACTCTTGGAAAGGATGAAAACTTCAATTGATTCTGAAATCAAGAGGATCAATTCATCACGAACAGAACTTGAAACGCGCAAGACACAAATTATTGATGGTATCAGGGAATCGTCGATTAGCGAGCAAATGGGTGGAGATAAGGAGTCGGATTACACAATTTACAGGAAATTGTATGATGAGATGAAAGTCAAGCTTGAGCAAGCCCGTACTTCTCGCGATCTGAGTCTAAAGAGTGCAAATCAATTTGTTATAATAGATCCGCCAATAGTACCGATAACCCCGACAAAACCCAATCGTCCGATGATTGTATTCGGTGGATTGGGCGTTAGTATCTTTTTTGGATTTCTTTCGGTTATACTTGCAGAATTACTCGATACAACGATTAGAGCTCCAAAAGATATTGAAGTATATCAAAAGCCGATTATAGCTTTCATAGGCGAAGGCATCAAAGAGGAACGAAAGTGATAATACACACTTCGTTCCGGCTGATTGACTAAAAATATTAATAAATAATAGATAATAAATGATAGATCCAGGATCAAAACAGACTCACACTGGTGCTAACCCAAACATTGGCGAATCAGAGAGTCATGAAAAAAATGAAAAAATAATTCGTCTCATAAAAACGGTTGTGACCAATCCCGAAACAGGGAAATTCATAGATGAATCTGTAATAAAATACAAATATTACAATTCATTTAATTATTTTCTACTCTCGCGCGATAATCAAAACGTTAATTTAACTCTCGGCATAACAAGCGCAAAACTGGGTGAAGGAAAAACTTTGATCAGTTGCAACATGGCAGTTTCGTTCGCCATGGGGTCCCAGAAAAAAACTATTTTGGTCGATCTCAATGTGGCTAATCCGAACCTCCACAGGATTTTTGGAGTTCCTTTAGCTCCGGGATTGACAGAGGGTTTGATATCTTCCGAGATCAATGTGTCACGAACAATGATAGAAAATTTAGATGTGCTGACGGCTGGCAGCACAATTATCCCTCATGAAAATCTATTTGCAAATAATTCCATACACGAAGACACATCTCCCGTTTCATCGCGGGCGATGCTGGGGCTTGATCAGCTCGCCGCATTCAGAGATTTAATCTATTCGCTTGAACAGCACTATGAACTTATAATCGTAGATATGCCGGCAATCAACTCTGTCTGCGTGCCAACACTTTTTGCTAATCAACTGCACGGATTGGTTGTAGTAGTTCACTCGGGAAAAACTAAGAAGGAAGAAGTGGATGCAATATTTCAGCGCATCAATGAACGACAAGTGCTCGGTTTCGTGTTGAACAGATTCGATCTCCCTCAAGAACATCACTAACCAGTTTTACAGATGATAGCAGTTATCGGAACACTAGGTCTCCTGATGATAGTTGTAATAATCGGAAAACATATCCGTCAACATCATTGGAGACAACATATCTTAATCGTAATAATCGCCATGCTTCAAGTGGCGGTTGTTGTTTATGTGATGTATTCGCTTCAAATACCGGACGCTACATTTTTAAGGTAGGAATATGCAAATCGAACCGGAAAATAAAATTATTCAGAAATTTAAATTCGCTTGGTTAGCTGCGAAATTTAACACACACAGAAGCACCATTCTCATTATCATTCTTTCATTAATTCTATCGATCATATTTTTGAGCAGCGGTGGAAGCGTATTCGCGACTGTGGCCGTGATATTTCTCGTTTTGGCGGTGATGATTACATTATACCGAGTTGATTGGGGATTCATATTATTCATTGGCATGGTGTTGTTATTTGACCAATTTCCGCCGCGAGGTTACGGGATAACTATAATCGGAACAGAGTATTTTGGAAATTTAAAAGCGCTTCCGCTTTTTTCGAGAATCGATGCTGCCGTTCTGAATCCGCTTGAACTCCAATTGTTACTGATTGGAACGGTTTGGATAATAATGATCGTTCTCGGCAAGAATGTGCAATTGAATCGTGTGCCGGTTTGGTTTACAGCTCTTCTTTTTTTCGGCTGGCTTATTATTTCTGCGGTTTATGGTTTAGCAAGAGGTGGAGATTTTTTACCTGCCCTATGGGAATTAAGGGCATTGTTCTACATGGGAGTTATTTATTTTTTTATCCCGCAAATTATCCAATCGCGGGAACAACTGCGGCTGCTGATCTGGGTTGTCATCGGCGCGCTCACTTTTAAAGCAATGCAAGGCGTTATTCGCGCCCTGAGATTGGGATTTAGTTTCGGATCCAGAACTGAACTTACGAATCACGAAGATCCTTTGTTCTTCGTCTCCCTTTTTATCCTATTGTTCGGTATGATTTTATTCAAGAGTGATGATAATCAAAAGAAAATCCTATATTGGTTGTTATTACCTCTGTTGGGAATTTTCATTTTATCTCAGCGACGTGCAACATATGCCGCGTTTGGATTTGCCCTGATCACATTTATAATTCTTTTACCAAAAATTCAACGGGTAAAACTATTCAAGAGGATGTTTCCCGTTGCTGTAGTCGGCATATTTTATTTGGCGATCTTTTGGAACAGCGAAAGCAGTATCGCTCTACCGGCTCAACTTGTTAAATCTTCGTTCTCCTCCGACGAGGAAGCTGCAGGCGACAGATACTATTCAAACCTTTACCGAGATTTTGAAAATTATAATCTTGCTCAAACAGTCAGGAGATCTCCTATTATTGGTATCGGTTTCGGTAATAAATATGATCAACCTGTAGCGTTGCCCAAGATTCCTTTTCCTCTCCGAGAATATATACCACACAACGAGATTTATTGGCTGATGGTGAAGATGGGTGTCATTGGATTTTTCTTATTCTGGCTTTTCATAAATTCGTACGTTCTGAGTGCGACATACACTTTCATGCGTTTAAAGGATCCATACTTGAAAGCCCTTTGTGCCGTTGCTATAATCGCGATCGTCGGACAAATCGTTGTCTCGTTTGTTGATTTGCAATTAACTTTTTACAGAAATATGGTTTACCTCGGGATGATTATGGGTTTGTTATCTACCTTAGTAAGGTTAGATATAACAGAAGATTCCACAAAAATTTTAAATACACCGGCTGTTAAATGATGAATCATAATTTTACTTCGGTAAAGATATTAGATGTACGGGTCGATCGTGTAACAATGAAAGATACACTGAACTTCGTGAAGTCGGCAATTTCGGATGGCGGCTATCATCAAATAGTTACAGTAAATCCGGAATTTGTGATGAAAGCTCAAAAGAATATTTTGTTCCGGAATATTCTGAACGAGGCGAAACTTTCTCTTCCCGATGGCATAGGGATAGTTTTGGCTTCTAAATTGTTAGGGAAACAAATACCGGAGCGAGTTACCGGTGTTGATACAGTTGAGCGAATTTCCGAGCTGGCTCGTGACAACGATTGGAGAATATTTTTTCTCGGCGCGGCAGATGGAGTTGCAGAACAAGCCGCTAATATTCTACGAACCAAATATCCGGGGATAAAGATTGTTGGCACTTTCTCTGGTTCACCCAGAATTGAAGACGAAGATGATATCTGTTCAAAAATAACTGACGCCAAACCGCATATTCTTCTCGTGGCATACGGCGCTCCTAACCAGGATATTTGGATAGCGCGCAACCAGAAAAAATTGCAAGTTCCAATCGCGATAGGTATCGGCGGCACATTCGATTTTATAGCAGGCGTCTCGCCCCGCGCACCTTTACTGATGCAGAAAGTAGGAATGGAATGGCTGTATCGCTTAATTCGCGAACCTTGGAGATGGAAACGGATGCTCGCATTGCCTCATTTTGCGGCACTTGTTCTTTACACAAGAATTTTTAGACATAATCATAATTAATTCTGAATAAATGATGTTAAATATTTTTATTAAATATATTTTCCCGAAAAACCATATCCAAAAAGAAACCGGAATATGAGCATAGAAGTTGCCAAATCGGTTACGAAAAACGCCGCTGTTCTTATGGGCTCACAGGCAATAACATGGACTATGAGTTTCGTGCTGATGCTCTTCCTTCCACGTTATCTCGGAAGCGCAAATTACGGATATCTGTATTTAGCCAATTCAATAATCGGAATATTTATTGTGTTCATCGATTTTGGCGGCAGATATTCAATAGCAAAAGAAATATCAAGATCTCCCGATCTTGCTGCCTCAATTGTGGTGAATGGCATGGGCATCCGATTTATTTTTTGGATAATTTCTGTGGTTGTGCTTGTTATATTCATAATGATCGCAGGTTACCCGCAAATCGTCAATATGCTGCTCCTACTATTTATACTCAACATGCTCTGGGAGGGGATGAGAAAAGTATTATGGAGTTATTTTCAGGGGACAGAGCAGATGAGATATCCGTCTCTTGGTTCAATATCAGAGCAAATATTCATTACATTTTTTACGGTGAGTTTATTGTTATCGGGCGCGGGTGTCTTTGTGATAGGAATTGTTTATACTCTCGGCACATTTATAAACTTTTTCATCCACGCAAAATATGCACGAAAATTGATCACCCCTCTGCCGGCTTATCAATATAATGAGTCTGTGAAATTAATTAAGAAAGGAATTCCATATTTTCTTTGGTCAATTTTCGGAATTATTTATTATCGCGTAGACGCGATAATGCTTTCTTTCTTAACTCCGGCATCAGTAGTCGGTTGGTATGGCGCCGCTTATCGTTTTTTTGATGTACTAATGTTCATCCCAAGCATATTCAGCATAGCGGTATTTCCGGTCCTCTCCCGACTCTGGAAAAGCAAAGATACACTTGCCGTAACAACAATCAAGAGCATAGATTTTATCGTAATCGCGGGAATACCGGTAACGATCGGATTATATTATTTTGCAAAAAATATTACTCAATTATTTTACGGACTGGAAGGATATGCTCCTTCGGTCTTAATCCTGCAAATATTTTCAATAGGGATTCTTCTTGTTTACATCGATATGATACTTGGCACCGCCATTCTCGCATCGGATAAACAACGGCAATGGTCAATCGTTGCTTTGTTTGCTGTCATCATCAATGTCGCATTAAATTATCTGATCATTCCTTACACTCAAAATGTTTACCACAATGGTGGTATCGGTTCGGCAATTGCTACAATCATCACCGAATTTTTTGTTATGGTTTGTGCTTTACTTCTCATTCCAAAAAATACATTTGAAAACAGCAAAATCAGCATTACTCTAAAAGCTGTCTCCAGTGGAATTATAATGGCGATCAGTATCAAGTTAATGCAACTTATTTTACTCCCTTGGATTTTACAGGGAATTCTAGCTTCAATAATATATATAGCATCTCTTCTTCTGTTGAAAACACTTGAACCGGATGAGTTAGAATTCTTTAAGAATTACATCTCACTAAAAAACATAAAACAAGTTTTCCTACCATCAAAAGGTAAACAATAATGAAAATTTTGCACTTAATGCCATATTCCCCTGTACCTCCAAATTTTGGCGGGGCATTACGAGTTTATCATATATTGCGGTTACTCGCCCGGAATCATGAAGTCACTGTTCTAACATTTGGGAATGAACAAAATAAAAAAGAATTGGAATCACATTTCGGAGATCGTGTAAAAGATATTCATGTTATCGAGAAACCATGGACAAGAAGATATAAGAGAATAGGGCAGCTATATTCAGTCCTCAGCAAACATAGTTTTTTTTATATGATGGCGCGGCACTCCCTCATGCAACATAAGTTAGATGAATTATGCCATAATGATAATTATGATATCGCCCTTACAGAATTTTCTCACACCGCATCATATGAAATGAAAACAAATGCGGTTAAGATTATGGACGCACACAATGTTGAGTACGAAATTTTCAGACGCATGTGGCTCAACGCCCATTCACCGCTGAGACAATTCTATTATAAAAGTGAATATAAAAAATTCTATCACGAAGAGATGATCGCAATTCGCCGGCAGAACGCTCTCCTTGTTACATCTGAAAATGATAAAACAATATTAGATCAGGAAGTACCGGAGATTCAGAAGTATGTCATTCCGAACGGAGTGGATGCTGAATACTTTACACCGACAAATGAAACACGCGAACCACATTCGTTAGTTTTCACAGGAGCTATGTCATACGTTCCCAATTACGACGGAATGCTTCATTTTCTTGATACAACTTTTCCGTTAATTCAAAAAGCAATACCCGACATTAAACTGTACATAGTCGGCAACCGTCCTCCTAAAAATTTGTTAAGCCGTGCATCTCACAATGTAATTATCACCGGTTTTGTGGACGACGTTCGACCTTTCATCAACCGTTCAAGCGCATACATTGTTCCGCTCCGGATGGGAAGCGGCACACGCTTAAAAGTTTTAGAAGCGATGGCAATGCGAATACCAATAGTTACAACAAGTATAGGTTGCGAGGGGATTGATGTTGTTGATAATGAATCGGTCTTAATCGGCAATGAACCACATGCGTTCGCAGACTCTGTTATCGCGCTACTGAACAACAAATCTTTACAGCACACTTTGACCGAAAAAGGATTTGAACTGATGAAATCTCATTATGAGTGGTCTGTGATAGGCGATAATTTAGAACGCACATTACATACGCTTGTCAGTAAAAATAAAAATAAATCCGATTTCACTCATCAACCATAACGGATCGGCAATGAAAATAAACGATTTTATAAAAAGATACAAGCGGCGTCTGAAAAAGCATTCTTTGATCGGACATCTCCGCGGATTATGGTTTTCACGTAAATTTTCAAAATCCGGAATCTTAGTTGTAAGTGGCGGGCATCCATCCCCGAAAATATATAACGACGGTGGAGAAATATATTCGGAAAATTGTCAGTTCTACTCCGGGATTCGAATTGAGATCGGTAAAAATGCTATTGTTAAAATTGGAAATGGAACATATATAAACCGAAATTCTCTGATTGTTTCTCATAAACAAGTCGATATCGGTAAGGACTGTAAAATCTCGTGGGATGTCATAATAATGGATACGGATCAACACGCAATCCCCGGCATAGCCATGGAAGATAAACCTGTTATAATAGAAGACGGAGTTTGGATAGGGTGCCGTTCAATTATTCTAAAAGGAGTACGCATTGGAACCGGCGCAATCATCGCGGCTGGCGCAATCGTAACAAAAGATGTGGCTCCACATACTCTGGTTGGCGGCGTACCTGCCCGCCTTTTGCTCGAATTAAATAAACAAGACAATGCAAGTTAAAATAATGATAACTTTTTTCACAACTGCTGGAAATGGCACCTTGAAGGGATGTAATTATGGCAAGCGATAACGATCTAGAGGTAAAAATGCCGGGTCAGGGTAATCCACACAAAATCAAGGTACTAATGTATCATCTGATAACTGAAAATTATTATTTCAGTCGAAAATTTAAAGATATCAGTTTACTGTTAGATTTATTTCGCAGTCAGATGAGATTTCTCGACCGTTGGGGTTTTACAACGATCACTTTTGAAGATTACCGTCTCTTCCTGAACGGTGAATTAAACCTTCCCCAGAAACCGATCATCATAACATTCGATGATGGATATGAAGAAATTTACACAAATGTACTTCCGGTAATGCGTGAATTTGGCATGAAGGGTGTGCTATTTATTATGGGAGATAGAAAAATTAAAACAAGTGTCTGGGATACACCGCTCGGCATCCCTCCGTTACAATTACTGAACGACCGGCAAATAATCGAATTACAAGCATCCGGTTTCGAAATAGGATCTCATTCTTTATCGCATCCGCAATTACCGGTTATTTCCCATGTGAATGCTTGGGAAGAGATTTCCCAATCTCGGATGAAGTTAGAAATATTACTGAATGCACCGGTAAAAACATTTGCATATCCTTACGGCTTAACGAACGAATCTGTTAAAAAGATGGTATCCGATGCCGGTTATGATTTCGGATGCGGAACATACACGGGACCACCGGCATTCGGACAGGATCTCTTTGAAATCAGACGAATGCTAATGTCAGGCGGCATGTCCATGAGTAAGTTCGCATTTAGAATGTTAACACCATATCAATATATCGATTGGGTAAAGCGAAAAATAAAAACAAAAATAATTCCGCAATCGAAAAATAATAACCCTTATTCCGGTATTCTTGATCGATAATAAGTTCATTAAAAATTGACTCTAAATGACAAATAATCACAGTGAAATATCTCCATCTAATTTAAAGGTTGTATTAATCGACAAATGGACTGATTTTTCCGATTTCGAATTAGAATGGAATAAATTTGCGGAAAATTCAAATGCTCATATTTATCAAACTCATTCGTGGCTCTATTCATGGTGGAAAAATTATAACAATCCGAAAAACGATTTTTTGTATATTTTGATTTTTTATCATGGCAACGAAATTGTTGGTATAGCGCCATTCTACGTCCAGGCAGATTCATTATTCGGAAAGATATTTTATCGCCGCCTGTGTCTGTTAGGTGGCGGGAACGCATTCAATAAGTCGTTCGGTATTTTTTTGGATGACGGTCCTAGCGATTATCTCGATGTCCTGATAAAACCTCAATATGAAAAAATATTTTCGGAAGCATTATCAAATTATCTCACAGAAAATTCTCAAATTTATGACGAAATATCTTTGTTGAATATCAGAGAAGACAGTAATACGTACAAACACCTGCTTCCCGAACTGCAACGGAAAGGATTAAGCAATAAAATTTCGCACGCGGATGTTTGTCCCTATGTAACAACTCCGCCATCCGTCGAAAAATTTCTAAATGAAAAAAATCCGAGCATTAAGAGACGACTTTCTCAATCTTGGAAGGCAGGCAGAGAAGGTACGATTTTTTCGGTTCGCAGTGCTTTGTCTCATGAAGAATACGATATATCAATCTCATCTCTAATCAAATTACATCAAAACCGGTGGAATAAGATAGGATATCCGGGATTCTTCGCGAATAAAAATTATAAAAACTTTTTTGACGAGGTAATTTTAAAATTTTACCGGAACAACTGGCTCTGGTTCAAAACAGCAGATGATGGTGAGCATTGTGTAGCGGGACGACTCGCATTCCGATTCAACAATCGACTCTATGATTACCTGACAGGATTCGATGAATCTACCCCCGCGGCGAAACGGAGACCCGGACTTGCATTATTGATCGAGATGGTGGACGACGGAATCCGCGAAAATATCGCGACCATCGATCTTCTCCGCGGTGACGAAGCGTATAAATTCGAATTTACGAGCACATTAACACATAATTATAATCTGAGAATCAAATTGCCGGATTCCGAGAACGCTCTGCAATCTCCTTTTCTGAATCTGTTAAAATTCATCTCCTTTATCAGATTCCTTCTACACAAAGAAATTGAATTAGTGAAGATTCAACATCAGAGTAAAAAATTTCCACTTTTCATCTTTACTTATTTGAAATTCAGAGCACCGATGCTGGTGAAAAAATTAAAAACTATTTTTCATCCTGAAACCGATTAATTAAATTTTTCAACAAATACATTATTTCGACATGAAAGTATTAACATTAGTATCCACAGGACTTAACAGACCGGATCGCGAGAAACTCATACGCGAGGAGGAAGCGGACCGTCACCCGCGTTCCTCATATTACAGCACGGCGATGAATTCAGACATGCTCGACGAAAAATTCCTCTCAAAGGCGCCGGCGTGGAGGCGTTTGATATATAAGTTTCTACCCACTCTCCTCTCTCAGATTCTCGAAGCATTTTTTATTTGTCATAGATACGATATAGTCGTTACATGGGCTGAACGGTTAGGTTATCCGTTCGGTATTCTATTGAAATTAACAGGCAGATCGGTTCCGCACATTACTTTGAGCAGCTGGATTTCTAATCCTAAAAAATCAAAATTATTGAAATTTTCTCAATCTCATATCGATCGAATTTTGATGTGGTCAACTGTTCAAAAAGAATTCGCCATAAAAAAATTAAATATACTTGAATCCAAAATCGCATTCATCCGAAAGTTTGCCGATCAGCGTTTTTATCGTCCGATGAATATAGAAACGACAATGATTTGTGCGGCGGGTTCGGAAATGAGAGATTACCCGACTCTCATCGAAGCGTTGCGTGGGATCGACATCCCGTGCCACATAGCAACGGGAATAACACGCGGTAAATTGTATGATACAGTGAAAGCGCTGTACGATATAAATGATATTCCGATCAATGTAACTATAGGCAAAAAAAATTATTTGGAACTTAGAGAATTGTATTCTAAATCCCGGTTTGTTGTTGTTCCGGTTCTTCCAACCGACACAGATAACGGATTGACATGCATCCTTGAATCTATGGCAATGGGAAAAGCCGTTATATGTTCTCGAACAGAGGGGCAGGTTGATGTGGTTCAAGATGGTATCACGGGGATATTCGTGCCCACGCAAAATCCGAATGCGCTCCGCGAAGCAATTTTATCTCTCTGGAACGATCCGGAACGAGCAGAACGGATGGGAAAAGCTGCAAGAGAATATTTAGAAAAATATCACACGCTCGAGCAATTTGTTGACAGTGTAAAACAAATCGCGGAGATTGTGATATCCGAAAAAAATAAACGCAAACATAATGGTTAATAATAAAATGTCTTTGGCACATAAGAAGTTAGCCGAAATATCAGCACGATGCGGTGAAAAAACCGCATTGATATCAGATGACACAACGGTGACATATTCTGACCTTGTTAATAACATCGACATCCTTTCCGATATTTTAATCTTAGAAGGATTACACAAGAGCGGTAAAGTTATGTTGTTGATGAAAAACCTGACTGCTGAGGTCACTGCAATCTTTGCCACGATTCGCAGCGGGGGCGTAGCAATACCGATTAACCAGACATATTCTCCTGCTCAAATACGGAATATTATTGGAATTATAAAACCATGGATTATAATCACGACCAATGAAGATTTGGCAAGATTTCCCTTCATACCGGATATAGTTACTTGTCCAATCCTATTCATGGAAAATGTTCATGACTCTCCTCTTCTGACTGAAAAATATCGTAATAAATCATTGAATTATTTAAATTCACGCGCAATTGATAAACTAACGGACATTCAGCCAGAAGATATTGCGCTCTCGGTTCCTTATTCGAATTCTGCAAATGAGCTGGCATCTCTCAACTTAAATCATCACGAGATATTAAGGATTATAACAAGATCGCATTCGCTTGATAGCATCGATCAAGAACCAATTGAACCGATTTCAACTGATCTATTTATGCAGTTCAGTTTTATTAGAGCAATCCGCATACTTTTAAATGGCGGCACAGTAGATATATCATTGAATACAGTTCGCTCTAATGATAAAATTTATTCTAAACATGAATGAAGCATTTACAAATACAGAACATCATGCATTCACTCTATACAAGATGTAAATATTTATTCAGCAGAATCTCAAAATGAGACCATGAAGGAATTATCACGATATAAATCGAAAACCGATGTTACACCGGTGATTCTGCTTGGCGGCGGCATCATCGCGCTTTCCATTGGGCGGTCTCTGGCACGTGTAAATGCCCGAACATTCGTTCTCGATGACCCTCAAAGTGATGCATATTCCTCCCGTTATTGCACAGGCGTACATCTTCCGGCGGATAATAATAATATTAATGGCTGGTACTATTGGCTAATCAATGACGGACATAAGATTCATGATCGCCCCATATTGATCCCTTGTTGCGACGAAGGTTTAACTTTAATAGCGCATCACCGGAAACAGCTTGAAAAGTTTTATAATATAATTGAAGGCGACGACAATCTCACTCTTGTTTTATTAGATAAGTTAAAAACTTACGATCTGGTTTGTAAGCACAAATTAGATATACCGGGAACTTGGCCTGTTAATTCAATTGATGATCTTCGAACATTGACGAATGTAATAAAATATCCGTGCGCTTTAAAACCGCGCGAGTCTCATATTTTTGCAAATCATTTTCCATCATTAAAATTATTTGTCATTAACTCGGAAAAAGAATTATTTGATAAGTTCAGAGAAGCCGACAAATTTAATTTAAAAATGATGGTGACTGAATTGATTCCCACTGCTACAGATGCATACCACAGTTATTATACTTACATCGATAGAAACGGGGAACCGCTATTTCATTTTACTAAACTCCGGTTTCGTCAGTATCCTAATTTATTCGGGCTTGGGACATACAATATTTCCAACTGGAATCAGGTAGTTGCAGATCTCGGATTACGGTTTATTAAAAGTGTAGGTTTGAAGGGAATCGGAACTGTGGAATTTATCAAAGATGCACGCGATGGTTCATTTAAATTTATCGAATGTAATCCACGTTTCACCGGTACAACGGAGTTACTTCCATTATCAGGATTGGATTGGCCTCTCCTCGTTTATAATCACCTCCTCGGCAAACCATTGCCGGAAATCGATTACAAACGAGGTGTTCGGATAATCAGGCTTGCAAGCGATTTCTTAGCATTCAGAGAAATGCATAAAAACGGTAAGCTGGGTTGGATGAAATGGATAACCAGTATAGCACATTACCAACATTTTTTTTATTTCCGTTGGAACGACCCGCTTCCCTTTCTCAGCAAAACAATGAAATTCATTAAACATAGATGCGAAAAAATTTTTCAATTAAGTCGAACAGATAAATGAAAACATTATTATCGTCACAATTATCATAAGCGAATCATTTCAATAGAACTTTAAATGTCGAACATTTATCAAATAGAAGCGCTAAAATCTCTTGAGCAGCTTACAGCAATTCGTACTGATTGGGATAGACTTGTTAAACAGGTAGGGACAGATTCACCTTGTTTAACTTACGAATGGTTGACAACGTGGTGGCATTGCATGAAAGATGATGATAAAGAATTAATTGTCTTAGTTATCAAAAAGGAAGGTAATATTATAGGCATTGCACCGTTCATGCTGGTGAAAGATAGATTTCTATTTCTAAATATCCGGGAAATAAGATTTCTCTCAATGTCGCGTTACGCTGATTCACCTTCGAGCATTACAGCGGCGTTCGATTTTATTACTCCGAACAGCAATGATGATTTATTTAAAGCGATAATTCAATTTTTAAAAGATAATTTTCATTGGCATTTCATTCACCTCAATCCGATTTCAGGTGATTCGCCAAACATCGAGCATGTAAAAATTGCCTCTCGCGCATTAGGTTTCATTAATGACGCGAAAGTTGTCTTTGATAACGTAATTCTCAGGATTAGCGATTCATGGCCCGACTATTTCAAATCTCTTTCAAGAAATTTCAGGAAACAACTAAATGCCGCACAAAAAAAATTAAATGCAGTTGGTAAAATAGACATTCAATTGTACACAACGAAAAGTGATCTCCAATATCACATGGCAACACTTTTGGATATTGAAAAAAGGAGTTGGAAGTGGGATGTCGGGATCAGCATTAATTCAACCGCGTTCCGTGACTTCTTTTACCGGCTTCCCGGTAATTGTGTTGGTGATGTAACGATTCAATTATGGCTACTGAGTGTAGCAGGCAAATATATCGCGTATGATTATAATATTTTATTCAATAATTCAGTCGTAAGTTTAAAAGGCAGTTACGACTCAAAATATCATTTATATAGTCCCGGCAATATACTGCTTGCGAAAGAAATTGAATATGCCTTCGAACAAAAATATAATTCCATAAATATGTTATGGGGAATGACAACTGCCAAACAGCATTGGCTCCCTATAACGAAACCATACATCGAAATTGTAATTTTCAACAAAGACTGGTTTTCGCGATTCCTGTTTCTTGTACTGGTTAAAATGCACTTTTTTACTGTAAGACGAATTTTTCAGGAATATCGAGATAGATTGCTCAGAAAGTTCAAAATCTTTTTAAAAAATTCAGAGTTAACCCGTATGGATCAACTAAACAGAAAGGGGCAGTAACTTAAATCAATGATTTCAAAAATTGAGCATCCGACCCAATCGCCGGTTCAATCTCAGAAACCGGATTCAATACATATAAAGAGACAGATGCGAATAGTCGGCAGCACCACTGACTTCGACGCCCTTGAAAATGATTGGACAAAACTTTTCAACGAATCGGATGTAACAATTTATCAAAGTTATGAATGGCTTCGCACTTGGTGGAAATATTTTGTCAAACCAAATTTCAAACTTCACATATTGGTATTTTATTGCGACGATAAGATTGAAGGAATTGCTCCCTTATTTTTAGAAACGGTAAAGATAGCCGGCATTCCGGTCGCAAAGCGATTGCAATTTTTAGGAAGAGGTTTGAGCGATTATGTAAATTTCATCATCCTGCCGGGCCATGAAGATTATCTCTTCGAACGATTCGCTAACTATCTTGCATCTTCCGGTTCCGCATGGAATCTTTTCGACATAGAAGATGTAAACGAAGAAACACAAACAGTTCAACATTTTCCCCGGTTCACTGAAAAATATAGATTGAAATTAATCAAATACCAGGGGAACATCTGTCCGCAAGTATCTCTTCCAAATTCTCCGGACTTGCTCATCGAGAATATGGGATCAACTAGTAGACATAACTTTAAACGTAAAGTCAAAAAACTTCAGAGTAATTATCACACATCGATTGATCTTTACACCCGTGAAACGGATAATTTACAAAAAGCGATAGATGAATTTTCCGACATCCATGGCAAACGATGGAAAAGTCTCGGACATCCGAGTGCATTCGACAGTTCAATGCATAAGGAATTCCACCTCGAATTCTCAAAAAAATTCGCACATAATGGATGGCTCCGGATTTATATCCTCCGGATAAATAACGAACCGGTCGCGACGAGTTATGGATTTTATTTTAAGAAACGAATGTACATGTATCAAAGCAACGCATATGGTACGGAAGACGTTATGCGTTTCAGCCCGGGACTATTTTTGAGAAGTATCGTTATGGCAGACGGCATTAAAGAAAATATGGAAGTGTTCGATTATATGCGGGGCGACGAACCGTACAAATTTTCGGAATGGGAAGCCACGTTTCGAAAAAATTATCTATTACGCATTAAACCGAATAGAATTAGCAGATCACCCGGATTTTGGCTCTACCTCCTTTATGAACTCGGCGGAAAATGCCGCAATCGTGTTAAAAAAGAGTATTATGAATACCGAAGGTTCTTGCTCACTAAACCGAGGTCCATAACCGATCGAACTAAATATATATTCATGATTATGTGTAATCTTACACGACTTGGATTGAATTTCATCGGTCGTCATTCTCCGGTTGAAAAACGGAAAAATATTAACGAGATGAATCAATGACAAATTTTGTAAAATATTTTTCCAGATTGCGGATTAATCGAATTATTCATCGTCTTCGCACTCGTTTTTTTAAACCTGTTATTCTTTTGGAAACTCAATCCCCCATTTCAGGAAATATTCGGGTATCTGATCTTGGTGCCGAACGTTCTCTTACTATCGACGGCGCAACACATTCATATATCACCACCGGAATAAATTTCGGTGAGTTGAACAGAGAATACTGGGGAAGAATGTCTCGAATTCCATATTCTCTTACACCTGAACCCGACATTCTCTTGTTAGGGTTGGGGGGCGGTTCTTCTTTAGCATTAATTCAAAAAAGACTTAAACCAAAATCTATTACGGTTATTGAACGAGACCCTATCATCATCGAGATTGCAAAAAAGTATTTTTTTGTGGATAATATCTCGAACATAGAAATCAGGAACATATCGGCGAGTAAAATATTCGAACTGTTCGGTAATGAAAACAGGATATTCGACATAATTATAGATGATGTTTATAATAATGAAAACCAAATCAACTTCATCGATCAATTAAAGTTAATCCGGAAATTCAAAAATTTACTGACACCGAAAGGAATCATAATACTGAACAGAGCAATCGATAATCTTGCAGATATCGAAAAAATCAATAAATTAGTCTCAAACATCAGAACGCTCGATATGGATGTGGTTGTTAAAAATATCCGACAACGATGGTGGAATGCCATCATCTACTGCCATCCTGCTAGTAAGAGAATCCTCGAGGATATAAAGTGATAATAAAGTTAATCAATACCGTCAAAGATTTTCAAGAATTGCAACAAAAGTGGACAACTCTTCACAGCGAAGCGAACGGCACTATTTTCCAATCTTATAGATGGAATTACGAATGGTGGAAAATATATTATCAACCGAACTATGAGCTCCGGATCGTAACTTTTTGGGAGGACAATAAACTCGTTGGTCTGATTCCGTTTCATCTTGAATATTTAAGTTTAGGTGTCACAAAACTTAAAAGAATGCGGTTTATTGGAATTTACGAAACATATGGCGAGTATGCGCCTCTGATTAATCCAAATTTCGATTCAAAAATTATTGAAGCATTTAAGGAATTCTGCATTAATCAACTGCGAGCTAATGAATGCGAATTAATTTCGATGTTTCGATTTTCTCCGAAATCAAATTCGATGTTAAGTTTAATTGGCAAAATGAAAAATGTTGGTATAAAAACGAAATACGCTCCTGATTGTATTACCAGGATTATGATGCCACTGCCCAATTCGTGGGATAAATATCTTGAATCTATTTCACCAAACGAGAATCATCTCCTTCAACGGCGGATGCGTGCTCTCAACAAAGATAAAGTGGAACTCGAAGTTCTTAAAGGTGAAAATATCACCGATCAAGACTTCAGTGACTTCGTGAAATTGCATACGGTAGTTTGGGAAGAGAAAGGAATTGCCGGCTATTACTCGTCTTCCCGCTTTAAAGAATTCCACAGAACTCTTACAACGCAACATCAACTTGAAACGAACGCGCGGTTATATTTTTTCAAGAAAGACGAAAAACGATTTGCTGCAGTTCAAATATATTTTATGAACGACACATGCTGCTTTTATCTCAGTGGCATGGACCGACATCATCCGCTCGGAAATCAAAGTCCGGGCAAAGTACTCCTCAGTTTTGCTATTAAGGATGCTATCTCGGAGGGATATAAGTATTTTGATTTTCAAGGTGGGGATGAACAATACAAAATCCGATTGGGTGGCGCAGCAACATCATTTGCAAAATTTGAAATCTGGAAAAAGGGAAAAACGAGTATCAAAATAATATTATTAAATATTCTCCAATGGCTTCGCAGAACTATCTACGAAATTATTCTCGACAAATTATTAATCAGACCATTTAAAATCATCTTCAGGAAAATATTACAATAGATAATTATTATTTTCAATAATGGTAGAAGAGACTCAAAATACAACCGTCCGCCGAGAAACGCCGAATATAAAACTCATCGATAACATTGACGATTTAAAAAACTGGCGGGATGATTGGAATAATTTAGTTCTACATTCAGCAACTCCATCTCTGTTCATCTCATACGAATGGTTGATTACTTGGTGGCAATGCCATAAAAATGATAAACTTAAACTTTTTGTTCTCATGGTGGTTAAGAACGATGAGCTTATTGGAATCGCACCATTAATGAAAATACGGCATAATATTTTCGGTTTTGGTTGGAACTCGATCGAGTTTATCTCAATGATGAGCCATGCATACTCCCCGACTAATTGCTCGGGTATGTTGGATATTATCTCAACATCGGCAAACTCCCCGATCGTTGTTGATGCAATTATTGAATATTTAAAGTTCCGGAACCGTGAATGGAGTTACGCGCGCCTAAATCCAATACCGCACGATAGCATAACGATCAGCTCCGTGGCCAATATCGCCGGGAAAACATTTTATAGATATCACCAACGAAATGTTTTTTCAGGAGCTACCATTTACATAGTAAATTCATGGGATCAGTACAACAAAGGGCTAATGAATAATCTTTATAATAACATCGTCAGTGCGGAACGAAAGCTGATGAAGCTCGGGGAAATAGAGATAAAGGAGATGACGTCATCACCGGAATTCGACAAATGGTATGACGATATTTTATCTATCGAACGGAGAAGCTGGAAATGGTCTCGAGGTGTTCGGATAAATGAAAAGGTTTTTAAAAATTTTTATAAACAAATAGCCGAGCAAGCATCGGTTAATGGCTGGCTTCGGTTGTGGTTTCTTTTTTTAGACGGCAAAGCAATTGCTTATGATTTCGCAATCGATCATAATAATAAAATTACAGGTTTAAAAAGCAGCTTCGACGATGAATATCGTAAATACAGCCCTGGCAACATATTAAAACTTCATTCTTTCAAAAAATATTTTGAAGAAAATAAAAGCAGTATCGACTTACTTTGGGGAGATCTTTACTCGAAGAGAAATTGGACAAATCATTATCAGCAATTCGATGAAATATTCATTTTCAATGATTACATATTTTCTAAAATATTATATCACCTCCATCATACACTTCGCATATACAATTTATTCAGATATATCCAAAGATATTCCTACTTTTATTCACGACGCATCCGTTCATTCCTAGAATGATATATGGCATTATTAATAATAAACATAATTTTGATTTCGATATTCGGTGGTTTTATGTTTTATCTTGCCGTATTAAGCTTATTGTCGCTCTTTACAAAAAAGAATAAAAATTTTACAACGAAAATTTCCAGACGATTTGCCATTGTTATACCGGCACATAACGAAGAAAATTCTATAAGACCAACTATAGAAAGTTTGTTAAAAATTGATTACCCACCCGACTTATTCAATATTATTGTCGTTGCCGATAATTGCACAGACCATACATTTGAAATCGCTTCTAGTTTAGGTGTAACTGTATTTAAGCGCAGCGACGATTTAAAACGCGGAAAAGGGTATGCACTTAGATGGTGTTTCGATATAATACTGAATCCGCCTTATACATTTGACGCAATAGCAATTGTAGATGCAGATACTGTTGTCTCATCGAATTATCTTCAAGTAATTAATTATTATTTGGAGAACGGGGCACAAGCAGTGCAGGTAAGCGATATGGTAGCTCCTCAACCCGGCGCATGGAGCTCCGAGATTACAAGGTTAGGATTTACTTTGTATAACTTTACCCGACCGCTGGGGCGTAAATTGTTCAATGGTACTGCAGGGATTCGGGGTAACGGAATGTGCTTAAAATCTGACACTCTAAGAACAGTTCCCTGGAATACCTATTCTCTCACAGAAGATTTGGAGTATGGAATAATCTTGTTATTAAACGGAATAAGCGTCGATTTCGCTCCAGAAACCACAATTTATGCTTTGATGCCATTACTGCCAAAAAATGCTGAAACACAGCGAACCAGATGGGAAAAAGGGCGATTCCCGATAATTAAACGATATTCATTCCCCCTCCTAAAAAAAGCTGTAAAATCATTATCTTTTAGATATTGTGACCTGTTTCTCGATTTAATTACTCCACCTTTTGTAAATTTATTTGGCGGTGTCTTATTGATTTGCTTTATCCACTTAATGCTGTTGATATTTGATGCACAAGATGCCTTTACTTTTTTTATGATCTGGATAATCGTTGCATTTCTTGGTATGGTGCATGTTTTTGTAGGATTAATTTCAGCACGAGCAGATAAAGATCTTTACATTACACTGTTGCATATTCCAAGATATGCTGTGTGGAAGTTAGTTTTATATTCGAAACGTTTTATAAAAAATTCAACTTCAGAATGGATACGCACCGAAAGGGAATAAAATTTTTATCGTTCCTTTCAATCCATTCATTAAGCAATTATTTACCTAAGCATTGAAAGATACATATGCACACAATATTAATGATAGAAGACGATGAGGTTCAACTAGCGTTGCAACGCTCAATCTTAATGGATGCAGGTTATAAATTATTTGCAACCGCAGACGGGCCTCAAGGCATAACAATATTTCAAAAACATAAAATTGATCTAGTACTTCTCGATCTCGGATTGGCAAGCATGAGCGGTTTAGAAGTTTTACGAGAAATACGTCGAATAGATGATAAAGCAAAAGTTATAGTGATAACCGGTTATCCATCAGTCGAATCGTCTGTAATAGCGATGAAGTATGGTGCTATCGATTACATCCAAAAACCTTTCGATGTAAAAGGATGGTTGAAACGGATTAGGGCAATTCTTGAAGATGTTAAAATATAATTTTATTTAATTAAACATGATGCATTAAATCTGATTTCATGGAAATAACTTTCAAAATAATAATACTGATAATTCTGTCAACAAGTTTAATAATTGCTCAGGTTCACCATTTTTCTATTGCACTCGTCGGCGAAAGCGAAATTCCGAAACAAACAGCCGGCGTATCTTTCTTTATAGAAATTGTTGCAAGAGACAGTGTGAATGGAATTGTTGATTCATTTATGGGGACAGTTGATGTTTCCAGTACCGGAAATTTACTTGATGGAAACGGAATTACAGATCCATTCATAGCGGGCGTACTGGCATCCCATGAAGTAAAATTTTCGAATATCGGATTATTCGAATTCACTGTTACACAAACATCCGGAACTGCTGTAGGTACGAGCAATACATTTATTGTTCAGGCAGGAACGCCGGTAGTATTACAAGTCGAGTCGGCTATCGATGGAACCGGGATCATAATCCCATCGCAATCAATAACTGCAGGTGAAAATATTACACTTTATTCCATTACTCGAGATACGCTCAATAATTTCGTCGCAAATATACGTGGTGCAACCTGGACTGTGGAAACATTATCGGGTGATGTTCAAACGAGTGATCTTGTGATAAATGGTGACAGTTCCGCTGCAATATTCACAGGACATCTAACCGGCAGTGGAAAAATTCATGCTACAGCCAATGATGTTGCAGGTATACCTTCCGGAAACATTACAGTTGTCTCTGGAGCGGCATCCAATCTTATCTTTTTACAACAACCAACTAATGGTATTGCTGGAACAATTCTGTCTCCTTCTCCAATTGTTAGGATTACAGACACGTTCGGGAACTATGTATATTCATCGGGGAGAGAGATAACTTTGACTATTCCACCAACTCAAGGAACACTCATAGGAACCTCAACCAAAACCAGCGATTCAACCGGACAAACAATATTCGCTGATTTACAGATTAATTCATTCGGTAAAAAGGTTTTGTTTGCATCAGCCGATTCGTTGACAACCGCAATCGGAGATACATTTCAGCTTAATCCACTCATTATCAATGCAAGCGCGGCAAACCATGGAACAATTACACCGAACGGTGTTATCCAACTGCTGTACGGTTCCGTTCAAACATTTTTTATAACACCAGATACAGGTTATCACACAGACAGTATCACAGTAGATGGTATCCGAACAGATTCAATCTCCAGTTATACATTTATCAACATAACAGATAATCATTCAATAGAGGCATTTTTCTCAATCAACTCATATACAATCAATGCAGTAGCAGATGCGAACGGAACTATTTCTCCGGCCGGCTCGTTAGTTTTTAATTATGGGAGTTCTCAATCATATTCTATGATCGCTGATTTTGGATATCACATTGATAGTGTTTTCGTAGACGGACTGTTTGTTGGTTCGCTTGCAATTTATATTTTTGATAATATTAACACCGACCATAATATTCGTGTGACTTTCGAAGCAGATATCCCGGTTGTCAACTCGAAGATCTTTTTGCAAGGAGCGTACAATTCGGGCGCCATGACGACGCTGCTTAACACAATTCTTCCCAACACCCAACCATATAATCGTTCACCATGGAACTACAATGGACCAGAATTTTCATCGTCAATTCCGAGCGGTGTAGTTGATTGGATTCTTGTTGAGTTGAGAACCGGACCTCAATCTTCCACACGGGTAGCTATACGAGCAGGATTCGTAAAATCGGATGGAACAATAGTGGAATCGGACGGAATTTCACTTCTTGCATTCCCAACAGTTTTAATCGGAAATTATTATATTATCTTGCATCATCGAAACCATCTATCGATAATGTCCTCATTCCCAGTAAATTTAACGGCATCGAGCGCACTATATGATTTTACAACGAATATTTCACAATTTTACGGTGGCTCGGCTGCAGCATTAAGTGGCGGGAAATACGGAATGTACAGCGGTGATTCTTCACACGATGGATTTATAGACAGTGATGATTTCATGGGTCCGGACAACAACATGTTCAAGAGTGGTTACCGAGATGCCGATCACAGTTTAGATGGTTTTATAGATTCGGACGATTTCATGAGTCCGGATAACAATATGTTTAAAAGTTCACAGGTACCAAGCTAAATAAGAAAACGGAACCTTCGGATATTATTATCGAGGTATAAAAATTATGAAAACGAAATTTATTTTACTGCTGACACTATTGACCGCGAGTTTTTCGTTGGCACAGACACCAACTTATAATTTGATTTTAAAGAATGATACGCTGGTTAACGATACAACTTATGAATTTGATGTTTTTATGGAGCGTACAGGTATAACTGAGTTAGAATTAGCAACAATCTCACCAATAATGAGGTTTAATACCGCGATAAGCTCAGGCACTTTAACATTTACGATCAATACCGGATCGTCTCAATTAAATTCATCTCAACAGCCCACTTCACTTTCAATCGTTGGAAATGAATTACAGATTGCGCCACGAACCCCACCCGGTGTCGGTAACGGAACAATTATATCAACCCCTCCCGGATTAAGAATAGGAAGATTTCGGATCACCAGTAGCGTTGCTTTTTCTGACCAGAAAGCCAACATCATTTGGAAGAATTCCAGCGCGCTTCCCATCACCAAGGTAAATGCATACGAGATTTCTGATCTCAACGTAAACATAACAGATTCAACCGGACACCTAAGTCAATTAAATAACGGATCATTATCACCCTTAGGTATTTCCAGTACGTCACCAAGACCGAATGGGATACCGGGTGCACTTTACACAGATACACTTAATGCATTCAATGGTACACCTCCTTATAACTGGATTATCAGTAGCGGATCTTTGCCTACAGGTTTATCATTTTCTTCATCAGGTATAATAAGTGGTACACCAACAACTAGTCAAACTTCGAATTTCACCGTCAGGGTGACAGACAATATATCTGCGACTGTTACAAAAAATTTCTCTATTACAATTAGTCATGGCATTCTCAATAATTTCCTCATAGAAAAACAAAGTGGCGGTACAATTGGACAACAAATAGCGGGGACACCTTTTGCAATTAAAATTACCGCAAGAGATTCTTACAACAATACCGTAACAGATTTCAACGGCACTGTTGATATTACTTCGAACGGAACAATTTCATCAGGCGGGGGGACAACGGTACCTTTCGTGAATGGAATATTGTCTTCACATTCAGTAACTATCACAAATGCTTCAAATACCATATCCCTTACAGCAATAAAAACCAGTGGTAGTGAATCCGGAACAAGCAACACATTTACTGTAACTTCCGCAATAGCTAACCGGCTAACAATTCAAACCCAACCGTCCAGCAATGCAACTGCCGGGATAATTTTTCCCGGTCAACCAGTAATCCATATTGAAGATACCTATGGGAATATTGTCACCTCCGATAATAGCAGTATAGTTGTCGCAACCGCGCAAGGCGGAATCGGAGTACTTCAGGGAACATCATCTGTAACAGCATCGGGAGGAATCGTCGCATTCTCCAATCTCTCATATAATATCGCAGAAACGATTGCATTACATTTTGCGTCGGGATCTCTCACGCCGGTAAATTCCGACAGTATCAATGTTTCTGCCAATACAGGTATAAAAGTTAGTGTTGAAACAGCCGCGGATGGAAGTGGGACAATTGTTCCGGCACAGGATTTAACCGCTGGAAATTCTATTACAGCATATTCTATCGAGCGTGATTTATATGATAATTTTGTACAGAATATTCCTTCTAGTTGGTCTTTAAAAAATATTACCGGTGGAGTTTCAACCTCAGATCTTGTCCCGGCATCAAACCAAAAAAGTTCTACATTTACAGGGCATCTGAGCGGATCGACAAAAATACAAGCATCGTCTTCCGGAAAAGATAGCACACCGAGCGGTACGATTTCCGTTACTTCAACATCAGCTAATCATCTTGTATTTGTACAGCAACCGACATCAACAACTGCAGGCTCTTTTATCTCACCGAGTATCACTGTCCAATTAAAAGATGCCTACGATAACAACGTAGCAGAGTCCGGAATTGTTGTTACCATATCGCTATCAAGCGGCAGCGGGATTCTCAGCGGCACAAAATCACGGACAACTGATGCAAACGGAGTTGCATCATTCAACGATCTTTGGATAGATCTTATTGGATCAAAAAATATTAATGCGTCCAGCGGGAGTTTAACCGATGCCACAAGCAGTACATTCTCTATCACTCACGGATCATCTGATCATCTGGTATTCGTTCAACAACCAACAAATACGATAGCCGGAGGAACAATTTCTCCAGCTGTCACGGTTCAACTGAAAGATCCGTATGAGAATGATGTCACCGCATCCGGCATTTCGATATCGCTGGAGGTTTCAAGCGGGACAGACACACTCCGAGGAACTAAAACCCGCACAACAGACGCGAACGGAGTAGCGACGTTCAGTGATTTGAATATTCGATTGATTGGCACAAAGAGTATCACTGCAACAAGCTTTGGTATTACCGGAGCAATAAGTTCACCTTTTATAATATCACCTGCAGCGGCAAATAAGATATCTGTTGAGACTATGGCAGATGGAAGCGGTGTAATTATTCCGGCACAGACAATTATATCAGGGAGTTCGTTAAGCGTATATGCTATCACCAGAGATGTTTACAACAATTTTATTTCAAATTCTATTGGATCTTGGTCACTCGACAATGTCACAGGAAGTGTCATTGGGACCGATCTCGTTCCTTTCGATGGAAACCGAGCAGCAACATTTACGGGACACGGCGCGGGAAGTGCGAATATTAAAGCTACCTCGGGAATACTGACACCGGTTTCATCCGGAACACTTACTGTTGTGGCAGGCAGTGTCCACCATCTCTCCTTCACGCGACAACCTTCGGCAACAGTGGCAGGATCGATAATATCCCCCGCAGTGACAGTTCAACTTAAAGATAATCTCGGAAATGATGTCTCAATCGAAAATGTTGCGATCACACTAAGTTTAAGTAACGGTACCGGAACTCTCAGCGGTACTTTGACTCAATTAACGAATAACAGCGGTTTGGCAAGGTTTAGTGATTTATCGATCAACAAATCAGGAACAAAAAATCTTTCTGCACAGAGCGGATCGTTGATACCGGCAGTCAGCGATGCTTTTTCAATTTCAGCCGACACACCTGTTGCAATTGCTTTCTTACAGCAACCACCATCCAATGTGGTTGCCGGAGCAACAATCAGTCCCGCAATCACGGTTCAACTCCGTGACAGTTACGATAATACCGTTCCAACAGCAGGCGAAACGATCACGCTTACACTAACGTCAGGGATCGGACCTTTACTCGGGACAACATCGAAGATAACAGATGCAAGCGGTACAGCTACATTCAGTGACCTCAGCATGCAGAAGGCCGGAGCAAAACAACTCACCGCAACAAGGACATTATTCACTCCCGTACAAAGCAATTCATTCAATGTTAATCCCGCAACGGCGACAAAAATAATCGTAGAAAGCGCACCCGATGGAAATGGAAGTATAATTACTGCCCAATCAATTGTTTCCCAGAATACATTAACTGCTTATGCAGTTAATCGTGATCTCTATGATAATTTTGTCGCGAACGATTCATCAGCCGTATGGTCATTGCAGTTTATCGTTGATAGCATAAAGCAATCGGATCTCGTATTTTCGAGTGCGTGCAATTGTGCCACGTTTACGGCGCGACTAACCGGTACTGCTCAAATCCATGTAGAAAAAATCGGCTTGACTTCCGTTAACTCAGGAACTTTAACGGTTCTTGCGGGAATGGCATCGAGATTAGTCTATCTTCAACAACCAACAGACGGTGCTGCCGGTGCAATTATATCACCTAGTGTTAGAATACAAATTTCAGATAATGCCGGTAACCCTATTTCAATATTAGGTGATACGATAACTATCTCTAAAAAAACCGGGACAGGGACTTTAAATGGTACCAAGCAACGCACAACAAATTCGTCGGGAAATGTAATTTTTAATGATCTCAGTATCGATATGCCGGGAGTTAAAACATTAGAGGCAACGCATCAATCATATTCTGCAGTCACCAGCAATCCGTTCACGCTTAGTCAATATACAATAACAGCAACAGCCGGTTCACATGGCTCTATCTCACCATCGGGAACAGTGAATCTAAATTACGGAGCAAATCAAATTTTTTATATTACACCCGAAATCGGGTACCATATTTTTGATGTTTTAGTAGATGGATCAACAGTCGGTAAGGTTTCATCCTATACATTCACGAATGTTACAGATAACCACACGATAAACGCAACGTTCGCTATCGATACACTTACTATTACAGCATCTGCCGGAGCAAACGGTACGATTAGTCCCTCTGGAACAGTTCCTGTGCTTTATGGAAGTAATCAAACGTTTACGTTCATTCCTTCAGTAGGTTATCATGTATTAAATTTTTCTGTCGATGGGGTACAAAATCCATCGTCAACATCTTATACATTCACAAATGTTACCGCGAACCATACGATTTCTGTTACGTTTGTGCCCGATTCGCTGACAATCACTGCTTCTGCCGGTGCGAATGGAACGATCACTCCATCGGGGAATGTACTAGTCGGTTACGCAACGAATCAACTCTTCACTATTACACCCGATACCGGTTATCACGTTGTAAATGTTTTAATTGACGGCAGTCCTATTGGCGCGCAAACAAATTATACCTTTACAAATGTTGTGACAAATCATTCGATCAGTGCCTCGTTTGCCATTGACACTCTGACAATTACAGCAACGGCTGGTGCTCACGGTTTAATATCACCCATCGGAAACGTTAAAGTTCTTTTCGGATCAGACCAATCTTTTACGATTACACCCGATATCGGTTATCACATTCTTGATTTATTAGTGGATGGAATTTCGGCAGGTGTACCAACATCATACTCATTCATAAATGTGCGGAGCAACCATTCCATCTCCGTGTCATTTGGCATCAATACTTACACAATAACCGCGACTGCAGGTTCGCACGGTTCTATATCACCGAGCGGATCTGTTGCGGCAAATTACGGATCAAATAGTTCGTTCTTGATTACTCCCGATCTGGGATATCATATAAATTTTGTTACCGTTGATGGAGTCCCTGTTTCAATCGATAGTACGAACAGATACACTTTCACAAATGTCACTGCCGACCACACCATCGATGCTTCATTCACGCCAAATAACATTACCGTTACGGTGCAATCCAATCCGATAGGAATGAGCTTCACGGTAGATGGAATTTCATATTCAACAACCCAAATATTTAATTGGATTGCCGGAGAAAGCCATATCATATCAACCGACTCAATTCAACCCGGAACAACCGGAACACGTTACCTCTGGAATTCGTGGACGAATGGCACAACACTAACAAGTATAATTTCGCCGTTGGTAAATACAACGTATACCGTTAACTTTATTACTCAACGTTACCTTACTATGGTTGCAAATGACGGTGGTACTGTTACTCCACAAAGCGGATGGTTTAACCACGGACAAATAGTTACAATTACGGCATATCCAGATCCAAATTACAGCTTCAATATTTGGAGCGGAACAGCAGGTGGTTACAGCGGACGGACAAATCCGGCATCTGTAACGATGAACCAACCTATTACGGAGACTGCCAGTTTTACACGGAATCCGGTTTCAGTTACCGTTCAAACAAACCCGCAGGGCAGATCGTTTGTTTATGATGGCACAACATATTTAGTTAAACAAACATTCACAGAACAACCTGGCACAAATCATACAATAAGAATCGCGGCAACAACACAACCGGGCGGTCCCGGAATTCAATACGTTTGGAACAATTGGAGCGATGGCGGAACCGCAACACATACTGTTTTCCCATTGACCGATACAACATTCACTGCCAATTTTATCACCCAATTTTTATTGACAATGACAGCAGGCACCGGCGGAACCGTCTCACCTTTAATCGGTTACCAGGATAGCGGTGCGGCAGTTTTAATAAAAGCGATTCCAAATAAAGGTTATATTTTTAAAGGATGGACGGGAACGGGTACAGGCTCTTATAGTGGCAATCTCGATTCAACATTGATTACAATTGGTAGCCCGATGACTCAGTCTGCCGCGTTCGCACTCGATACAATGATTATTACTTCTACTGCTGGGCTTCATGGAACAATTTCACCTTCCGGTGACGTGAAGGTGGTGTACGGTTCGAGTCAATCATTCACCATAACACCTGATACATTGTATAATATTTCCGATGTTGTAGTAGACGGCAGTTCTGTTGGTGTACGAACATCCTACACATTTTTGAATGTCACAGCTCCACACACCATAGTTGCAAGCTTTACAATCAACGGATATACTATAACCGCTTCAGCGGGACCACATGGTTCAATAAATCCATCCGGACCGATTGCAGTTGATTACGGATCAACGCTCTCATTTACCATAATCCCTGATACCGGATATTATGTCGACAGTGTATTTGTAGATGGAATTCTAGTTGATTCATTAACAAGTTACACTTTCAATAATATAACATCAAACCACACGATATCAGCGAAGTTCGCACCGAATCAATTAATCATAACGGCAACGGCCGGTCTGTATGGTGCCATCTCACCATCCGGTGATGTGAATGTGAGTTACGGTTCAAGTCGTACTTTTACATTCCTCCCTGATACTGGTTATCATATTGACAGTGTGTTCATTGACGGAGTATATTACGGAACACCGGGCTTTTATACTTTCACAAATATTATCAGTACTCACACTATCAGTGTAACATTTTCTATAAATAAATTTGTTATATCTGCAACAAGCGGTTTGAACGGCACGTTGAATCCGCTCGGACCGACAATTGTCAGTTATGATGATAGTCTAGTTGTATCCATTCTACCTGATACTGGCTATCATACTACATCCGTTTTGGTAGATGCGGTAAATGTTGGAGCTATTCCTTCTTATACTTTTAGAAATATCAAAGCGAACCATACCATATCCGCGACGTTCGCAATCAATAACTATACTATCGTTTCAACCGCCGGTACTAATGGTACGATCTCTCCATCAGGAACGATAACATTACCTTATGGAAGTACGCAGAGATATTCAATCCGCCCGGGCGCCAACTATCATGTCGATAGCGTTTTAGTAGATAGTTTATATGTGGGTAATGATACAACTTATACATTTACTCAGTTGTCGTCGAATCATACCATTCGCGCTATCTTCGCGATCAACATGATCTCTGTGACCATACTGACTGTACCTGATAGTTTGTCCGTAGTCATTGATAATCTTCCATACACATCACCACAGGTGTTTTCGTGGCCTTATGGTTCAATCCACAGTATAGCCGCAACCGATACTCAAAACACGAAAATTGATACACGTTCATTGTATGTGAACTGGAGCGACGGAGGAACAAAAAGACATCAGGTTGTAATAACCCGAGATTCTACTTTTACCGCATTTTACAGACCACAATATTATTTAACTATGAGTGCCCTAACAGGCGGTTCTGTAATTCCGGCTACCAGTTGGCAGGATAGCGGCAGGTTGATATCGATCCGTGCTCTTCCTTCTCTCGGATATCAATTTGACAGATGGACAGGAGTAGGAATCGGTTCATATTCCGACACACTGAATCCTGTGAACATCTCTATGCTTTCGCCAATTTCAGAGACGGCCTCATTCAAACGGTATCTTGCGAACGTCAATATCGCAACATCACCTGCGGCACTTACGATAATTGTTGATGACACACTTTACCAGAGTCCACATCTTTTTAATTGGGCAACGGGTAGTTCGCACACGATTACCGTGGTAGATACACAGCAGGGTGCCACAGGAATTCGCTACACATGGAATACTTGGAGCGACAGTGGAGCTAAAAATCACACTGTCATACCGCTGTCTGATACAACATTCACGGCGACATTTATTACTCAATATTACTTAACAATGAATGCGAACGCTGGCGGCACTGTTACCCCCGCAAGCGGATGGTTCAATCGTTCACAAAGCGTGCAGATAACCGCAATCCCGATCACCGGTTACAATTTCACAACCTGGGCCGGGTTAGGCAGCGGATCTTACAGCGGTGCAATCAATCCCTCTGCAGTTACTATGAATTCCCCAATAACGGAAACAGCAAACTTCACCCGGAGACCTGTTCAAATCACTATTGGAACAAATCCAACCGGAAGGTCTTTCATATACAATGGAACAACATACACTGCAACTCAAACTCGCTTTGTTGATCCGGGATCGCAACTGACACTCGGCGCGCCATCTCCTCAACCCGACGCTCTACCCGATAAGCAATGGGCATGGGTAAGCTGGAGCGATAGCGGCACTCAAGCACACACTGTCTTCCCAACTACAGACACTATTTTTACGGCATTCTTCTCGCCGCAATATGCTTTAACGATGAATATTTTACCTGTAAATTCCGGCACAACAAATCCATCCGGTAAAAAATATTATTTCATCGGAGATACTGTTACCTTGTTCGCAACCCCGGCCGCAGGTTATGTTTTCACAAATTGGAGTGGGGCTATTTCAAGCACTGATAATCCGGCAAAAATAATTATTACAGGTTCCGTGAATGTAACAGCTAATTTCGGCAGAGCAGTACAAATTTCTCTCACAACTCTCCCTTCAGGAAGAAGAATCATGGTCGATGATTCAACATACACGACACCAAAAGTAATATCATGGCTGCGAGGTACCAGTCACCGCCTTTCCGCACCATCTCCACAATCGGATATTGCAGGAATACGCTATCTATTCCAGAGTTGGAACGACTTCGGTGATTCCTCCCATTATGTTACTCCATCCACCGATACAATTTACACGGCAACATTTTCAACCCAGTACTACTTGACGATGATGACTGAAGCTGGCGGGACAGTTAATCCACCGAGCGATTGGCACAAGGGAGGAGATACGGTTCAAATATCTGCCGTGGCAGATACGGATTATGTTTTCTATGAATGGCTCGGGACAGGCAATGGATCATATACCGGGAAATTAAATCCATCGGGAGTGATAATGAATGAACCGATTACTCAAGAGGCGTTGTTCAGTCATTATATCCCGCCTCCCATTCTCACTGGAATTGCAGATGGCGCGATAGATATTTCTACGTCACCAAATCTGAGTTGGATGATTTATGGAGGAGCTAATTCTTATAATCTTCAAATCTCTACCGATTCAACTTTTACTGATACGACAAAATTCATTTTGAATCAGCGCGGTATCATCGATACATCAGTTCAAATATCTTCACTTGCCAATGCTCGTCTTTACTTCTGGCGTGTCAGTGTAAAATCGGGAATCGATGAGAGCCGCTTTACACTTCCGAGAAGATTCACAACTGTTGGTGCTACGATTGCCGTAGTAACTCCACCCGTTACATGGGCAACCACATTTACATATCCGATTTCATGGACCAGCAGTCCCACGTTGACAGGTAATATAAATATCAAATTGTCTATCGACAGCGGAAAATCATTCCGACTGATAAAGGAAAATTTAATTAACAATGGATTAACGTCAGTCACATTGCCCGATACGCTTGCAACAACATCGATCGATAGTTGCCGGTTGAGAGTGGAATCGTTCCTGAACAACGCTATTGTTGGAGAAAGCAATATCTTCTCAATAGTTTCCGGTAGATTGCCCGCCACAGTTCGTCTTTCTACCACCATTCCATTCGCACCCGAACCGCTTTCTTCAATCCAATACCGGTTATTCAGTGTGCCGGGTATTGTTGATACACTGAGAGTCGGGATTTATCCGTTCGGTGTCCCCAGAATCGATTGGAGAATGTTCTCCGATAACGGAAATGCTGAAAATTATCTCATCGAATTATCTCTGAATTCTTACTTAAAAACGGGAGAAGGATACTGGCTGCTGAAGAAAGGTGAATTTTATCTGCCGCAATTCGATATGTTAACACCAACACTCAACTCCGATGCTTCTTATAATATTCAGATTCACAGCGGATGGAATATAATCGGAAATCCTTTCGACAAGAATATTGCGTGGCAATCTGTGATTGATGCAAACAGTCTGCCCGCTTCAACAAAGTTATATTCGTACACCGGCTCATACATCGAAAAACTCGCATTGGAACCATTTAAAGGTTATTACTTCTTTAATAGTTCAAACCTCACATCGCTGAAATTTCCATACCCGTTCGGCAGAATCAATGTGACACCGAAAATCATTCCAACACTCTGGAGTGTAAAGTTGAATTACGAATCCGATCTCAACCATGATACGGAAAATTATTTAGGCATCGCGCCGATTGCCAAACAAGGTATGGATATGTTGGATGGAAGAAAACCTCCTCTCTTTTTAGATCAGGGATTCCTATATTTCCCGCGGCCCGTATGGGATGAAACGTTCCAAAGGTTCAGTTCTGATTTCAGACCGGAAATCGGTCAGGGACAAACATGGGATTTCGAAGTTGCTAACCCACGGAAATCTCTTGGTAAAATCGGATTCGACGGAATAGATAACATCCCGGGAGATTATCGAGTTATTTTGATCAATCTATGGAACAGCACACCGTTCGATCTCAGGAAGCAACCTACATATTCGTTCCTCAGTGTGATTGAAAAGATGCAGTTTAAAATTGTAATAGGCACTGAAGAATATATCGAAAGCGAAATCGATAAAGTTTTGCCGAAGGAATTTGAGTTGGTTCAGAACTTCCCGAATCCGTTTAACAGTTCCACATCGCTCAGCGTAAAACTTCCGCGCGACGCGAACGTAAAATTGAATATTTATAACTCTCTTGGACAGCTTGTGAAAACAATTGCAGAAGGGGCGTACACGGCAGGCATTCACACATTCGTATGGGATGGAACCGATGCCTCGGGATCGATAACATCGTCTGGCGTTTATTTCTACCGCTTGCTCGAGGGTGCAACAATTCTTCAAACAAAGAAAATGATAATGATAAAGTAGGAACTTTATGATATTTCAACGATTAGAAAAATTTAAAAAGCCGTTAGTCCTCGGGTTGCTGCCGATATTAATAGTATTGCTTTTGAAGTTCGAATCATTCGCGCAGTCAAAAACGGCTGCCGAACCTCAGGGAACAAACGTGCAATGGTCGATTAAAAACGAAGCGATCATCGTTACCTACGATCTTATCGGAAACCCCGAAGAAAAATACAATGTGCAAATCATAATGAAGCGCGAGAACGATCCATCGTTCAGCGCGACACCTGTAACAACCGAAGGAGATATCGGTGATGGTTTTTTTGCCGGTACCGGAAGATCCATAAGGTGGTATTTCAGGCGCGATTACCCGCAGGGTTTTCAGGGTGAGGGATATTATTTCGAAGTGCGTGTAACAAACATAACACCTAAAAGCACGTGGTTATATTATGTAATTGGTGGGACCGCTGTAGCAGCCGGCGTAATAGCTCTGATTGTAAGTGGCAGTCAGAGTAAAAGTAAGGGATCATCTGAGTTACCTCTTCCACCTGATAGACCGTAAGACTAAAAATATGACATAATTATAAACCTCAATCAGAAATGATTGAGGTTTTTTATTGTCAATTGCTAAGGAAAAATATATTCATGCAGGCAATTGCAGCCCGTGAATTCTTTTTTCTTCTTTCTTGATTCTCTTCGCGGCTTTCTTTTCTTTCATGGTCTTTGCCGGTTCTTTCTTAGTAGTTTTCTGACTGTCCTGACCTTTACTCATCTTTATTCTCCTGTTTGTTATTCTTCTGCAAACTTTTTTATAGCATCATAAAATTTAACAACCGCTTTCGCTTTGCTTTTGCCGAACGTAAACCAATGCCACGCTGTATCGGGTGACGGATTGTCAACGATCGGGATTCTAATTGTCGGTTTACCTTTAAATTCACCGATTACCGGTTCAACATTTTGTTTTGTTTCTTCCATAATATTTCCTTTGTAGATTACTGTTTGTGTTTCTTATGATTAATTTTTCGTTACAGCAACATCGTTTCTTCATTATCAATAAATATTTCTTCACCGCCATTATTAGATTTAAAAGTATCATATTGCTCTAATTGTTTGAAATCTATATTAGTCAGTGATGCCAGACTTTTAATACTACATTGATAATTTTTAAACACTACATCTTTATCAATATCCAACGCTTCTTCCTCAATACGCATACTCTCATCAAATTTAATATCATCCACTAACGTTTCCTGCGATAATTTAAAGGCGGTAGCTTTTAGTTTATTATCATCGTTCAACCATAATATTATTTTATAATATTCCATCGGTATTATAACACCTTTAAATATCCGATCTTTATCTTCATTAAAAATAGGTCCGTTAAAGACACTCATTTTTGCTTGCTTCCTTCGTTCTTTTTTTATCCCTTTTTCTAAAACCGCTTTTTCTAATTTACCCCATAATCCCCCTGCACGGTTAAGATCTACCACCTGCGGACATGCGTTGGTATAAAAGCAAGTATAGATGCCATTCCTAAGTGCATCTGCTTCTGTGTTGCCCCAGTTCGCATCTTCGAATCGAGCCATATGCCCCTTATCGAAATTTGAACCCGAATAAAATTTATCGGTCAGTTGACATTCTAAATCAATTCGCTTATCTCTCAACCAATAATCGCTCCGCTTACTGTCATCCAACCTTTTAGTAGCGTCACCCTCAACATTTACACCGCTGATAAACGGCATTTTAGATACAGCGTTAAATATTACACTATGTTTATAATATTTTAGTTCTATTCCATTATCTTTCAAACGGGCAATTTGTTTTTCCACGATTTTTTTAGGACGCGGTAACCTTATTTCTACCCCTAAAAACTTTGGAAGATAACCTTTGCATTTACTGAAATCCGCATCTTGCTCTTTTTCTGCTTTCGCAACTTCAAGCAATAATTCATTCGTCTTTCCGGTTTGTGTTGTTGAAGTTTTCAAGTTGGTACCGGAATAAACATTCTTGCTCGATAAACTTATTTCAATTGAGTGATCGGTACTTAATGCACTTGTTGGTACATTGATATTGATATTATTATTTGAATTGTTATCCATAATATTATCTCCTTTATTTTCAGGAATAGTGTCAACATCATTTATCGCAAAGTGTAAATTTTCTAATGGTGGAGGAATTGCCAGGGTAGATATTATTTCGTTATTTGGGTTCATCTGCAGCAAGTGATTTAATATCACGCTTATTCTAATTCCCTCATTTTGTTTCCACACTATCCTGGATTCATCTATCTTTCCATCTATAACCGGTATAATATTATCATCCTTATCTAAATAATCTTTCTCATCATCGGTCATCTTTGCGATACTCTTATGATGCAAACCAACAACCTGCCATTGGTCGTTGAATACTGGGCTGCCACTGCTTCCTCGTGCTGTATCAGTTATATAAAATATTTTTATCGCATTAATCCCAGTAAAAGTATTTTCTCTAATTGATATTTGCTTATAGTCGCCTTGCGGGTGATGTATAATATTAAGTCGCTCAACATTCACATCCCCGATTTTACCCAAGGTTTTATCAAGATATAAATAACCTACACTATCCAACGAATATTTTTTCGTAACGTCTGAGGGTTGTACTGCTACAAAACAATAATCTAATTCTTCGTTGTTAAAAAAGTGAGACGTATCAAATCTGAATATAACAGGTGTTAACGGATGCCCCTGCGCATCATATTCATAAAAAAAATGGAGTTCACTTTCGTCTGCCATCTCCTTATTTTTAAAAACGTGCCAGTTGGTCAACATCAAACGATTAGAGACCATAAAGCCGGTTGCGTAGCCACTTTTTTTATTATCTTCTTTAATTACAATCCGACCCACTTTTCTTTTTGTAAACGCAATCAACTCGGCAAAATTACTGTACAAGGAATCATTCTTCCCAATGGCTCTGTCATAAGCAAAATCCCCGGGTTCAAAACCTTTGGCAAATATCATTTCTTTTCTTTTCGCTAGGTTTAGATCACTCCTCACAACATTACCAGCCGTAGCAGATTTTAGTAATGATTTATCTTCGGGTGAGATAGATAGATCTGTAATAGAAGAAGATTTACTCACTCTTTTATTAGGGTCCGAGCTTTTGAATTGTCGATTGGTTTCTTTTATAAGTTGTCGTAATGATACTAGCATATGATTTCCCGATATTTGTTGATCTAATTTTGTTTATTGCTTTTTGTTCCTCGATAAATAATTATCGCAACATATTCAATTTCAATATTAGGGAAAAACTCTACATCCCGGAGTTATGATTCTGACTCGAAACATACAAAATTTCTATCTAAGTGGCAAGGAAATAAACTATAATCAGAGTTTGGGCAGGAATAGATTATAAGGATGTGCGCTTGGGGGTGAAACCACGTGGGAGGGGCGTGATTTCTAAAGGTAACCAGACACAAATCGAATAATTAATACATTAATAAGAACATAGTTGTACCAAGCAAGATACCGTATTAAAGTATTATGTTAGCAATAATCGGTATGTAGATCTTGCCGACATATAATTATTTCATTCGAGATAAACTTAAAATTTTTTGTTTTATAATCATTCGATATCCAACTTATATAGGTTACGCATCAGCAAACTTCTTAACCGCATCAGAGATCCTCGTGGAGGCTTCGATTGTAGTTTGCTCAAATTTATGAACATCTTATTCTTCAAGTGAACAAAGTACAGATTCCATTATATTGAATGTCACCTCGTCCGGTTCAAGATCGAGTTCATATGTAAAATTATTCATCATTTTGTTAATAAATAATCTTGCTCGGGCTGTCTGACCATTGTCATATTTTAACTCAAATGGGAGATAAACAATAAATGGATTTGTAACGTCCTTCTGCTCAACCGATATTGTCAGCACATATTTTCCGTTTGGCGATTTATTAATTGTTTTCGTGCATTTCAATGTCGGAATTTCTGTCCCATAGACCCATTGATCAAAAAACCATTGCATATCTGCTTTGAAGTATTTTTCTACAAATTTTCTAAAATCATTAGTCGTAAGCTCCTTGCCGATATTCGATTGATAGAAATCTTTTAGCATTGATTTAAATACATCTTCATTCATTGAAGATAGATCGACCAGCATCATCCTTAGCATGTGAATTGCTAAAGCACCCTTCATGTATGTGGAAATTGTGTAATCATTCGGTGTCTTTATGGATGCCGCCCTATATCCTAACCAGATTGAGCCAAGTTTCGGTCCTGAACCAAGCGCATATTCTCTGAGGTTGGCAATATTTTCCCTCCATTCTCCAAGTTTATCAAATAAAGCTTTATCATTTTTCAACACAAAGGGTGCGTACATAAGAGCTGAATAATGGGCCAATGCTTCAGATAGCCAATAGTCATGGTAGCTTTTTGACTTCACCCCATGGCCCCACCATGCGTGCGCCACCTCATGCGCTCGGGTAATTTCAATAACTGCGGACTGTTTCCCCACGTATTCTTCAAACCACGGTAAATGTATAAAATCTTGAAATGCCTGGCCATGAACTGATGGTCCTGCTGTCACTCTAAGATCGGGATAGGGACAACCGCCAAATAGATGAGAGAACAATCTTATAGCGTTTGACACATCCTCAGCCACTCTTTGCGGTTCACCCCCACCGACATCAAATACTGATATCATTGGTTCTTTATCGCTTAATTGAAATTTTGTTTCCTCATAAAAACCAAGGCTGAATGAGTTAATGAGAGTAGGTACCGTTATAGTATAGCGTGTAATCCTTAAATCTCTTTCTTCCGATTCAGATTCTTTTCTTCCTGCTCCTACCAGGCACATATTCTTTGGATACCTGTATGTAACATCAAATAGCGTTTCATCGGATAACAATTGATTCGGGTACCAAAGGGTGCTTGTAGACAACATGTAGAAGCTTCCCGTTAATTTAGAGAATCTACCAAACCCCCGAAATGGTTGTAATAAGTCTCCATGATAGTAAATGTTTATTGTATAATCAGTCGAATCTTGTTCCGGCAAACCAATTAATCTGAAGATATTCTCATCAAGCTGGTGAACACTAAGCTTTTGACCATCTGAATCAAGAACTGAATCGATAATCAATTTACTATCGAGAATTAAACTCATTGTTTTCCGGTTTTTCTCCATAGAATGGAAATTTAATATTGCCCGCGCACTTGTTTGACCTCCTTTTTCTATCGATAATTCAACATCATTCTTGATCAAATCAAATTCACGTTTATCCTCTTGAGCAAGTTCATACTCCTTGAAATTTTGGTATTCGCCAAAAGTATGAAAGGAATTAACAAGTTGAAGTGCAAAGAGTGATCCCGTTAAGGCTTCTAGGGGCGGTTTAAAAATGTTAACCTCTTCAAATCTTCTCAGGTCATAGCTAAAGAAGATTTCTTTTTTGTCAGATGAACTAAAATGTGTGAATAAATAGGGCTTAGGATTTTCTTCCAGTAATTCAGTAATTATATGGTGAAGTACATTTTCATTGTATTTATCCGAGATATATTTGAAGCTGCGATCAAGCGTTTCGTTTTCTATTCTTTCAATTTCTTTTTGCCCGGAAATATTTCTAAGACCCATTTCGCCCAGCAAAGTATCCTGGAACCACAGAACTGCCCGATCGAATTTAAAAAAATATTTGCCATCGGTTAACCTCCATTCAAACTGACGTTCAAATTCAGATCTTTCCGTGGAAGATGGAGGTAAAATTGTGAATGTCCCTTGTCCCGTGAAAACTGCACCAAACACTTTCCCATGCACAGGTGTAAGTAGCCGAAATGTACCGTTTGCAAAGTAAATTTCCTGGCCTCCGCGCATAATTAGGACATCTGATATTGGGGCGGCTTTATTTTCCTCAAGTTTGCTTGTGCGAAGAGAATCGTATACTGACACCAAATCAGTTCCAGCAATAAGTTGATCCGGATTGAAGGAAAAAGTCAGAATGACAATGCAAAGGTACAATCTCATATTACTCCTCAAGATTATGTTGAATATTAATCTATTGAATATCCCGATTTTAATAATTGTGAACATACAAAATATTTTCCTAAGTGGCAAGGATTCAAACTCAATTCATAACCCGATAAATCATTAATTTGCTTAATTATACCCGGAAGTAAAAGTAAAACAGAGAAAGGTTTATATAAAAAGATGTGTGCCTATCGGAGTGAAACCACGTGGGAGAGTCGTGATTTCTAGGGGGTAACCAGACACACATCGATTCATTATTACATATATTAGGGAGATTCCATCTTAAAATCTGGTTCATGCAATAATTATTACAGAAATAATATTTATCTCTGCTTTCTCATAATGAGCTTTTTTATTTGAGATAAACTCAAAATTTTTGTATCTTTGATCTACAATTAAAACAATTTCCCGCGCCCATAGCTCAACTGGATAGAGCATCAGACTTCGGATCTGTTCAAATTTAAGACTTACCTACATATTTCAATAGTTATCATATCATAGTAGACAGGATTGTAGACAAAAAGGAGTGTCTATGATTTCGTCACAAAAATTCTATCTGTATAAACGTTCAAATGGTTTCTGGTATATAGGACATATAGTTGAAGGTCGGAAACGATGGACTTCAGCCCAAACCAAAAATAAAAATCTAGCCTTAAAGGCTTTAAATGATTTTAAGGATAAAATTGTTGCAGCTAATTCATCACAAACATTTGACCAATTCGTTAAAACCTACTGTGATTTGCAAGCGCATACAATCCGACAGAGCACCTTAAAAAGGATTTATTTACCGGCATTCAGGGCTTTCAGTTCAATCTGCGAAAATAGATTGTTAACTTCTTATACAGTCCGAGACGTTGAAATATTTAAGAAAATCAGACTTGAAAAATGTTCACCTACCACAGTGAATATTGATTTTCGTTCTCTTAAAGCCGCCTTTAATGTTGCACTCAAGTGGCAATTGATTAATGATAATCCTTTTGTCAAATCCACACAGCTCAAAATACCAAGTAAGCTGCTAATCCATCTTTCAAAAGATGATTTCCAAAAACTGTTACATGTAGTCAAAGAGCAGGTTTTTAAGGAATTGTTTTTATTTGCATCCCTTACAGGAATGCGTTTAGGAGAAATTCTTAATCTTACTTGGGAAAATGTTAACTTCGAGAAACAATTGGTAACTGTTACTAATAGTGATAATTTTGCGACCAAATCAGGTAATAGCAGAGCAGTTCCGATGAACAGTCTTATTGCTAAATTGTTACTACAGAAAATTTCAAATAAACCGATAAGTAAATATGTCTTTGATAATCAGGGGAAGCGCTTCCATCCCAATTATGTTTCGCATAAGTTTAAAAAATATATCAGATTGCTGAAATTAGATGAGAGGCTACACTTCCACTCCTTAAGACATACTTTCGCAACTTGGCTAGTCCAAGGTGGTGTGAACATTTATGAAGTCCAGAAACTATTAGGACATTCTAGCGTGAAAGTCACTGAAATCTATTCTCACCTGGCATCAAGTGAACTTCATTCAAGTATAAATAAAATACAACTTGAATTAAACCCATGACTTGAGATTGACTAATTAGAACCGTACCTTAGACCAAATTATAAATGGAGATATTATGGATGCTATTGAATTCACCAAAAATTATACTAAATACGTTAGGGATATTGAAGAGGTCGTAAAATCAGATTATTCTGATATTATCAATGAAATGCTAGATACACAACCTGAAGACATTATAACCCCTGATACATATTTCCCAACCAGTACCGCTGCAATGGGATTAGTATGGAAAATATTTTTAGAGAAAGTTAAAAATGAGGCACGAAAATCTGATTGTCCTAAATGTCACTCTAAGAAAGTGGCAGAAATTTTCTATGGTTTAATTCCCTCTGAATTTGCTCAAAAGATTATCGGGGATGGGGATATGTTAGGAGGCTGCATTATATCTCCGAATAGTCCGAAATGGCGATGTAAATCATGTAAGCACGAGTGGGGAAATGTTAAGTAAAAACATAATATGCTTTAATCCAATTTGTTCTGCCGCTGCATTAATGTATATACTTGATTTTATTCATACTTTGTACTACCTTCTTCTATTCCATTAATAAATAATTAAAATGATTATGCCAACATGTCAAGTAAAAGCTAGTGATGCGGGTGCATTCTTTTGTAATCGCGAGATTTGGAATAACGAAGAACAAAAATGCATATTCCATTGCATGGAAAAACCTATCGCTTTATTTAATGAAAAACTGTTTGAAGAATTAAAGTTATTAAACGATAATATCAAAACGGAGATTATAGATTTTAAATATTTTATATTCCCTCCTAATTTTACATTATCAGACATATCTATTCATCATGACATCAATTTTGATTACTCACAATTTTGTGGTGATGCAAAATTTTATGGGACATATTTCCATAAAAAGGCATCATTTAATCATGCAAAATTTCAGGGAGATACATCATTCGAAAGTGCACACTTTTATGGGTTTACATTCTTCATGTCTTCAAAATTTTTTGGTGTTGTTGAGTTTAGATACTCATCTTTTGAAAATACAACCTATTTCCATCGAGCAGAATTCCATCATGGTGTACAATTTAAGAACATGAAGATTGAAAAAAATGATTTTGAGCTAAATAATGCTTCCTTTTGGGGTCAAACTAAATTCGAAGAAATAAAGAGCAATTCTCCAATTAGATTTAGAAATGCATTATTCTATGGCGAAATATCTTTATTGAATTCTGAATTTACTAACTATGTTGATTTCGCTGGAACAATATTTTATAAAGATGTTAAGTTCTCTGAAGCAAAATTTCTCCATAAAACAAATTTCTCCTATACTATATTCAAAAACAAAGTAGACATAAAAGGGATATCTTTTAGCGGTGATACCAAATTTGAATGTACTGAATTTTTCGGAAATGCAGATTTTAGTGAAATTAAGATAATGGGGGAATTTAATCTCAGAAACATTCATCCCAAAGGAGAATTTAATTTTAGGAATGTGTTTTTAGAAGAGGCTAAATATGTAATCTTTAAAAATGTTGATTTGAAGCGCTTTCTTTTCATGGGAACTAACATTCAGAGAATTCGTTTTTTTGGACATCAATGGCTCATTAAGGGTACTCGAAAACATATGGTGTATGACGAGGAAAAGTTCAAAGGCAATAATAAAATTACTCTCATAAATATAGAGCAATTGAACAGAGGATTACAGAGCAGTTACGAAGATATGAAAGCATACCATATCGCTGGTGATTTTTTCATCGGTGCAATGGAGATGCAAAGACGCCAAATCGCTCGAAAAAGTAATGCAATCTGCCGATGGTTAAGACAAAATATTTTTAGCTTGATAGCATTATATAAATTAACGAGTTTTTACGGTGAAAGATATATTAGAACATTTGGATGGATGCTTCTATTTCTTCTTCTGTTTCCCTGTATATATCTTCTCACTGGATTTACAATTCCTGTCGAAGGATCATTGAATAATCAAAAAGAGTTTATTCAATATAAAATATCTTTAAATTCAAATTTTTCAATACCTATAAATGATTATGCTAAGGCTTTAGTACTAAGTCTACACGCTAGTACTTTTCAAAAATTTGATCCCCTTGAAGTTACGCTCTTAAGTAGAACTGTATCAATAGTTCAGTCTATAATAAGTGCAATTTTACTGTCTTTGTTTCTGTTGGCAATTCGTAGGCGTTTCAGACGGTGAATATATGGGAGATCAGAACTTAACTACTCCATGAGAGCCACGCAATCAGTTTCCCGAGTGGTAGTGGAGAAAATAAACCCCAATCAGAAATGGTTGGGGTTTTAATTTTCTGATCAAATAAGTTGTATAAAAACTTTAGAAATTGTATGTTAACATACGAACAAATATTAATTAGAGAAAATATGAAAGAATTCAAGATTGGTGTTGATGTACTCGATAGAGTAATCCAAGAACTTAGCGGTGCAACTGAGTATATTCGAATTGCTGTATTTCAGTTACACAACACAGCACTTTTTAACCTTTTAAACGATAAGTTAGATCATGGTCTATCGGTGGAAATTATTACTCTCCCCTATGACAGTATTAACAGGGATATTCGTCAACAAGTGACAGCATTATTTGAAAACTTTATCGCTCACGGTGGTCAGGTTAGTTTCTGCAGATGGAACGTCGGTGACCCAGAGAGAACAACCACCGCAGTCAATGTTTGGTATTCTTTTCACGGAAAATTCATTGTCACAAATAATCGTGCAATAGCTTTATCGGCAAATCTAACTGAAAATCCTGAAGTTGATGCTTGTTTGATATTTAACGACCAAGAGGTTATAACACAATTTAATAATAAATTCGAAGAGCTGAAGGAATTATTTGTTACTTCAATAGAAGGATATGAGGGAACGATTAGAAGAAGGATAATTGAGGTAGGTCCCGAAAATGTTGATAGAATATTTGAACTTCCTCGTACAATCCAGAATCAGGAGCTAGCTAATAATTGGATACTTGGTTACCCAGAAGACCTTTGCCCATCAGAAATTCAAATTGAAGACAAGCTCTATCTCGCACCCTTCGAATGTAGAGCTCGAGATTTTTTCGAGAAAATAATTTCAGAAGCAGAGGAATACGTTTACATATCTGCTGAGAGCTTTACTGATCCTGACATTCCTGCATTCTTAAGTCGTATCAGATTTGAACACATTGATATCAAAATTCTTACAAGCCCCTCAAGTATGGATTTTGCTGAACGTGTGCAGAACACTATGAGAAATCTTTTAGCAAGCGGAATTGAAATAAGATCAAGTGCTGAAGATTTGCACGCAAAGGTCATTATAACTGATCAATTGGTTGTCGTGAGTTCTGTAAATCTTAATAAGATGAATTTAGGTTTCAAAAAACCAACCGGATATTGGAGAGCAAACACCGAAACAATTACCGTATGCAGAGACATCGCAGTTAGAAGAGATGCGAAAAACAATTATTTGCGGACGTTCAGTACCTGTTCTGATGTGCGAGATAAACTGGCTGAGAAAATCGAGCACATCATTGGACAAACATTCTCTAAAGTTTTCAACATGCGTTCCAGTGGAGAAGTAAAAAAACTGTTTGCGAAATATGTCCTAATAAGAGAAATTGAATTAAAGAAAACGATAAATAGGATTTGTCAGATTGCAGCCAGACTTATGCAAAATTCAAATCGCACATTGGTAAATAAGGATTGCTTTTTGTCTGCATTAATACTATTTTTGCTATCCGAACGCAAAGAAGAATTCAATGACCTTAGGAATAAAATCACTCTTGTTACAACTGATCTCGATTTAGAGGCTCTGTTAAGTGGACTTCTCCAAATGGAGCTTATCGTGATGGAAGAAAATCACTACAAATTAAATATCGCACGTGTATTGGAATAAGATTTATGGTTGACTGTGAGATTATAGCTGGTGATTGCATCCAATATTTAAATTCACAAATTGAATTGAAGTTAGATCTTTCATTTTTAGATCCCCCCTTCAATCAAGGTAAAGACTACGATAGCCATGATGATGATATGCCAAGCGTAGATTATTGGAATTGGATGCGACAAGTTTGTGAACAGATTTACAATAAAACCTCTGAGGGGGGCGCGATTTATTTTATGCAAAGAGAAAAAAATACACAGTATGTTTTAGATACGCTGAACTCTACAGGCTGGACATTCCAAAATTTAATTATTTGGAAAAAGAAAACCTCAGCCGTCCCGTGTAATAATCGGTTTGGCAAACATTATCAAATTATAGCTTTCGCAACGAAGGGCAAAAAACCAAAACATTTTAACAAACTAAGAATTGATCCAATTTTACTCGTTACAGAAAAATACAAACGACCCAATGGTATGTTCATAACTGACGTATGGGATGATATTAGAGAACTTACCTCGGGATATTTTGCTGGTGACGAGCCATTACGTTCCCCAGGCAATCAGAGGCTGCATAAACAGCAGTCCCCTATTCAGTTACTTCTTCGAATTATTCTGTCGTCAACAAAAGTGGATGATGTTGTTTTTGATCCATTCGCAGGAACTGGGACTACCCTTGTGGTGTCAAAACAATTAGGACGCCATTCAATAGGAGTTGAGATCGACCCAAAAAATGTTTCACTCATAAAAAAGCGTATATCTTCCATCAGAAAAAGCGACAATATTGCTAAATATCGAACGAACTATAAGTATACACAGAACTTGAATAAAATTTGGAAATCCGAAGCTCCTCAAAAATATGATGTAATTAACCAATCTCAAATGATGATTGAGTTGTAATCTATAATAGTTAGGATAAAATCTGACAGAAATAGCATATTTAGAAAGAATACTGTTTAACTCCTACACTCCCAGCGTGGAACGAGGGTAACAAATTTCTTAGTATTTTTTATTCTCCAGTTTCGAGCTATCAACCCTCTAAACCCGAACCGGTAATTCACTCTCTTCCAAATAAATCCTATTAGGTTGAAGTATAAGTCACTTCCTCGTGTTCTGTGGTTTCCAGAATAACTTTTCTGAGTTCAGCAATCTCATCTATTTCGTCAATGATTTCATTGCAGTCTCGTATAGTTTTATCATATTCGTGATCCTGAGTATAGAAATATTCGAAAATTACATTAGATGCTAATTGTTCCATGTTAACTTTCCTCAATCGATTATTTTTTGTTTAGTTTGTGCTTCAACATTTCTCCTCAAATCACCTAAATCTGATTCTTTCCCACAATTTTTACATTTCAGTTGATTGTCTCTAGGGAAAATGATTCTTCCTGGTCTTAAAGCAAGATTATTTTTAAAATTGATTTGAAGGTGATTATCGGTTTTGCAGTTTCCACAATTAATATCAATATCCATGCTTTCTACAGGCCCCTTTGGGATACTTGGAAATCCACCCAAGTTCTGGGGGGGTATATTCTGCTGTGTAAACCTAAAAATTTGAGAATCTGGAGTTTCAAAAACTTTATAAATATTAGTAACAAACGTCATCTGTAAAAGGGCATAATATCTTCTAATAGCTTCTGCTAATTTGGGTTGGCATGAGTAATCTATAATTTCAAGTTTCATACTCTTCAAATCAGCTATCTTGATAGATCTTCCGTGCGTTAACCAATTTGAATGTTTGCATAAATGAGAAGCAATTTCATTAGCCCTATTCCGTTTTTCTGCATCTGTCACCGGTTGACCAGTTGACGAGTGTTTAGCCCATTTTTTGAATTTGTACTTATATAACCAGTCTCCGACTAAGACCTTTGCAAAATCAAGAGCGTTTTGTGCATTTTGAAGTTCCCCAGGTGAAATCCCTTGTAGAATAGGTATGTATGCTTTGTTTAAAGAACCAGTTTCTGTCACTTCTTCTTTAATCTTCTTGATACCCTCTAGCAGAGCCTCTGCCGAAAAAACCTTCCCTTGCCAAGTTATTTGTGCATCAATAGGTCCGAGCGATGACATCCCATCCATCAATATTTCATCACCAGCCATTGCTATGATCGTTCCTGCACTTTTCGCATATCCAGGAATGATAATGGCGACATCGTTATATTTCTCATGTAATAATTTTACAATGTCTTCAGCAACTTCTCCATATCCTCCAGGTGTTTCAAGAACAACATCAATTAAAGATCCTTTCAAATTCGAGAGTTGATCTGTTACTGGTAATAAATCACTATAGTTTATCGATGTTGGTGCATTCGGTTTATTTAAATCTGCTGCTATTACAATTATATCTCGACCACCACGTTCTTTTGAGATTTCCTTAAGTTGTTTCTTCCTTTCATCATTCAGCTGTTGAAAGGTTAGATTTTTCAAAAGGTATTCAGAATAATATCCCATATATATTTATTCCTTGAGATTAAGGTATACTTTCTCGTCTTATTCTAATTAATTCGCTTAAATGTCTACTGTCCCTAATGAACTTAAAATACAGAATTCTTGCTTCTTTGTCAAAAAAATCAGTCGCTCTCCACATATGGGTGATTTCGGTCACTTACCATATTCAAGCTATAATCATCATTTTTTAATAATGAAAGCTAAAATTTGACCATCCTTCAGATCATGTATCAAATTGAATTATAATTATACTTTTGGGTTCACATTACTCCTTAGTCGGTCGATGAAGAAACTCGCCTTGATCAATCTAGTTAAAGATGTTTACGTTTCATCACTATCCCCAACTAACAACTCCTCTGGAGGAAGTCACTATGGAAATAATATTCGTCTGCTTTTGGTTTTTGTATCAATAACAGAGAAACCATCCTTATTGATACATATTATTAAATGATATACAGTCCATATAATAGTCTATTATATTTATATTATTCGGATAATAAATCCTTCCACCCATTTCAGAAATAAAAATGGACATTCGATGAATTCCATAACAAAACAATGTCCATGTCATTATTATTCGTCCATACATCATTTCAAATCGACAATGACATGCATTCACTAGGGTTTTATTGGATTGTCCACATCGGACGGTTTATTCAATGAATAAACGCCATGCCGGAGTTTGTACAGTTTACCATTTCTAACGGCAGCATCTAACAATCTTTGAATTGTTCTTTTATCAAAACCATCAGGTTCACAGATGGCTACAATTTCTTTCAACTTGAGTTCATCCTTGCCTTCAAATATTTCAGTAAAATCAATAGTCTCGGCTGCTGTTATCTGATTGGAGTTTTGTAGGTGGTCAGCTTCATTCGCAACGCCTTCATCTCTGAACCACAATGTTTCTGAGTTGAGCGAAAGAAGCCTCGCTTCCCTATTAACATCGGATGAATGTCTAAGCTTGGTTGGTTTGAGTATACGCTTCCCTTCTTCAGTCTGGGAACGCTTCATCATGATAACGGTATCGGCTGCTGCTCCAAAAACACCTGCCCCTCGCATAAGATCATTATGTAACCTATCATTTCGCGCACCTTTTTTAGTATGATGTAAAATTAGAACACATAAATTATATCGATCTCTGAGCGACTGAAGCTTTCGAATTAAGGCTTTCATCTTGCTACTGTCATTCTCATCTTGATTATGTGCGAAATATAAACAATCTAAAATTATGAGACATGGCTTTTCTTTTTCACAAATTTGTATTAGTTCCTCCCAAACATCAAAAAGCGATGTTGAGACATTCAAGAAGATAAAGTTATCAACATTACCACCTCTTTGAAGTTGACTATTCATTACCTTGAACCTACTAGCGAAATCTTCTATATACATCTCATTGTTAATGTAAATAACCTTACCATGAATTTTTAAATCCCAAGATAAAAATGTAGGAGCTCCAATAGAAACATCAATTGCTAAATTCATTGCTAACATTGATTTACCACTATTTTCTTCACCAGCGATAAAATTGAGTGATTTCGAACGTAGAATACCTTCAATCAAATCATCCGCTTTTTTAATATTCATTGACAATAGTTTAGAACCCCTCATGATAACTATATCGGAATTTGGAACTATTTCTATCTTACTATCAATGGTTGAAGCAGATGAATTTTCTGCTCGCCTTATTAGTTCACGTCCAACTTGATTTATTTCATCATCTGCAAAATTTAAATCAGTTGGTATTTGCTTCATAATATCCTCGATTTCATCCGAGAGTTTCTGATTACCTTTTTTTGCAATCTCCTTAAAGTTTACTTGAAGATGATCTTTTTGTAACAGTTCAATAATTCTAAATATTTCCTGGAATGAATTGCAGATGAAAACTGTTGCCCTAAAATTAATTGGAATATTTTTAATGGCTGCATCACCGCCTTGTATTAGCGAAACAATTAATCTACTTTCGAGATCATATTGAGGAAGAGATTCAAACATTTAATTCTACCCTCCCTTGGTTTTCAATATCATTTTTGAAGCGAGATTGAAATTGAAAAGATCGCTTAGCAAATTTTCTAAAAACTTCAAGAGAAATTATTTTACAAAGAGAATTCCTTCCGTTACTTCTTATAACGCCTTGCTCAATGACAACCTTGCGTAAAGTGTGAATATCATATTCATACGCTATCAGACCCTCTTTCTCTAGCACGATATGCACCCAAATCGTTGCCTTTGTACCCAGAATACCCGATGGTTTATCTAAACTAGTATTCCAAAACTCAATGCAGACATTTCCAGTCCGAAGGGGTGAAGTTTCACATTTCAATTCAATAGTAATCTTCTTACTCGACGATACAATATCGAAATTGCTATAAGAGCCTACTACTACAAAGAATGGCTCACTATATTCTATCGAATATAAGCGGGCTATTTCAAGGGCTACATATTCTTGTAATTCGTAGCTTGAATAAATAGGTTGCATCCAATTATCTTTCTATAAAATAAAAAAGCTCATTCACGTCTCTTCCTGAGACCGCTATGAGCTCACACATAGACTAATTGGATGCCACTTCCAATTCCAAAAATATGGAAGTCTGTAAATGGAAACGAATTCCAATTATTTTATATTATCACTATCGCACCACTTCCTCACAGTGTGATTAGAATACCCAAGTTGTTTCCCCATTTCTGAATAGTTGATCTTTCCATTTTTAAATCTGCAATTATCCGCCAAGCTCCTTAACTCCTCCAAAGGAGGCTTGTTCTTATTACGTACCTTCTTCATGAATACCTTAATCTTTTCGTTTTGAATCTCTATCGTCCGATCTTTATCATTATAGGTCTCGACATCCGGCGTTCGTTTCTGTTGTTCGATTGTCTTTTCATTTTCCCTCCCATCCAATGAACTCTTATTTTTGTCTCCCAATATTTTAAATAGTTGTTGCAATTGTTTTATTAAACTTTTTCGTATTCTGTATTCATCCTCATCTATATAACTATCTTCCAAATCTCCTAATTCTTGTTTCAACAATAAGTGTTGTATTTTATTAAGAGAACGTAATGCAACTATTTTACCTTTTGTATTATATAGCTCTTTCACAACAACATCATCGATTTTATTCTTATTACTATTTGGGCTCACATCCTTTTTGTTTTGTATCTTCCAATCTCTCGTTTCAACGGGATCAGTTATTAATCTGAATTTCCATAATCCATATAGTTTTTCTCCCTCTTCTATCAAATCATCATAAAGGCAAATATAACTCATGCTACATCCTTTTATGTAAATGTTTTCAATATACTTCAACGTACAATATAATTATAAGGATTTTAAAGCAAAAAGTACTACTTCAAACATTTAAAATCTGTAAAATTTTATGACGACCAATAGATAGAATACCCACCCCCACTACTTTTGGCTCTGGGGGTAGGTCAACTTTAACTGTTTGAAATTGTGTGACCGGATTTATGATGAAGGTAGAAATGTTTCTGTTGCAGGACATGAAGCGATGCGGAAATATTAATATGTTAGGTTTCGTCTTAAATAATATCAATGAAGTCAAATATTTACCTGATAGTTTTATTGAAATTCAGTCTATAATTTTGTATCTTACGTCTGTTAATTAATAATCAATAACAATAGTTTACAGTTCTTTCCACATTGATTGATGACTAAAATGTCTATAAAGTAGTAGACAGTCTGTCAATAATTATTGATTTAAGTAAGAAAAAGTGCCCAAAATAACGCGCCCATAGCTCAACTGGATAGAGCATCAGACTTCGGATCTGAGGGTTGGGGGTTCGACTCCCTCTGGGCGCACTAAGTATGAAGATTCTGTCTGATTCATCGGTTACTGTTTATGTTCTTCGAAGTCTGTCAGATAATAAAAGATATGTTGGGATGACTTCAAACCTTGCAAAGCGATTTGCAGAGCATAATTCCGGGAAAGTTATTTCTACAAAATCCAGACGACCTTCTATTTTAACGTATAAATAAGTGTACCATAACTGGGCGCACTCAGTAGTTAACCGCCTGATCTTTACGATCAGGTTTTTTATTTCGTAATCCAGTGTATTTTTTATGGATAAAAACGAAGTCAATTATTTCTTCGATACATACAACCGCTTTCCAATTCATATTAAACGCGGTAAAGGTGTTTATTTATTCGATGAGAATGATAATAAGTATTTAGATTTTTTCGGAGGACTTGCCGTCAACTCTCTCGGTTACAACGATCCCGATGTTCGACAGGCAATAATAAATCAAATTGAAAAATATATTCACCTCTCAAATTATTTTATCCAAGAACCGCAGCAAAAATTTGCCAAACTGTTAGCAACACATACCGGATATAAAAAAATATTTTTTACTAACAGCGGTACCGAAGCAATTGAAGGTGCAATAAAGATTTCACGGAAATGGGGAACAATTTCAGGTAAATCCGAAATCATTTCTTTTTCAAACTCTTTTCATGGACGTACACTCGGCGCACTCTCTTTGATGGACAGAATCAAATACCGAGACGGATTCGGACCTTTTTTACCGGGCTGTACTATTATTCCATTCAACGATCCGGTTGAAATCGAAAAAAACATTAACGAGCGTACCGCGGCTGTATTTCTAGAATTCCTTCAAGGTGAATCGGGTATAATTTCAGCATCCGAAAAATTTATTGAAGTCTTAAACCGACTTCAAAAGAAATATAAATTCCTGATAGTTGCCGATGAAATTCAATCCGGCATGGGAAGAACTGGCAAATTCTTTTTCTTCGAACATTTCAATATCACTCCGGATATCGTTGTCATTGCGAAAGCCGTCGGCGGTGGTTTGCCATTGGGAGCGATTCTCGGTAATGATTCTGTTGCCAATATTTTCTCACCCGGTACGCATGGATCAACATTCGGCGGAAACCCCGTTGCTTGCGCGGCAGGTATTGCCGTTCTAAATAAAATCATCGATAAAAGAATCGTGCAGAACGCTGAGCGGATTGGCAAATATTTATTTCATCATCTGCATGAATTACAAAAAGAATACCCTGCGATTATAAAAAATCTTCGCGGCGCTGGTTGCATGATTGGCATCGAACTCGATCGTGATTGCACCTCGATCGTAACGGAAATGCGGGAGCAGGGAATTTTGATCAACTGTACGAATTCCAATGTGATTCGGCTTCTTCCACCGTTGATCATAGAGGAAAAACATGCCGACTATTTCATCAAAGAATTCAGATCTATTTTATCTCCTTTAAAATGAAACTGCCGATTCCCTTCCCGAAATCGGCAGTTTGATTTCCATTCACACTTTCGATTATTTCATGAAGGCAAGCTTTATGGTTTTTTGGAAACTATTATTAGGATCTCTTAAATCAACAGCTGTGATCCGACAATAATAAATTCCTGATGATAATTCCGGACGCCAATCAATATCATAAATCCCCGATTCCTTGACCGCATCACAAAGGGTAGCGACCTCCCTTCCCTGAAGATCGTGTACATTAATTTTTACCTTTGAAAGACTCGGCAATTTATATTGAATCTTTGTTGATGGATTAAACGGATTCGGATAATTTTGAGACAATTCAAAATATTTAGTTTGTTCCGAAATTATTTTGCTCCTGATGATAAGCGATAATGAGCTTACTGGTTCATCGATTGTTAAACTATTCCCAGAGAATAATCTCTTCTCTTGTCTTCCATCGAAAAGGAATAAATCGATGCCCGAAACGTCGGTCGTGGTTGATATCATGACAGGATAATAAGATAACTGGACTAAGAGAGAAAATTGTTTCTCGGTTGAGTTCTCAAAGGTTTCAAGAGAACTATGCGATTTAAATCGAACATCGAATGCACCGCTTGGTGGAATTGGCGGCAATGCGGTTGTTTCAAATTGATCTTCCGATATCGATCCATCGACAATTGACAAGCACTCCTGATTACCATGATTATCGTCGAACCGAATTTCAATTTTATTACGGGATTCGAATTTCTCCATCACAGGTGCTGATTTCATCACAGCCTGAGATGAGTTAAAAAATAATTTCCCCGCTCCATTCGCTTTTACCCAATATCCGCTTCCGGGTTTGAGTGTATCAACTTGCCTGTATGAGCCGTCAAATCCGTATACATTGTTGCTCAATAAATTTTCAGGTTCTGTACGCAATGAGACGGTCGGAATATCAACAGAACCACCACCGATTAAATTCCATCCTTGCAAAACATTTATCGTTTCTTTGTCTACAGGTGTACCACTGAACCTGAAGGTCGACGGAATCTCAAACTTCAACCAATATCCGTATCCATTTAAAAGAGTATCGCATTGAACATATCCACCGTTAAATGAAAATGCGAAAGAAGTACTGTTTGGGAATAAAACCGATCTCCTCGGATCAGAAGAAATAATTGGCACAGAAATTAGATTCCATCCGGCATTTAATTCCTTGTCAATCCCATAGCACGAGATTGTTCCGGTGATTGTGTCGCTCCAGTTTGTTTCAACATTTTCAATATTTCTTGCCTTGACGCTCACCGTATACGATTCGCAGGATGAGAGCGAATCGAGGAGAACACCGGTTGTATCGTGCCATGCTGCAAAATCGTTCCACTGAATTATCGAGCCAAGTGAACCGTCATGTTGTAAATAATTTTCATTCACTCCAACTTTCACTTTAACTGCAAACTCCGTGTTGGGCGGATTTGAAGTCGGATCGAGAATTATTTTAATTGAACTGAATGATACACTCGAAATGTTCGGACTATCCGGTTTTCTGGCTAATGTAGTTGCAGCTATTGATGCCATCGATCCTTCGCCGATTAAATTGAACGGAACGATATGATAATAATACGGATGGTTCGGTAAAACTCCGGAATCATAAAAACTTATGCTGTTCGCAGGTAAGTCTAAATCTACCTGTTCAAACGGTCCGCTTGCGCTGGCAGAACGATAAACACGATAACCGCTTTCGTTAGTGGCATTATCGTGCCAGAATATTTCAACATGAGAATCTAATACCGAGCTCAAAAAGAGTGCAGATGGCGCATGAGGAACAGCGATAGTCACGAATGAGCGTGAATTGTTTGAAGCGTTCCTAGTCCCCGCAATATTCTTCGCGACAACACTCCAATAATATTGCTTTCCACCCTGAAGATTTGAATATAAATATGTTGTCCCCAGAATATTCGAATCGATTCTAATTATTGGTGGATTTAATGTATCGAGATAAATATCGTACAGTTCGGCATTCGATGACAGTTCCCACGATAGAATTCCCGAAAGTAATTGGTCGCCGGCATGATCGTCAGGCGCAATCAGCTGAAATGCCGATGGTTGCGATATGATTGTTGTGAACTTCCAAGGTGTAAATAAACCTTCGGTCGTTCCATTGACATTTTTAGCAACTATCTTCCAATAATAAACAGTGTTGTTAGATAAATTAGTATAACTGAATGTTGTATCTACCTGATTCGAGCTGACAACATTTATCGGCGGATTGAGTGTGTCCAGATAAACATCATATGACTGGGCGTTTGTTGCTCGATGCCACGATAGTACACCATCGATTGAAACGTTCAGAGCATCATTGACCGGTGCGACAAGATTAAATTCGTTCGGAGTTGCAACAATCGTCGTAAATGTCCATGGAGAACCCGATGCAATCATTTCTCCCCCAATATTTTTTGCAATAACTTTCCAGAAATAAACCGTGTTGTTCGTTAATCCTGAATAATTAAAAGAAGTTGTTGCTTGGTCGGAACTGACTTTTATCAATGGGGGATTATTTATATCAAGATATACATCGTAAGTTGCAGCATTCGTAGAAACTTGCCATGATAACATGCCATCAATTGATTGATTAATGGTTAAATTTGCAGGAGCTAAAAGCAAAAATGTTGAAGGTGTATCTATTATCGTGGTGAAACTCCATGGCGATGCTGAGGCATCTGTTGTGCCAGCTATATTTTTTGAAACTATCTTCCAATAATAATTTTTATTATTCATTAAACCGGAATAATTTAACGAAGTTGTCGCCTGGTCTGCACTCACTTTTTGTACCGGTGGATTTATTGTGTCAAGATATACATCGTATGCTGAAGCATTCGATGATGCCTGCCAGCTTAGTGTTCCGGTAATGTTCTGGTTAATTGCTAAGTTCGAGGGTGAAAGATGTGCGAAACTACCGGGCAGTGCCACTATAGTTTTAAACCTTCGGGGAGAACCAACAGCGTCCAATGTTCCGGCAACATTTTTCGCAACCACTTTCCAAAAATATGTCGTGTTATTTGATAAACCATTATAGTTGTATGATGTGCCAATTTGATCTGCACTAACTTTAACTGTTGGCGGATTAGTTGTTCCTAAATATACATCGTAGGATGAAGCATTCGCGGATGCTTGCCACGAAAGTGTGCCGGTTATCGGCAAATTAATTGAACTATCAGGCGGCGATACGAGCGAGAAAGTACCCGGCGGAGAAATAATTGTTGTAAAATTCCAGGGAGAACCTGTTGCAATTACCGTATCAACGCTGTTCCTAGATACAACTTTCCAATAGTAGACGGTGCTGTTGCTCAATCCGCTGTAAGAATAATTTGTACCGGGTTGATTTGAACTGACTTTTGTTGTCGGCGGGTTCGTAGTTCCAATATAAACATCGTAACCTGTCGCATTAACCGATGATTGCCATGTAACTGTTCCGGATGTAGGAATATTGACCGAACCGTTTGAGGGTGTTAGTAAATTAAAAGCTGAAGGCGGAGCTAACACTGTTGAGAAATTCCATGGTGATGCTGTTGCATCTGTAGAGCCGTTGCTGTTTTTTGCAACTACTTTCCAATAATATGTTGTACCGTTCACTAATCCCGAATAATTATAAGAAGTTGTTACAAGATCGGCTCCAACTTTTGTCGCCGGTGGATTTGTTGTTGCAAGGTAAACATCGTATGATGTCGCGCCTGATGCCGTCTGCCACGATAAAGTTCCGCTCAAAGGTTGGTTGACGCTTGAATTTGAAGGAGACAATAAATTGAATGAACCCGGAACCGGTCCGGTAGTTATTGTTATCCACATTGGTGCCGACCAAGCTTCATTCCCGTCAGCTTCTTGCACATAGACATAATAGTAATGAGTTGTTCCGGCAGCTTGTGATTGCGAAAGGACAAGAGAATCTCTATTCAAAACACTCGATAAAACTGTTGGTGCCGTACCTGAACCGGGGACTCCGTAACGTAATTCTATTTTACTTATCGATTCAATATCCGGATCTGTTACTTTTATCCGAAAAGGAATCGATCCGCTCATCGAAAATATTTCTCCCATCTGATGAGCGTTGACTTCAAACCTGACTTGAAGATTATGATCTTCCGACGCGTACACTCTTCTTTGCCTAAATGCATCGTCTACATTCGCCTTGGTTAACGAAGCTGCAAGAACAACGGTCCTCTGCTGGTTTGATTTACCAAAAGTTGTATTGTGATTATCCTGATTTGCTATCGGAGCAACATGATAACCTTTAGCTAACAGCGTATTGAAATAAGTCGTATTATCACCGGCATCAGGATCAGTTTCGCTGGTATTTGTTGAAAAGGCATTTCCACTTTTCATTGCCACACCTCGTACAACACTATCGACTTTCGGATTGTAAGCTGTTGTTGCTATTGATCCAAAATCAGACGTATTCGGGTGAGCCAGATAGCAATATCCGTTATATTTTTTTACAGAATCCCATAATCTAGCGTAATCACTTTTCGCAACGTAAACATCATAGACACCCGGATTCCAGCCGAATAATTTGTCGGTCCCATAAATTAATACATGTCCACCACCGCCTATGGTGCCCCATTCCTGTCCATACAACCCAACGAAATTACCATCGATATTTACAGAATCGGCTTCGCGAACTCCTGAGCGCCAGTAAGCCAATGTCATATTCAAGCTTTCATTATGGTTATGATCGCTTATTCCCATGAAATCCAAACTTGATCTGTTAGTTCGCGCCCAGGTTATTGAACGGGCAACCGGATTTGTATAAGTGGTTTTATTTTGATCCTGATTCCCATCCGAATACCATGAATGAGAATGATTATCTCCAAAATATATATTGTAAGTTGATTGAGCATTCATAAAGGTCTGAATGCTTAAAATCATTAAACTCAGAATTATGCTTTTGTATCTCCACCCCGAATTATAACTTTGTCTCACTTGTCTGTCCTTATATCTTAACATTATCTCTCTTATCTCATGGTAAATGGGCAATTTCTGTTCCAAATCTAATGCTTGGAATTAATTAAAATATTTATCAGTCCCTGAAATTGAAATCCTTACAAATTTTGAAAGAATTACATTCGGCAATAAATAATATCATCTTTCAAGTATTAATAGTAACAAGAAATTGATGATTTTAATTTCAGGAGACTATATTCGGTCTGGTCACTTCAATAAAGTCATCTTGTGAACCGATTGATAAGTATGCTTAGGATTATCTAATGCCGTTGCAATCATTCGGTAATAATAAACACCGGCGGCACATTTCGGTTCCCAACGCACTCGATGACTGCCTCTCTCTCTTAAACCTTCATCCAAAATCGCAATTTCATTCCCCAGGTTATCGAACAACGTCAGTTTTACAATACTTCTTTCCGGTAATTCATATGAGATGTTTGTTTCGGGATTGAACGGATTTGGATAATTCTGCTGAAGTGAAAATTGTTCTGGTTCTTGCACAATAATATTTTTAGTGATCTCGAATTTGTATGTTCCAGATTTATCTATCGTCAAAAATCCTTCACCATTAAGTGAACGACTATTATTATTATCAACAAATGATATATTATAATCACTGTCAATAATTTTCCATTGCATGCGGACAGGATACGATGAAGAATTTAAAGAGAAACTAAATTCTTGTCTAGCATCGGAAGTAGAATACTCTTCGGCGAACCGGTTCGATTTAAACCGAACATCGAACGCGTCAATGGGCGGCATAGGAGGAAGCTCAGCCGGATATTTAAGATTTGTTGATGATGGAATTAAATATAATTTTTGATTCAGATTGGTTCGATCTGTAAAAGAAAAAACGATATGGTTTTCTAATTGATCAAAACTTCTAGGCTCAACTATTGAAGAACGATTCAGAAATATTTGAGGAATTACTAGTTTAGATCCCGCTGTCGCTTTTACCCAGTATGCTTTAAACGGTTCTAACATTGTGCTTATTTGATAAGTCCCTTGATACTCAAAAAATTGGGAGAGTGTTATTCCGGGAGGATCGGTTGTAATTGAGCTAATCGGGATCGGATTAGTGATGGATCCAATAATATTCCATCCTTCCGATAAATCAATCGTATCCTCATAAATTGGACTGCCGGCAAGCTCAATGGCTGATAGTGATCCGAATTTCAGCCAGTATCCGATCCCGTTCTTCAATGTCTCCGCGAGAAGATATGTTCCGTTATAACTATACGCGTTCGATATGCTTGATGGAAAAAGGGTTTGTTTTGAGGCGTCTTCTACAATTAACGGTATCGATAATAGATTCCATCCGGGATTCATTGATCCTGATATTAGATAACAGGGCAACTGCTTGCTAATGCTGGCACTGAAATCTGTCTCAACAGTATCAAGATTTCTTGCTTTAACATCTATTCCGTAAACCGAACAAGAATCCAAGCCGGCAACATCTATTCCATTTGAATCACCCAACATCTGCCGCGTATTCCAAGTCAACACACTTGTGAGCATTCCGTTGTTTTGTAGATATGCAGTATCATTACCGGAAATAAATCTGACCAGATATTCTGTTACTGCAGGGTTTAAATTTGAATTCAGAGTCAACCTCAATGAATGTGGCATAAAATTTTTAATGTCAGGCATGGTTGGGACATCAGCAAATGTGACTTTTGCCGCTGAGGTTATATCACTCTCACCGATATCGTTAAATGCCACCACACGATAAAAATATTGAGTGTTGACCGATAATCCGGTATCATTGTAAGTAATCGTATTGGAAGATAAATCACCGCTTACCGAAACATAAGATCCACCAATGGAACTTGAACGATAAACACGATATCCGTTTTCATCGGATGAATTATCTATCCATGTAAGATCAATTTGTGTCGTTGAAATGGCATTCGCATTCAGATCGGTAGGCTGCATGGGCGGAGTTGCCGTTGTAAATTTCCATGGTGCATTTTGAGAAACAATTGTACCTGCTGAATTTTTCGCGACAACTTTCCAATAATAACTTGTATTGCCGCGTAAATTTAAATATTGAAATGAAGTGATTAGCAAGTTAGAATCAATGAGCAATGCGGGAGGATTGATTGTATCGAGATAAACATCATAACTCTCGGCGTTAGTGGAAGTCTGCCATGATAATAGTCCGCTCAAGCTTTGATCGACCGAATTATCGGTTGGTGAAATTAATTCGAAAACGGCAGGTGGATTCATCGATAACGTGGTAAAACTCCACGGCGCGGCAGTAGATGTGATCGTCTTAGATCCGTTCTTCGCTACTACCTTCCAATAATATGAATGTCCCTGGACTAAATTAGTGTAAGGGTATGTAGTATCTATCTGATTAGCACTAACGATTGTTGTGGGTGGATTGTTCTGATCGAGATAAATATCGTAACGGTCCGTATTCGTTGATGATTGCCAACGAAGCGTCCCGGATATTGGCTGACCGCTCGCAGTGTTAGCTGGCGAAAGCAATTGGAATGCTGTTACATTTTTTTCGAATTTAAAGTTACATGTTACGGGTATATGATCTGAACCGTAATGCAAACCATTCGCAACACTATCCGGCACTGCGGAATTCGGTAAACGATTAATACTATCATTAAAATGATTGCCGTCATTGCCGTAAGCATTATAACTTGAAACTAACGTATTATTATCTAACGCCGAGTAAGATGTTAAGATGATATCGAACCTATCATCCATTCCGCCGGTAGAACCGCCGCCAAAGGCACGGACTCTCGGTGATTGTGTATGAATCGCTTTGAATGCAGAATTATTATTCCAGTTTCCAACCGCATTGATAGGATCTTTGCATCGTCCATCGTTATCGGTTTCGCTGTTAATTAATTTTAAAAATGCTGGCTCGGTGCTTGTATAAATATTGTAATCTCCCATCACCATGAACTTTGTTCCGGTGGACAAATTATTAAGATGATTACGCAAGATCGTTGCTTCAGCAAGCCGGTCTGCTTCAAATCCAGTACTTGCTTTAAGATGAAGAGAATAAAATCTAACCGTATCATTTGATGAAGTAAACCGCACAACATACTCGGCAATATCGCGCAATGCAGTTGGAATGTATGCCGCACTGAGAACTGTAGCTTTACCAGTTTTAAAATAGATATGATTGTCAGTATCATACCCATCATGGAATGTGATAGTTGAGTATAATCCTGCCTGGTAATAATTAAGAACATTATTCAGAAATGCAGTTACACCGGTTTGGCTTGTCATCTCTTGTACAACCAAAACATCCGGTTTCATCGAGTGAATAACGCGGCGCATGAATGGATCACGGGTCGTATTATCGTTCGGATAATTTAAAAGATTATACGATGCAATACGCAACGTATCATAGTTAATCGCCATTGTACCGGAAGGTACCGTTTGGCTGTAAATTACCGGTTGGATAAAATACACCAATGCGATGGCGAGAACTGTTGGGAGACGGTTCTTCATCAGTTAATTTTCTATTTTCTCTAGATCTTCTTTACTAAAATATCGAAAATTATCGAAAAAAACAATGTGATCGCGGATATCATATATTTAATTCGATGCATTTTTGGCGCATTCGGTGCATTTTCGTATACTAATTCAAAAAAAAGGAAGTTGCATAAAATCGATGAAACAAAATCATGAATATTGGATGGAAATCGCTTTTAAAGAAGCCGAAATTTCAATGAAAAGAAAAGAAGTGCCGGTTGGGGCGGTGATTGTTTACGAAGGAGCTGTTATCGGTAAAGGGTCAAACCAGATCGAAATGCTGCAAGATCCCACGGCACATGCCGAGATGATTGCTATTACTGCCGCTTCCTCCCATCTTGGGAACCGCAGATTGGAGAAATGCACTCTTTATGTAACCCTTGAACCATGTCCGATGTGTGCAGGTGCAATTGTGCTTGCTAGAATTTCTCTTCTTATTTTTGGCGCTTACGATCCTAAAGCCGGTGCGTGCTCATCGCTATACACAATCACGAACGATACACGCCTTAATCATCGTGTTCATACGATAGGAGGAATAATGGAGGCGAAATGCGGAGGGATATTAAAAGAATTTTTTGAAGCACAACGGATTAATAGAAAATAGGCTTTAGCTCCATCCAAATTAGTCCATACGAATAAGCATGGAGATTTATTTATTCTGATCCTTCCTGTAATTTTTCTGCCCTATCGGCAATCTTTAATTGTTCAATAACATCGTTTAGTTTTCCGTCGATAATTTCATTCAAATTGTAGAGAGTCAATCCGATGCGGTGATCTGTCAAACGATTTTGCGGAAAATTATATGTCCTTATTTTATCGCTCCTATCTCCGCTCTTGACCATCGAACGCCGCTTAGCAGTTATTCTTGCATTCTGCTCTTGGATTTTCGCTTCAAACAATTTCGCCCGAAGCATTTTCATTGCACGTTCTCTGTTCTGAAACTGTGACCTCTCCTGTTGACATGCAACCACAATTCCGGACGGTCTATGCGTGATACGAACTGCAGTTTCCACCTTGTTAACATTTTGCCCGCCTTTACCACCTGCACGGTATGTATCGAATTGTAAATCTGCGGGATTGATTTCGATTTCTACATCTTCAACTTCAGGTAAAACTGCAACGGTTGCTGCGGAAGTGTGAACACGCCCCTGCGCTTCAGTTTCGGGCACACGCTGAACACGGTGAACTCCGCATTCATACTTCAGCGTACCATACGCACCAACTCCTTTAAGGGAGAAGACAACTTCTTTAAATCCACCTAAGCCGGTATCGTTCCAATCTATTAATTCCGTTTTCCATCCGGCGCGTTCCGCGAAACGTGTATACATCCTATAAAGGTCTGCCGCAAACAAAGCCGCTTCGTCGCCTCCCGTCCCGGCACGCACCTCCACGATACAATCTTTATCATCGTTGGGATCTTTGGGAATGAGAATAATTTTTAATTCCTCCTCCAATCCTGTTTGCTTTAACTGCGATTCGATAAGCTCAACCGACGCCAGATCCTTCATCTCGCTATCCGACTCAGATTCAACGAGATGTTTGAGATTCTCAACATCGGATTTGATTTTTTTATATTCGAGATATTTCTTAACGATTTCGGTTTTTTCGCTGTGTTCCTTACTCAATTCGCGATATCTTTCCTGATTAGATATCACCGCGGGATCAGAGAGCAAATTAGTAATTTCGTTATATCGTTCTATTAAGTTTTCAAGCTTTTCAAACATAAATCAATTCATCATCCGTCCGATATATTAGGAATAAAATTCTGGCCGTGTTTTATCGACAATCAATAAATTCTTCACTCTTCAACCAATTCAGAAACAGTTTGAACATATCTTACAGGTTTCGATTCTTCGAAACCTAATGCACACTGCAACGCTACCAGCGCAACTTCGATTTGGCTTTGATCCGGCTCTTTCGTGGTTACACGCTGTAACCAAAGTCCGGGAGCGACAAGAATTTTACCCAGCGTGGTTTCTGTTTTTTTCGATGACCACCGAATAAATTCATAGGCGATTCCTCCAACAAGTGGGATCAAAGGCAGATGAGTTATCAACCGTATCGGCAGTGTCAGTTTGCCAAGCCAAAGAATCATCATCGAATCAAATACGGCAAATAGCAACACCGAAACAAGAGCGACGATAAGAATAAAACTCGTCCCGCAACGGGGATGAAAACGGGTTGAAGCTGTTGCCGATTCGAGGGTAAGAAGTTTGTTCGATTCAAAACTCATAACCGCCTTATGTTCGCCACCATGATACTCGAACAATCGCTTTACATCTTTCATCATTGAAATGGCAAGCAAGTAAACCACTAAAATGGTGAGCCGAATTACCCCGGCAATTATATTGAATCCAACTGCGTTTTGCTCCACGCTGAATAATTGGGTCGCCACGATGAGTGGTGTAATAAAAAAGATTGCAATGCCGAGTACAAGCGCAAAAATTACTGTCAAAGTTAATTGCAAATTTCCTGCAGATTTCTTCTTTTTTATTTCCTTGCCGTTATTCCGTTCTTTCAGATCAAGATCGTGCATTGCTATTTCAGCAGAGAAATTCAAGGTCTCGATGCCAACAAACATCATCTCAATCAAACCGGCGGCACCCCGTAACACCGGAAGCTTGAAGAATTTATACTTTTCACCCAGCGATTGATGATCGCGTTTGCGCACAATAATATCGCCATTCGATCGTCTGATGGCGGTAGCAATCTTTCCGGGGGCACGCATCATCACACCTTCAATAACCGCTTGTCCCCCAACTTGCAAAGGTTTGTTTGGGTCAAACTTTACATCATTTTTATTTTCCGACAAATTATTCTCCATGAGATTAGATTCATAAAAAAATTCTATGTAAATATAACTCTTTATTTCGGGGCGTGCAAAAGAGAGAGTTATGTGGTTGACTTTTATAAACTATTTTAATGTCAAGTTACGACTACTAATTTCCCTGAATTATCCTTTTCAACAAACAATGTTATCTTCATCCAAAATCGATCTAAGGCACTTTTCAATATTCCGCTTTGTTTAATTTACATGGACAGTTAAATTTGATTTTTTTATAAGTCATTTTTTGGAGAACTAATCATGAAGAAACTAACAGTAGTAATGATATTATTACTTTCCTTTGCAGGATTGGGTTATTCGGTCACTCACACTATCACCAATGTTGGAACCACATTTTCGCCTAACTCCGTTACAATCAACCTTGGTGATACCGTTATCTTCGCGCTTTCATCTCTTCATAATGCCGTTGAGGTCAATCAAACAACATGGAATGCGAACGGTACAACATCGAACGGCGGCTTTGCTCTTGGATTCGGCGGCGGGTCGGTTGTGCCACTCACAACCGGGACATATTATTATGTTTGCACAGTGCACGCATCCTTGGGAATGAAAGGAATCATCACCGTAAATCAAACTACCGATATAAAAGGTTCGGAGTTATCGACACCGCGAGAATTCACATTAATGCAAAATTTCCCAAATCCTTTCAACCCTCGGACAGAAATATATTTTCAACTAAACCACGCCGATCATATATCGATAAAAATATACAACATGCTCGGAACCGAAATTATAACTTTGATAGATGAAAATGTCTCTGCCGGGGAACATCGAATTGAATGGGATGCAGCAGGTCAGCCAAGCGGTATTTATTTTTATCAACTCAAGGCTTCAGGTGAGATTGAAACGAGGCGGATGGTACTTGCAAAATAAGATTTTAAATCTAATTTTTTAGTATGTAAATCTTTTGGATGGATAGGCATATTATGCTCAATTCTTGATAAGCTTAAGAATTTTGCATACATTACTACACATATGCCAACATTCAAACGAAGATTAGTGCGGGAAAAGGTGCTTCAGGCATTATATGCCTATGAAATGTCAAAAGAACCTATTACCGATGTAATATCCAACGTGCTGGGCGAGTTAAAAAGCTCGTACGACGATTTCGAATTCGCCAAAAAACTTATCAACGAGGTCATCCACCACGAAGATGAAATCGAAAAAATAATAAAAAACAAAGTTGCCCACTGGGAATATGACCGCATCGCATACATCGACAAAATTCTCTTGCGCATGGGAGTTTGTGAGATGCTTTACTTCCCAGAAATCCCGCCGAAGGTTACAATAAACGAATCGATTGAAATTGCAAAAAATTTCAGCACCGATCAGAGCGGTAAATTTGTGAACGGCATACTAGATGCACTTCTCGATGATTTTAAAAACTCAAAAATGTTAAACAAGACCGGCAGAGGATTAATAGAAGATTCACTGCCAACAGAAACATCGCAGGCTCGAAAGCATCCTCCAACCGGAAAGTAATCACTCGAATTATTTTAATGACAAGTCGAGCTAAAATTTTTTCATGGACTCTCTTTGATTTCGCCAATACCGCCTTTTCTGTCATTATCGTAACGGTTATTTATTCCCGTTACTTCACTAAAACAATCAGCGGCGGACAGAGATGGCTTTGGGGACTAGCAGTAAGTTTATCGATGATAGTCGCTGCAATTTTATCTCCTCCTCTCGGTGCCGCCGCAGACTCAGGACATAATCGGAAGCGTTTCCTTCTCGCGTTCACATTCGTATCCATTATTTGCACCGCATTATTGTTCTTCGTTCAGCCCGGAATGATATTTCTCGGAATAATATTGTTTATCATGGCGAACGTTGGTTTTGAAGGCGGTCTTGTATTTTACGATTCTTTTCTTCCGGGCATCACTCAAAAAACATCTTACGGCAGAGTTTCGGGGTATGGATTCGCCATGGGATATCTCGGCGCACTGGTAATACTTTTAATTGTTGCAATAATTCTGCCCGAATCTTCTTCGCCCCGGTATGATTATTTCGTGCGACTTTCGTTCGTGATCTCCGCCTCTTTTTTTTTCCTTTTCTCACTCCCCTTGTTTCTATCTGTGCACGAAGCCCGCACTATAAAATCTTTTAACGGCTCGGTAATGAGAGATGGTTTCAATAAAGCGAAAAATACTTTCAAGGCGATTTTCATAAAAAAAGAATATCCGAACATTGCACGGTTTTTGATCGCATTCTTCCTGTATAACGACGGAATACTTACAGTAATTGCATTCGCCGCTATTTTTGCTGAAAATATTTTAGCCATGTCGGATAAAGACATCATCATATTTTTCGCGATTGTGCAAACCAGCGCGATCATCGGATCGCTAATATTCGGATTCATCACCGATATAATTGGCCCGAAAAAAACAATCTCCGTTACGCTTATTATGTGGGTAGGGATTTCGTTCGCCGCATATTTCGTTCAGTCAGTCTCCTTCTTCTATATCGTCGCGCTCGCGGCAGGGATCGCCATCGGCTCGGCGCAATCAGCGAGCAGAAGTTTGATGGCGCTTTTAACTCCGCGCGACAGGGAAGCGGAATTTTTCGGCTTTTACGATGGTCTTTGCGGCAAAGCAAGCGCGGTTATCGGACCGCTTATTTATGGTCTGATAGCAGATGCAACCTCGGAACGAATAGCGGCCGCTTCGATAGGATTATTCTTTATAGTCGGATTTATTGTTTTACAGCGTGTTGAGGAACCTGTTCGATCATCCTGATAAAGATTGTTTTATGTTCATTTTTAGAAATTCATTTTTTTCTTTACCTTATAAAAACAGATTTCAGTATTCAAAATAATAAGATGAGAATTATACATTTAATTTCAATGCTGCTGCTTTTCGGCTCAACATCCGTTACATTTTGTGCCGACCAAAAAAAAATAAATGAATTTGTGGATGTTAAAATTAGCTTGAAACAAAAAGAGGTTAAACCCGGCTCTACCTGCGACCTGCTGATCCGATTCAAACCGAAGGAAGGTATTCATATAAATTTCGATCCACCGATATCCCTCAAATTCGACAGTACGTTATATTTAAACAAGGTTGAAAAATTGAGAATACCTCGTAAACCGAAGCAAGATTATTTAGATACAAAGCAAGAACTTGTGCAAAAATTCAGTATCGCAAAAGACACTCCGCCAGGGAACATCGTTATTAAAGGAGCTCTGACATATTTTTATTGTTCGGGTTCCGATGGATGGTGCAGCAGATTCAAGCAACCTTTCGAGTTTTCAATAAAAGTAAAATAAGAATGCCGAAGATATATTTCGTATCCGATATTCATTTAGGATTAGGATCAAAATCCGAAGAACGAGAAAAAGAAAACCGGTTTATCGGTTTTTTAGATTCGATAAAAAAAGACGCCGAACAACTCTTCATAATCGGAGATCTGTTCGATGCATGGATTGAATATAGAAACGTTATTCCTAAAGGTTTTCACCGAACATTATCGAAATTGGATGAATTCGTTCATAGTGGAATTACCGTGCATTTTTTAGTCGGCAACCACGACTGTTGGGTACGGGATTATTTTTCTGAAGTGATCGGAATGAAAGTTTACCTTGAACCATTTCAGTTTGAACATCAATCCAAAAAAATTTATTTGCATCATGGAGACGGACATGCAAAAAACGATGTCGGTTACTCGATTTTAAAAAAAATCGTACGCCACCCTTTTTCAATCTGGTTATTCTCGTGGCTTCATCCGGATATCGGTTTAAAACTCGCCCGCTCGTCTTCAAAAACGAGCCGGCAATACACTTCCCGAAAACATTATGGTGAAGGAGATGGTATGACTGAATTCGCCCAGCAAAAAATTAAGGAGGGTAACGATTATGTCATCATGGGTCATCGGCACATACCGAGCGTGAACAATCTTGTTGGCGGAATTTATATCAATCTTGGAGATTGGATAGATGGGGGCAGATATGCCGTGATAGATAACGGAAAGATCTCACTCCAAGAATGGAAGCAAAACAAAGAATGAAAAAAATCAAAAATATTTTCAAAGATCGCCGCCGGAATATAATTTTACTTGTTCTTGGAATAACGATACTTATTGCAGCATACGGTGTTTACCTTTTTTCGGGATTACCATCTCTTGAGCAACTTGAAAATCCGAAACCCGAATATGCCACAAAAGTGTACTCGGTTGACGGAGAAGTACTCGATCAGTATTACATTAAAAACCGCACATCAATCACCCTCGATCAGCTTCCGCCACATTTGATTCAGGCACTGATAGCCACCGAGGATAAAAATTTTTATGAGCATTGGGGTGTTGACTTACCCCGTTTTGCGCGCGCGATGGTGAAAAATGTTTTTACGCTCCGACTACGCGAAGGTGCCAGCACGATTACACAGCAGTTAGCCAGAAATCTATACGAGTTAAAAGGATCGAATGAATCTGTGTTCGGAAAGATGTCGAGAAAAATCCGTGAGTTTATAACCGCTGTGCAAATTGAACGTAACTACACAAAAAATGAAATACTGGAAATGTATTTGAGTGTCGCTTTTTTTGGAAGAAGCGCATACGGTATTTCTTCAGCGGCGCAGATCTATTTCGGGAAAAATCCAAAAGACTTAACTGTCTCTGAAGGGGCTCTCTTAATCGGTTTATTGAAAGGACCCGGCGCTTATGATCCATTCCGTCATTTCGAAAGAGCCATAAATCGCCGTAATACGGTATTGAGTCAGATGGTAAAATATGAATATTTGAAACTGCCGGAATTTGAAATTGCAAAAAATGAAAAGATTACATTCATCCCTCTCGACGAGCATCTGCGCGCCGGTATTGCTCCGCATTTCATAGAAATGGTGCGCCAACAATTAATTCAGAAAGCGGAAAAATACGGATTCGACATTTACCGCGATGGACTTTCTGTATATACGACACTGGATAGCAGAATGCAGAGATACGCTAACCGTGCGGTCGATGAGCATCTTGGAGAATATCAATCTGAATTCAACAAGCGTTGGAATTGGAAATATCACAGAGATGAATTACGGCAGGTTATATCGCTCGCGATCCGTACATCCGAAGAATACCGCGATGCCTTAACGGATAAGCAGCGAGACAGCATTGCTCGTGCGCTAAAAAAGAATCAAGCGTTTCTCGAGTCTGTAAAAAAACTTGCAGCAAGAATAGAAGTAGGATTTACAGCAATTGATCACTCGAGCGGAGGAATCCTTGCCATGGTTGGCGGCTCGGAATTTAAATCGTTCAAGTATGGATTGAATCACGTAACACAAATACTTCGGCAACCGGGGTCTGCATTCAAACCGTTCGTTTACACCGTGGCGATCGATAACGGATATCCGCCATCGTATGAGATAATGAATCAACCGGTGACACTGATGATGGCTGACGGAACAAGATGGGCTCCGGAAAATTTTGACCACACATTCGGCGGAAAGTTCACTATTCGTGAAGCTACCAAACAATCCATAAACCTGGTTGCAATTCGCGTAATAATGGAACTTGCTCCTATTTCAACTGTCATTCAATACGCCCATCGAATGGGAATAAAATCCGATCTGCCTCCTTATGAATCGTTGGCAATCGGAACGGGTGAAGTTCAACCGCTCGAGCTGATCTCCGCGTATGGCGTTTATCCGAACGAAGGTGTTTATGTTGAACCTCTAGCTATAGTTCGAATAGAAGATAAAAACGGAAATATAATAGAAGAAAATCAACCGACTAAGCGTGATGTTTTAAGCAAAGAAACCGCCTACTTAATGACGAGCATGTTGGAAGGTAATGTGAACGGTGGAACAGGAGTACGCGTCAGAAATTATTTCGTTGGGCCCGCCGCGGGTAAAACGGGTACAACTCAGGAATATGCCGACGCATGGTTTGTTGGATTCACTCCGAAAATTACAGCCGGTGTTTGGGTGGGATTTGATAATAAATCCGTGCACTTCACAAACGAAGATGGACAAGGGGGGCGAGCCGCCGCACCAATTTGGGGACGATTCATGAAATATGTTTACGACGATCCTAACATTAATTTACCTGTGGCATATTTCATTCAACCGGATGGGATTGAAACTGACTCGATATGCGCTGAAACAAAGAAAATTGCAACAGAGTTTTGTCCTGAAAAGGAAACTGAAATTTTCAATAAAAAATATTTACCTGGAAAGTGTACAAAGCACACCAGCAGTAACTGGAAAGAAATGGAAGATCAAAAAAATCCAACCAATTTTTAATCGGTTGAATAGATACTCGATTCGTCTTCTGAATTATCTGATGCCTGTTTACTCTTTTTGTTCTTGAGAAAAACAATAACAGGCACTGTGATCAACGCAACAATACCTGCCCATTTTAAAATCTTTACAAGACCTTTATCTTCATTAATCATAATATTCGATTATGCCATCTTTTTAAATACAAAATAGTTCAAGTTTCAGCATAAAACAATGACGGTGATCACTACTTTATAGCGATCGCCGTTTTTTATAATGCTCGCCCTATGGCGGGATTAACTCGCGTATCCTAACCATTAAGTATTCTAAATCGAAAGGTTTTGTGATATAATCCGCAGCTCCCTCTTCTTTTGCCCGAATCGCAGCTTTCAGATTATTAAACGCGGTGAGATATATGAATGGAATTTTCTTATAGCTAGGATTCTGATGAACAGCATGGAAAAAATCAAACCCGTCAATCCCGGGAAGCTTGATATCTGCGATGATGAGATCCGGAGTATATTCTTTTAAAATTTTGAGCGCATCTTCCGCACTCTTAGTTTCAAGAACATTATATTTCTGATCTCGAAGAAGCGCTCCCAACGTCAGCAACAATTCGTCTTCATCTTCAAGAAACAGTATGTTTTTTTTCTTCACTTTAAAAAATAATAGGTTAGGAGACGACTTATGATTAATATACCAGTTCTTACTCCTAAAGTCAATTTTTATAATCGATTAGCTTTGTGAAATTATGTTGTTTATATTTAGACGTTATATTTTACTAATAAAATGATTAATAGGTTTAAAAATAATTCGGACCGAAGGAATTTCTCAATTAACCTTGCTGAAGGTGCATTATTCATGGCAGGCGCTTCGTTTGTTGCACCCCATACAGTTCTGCCGGCGTTGATCACACGTCTTGGTGGAAACAATTTGTATGTCGGAGCTTTAATCGTCATTACTTGGGTCGGACTTTACGTTCCCCAAATCTTTGCTGCCCGCTACGCGCAAAGACAGCAATGGAAAAAAAAGTGGGCGATTCGTTGGGGACTTTTTCAGCGTATTAATGTTTTGTTGATAATGTGTGTACTTTTCATTTTTGGTGCTGATAATCAACATATTACGATATTACTCATACTATCACTTTTTACCGCACACCAAATTTTAATGGGAATCGCTACGCCATTCTGGTTCGATATGTTTGCAAAACTGACTGAACCTCATTTGAGGGGAAGGTTAACCGGTATACGAACCGCTATTGCCGGTATCGGTGCGCTGTTCGGCTCTCTATTGCTTTCAAAACTTTTAATAGAATTTAACTTCCCATACGGTTACGCAATTGCTTTTTCGATCACGTTCGTTCTACAGCTTATATCTATTTTACTTCAATTCGCTTTGGTGGAAGAAACGCCAAGCAATACAATCAGCGGAGAATCGTTGTCCGAATATTTCGCATCGCTCAAATCTGTCTTAAAGAACAACCATGAATTCCGGAATTTTCTTTACGCTTCAATCCCGCTCACGCTCGCTGTTATGCCTGCGGGATTTTTTACAGTATACGGACTCCGACATTTTGCCACTGATGATAGTGCTGTTGGAAGATTCACGCTTGTAATGGTTGTTGGTCAAGGTCTCGGTGCGCTGATTAACGGATTCATAGCCGATCATTTCGGAAACAAAGTCGCTCTGATATCAGGTGCAAGCGCAATGCTCATCGCTTCGTTACTCGGCACTCTATCAAGTTCTATAGAAATCTTTTACGGTGTTTTTCTATTCATGGGAATGAATTTGGGATCGGAATTAATGATACGGCATAACATCGCGATGGAATATGCGCCTGCAGAGAGACGTTCAACCTACATCGCGTTGATGAATATGATACTCTCTCCTTTTTATGTCTCAGGATTGTTGGGTGGCTGGATTAGCGAAGCATTCGGATATAACTGGTTGTTCGGTTTAGCAATGGGATGTTCAATCATCGGAATTCTGATAATGATCTTGATAGTCAAGGAACCGCGCGCAAAACTTAACAAGTGATATTTTTTTACTCCCAGTTCAATAATTTAATAACCAAGCACCGAAGCTAAGAGAGCCATTCTAATAAGCACTCCGTTTTTAGTTTGTTTGAAATAAACAGCCCTCGGATCGGTATCGACCGTCGGCGATATTTCATGCAACCGCGGAAGCGGGTGCATTACTAACGCGTGGGACGGAAGTAATTTCAGTAATGTGTCGTCAATAAAATATTGTGAGATTGTCTCCAATCGTTCACCACGTTGGGTTAATAATTCCGGTTCGATACGCGTGCTGTATACAACATCAACCTCCGGCAATATTTTCTTTAGATTATTCTCAAGAGCGTACCAAACATTGTGTTTCGTCAAATAATCCAGTATATCTTGTTTGATTTGAAATGAGTCCGGTGCAACGAAATACAATTTCACTCTTTCAAATTTCCCCAGCAGGTAAGCGAGCGATCTTACCGTCCTACCATCTGTCAGATTACCGACCAAGGCTACTTTTACGCCTTCGAGTGTTTTCACGCCTTTATAAATTGTATACAAATCGAGAAGAGCCTGAGTGGGATGTTGTCCTCCTTTTCCGTCTCCTGCATTAACAATAGGAACAGCAGATATTGCGGCGGCACGCGCGCAACCACCGATTTCGTTATGCCTTAAAACAATCACATCTGCATAATTGCTCACAACGCGAATTGTATCTTCCAGAGTCTCGCCTGCGGCAACAGAAGAAAACGTATTCGCCCGTTCAGTTGATAAAACTTTTCCGCCGAGGCGGTACATCGCAGATTCAAAAGAAAATCGCGTCCGGGTTGAATGCTCATAAAACAAGGAAGCCATTATTTTGCTTTGATAATCTTGTGTACCTCCACGTGCGACAATTCTTTCCATCTGGTCCGCAACTTCGAAAAGTTCCACCAGCATCGGTAGCGTAAATTGCTGAGATTCTATAACATGTCCTAATTTCATTGCAATCTCCTTCCTTTTATTCGTGTACCTGTTTTTCCTTCAAAGGATTCAATTATGTGTGCCGGATCTGTGATTATTACTTCCATTCCACCTCCATCAAGAAAATTTATCGCGGCTTCTATCTTCGGTTTCATGCTTCCCTCAAGGAAATGTCCTTCCTCCAGGTATTTTTTTATTTCATCTAGAGTAACCGTACTTAAAGGTTTTTGATTCGACTTTTTAAAATTGATATATACTTGCTCTACTTCTGTTGAAATAATAAATCGTTCAATCCCTAACCGGTTTGCAAGAAGAGCTGATGCACGGTCTTTATCGATTACAGCTTCAACGCCAACAATCGAACCATTTTCAAAACTTACGGGTATCCCACCGCCGCCGGAAGCGATTACAATTATTCCTCGCTCAAGGCACTCTTTGATGATATCGAGTTCAACAATATCGAGTGGCTTAGGAGAAGGAACAACGCGCCGATAACCTCGCGCAGCATCTTCTATGATGTTCCAACCGAGCTCTTCTTTTTTTTGCTGAGCAACTTCGCGCGAGTAAAACGGACCGATAGGTTTTGTTGGCTTGAGAAATGCGGGATCGTTTTTATCGACAACAACTTGCGTAACAAGTCCCGCAACCGATGTCTGCAGATTCATCGATTTCAGAATCGACTGCAAAGAAGTTTGAAGAATATATCCAATTTCACCCTGTGTCATCGCGACACAAACATCGAGCGGCATTGTATATGTCTGATGAGAACCGGCTTCAGATCGGAGAAGCTGGGCACCTACTTGCGGACCGTTTCCATGAGTAATAACTAAACGATATCCGAGTTTTGCCAAATCTGATATACTTTGAGCGGTTATGCGGGCGTTGGCAAATTGTTCCGGAATTGTACCTTTTTGACCGGCACGAATTAGTGAATTTCCTCCGATCGCAATTAGAACCGAATTTTTCAGACTACGCCCCCTTAAGCAATGTTAGCATAACTGCTTTTTGAGTATGCAACCGATTTTCCGCCTCATCGAATACAACGGAATTTTTCGAATCGATCACATCATCGGTCACTTCTTCTCCACGATGCGCCGGTAAACAATGCATAAAAATGGCGTCAGACTTAGCAACCGCCATTAATTTTTTATTTACCTGATAGCTCTTGAATATTTCCAACCTTTTTTCTTTTTCCGCTTCCTGCCCCATGCTCGTCCAAACATCGGTGTAGAGCACATCCGCGTTTTTGACGGCTTCTTTCGGATCGTTTATTACTTCGATAGTGGAACCCATTTTCTTAGCCGCTGCGGCAGATAATTTTACAACATTTTTGTCGGGCTCATATCCCTTGGGTGTATTCGCGACGAAATTCATTCCAACTTTAGCGGCAAATATCATCAGAGAATGGCAGACATTATTTCCATCACCGATAAAAACGAATTTTTTTCCGGTGAAGCTCCATTTTTTTTCGTGAACAGTCAAAAAATCGCCCAGTGCCTGACATGGATGTTCAAAATCTGTCAGCGCATTTATTACCGGAATTTTCATTGCTTCGGCTAGATCTGTGCATGTTTTATGAGCGTAGGTTCTCACAACAACACCGTCGACCCAACGCTCCAGGTTTTTTCCGGTATCATAAATTGATTCACGTTTACCGAGGCTTATATCGCCTTGCGTCAAATAAATTGCATGCGCGCCTAACTGGTAAATTCCAACATCAAAAGTTACGTGAGTCCGGAGTGACTGTTTCTCGAAAATTGTCGCAATAGATTTTCCTTCCAAACTGTGTCGATAATTTTCGGGATGCTTTTTAATTTCCTTCGATAAATCGATGAGGGCAAATAATTCATCTGAAGACCATTCTGCGATCGTTAAGAAATCTTTTTTCATGCTTGATTATCCTTTGTAATTCTTAAAAAAATTCGACAACAAATCGTTCAAATCGGGTTTAGCAATTTCATCCAACTCGTACCGTACGCGAACGCTTGGTTTATTTATCTTAATAATCCGGCGAAGATCAATCGGAGTGCCGATTATTACGGTATCGCAATCCACTTTGTTGATTGTTGTTTCGAGATCCTTAATTTGTTTTCCGCCGTAGCCCATAGCCGGAAGTAATATTCCTATCTTCGGATATTTCGTGAATGTTTCGGCAATTGAATTCACAACCCATGGACGCGGGTCGACGACTTCTTTAGCACCGAATTTTTGCGCGGCAATAACACCCGCACCGTAAGCCATTTCGCCATGTGTGAGTGTTGGACCATCTTCAACTACAAGCACTCTTTTACCACGGATAAGATTTTCGTCATCAACAGATATCGGCGATGCCGCCTCAATCACCACAGCTTTTGAATTTACCGATCTGATATTTCTTCGTACGGAATCGATATTCTCGCGAGTGGCAGATTCAACTTTATTGATAACGATAACATCAGCTAAATTAATATTCGCGGCTCCTGGGTAATAAGTCAATTCATGTCCGGGCCTATGAGGATCGGCAACCGTAATCGTCATATCCGGTTGGTAGAACGACATATCGTTGTTCCCGCCATCCCAAACAATTACATCTGCTTCTTGCTCTGCTTGCCGAAGTATAGCTTCATAATCAACACCGGCATATATGATGGTACCATTCACAATGTGCGGTTCGTACTCTTCCATTTCTTCAACAGTGCATTCAAACTTTACAAGATCATCGAGTGTTTGATAGCGTTGAACTTTTTGCTTCACTAAATCGCCATAGGGCATCGGATGACGGATCGCAACAACTCTTTTTCCCATATCGCGAAGAAGCTTGCATACTTTGCGCGAGGTTTGACTTTTACCGGAACCGGTTCGAACGGCAACAATAGCAATCACCGGAACTTTACTCTTTATCATCGTCGGATGAGCACCTAAAAGTTTGAAATGCGCACCGGCCGCCATAACCACAGACGCTTTTGCCATAACATAATTATGGGACACATCAGAATATGCGAAAACTACTTCATCTACATTATTTTTTTTGATTAGGGAAACCAGATCTGATTCGGGGTAGATTGGAACTCCGTTGGGGTACAACTTACCGGCTAACTCAGCAGGGTATTTTCTACCGTCGATGTTAGGAATTTGAGTTGCAGTGAATGCTACAACATCGTACAATTCATTATCACGATAAACAGTATTAAAATCATGAAAATCTCTGCCGGCAGCTCCCATAATGATTACTTTTATCCTCTTCATATACAAATCCTCTAAATTTTTTGTGGAATAAAAATTCCGTTAATTCAGTCTGAAATTAAAGAAAATCGACTTAAAGATCGGACTCTTGAGGATTGAATTTACGATATTTTCCGGTAGGACACAAAACTTTATGGACACAACCCTCGCAGTCTACAGACGCTTTGGATAGAAGGGAATAACAGCGCGGACATCTTTCGATGAAAGGATTATCAACAGAGAAATTGCATTTCGAACAAAGCCGAATTTCGGATTTTCGTTGCTCCTCAAATGTTTTCTTATTTAATTCGACCGACACAATCAATCTCATTGAACAAGATGAGAAACTACACCACCGATACCGAATGCAACTATCCAGGTACCGATCCAGATTATAAATCCTTCTTTAAATCCGCGTTCTTTCATCATCACCATCAGTGATGCTATGCAAGGAACGAATAATGTAATGGTTATCAGCGCAACAGTAATCTGCATCGGTGTTAATGAAAGATGATAAAGGCCGGCTGCCCCAAAATCTCTTCGAACCACACCCATAACAAACGCTGTTGATGCCGCTTCCGGAAGTTGCAGCCAATAAGTTGTTAACGGTTTGAGCAATCGGGTAATGAATGTAAGGGCTCCGGTATTTTGCGCGATTCCAACAGCTAATGCTCCTGCAAAAAACCACCCGGCTGCTTCCTTCATAAAGTTGTATGAGCGAAAAACTGTTTTTCGAACAACATTATTTATTTTCGGCAAGCGCATCGGAGGCAAATCTAATAACAATGGCACCGACTCACCCGCGAGAAAGCGGTTTAAAATTGTTCCGATAGCGATAAGAACACCAAGAATTGTAATTATATAAACGACCATAGGATAAATACCGGCGCCGGCAAGCAGCGCGGCAATAACCGCTATCTGCGCAGAGCACGGTATAACAAATTGCAACAGGGCAGTTGCGATTGTTTTTTCTCTCTCCGATCCAAGCAATCTTGTTGTAAGGGTTGCAGAAGTAACACATCCAAATCCGAGGATGAGGGGAATAACAGCCCTCCCGTTCAATCCGATTTTATTTAAAGTTGAATCGACCATTGTCGCAAGACGTGGAAGGTATCCACTATCTTCCATCAATGCCAACGCGATATAAAAGGCAATTACCAGTGGCAGGAGAAGGAAGAATAGATATGTCGTTGTCATTGTTATAATACCGAATTCACCGACAAGAATAGCATTCCACCAAGAGGTTGAGGGAGTGATGTCGGTTATTAACCCGCGTATCCACGGTTCCCAGTGTGCTTGACCGATCTGCTTTTCTGTGAAATTAACAACATCTTGAGCAACGAATTTTCCGACAAAAAGGTATGCAAGATATATTGCGACGATGAAAATTGGTATTCCGGTACTCGGTCTGATAGCCCATCGGCCGAATAATTCAGGAAACCTTTTTTTCTCAGAAACATCATGAATGATTTGGCTTATTACGTAATTAACTCGATTACGCCGATCAATATATATTTCATCACGTTTATTCCCCAGCTGAACGCCATGTTTTTTTGCCACAAACTCATCACCTTCCAATATAAGGAGTGCCTCTGCCTGTGAACCTACCATATTAAGCATCGAGTGCAAAATCGAATGCGTTTCTTCTCTTTGTATTCCCTCTCTTGTATTTTGGATTGCTTCATCTAATCGTTCGAAACCAGTTTTATCTACCGCGATTATTGGTATAATATCAACTCCGAGAAAATGCGAGAAGCGATCAAAATCAATTTCTATCTGATGCCTGTTCACCTCATCCATAAAATTAACCAACACGACGATTTTTTTTCCCATATCAATCAATTGTTGGGTTAGAAACAAATCCCGCTCCAAATGAACGCCATCAACAACATTGATTATCAAATCGGCTTGTAGTATTACATCTCTTGCAACTTTTTCTTCGTCATTGAAAGAGGAGACGCCGTAAACACCGGGAGTGTCGTATACTTCATAATTACGGTAAATCCCTTTCGTGATTTCCACTGTTGTACCGGGGTAATTAGAAACTTCAACATTCATGCCGCTTAATTCATTGAAGATAAGCGATTTGCCTACGTTCGGATTCCCAACCAGAACAATTTTAGATTTTTGATTATTCTTTTCAAGAAGTGTTGGTTGCGCGTGAGGATGTTTTTCAAGATGTTCGATTTTCTTCTCGGATGGAAATTCAGTCACGATGAGCTCCTTTTTCTCCGCTAACCGTCACAAGAATTTGCTTTGCCAACTGATTTCCAATTGCAATATGTTGACGATTTTTTTGCAAAACTACCGTACCACCGGGTAACCGTTCCAAACATTTTACCCGTTCGCCTTCATGAATTCCCAAGCGAACAAACTGCGCTCGCATCACTCCGTGCGGAACAAACACTATTTTAATCCATTGACCGCTATTAACTGATATCAATTTGTGAACATCTTTACTATGAACCATAATCTTCAAAATTCTTTCATTTTCTCCGATTTTAACGTAAAATCAGAATATCTCAATAAGGATGATTTTATCCTTATCAGTATAACAATTTAATAACCATTTTTAGTTTTCCAAGTATGATCTTTTTTATCGTATGATAAATTCACGATAATTTAGATATTAATAAGATTTTAAAAATGAATAATTGAAAAACGATATACTATAACAAATATTATTTGGTTTAAATCTGTTCGCAGTCGGTAAGAACTTCTTGATATGCAAAAAGAGATTTCTTTTTATTGAGGATATTTCCCTAACAATTTCCAGATAAATTTATGAAAGTTGTGCGGAAATTTTTGCTGAGACACAAACATCAAGATACATTCACCGTGGATGGCTTCGATGCCATACTCTGAACACATCTCAAGAACTTCCGTAGACGATGATCCTTGCTGAAACCATACTTTCTTAATGCCTGATTGTGCCGCTTCGCGTATAATATTTTTCGATTGGTCGGGTTTGACTGCGATGATCAACGATTTCACATTTTCCGGTATTGCCGAAATATTGTTATGGCATTTAAAACCATCGATTGTTCCCGCACTCGGATGAACCGGATGAAGCGTATATCCTTTTCCACTTAATTCTTTCAGAATAACATTACCGAACTTTTTTCCTGAACGCGATATTCCCACTATCGCAAATATTCCATCTTCAAGAAAACCATCGATCAATTTTTTGGAAATCATCGGGATCAAACTCTGTCTAAAGCATTCGCAAGATCTTTGATTATATCACTCGGTTTTTCTAATCCGATGGAAAGCCGTATACCACCCGGCTCGAGCCCGCTTCTCACCTGTTCATCCAAAGGAATAGCTGAGTGAGTCATAGAACTCGGATGTTCAATCAGCGTTCTGATATGACCCAAGCTTACTGCAAGAGTAATTGAATAAGCATTTTTTGCAACGAAGTTAATAAATTTTTCTCCTTTATTATGACGCTGCTTCGGACTTTTTCCCTTAAGAACGAAATAAAGAATACTGCCGGGTGCGAACTTATCGTCATAATCTCGCATTTGTTTCTTTGCTAAGTCGGATTGGGCGAACGATTTTAATCCGGGAAAATTCACGAACGCAACACGCGGATCGCTCTCCAAGAAAGTAGATATTGCCAGCGCGCTTTCCATTTGATGGCGCATTCGCGCTGCTAAACTTGGTAAACCATACACAAGAAGTGGCCACGCGCTTTTCGCGGCAAGGGCACCTCCAAAATCTTTTCGATATAGCAGCAAAATATCGTAGCTCCACTTGGGACCCACAACAACCCCGCCCATATCGGTTCCGAAACCACAAATATTTTTAGTCAGAGATGCAATTACAAAATCAACTCCGAACTCGAGAGGTCTCTGGCAATACGGACTTGCGAAAGTGTTATCGACGATAACGTATATTTTTCTTCCCTTGGGCCTCTTTTTATTTTGCTGTTTCACTTCATTGACGATCGCTTGAATATCAATCAATTCAAGTGTGGGATTTACGGGAGTTTCAAAATAAATTACCCGTGTTTTCGGTGTAATTGTGCGCCGAACATTGACAGGATTTTTCATATCGATGAATTTTGTCGAAATCCTGTAGCGAGGATACCAATTTGTGAGCAGAGAGTATGTGCATCCGTATAGAATATTATGAGCGATAATTTCATCACCCGTACCTGTTACACATCCAAGCGCGGCAGCAACTGCCGCCATTCCGGTAGAGAATGTAACCGCGGCCTCACCATTCTCGGCGGCGGCTAAATTTTCCTCCAGCACTTCTTTGTTCGGTTCACCAAGCCGGTCGTATATATAAATAGGGGCGCTTGATGAAATAGCCGCATCATCCGTATGATGAGCGAACTCCGCGAAACCGAGCGCGCCGCGTTTAGCCGATTCCAGGCGGAATGTGCACGATGATGATATGGGAGGAACAACATGATGGCTGAAATCCCATTTTTTGCTGATATTCATTCCGTGAATGAGTGTGGTTTCTACCGAATGTTTTTGTTTATTTTTTTTCATAATTCATTTGCATATTATTGAATGATATCTAATTGTTGAACCGGAATTCCCCTGGTCTTTTTCAAGAGGAGACGTGTTTGAACACACGAGCGGAAGTGTTCTCGCAACAGCTGCATAACTTCTGAATTCATCCAGATCGATTTGAAATTATAATTTTCTTCTCTCAGATCACCGCACTCCTGGCACATACCGCTGCAAACAAAAACTTTTCCCAGCTCGTTTATAAAAGCATAAGTTTTTCCTGCGAGACAGTGATGGATCCAACGCGGATGTCTACTATCGGAAAAATCAAAATCGTTTTGCTCTTCTTCCGGAAACGGCGAGTACCTGACGCATTGGGGTGAGAGATACATGTTATTGGGAAGAATGAATTTTAAATCTGATATCTTGGTGATGAATTCATCGAGAGATTTAATCTCGTCATCGAGCATTGTTACTTCTTGAACGCTTCTATCGAAACGAAGGTGACAGTATAAACCATGACCATTTTTCCTGAAAGCGTAATCTAAATTGAAGGCGAGATTCCTGAGATTTGGTTTTGTAACCAGAATGCTAAAGTGAATTTCGAATTCTTTAGCACGCAATAAATCCACAGCGCGTTCAAGCGATTGGAAAGCGGGCGTTAACTGAAATCTTGTTTCGAAATCTTCAACAATATGATTATTCAGGATAAGTCGGAATGTTTTTGGTCCTAACGATTTATATTTATCGAGTAGCTCTTCCGTAATTTCTTCGGGATGGACTTCGGCAATCATCTTTAAGTCCAGTGCGCTTCCGTACTCGATTATTTCATGTAAATCAGGCCGATCGATTAGAGAATCACCGTTCAAAACGATGATTGGTTTAGATAACCGTGCGATGCTATCGATAATACAGAGACATTCATGCTGAGTAAGTAATTTGTCGTGCAAATTATCCAGGGCGCCATTACCTGTCAGCTGCCAAACGATCATCCTGGGACGGAAATCGTTTCGCAACTGTGAAGTATTTGAGTGCATCTGCATTTCAATCCCTTTGATTATAATTTCATTTGCATTCTGACTAATGCATTTTTAAAAATCGTTCAAGAGTCGGATAAAAAGGATGGATAACCCATTCAATCCGGGTGATTAACTTTTAAATCCATCCTGTATTTGATCCAGAACTTCGAACTTCGATTTTAACAAGACTTTCGCTTCTTCAAGTAAGCGGATAGTTTTTTGGCGTTGTATAATCAATTCGTTCAATATCACCTTTACATCAGGATAGTTACACTCATCCCGCAGCGAGTCATATTGAAGAATAGCTTCTTTCTCGTGAAGAGTTGCAATTTCCAACGCGTTGCAAAATCCTTTACAAGAGTGAGCACATTCAATTTCTTTTTTCATAATTTCGACCTCCATTAAGCTAATGGTGTGGCTGCTTCTACTACAATTTTTTCTCCCCGTTCGAGCGCTTCTTGATTTATTTTTAGCATGTGGTGGTATCGTTCGGGCAGAACTTTAGATAACGCTTTTACAACTGTTCCGGTTTCAACAACCTGACAAACACTTAAAAAGGCACCAACCATAATCATATTTCTAACTTTAAGATTGTTGAGTTTCAATGCTTCAGCTTCTACAGGAACTGCCGCGATCGTTATATCTGTCCGCGTGGGAGGAACAATTATATTCCCGCTATCATACATGATGATTCCGTTCGGCTTCACAGATTTCTCGAACTTATCGAGCGATGGCTGGTTCATCGCAATCAACGCATCGAATTTACCAACGATCGGAGAACTTATTCGTTTATCGGATACAATCACGATACAGTTTGCCGTACCACCGCGCATCTCGGGACCGTACGAAGGCATCCATGAAACTTCTTTCCCTTCGATAATACCCGCATAAGCAAGCGTCATCCCCATTGATAGAATACCTTGTCCGCCAAATCCGGCAAATAAAATTTCATGTGTCATATTTTAGTCTCCTTCTGCTCGGGCATAGTTATTTGTTTCTTCTCGATAAGTTTTCCTTCCACTTTTATGTCACCCGGAGGAAACATAGGAAACATATTTTTTTCAAGCCACTGATTCGCTTCCAGCGGATTCATCTTCCAACCCGATGGACAATTTGAAACGACTTCGATTAAGCAGGTTCCTTTTTTATCCTGTTGATATTTAAAAGCTTTTTCAACCGCTTTTTTAAGATGTCTTACGGCGGTTGGATTATGAACAGATTGACGGGTGATATAATAAGTACCCGGCAATGTTGCAACCATCTCGGTAATCTTTATCGGGAATCCCTGAGTTTCAACCTGCCTGCCTTCGGGTGTGGTGCTTGTAACCATGCCGAGGAGTGAAGTAGGAGCCATTTGTCCTCCAGTCATTCCGTATATGGCGTTGTTAATGAAAATGATCAAGAAATTTTCACCACGATTACACGCATGGATAGTTTCTGCTGTTCCGATTGCTGCAAGATCTCCGTCACCTTGGTACGTGAAAACAAGTCTATCGGGGAGAACCCGCTTTATACCGGTAGCGACCGCCGTTGCCCGCCCGTGAGCCGCTTCTTGCATATCGATGTTCATATAATTGTAAGAGATAACAGAGCAACCAACAGGTGCAACTCCGATAGTTTTATCCTGGATTCCAAGATCATCAATCGTTTCCATTAAAACTTTATGAACCACACCATGCCCGCAGCCGGGGCAGTAATGCATTCTCGTTTCGCTTAAGGATTTCGGTTTTTCCCAAACTACTTCCATGCCGTTTGTTGGAACTTGAATGTCGGACATATTATACTTTCTCCTTCATCGCAATACTTTTCATAAACAGTTGTAAACTATGCAGAATTTCTTCGGCGGTAGGTATTACACCTCCCATCCTGCCATAAAATCCGACAGGCACTTTTCCATTCACACCCAAGCGAACATCCTCAATCATCTGACCGGCATTCATTTCAACCACGAAAAATCCGCCTACCTGCTCCGAAAGTTTCGCAATAATATCGAACGGGTAAGGATAGAGCGAGATCGGACGCATCAATCCGATTTTTATTCCGGTTTGTTTTGCAAGTTCAATAACTCGCTGGCAAATCCGGGCGGTTAAACCATACGCTACCATGATAACATCGGCATCTTCGGTGTTCATCAATTCATATCTAACTTCATTCGCTTCTATCTTGCGATATTTTTCCTGAAGCCGAATATTGATGTTCTCCATTTCGTCAGAGTGGAGATGAAGCGATGTTATTACGTTCGGAGATCGGTTACTGCTCTTTCCAACTGTTGCCCATGGTTTCGGAGGTTTGTGAGCTTTGGGATCGTACTCCGGAAAAATAACTTTTTCCATCATTTGACCAAGCGCCCCGTCGGTTAGGATGAGTACCGGATTTCGATACTTATCGGCGAGATCAAAGCCAAGATAAACAAAATCGGCCATCTCTTGAACGCTTGCGGGCGCGAGAACTATCAGATGATAATCGCCATGACCTCCACCCTTCACCGATTGAAAATAATCTCCTTGCGACGGTTGTATGGTTCCCAAACCGGGACCACCACGATTTACGTTCATTAGCAAGCATGGTAATTCCGCACAAGCGATATACGATATCCCTTCCTGCATGAGACTCATCCCGGGACTCGACGAAGTTGTCATTGCGCGAGCACCGGCGCCTGCAGCGCCATATATCATATTTATCGCCGCTACTTCACTTTCCACCTGCATCACAATCATACCGCGTTTACGTCCTTGGTCTGATAGATACTCGATGATTTCGGATTGAGGGGTTATCGGATAACCGAAATAGGCATCGCATCCGGCACGAATGGCTGCTTCTGCTACTGCTTCGTTTCCTTTCATTAAACGTATCTCACTCATACATCAATCCTTCCTACTCCACCGGGGACATTGGGGTTATCGATTGTAAATTTTATATTGCTTTTCACATTGGAGATTACAGCTACCGGTTCTTTATCTTTTTTCTTTGAAGAAGAACGATAGACAGTAATAACTGCATCCGGACAAACCAACGCACAATTAACGCACCCCGTACAATTATCTTGAATGGTTACTGCGAAGTGGTATCCTTTATTATTTATATCTTTCGACATCGCGAGAGTATCTTGCGGGCATGCTTCTACGCAAAGCTCACACCCTTTACAAGTCTCGATATCGACTTTGACTGTTCCTCGAACTGCCATGAATTTCCTCTGATTGATGATTAATCTTATCTGTTTCTTTAATCTGTTAATTGTGCATCTTTAACCGCCATCGCAGTGATATTTACGATATCGGATACATCATTACCTGGGATTAAAAGGTAAACCGGTTTTTTAATTCCCATAAGAATCGGTCCTACGGCGGTTGCACCTCCAAGACGGGCTAACAGTTTATACGCAATATTCGCTGATGTAAGTCCCGGACAAATGAGCACATTGGCTCCGCCCTTCAAACTGCTGAACGGATAAATTTCATTGATTATTTCAGGTGATACCGCGGTATCTGCTTGCATTTCACCATCAATAATCAAACTTGGCATTTTGGCTTTCACAATATCTGCCGCTTCGCGCATTTTATCTGCGAGCGGATGCCGAGTGCTGCCGAAATTGCTGAATGCCAACATTGCTATTCGCGGTTCAACATCGTATTGTCTTACTTTCTCGGCAGTCAGCATTGCGATCTGCGCAAGCTGTTTAGCGTCCGGTTCGATATTTACCGTAGCATCTGCAATGAAGATGATTTGATTTTTAAAGATCAACATATACAGACCGGCCACTACATCTGTTCCTTCCTTGTGACCAATTATTTGAAGTGCAGGTCGGACAGTGTCGGGATAGTGCTGTGTCAATCCGGATATTAATCCATCCGCATCACCCTCGCGCACCATCATCATGCCGTAGTAATTTTCTATTTTCATTAGCCGTTCTGCATCGAAGTGTGTTATCCCCCGTCTTTTCCGATATTCATAAAATTTGACTGTATAATCTTTATACTTCTTTGAGTTAAGCGGATTTATAACTTCGATTCCACTCATATCTATCGACATATCTTTAGCTTTTTGCTCGATTATTTTGGGATCGCCCAGTAAAATCGGGTGTGCGATTCCATCCTCGATCACCATCTGTGCGGCACGAAGAATTTTTGTTTCTTCTCCTTCCGGGTAAACAATTTTCTTCGGTGATTTACGGGCTTGATGGATGAACACTCTCATAATTTCACGCGATTTTCCAAGACGCGCTTCGAGTTGATCTTTGTATTCTTCCATATCTTTTATTTGAATACGGGCAACACCTGTTTCCATTGCTGCCTTCGCAACCGCAGGAGCTTCCCACAATAGAACTCGAGGATCAAGCGGTTTTGGAATAATGTATTCTCTGCCAAATTCAATCTTCTTACCGCCATAAGCACGAATTACCGTATCCGGTACATCTTCTTTCGCAAGCTTGGCTAACGCCATTGCTGCGGCTACTTTCATCTCGTCGTTAATCTGCGTTGCTCTGACATCTAATGCGCCCCGGAATATAAACGGGAATCCGAGAACATTATTAACTTGATTCGGATAATCCGACCTGCCTGTTCCCATAATAATATCTTTCCTTGCGGCAATGGCATCAGGATATGTTATTTCGGGATCCGGATTTGCCATAGCAAACACAATCGGGTTATCGGTCATCGAACGAACCATATCTTTGGTGACTAAATCTTTTACGGAAACCCCACAAAAAACATCAGCACCTTTCATCGCATCGGCAAGCGTTCTATCCTTAGTATCGACCGCAAAATATTCTTTGTATTTATTCATTCCTTCTGTACGTCCCTTGAACACAACACCTTTAGTGTCAACAAGCCGGATATTACTTCGTTTTACACCAAGGGTTTCATAAAATTTCGCACATGCAATACCGGAAGCGCCAGCGCCGCTGAACACAACGCGAATATCTGAAATCTTTTTACCGACTATTTCAAGCGCGTTCAGCAACGCAGCTCCGCTGATGATCGCGGTACCGTGCTGATCGTCGTGGAACACAGGAATATTCATTATCTTTTTTAATTCTTCTTCAATCTCGAAACATTCGGGTGCTTTAATATCTTCCAAATTAATTCCACCGAATGTCGGTTCAAGAAGTTTTACAGCTTTGATTATTTCTTTCGGATCGTGAGAGTCAAGCTCGATATCAAAAACATCTACATCTGCGAATGTTTTGAATAACACACCTTTACCTTCCATCACAGGTTTGCCTGCAAGGGCACCTATATCTCCTAATCCTAGCACAGCTGTTCCGTTACTGACAACTGCAACAAGGTTTCCTTTGGTGGTGTAGAGATAAGCATCTTCAGGATTTTTTTCAATTTCAAGACATGGTTCTGCAACTCCCGGCGAATATGCCAGGGAGAGGTCACGCTGAGTAGCGCACGGTTTAGTAGAAACAACTTCGATCTTTCCCTTTCGTCCCTGGGAATGATAATCAAGTGCATCTTGTTTTTTTAACATAGTAAAATTCCTTTCTTATGATAGTCTCACTTTATATTTTATCCGGTTGAATAACTTATCGATATATTTTATAAAACCGGTCGAGTATATTTATGTTCAACAGCATACCGTTCAAGTTCTTCGCGGAATTTCGGGTGGGCAATATCGATCAACGCTTTGGCACGCTGGCGGATATTTCGACCATGAAGTTCTGCTATACCGTATTCGGTCACTACATAATGAACATCGGCACGGGTGGTAACAACTCCCGCTCCTGATTTTAATTTGGGTACTATTCTTGAAACCGTATCTTTTTTTGTTGTCGATGGAAGTGCGATAATTGGTTTTCCGCCCTTCGAATAAGCCGCTCCGCGAATAAAATCGAGCTGACCGCCGAATCCACTGTAAATTTTAGTACCGATTGAATCGGAACAAACTTGACCTGTGATATCGACTTCGATGGCTGAATTGATAGCCACCATTTTTTCGTTCTTAGCCACGATGAACGGATCATTTGTGTAATCGCACGGATGAACTTCGAATAGCGGATTGTTATCAACGAACGAGTATAATTGTTTCGAGCCAAAAATAAAGGTGGCGATTATTTTACCGGGATGGAGTGTTTTTTTACTGTTGGTGATGATTCCGGATTCAATGAGTTTTACAATTCCATCCGAAACCATTTCGGTATGAATGCCTAAATCTTTTTTATCCATCAATGATTGCAGAACGGCATCGGGAATTCCGCCAATCCCAAGTTGAAGTGTTCCACCGTCTTCAACAAGAGAGGCTATGTGCTTTCCGATCTGAAGTTCAACCGCGGAAGGTGGTTTTCTCGGGAGCTCAGGTAATTCTCTCGATAACTCAACAATCTTATGGATACGCGAAATATGGATAAATGAATCTCCCAATGTGCGGGGCATATTTTCATTCACTTGAGCTATAACAATTTTTGCACTTTCGGCGGCAGCTTTGGATGTTAGACATTCGACGCCAAAACTCATAAATCCGTGCTCGTCCGGAGGCGAGACCTGGATTATTGCAACATCAAGAGGAATAACTTTCTTAGTGAAAAGAGCAGGTATCTCAAAAAGAAAAACCGGCACATAATCGGAGCGACCATCGTTAATAGCAAGGCGATCTGCCGGACCGACAAATAAAGAATTATGTCTGAAATGTTTTTCCATCCCCGGCTTCGTGAACGGATCATCACCTATCAGGAGAACATGGTTTACTTCCACATTCCTCAGTTCATCTTTGCGTGCGGCAAGTGCTTCTACCAGTTGAAAAGGTGTTGCTGCATTCCCGCTTATAAAAATATGGTCGTTGCTCTTAACGGTGGTAACCGCTTGCTCGGGTGTTGTAAGCTTTTCTTTATATTGATATACCCAATTCATATTCTTTAAATATTTATCGTTTGATTATGACAGTCAAACAAATCACAACAGTGATTGAACATTATAATGCTTCAACTCGAACCTGCGAGCGAGCGGCTCGTTGGTACATTTGCCCTTGTATGTGCAAACTCCTTTTGCAAGTCCGGTATCTTCTGCCAATGCACCTGAGATTCCCAATTGCGAGATATTTAAGAGATAAGGAAGCAGAGCGTTAGTCAAACCATAGGTTGCGGTACGCGAAACATTCGCCGGCATGTTTGGGACACAATAATGAATTACATTATGCAGAACGTATGTCGGATTCTCAAGCGTAGTTGGGCGGCTGGTTTCAATACATCCACCCTGGTCGATTGAAACGTCTATTACAATCGAACCGGGTTTCATCAGTTTTATCATGTCTTCAGTTACTACATGAGGCGCGCGTTCTGCTTTAATTAGTACCGCGCCAATCACAACATCAGCGAAATGCAATGCCTTACGGATATTGTATTCGTTAGCGATGGCTGTTACTATACGAAATTTAAATTCGTTTGCCAGCGTGCGGATGCGCCTTAAATCTTTATCCAGTAATATAACTTCGGCTCCAAGACTAAAAGCGATTCGAGCAGCCGCATGCCCCACAGTTCCGCCGCCGATTATTAAAACTGTTGCCGGTGGAACTCCTGTAATTCCACCCATCACTATACCGCGTCCATTCGCGCTGCTTTCAAGATAACGCGCAGCGACCTGTGTTGCCATTTGACCTGCGATTTCACTCATCACCTGAAGTATCGGCAATTCCCCGTTCTGATCTTCTATCAACTCATAACCGATAGCGCACACATTTTTTTTCAAAAGTAATTCAAGTTTTTCTTTTTTTCCAACTACGAGATGAAGAGCTGAAATCAATGTTTTTCCATCTTCCAATCGCTCGCATTCTTCAACGGTGGGTGGAGATACTTTCAATACAACTTCGGATCGGCCGAATATCTCATCGCGAGTGTAAACAATTTTTGCTCCGGTTGTTTCGTACTGTTCATTGGTAAAGTGGGAAGCGACTCCGGAATCTTTTTCAATATAGACCTGATGCCCGCCACTGACTAGTGACTGGACTCCCGCAGGCGTTAATGCGATACGTCTTTCGCGTGCTGTGTCTTCTTTAAGTACACCAAAATTCATAGAACCAACACTGAAAATGATTGAATGATATAGAATTATTATTGGATATCGACCGAATTAAAAGTGTCAATTTGTATGCCAGATATTGATTGTTTTAAAGGATTATAAGTAACAATATCTCTTTTCACAAATAATCTGATATCTCATGAATGATAATTTTTTATGAGATAATTTTCAGAGTTGATAGTCATTCCCTATCGTGAAGAGCTTAACCAAAAATTAATATACAAACTTTTTAAATATTCACAATTATTATTAACTTCAAACTATTAATACGTTGGAATAAAGATTGCTAATTAAAAATTATTCTGATATTTTACATATCAAGCATGATTTGAATGAAGGAGGTCAATACTTTGAAGAAAGATAATAATCGGTTGTTGTAGCATAAATCGCTTAACGAAAAACTATCTAAGAAGGTGACTGATGAATCGTGAAAGTGTTTTACCCATCGTAGAGAAGTACAAACATCACCGAGGTGGACTCATCTCCATCCTCGAAGAGATCCAATCAAAATACGGTTATTTACCTGAAGATGTACTTCGCATAGTAGCAGAGATAACCGCCCACGATATTGTTGATATTTACAGTGTTGCCACATTCTATCGAGCATTCCGGTTAAAAGAAAGAGGTAAACATCTTGCCTCGGTATGCCTCGGAACAGCCTGCCACGTTCGAGGCGGACAAGCCATCGCAGATGAGTTTGAACAGAAACTCAAAATAAAAAGTGACGGCGAAACAACAACAGATAAAGAATTCACGTTAGAAACAGTTCGCTGCTTAGGCGCATGTGCTATTGCCCCTGTTGTAGTTGTTGACGGACATTATTTTTCTCACGTAACAACCGGCAAGGTAAAAGAAATTATCCAGCACACTAAATCCGGTTTAGATAAAGTTGATATCAAAGAAGATAAAAGAATTTTCCCTCTCGAGGTAAATTGCTCGCGCTGTAATCATCCTCTCATGGATCATGAAAATTTAATCGATAATCACCCCTCCATAAAAATCACGATTTCTTACGGACAAGAACATGGTTGGGTTAGATTATCGTCGTTATATGGAAGTTATACGATAGAAACAGGGAATGAAATACCGATGGATACAATTGTTCATTTCTTCTGTCCTCACTGTCATACAGAATTAGTTGGCACATCAAATTGCACGATGTGCAACGCAGCTATGATACCTCTGGTGGTTCGAGATGGCGGCATAATACAGATTTGTTCAAGACGCGGATGTAAAAGTCACATGCTCGATTTAACCACTCCAACACTCCAATGAACTAATTTCAGAGAGTAAAAATATGGCACCTGAACGATTCAACTCGATTAATGCTTTAAAAGAATTTCAAAAGAAATTAGTAACTCAGAAAGAATCAAATGCACCGACAATTATTATCTCTGCCGGAACTTGCGGCCAGGCGAGCGGAGCCAATGATCTAATCCGAATTGCCAAACGCGAAATCATCGCAAGAAAATTAACAACCAAAATCCATCTGCGTATTACCGGATGCCATGGTTACTGTGAAATGGAACCATCCGTCCTTGTTGAACCAAGAGGTACTTTCTACCCTAAGTTGAAGATGGATGACATGATACGAATTGTTGAGGCGGTAGCAAAAGGTGCATTATTACCCGATTTATTCTACACCGATATTGCCACGGGCCAAAAATTTGAAAAACAAAACGATATACCATTCTTTAAGAAACAAAACCGCAGTATCTTATCAAGGAACGAGAAAGTTGATCCGATAAGAATTACAGATTACATCGTGAATGACGGTTACTCATCGTTGATAAAAGTTATTGAAAAAAATGATGCTTCATGGGTCGTAGATCAAGTTAAAACGTCTGGTTTGCGTGGCCGCGGCGGCGCCGGATTTCCAACCGGTATGAAGTGGGAAATGCTTGCAAAACAAAAAAACGGAAGGGGGAAATTTCTCGTCTGTAATGCTGACGAAGGTGATCCGGGGGCATACATGGACCGAAGCGTTCTTGAAGGCAATCCACACAGCATCATAGAAGGAATGATTATCGGAGCTCTTGCAACAGGAGCAACCGAAGGTATTGTATATGTCCGTGCTGAATATCCGCTCGCAATCAAACATCTCTTAATCGCTTTACGCCAAGCTCGTGAATTTGGTCTTTTAGGGAAAAATATTTTAGGAACTAATTTCTCATTTGATCTTAATGTAGTAAAAGGCGCAGGCGCGTTTGTTTGCGGTGAGGAAACTGCTCTCATCCGTTCGATCGAAGGAAAGATGGGAGAACCGCGACAACGTCCGCCATATCCGGTACAAAAAGGAATTGAAGGAAAACCAACCGCTATCAACAATGTTGAAACATGGGCGAATATTCCAATAATATTTAATGTCGGCGGTTCAGAATTTTCAAAGATAGGTACAGCGAAAAATTCGGGAACAAAAATTTTCAGTCTTGTCGGAAAAGTAAAAAATACCGGCTTAGTTGAAATTCCGATGGGAATTACAATCAATACAATCGTCAATGAAATTGGCGGTGGCCCTGTTAAAAAAGCAAAGATAAAAGCTGTCCAAACCGGCGGTCCATCAGGTGGCTGTATTCCTGCGAAGATGTTTGACCTCCCGATTGATTACGATAGTTTAACAGCTGCAGGTTCCATCATGGGTTCCGGCGGCATGATAGTTATGGACGATGATACTTGCATGGTCGATGTGGCAAAGTACTTCATGAATTTTCTAAAAGATGAATCTTGCGGAAAGTGTTTTACATGCCGCAAAGGAACTCAGCGCATGTACGAAATACTCGAAGATATTTCAGAAGGACGAGGTACTGAAAGTCATTTGAAACTACTCTCAGAATTAGCCGAAACAGTTAAAGATACTTCGATGTGCGGACTTGGTCAATCGGCACCGAATCCGATTCTAAGCACATTGCGGTACTTCATCGATGAATACAGAAGACATATCTACAACAAACGATGCGATGCCTTCGTTTGTAAGGGAATCGTAGGTGCACCTTGTGCATCTGCTTGTCCGATCGGAACAGAGGCATGGCGTTACATAGCGCATATCCAGCGTGGCGAATTTGAGGAAGCATATCGAGTTATCAGAGAAGCCAATCCTCTTCCGTCCGTTTGTTCACGCGTTTGTAATCATCCGTGCGAAGATCGATGCAAGGCAGGAATCCACGGCGGTGATCCAATCGCCATCCGGGCATTAAAACGTTTCATTACCGATCGCATTGAGCCCTCGGTTTATAAACCGTTGCGTCTCGCAAAAACTACAAACAGCCATCCACTAGTAGCTATAGTCGGATCGGGTCCTGCGGGATTGACTGCTGCACATTATCTTTCATTGAGAGGTTACAAGGTAACGGTATTCGAAACAGAAACACAACCGGGCGGAATGCTTTTCAGTGCAATTCCATCTTATCGTTTACCTCATGAGGTCATTAAGAAAGAAATAGATGCGTTGCTGGACGAGAACATTACAATCAAATGTAATACTACCTTGGGCCGCGATATAACATTGGATAGTTTGTTCGATGATGGATTCCAGGCAATCTTTGTAGCCATTGGCGCCCATAAGAGCTTGCGCTTACAACTGCGCGGAGAAGATATGCCAGGAGTATATCCATCAATTCAATTCCTGAAAGCTTTTAACCTGCGCGGTGAAAAATTGGCAAAAGGTCGCGTTGGTATTGTTGGCGGTGGTAACTCTGCTCTTGATGCGGCACGGATTGCTATCCGGCAACCGGATGTGAAAAGTGTTACTATCTTCTATCGGCGGACACAAGAAGAAATGCCTGCATTCGAAGAAGAAATTGAAGCTGCTCTTCAGGAAGGTATCCATATAGAAACGCTGGTATCACCGACAGGTATTCTATCGGAAGGCGGTAAACTTTCCGGCATTGAATGTATTAATAATGAGTTGGGTGATCTTGATGCGACCGGACGTCGACGCCCTGTTGCAATTCCCGGTACTCAACATGTCATTCCGCTCGACACTTTAATAGTGGCAATAAGCGAGGGCTCCGATACTGACTGTGTAACTGTGGCCGGTGCAAATCGGCTTGATGTCGATGATCGCAAGAATACGATAATAGTAAATTCTGAAACTCTCTGCACAAATCGATCGGGTGTTTTTGCGGGCGGTGACGTAATAACAGGTCCCAATACCGTGATCGATGCAATCGCCGCAGGTAAAAAAGTCGCTGTAATGATCGACCGCTATTTGAAAAATGAGGAATTACAACATCCCTCTGAATTGAAATTACCTCATCATTACATCGAACCGTTCAAAACGAACGGCAGTTCGCAATCCACAAAACGGACAGATCTACCGCGAATTTCAATCGAGAGAAGGAAACACGAATTCACCGAAGTGGAGATGGCACTTTCTATTGAAGAGGCAAAAAGCGAAGCGGGCAGATGCCTCCGATGTGATCTTGAATTCACACAGAAGAAACATGAAGAACCGAAATCTCAGGTATTGAAGGAACAATCAGCATGATTAATATAAAAATAAACGGCCTGCCTGTCTCCGTAGAAGAAGGCACAACAATACTCGAAGCTGCAGAATTCCTTGGTTTCCCAATTCCAACCTTGTGTCACATGGACGGTTTGACACCCTACGGTGCATGCCGGCTGTGCGTGGTGGAAATCGGTGAAGGACTTAAGTCGAAACTTGTTTCGTCGTGCACTTACCCGGTCGAGGAAGGAATGAAAATCAGAACATCCTCCAATAGAGTAATTCGCGCACGGAAAATGGTGATCGAGTTGTTGCTGGCTTCTTGTCCACAATCAAAAATAATTCAAGATATAGCATCGGCTCATGAGGTGCGCCAACAACGGTTCCGACAGGAACATGAAGAATGCATTCTTTGCGGATTATGCGTTCGAATGTGCAAAGAACAAATGATCGGCAATGCGATTGGTTTTCGTGGCAGAGGTGGAAATCGAAGTATAGGTACACCGTTCGATATTAAATCAGAAAAATGCCGTCTGTGCGGCGGTTGTATATACGTTTGTCCGGCTTGTCAGTTAAGATGTACTTATACGCAACCCGAGCTTGCAATCTGCGGCGGTTGCGCTAACCTTAGTCCACCCTGCATAGAAAAAGAAAAGTTTAATGACATGATGTGCTACATGGAACCCTGTGTGGCATGTGAAATAAAAAAAGATTAACGAAAGGAGATACACAAAAATGTCGCTCTCAAAAATAAACGCAACAGCAGCAACTCTAACTAAGAACAGAACAGACGGTTCAATCGTGCCTGCCTCCGGTATGTGCGTAACATGCGTAGATGGCTGCATAGGCATGTGCGAAATCGGCAAATCTGCTTATCGGGGTCATGAAGTAATTTATCCTCAGCCGTTCGGCGTGATCACAACGGCGGGAGAAAAATTTTATCCTGTCGACTATTCTCACTTTAACATCATGGGTACTGCGGTTGGTGCGCACGGTATTAAAGCCGATAGTGATGTGGCAATCTTTCCGAATGTTAATTTAGAAGTTCGTTTCGGCCATGACAAAGGAATTAAGTTCCACTACCCATGGATAATTCCCGGTATTGGCTCTACCGATATTGCAAAAAATAATTGGGAGGGCTTGGCAATCGGTTCCGCTCTCTCAGGAACCGGATTGACCATCGGAGAGAATGTAGTTGGCATGGACATGGACGCAATAATAAAAAATGGAAAAGTTCATGACACTGTAGATTTGAAGCGTCGTGTATCACTCTATAAAGACCACATGCGCAATGGTTACGGTGCAATCATCGTTCAAGCAAACGTCGAGGATACACGCCTCGGTGTTCAAGAATATGCAATCGAAAAATTAGGTGTTGAAATTGTTGAATTGAAATGGGGCCAGGGTGCCAAAGACATCGGTGGTGAAGTGAAAATTCGTAATCTTAAAAAAGCCCAAACTCTTTACCAGCGAGGTTATGTTGTTCTTCCGAATCCTATGGATGAAATGATAATAAAAGCGTTTGAGCGCGGCGCATTCAAAGAATTCGAGCGACATTCACGTGTTGGTATGGTCACCGAAGAATCTTTTGCGCAGCGAATTAACGAACTCCGCAAAGCCGGGGCAAAATATATTTTCTTAAAAACCGGTGCATATCGCCCGGCCGACTTGGCACGTGCAGCCAAGTTTGCTTCGAAGTATAAACTCGATCTTCTTACGGTAGACGGTGCCGGAGGCGGAACAGGTATGAGCCCATGGCGTATGATGAACGAATGGGGTGTACCACCTGTTGAATTACATTCGCTTTTATATTCCTATACCAAGAAACTGGCAGACAACAAACAACACATTCCGGCACTTGCGGTTGCGGGCGGATTTACATTCGAAGATCAAATATTTAAAGGACTTGCACTTGGCGCTCCGTTTGTAAAACTCGTTGGCATGGCACGTGCACCTATTGCTGCAGCTATGGTGGGAAAAACAATCGGTCGCGCGATGGAAGAAGGTCAATTACCTGTTTATGTCGAGCGGTTCGGCAGCACGAAAGACGAGGTCTTCGTCACGGCAGCTCACCTGCGACACGAATTGGGCAATGATGAATTCGAAAAAATTCCCACCGGCGCACTCGGACTTTACACATATTACGAGCGTCTCGGTCAGGGATTACGCCAGCTAATGGCAGGTAACAGGAAGTTTTCACTTGATCATATCACACGCGACGATATCGCTTCGCTCACTCATGAAGCAACCGCTATCAGCGGAATTAAGTACGTGATGGATGTTGACAAGGAAGAAGTGGAAGCAATACTGAAGTAATATCAGTCGGTAAATTTTTCGGAACCTGACAGTTAACTTAGAATTGTCAGGTTTTTTATTATTCAGGTTTCAAAATAATTCCCTCGTTCTTTTGCCCATCCATTTTAACAACAAGGGGATTTTTTAAACGGATATGTCTGGTGAACATTTTTTCTTCCGCTACATTCTGTCCCAACAACCAATCCCAATCAACGAATCCTTCTTCTATTCTGGAAGTGATTGTAAAATAACCAACCATAAACGAAGTTATATTCTGAAAAAAGTGTGAACCCTGCGATGGTGTAACGTCGATATCTTTAAATCCGGCTTCAATGATGGCGCGCGCGCCGGCTATTTGTTCCCATTTCACACTAATACCAAGCCAGGGATCTAAACTTCCCCAACGTCCCAAACCTATTAAAAGATAAGGTCGCTGTTCAAAGATAAGTTTTTGATTGAATTGCCCTATCTCCGCCGCCACTTCATTTGTTTTACTCCGATCAAATCGATTGATATCAACCATAACAATATCATAGATATCTTTAATGATGCCATGACCTAACACTTGATGACTATGACAAATCAATTTGTTACGATCGATCTCATCGATTTCCAATTCCTCCGCTTCACGATTCAGAACGAGTGGACGAATTTGCAACAACCCAAACTCTTTCGGTTTTGAGAGTGACTCCGACATATTCACCGCAAACTCCAATTCGACAGGCGCACCCATTCCCCAATTACCCAACTCAAGTAAAAGCTCGATTATTTCCGGAAGTGGAAATATTTTATTTCGAAGGACAGGCGCGAATGTTACTACCCGTTTTCCGTCGCGCGATAATCCATCATGAATCGTATCATTTTCTGATGAATAGGTTGAACCGACATAACGTAGAGTTCCATCACGCTCAGCTTCATTCAATTCATATTTCTTTAACAGTGTATGACTTGGATCAGCGGATTCGCTTAATTTTGAATCAAGGTCCAAAGCAAAATATTCTGTTTGACTATTTCGAAGTGTTTCCTGGACGGAATAAAATTGTAACAGATTATCCGGATACTTCGGGCAAAAACGGACGGTGATTCCGCCATCAACAATCATCTTTCCCAATCCGAGTGCGACAGATACAATTCCATCTTGCGATTTTTGAGGCGCAACCGGGTAAAAATTATACGATTTTGCTACTCCGGAGAAATCCGGATAAAATTTTGAATCATGCGGAACCCCAACCATCTTCTGAATAATAACCGCCATCTTCTCTTCTTCAAGCCGATACGATGTTACCTTGATATAATCTTTTGCGGTTTGATAAAAAGTGGAAGCGTATACTCGCTTTATGCTGTTTATCAACTCCGTACGCCTGGTAACCGGATTATTATGATTATTCGGTATCATATAAGTTTTATAAACACCCGCAAACGGATGGAACTGGGAATCTTCCAGAAGAGATGATGATCTTACGGCAAGCGGTTCTCGAACAATCTCCAAAAAATCGTTAAGCTGTCGACTTATTTTCCGAGGAAATTTTTTTGTCTCTAAAAATCGTTGAGTGATTTCTGTATCGTCGGTGCAGCGTAATGCAAATTCACGTAAATTGTTTTCGTCAAGGAACTGATCAAATACATCGGTTCCAAGAATAACCGCGGGAGGAACCGTAATTTGAATATCCTTGAATCGATCACGTATATCAAAATTATTTAACAGAGTATTCACAAATCCCAATCCACGGGCTTTTCCACCAAGAGATCCGCTGCCGATCCGGGCAAAACTGCTGGACGGATCGAAAGTAGTTTTATCGAAATCGGTTATTTGTCCCAGTTGCCGCAATCGGCGATGCGTTTGGAAGGATATAATCAGATCCTGCCGCATGTCGGCGATTGATGGAAAATCTGAAACTTTACGCGGCCGGTGTTTATATGCAAGCCAGAACTCGGTTCTCGCTTTGAGCCAGTTTGAAAAATGATTTCTTTCAGCGTGGTATCGGATACTCTCATCAGGAACAAAATTCAATTGTTCTTCAAGTGATTTCAAATCAGTTGCCCGGCTGACCTCTGTTCCATCGGGCATACGGAAAATGAAATCTCCAAAACTGAAGTAGCGATTCATGAACAACCGCAGATCGTTCAGTAATGTTGGTGAATCTTTGAGTAAAAAAGAAACACCGATCGTGTGAACTTCGAGCTCTTTATCGGGCGCGTTCGATTGCAGCAAAATTGGTATATCGGCACGGCGCAACTTCACATTTCTTGCAAACTCTATCCCGGCTTGCGGATCATCACTGCCATTATGGTAAAAATCGATGTCAGATATTACCCCAAGAATGTTTTCCTCATACTTCTGAAAATATTCCCATGCTTCTTCGTATGTCGTACAAAGAAGAATTTTTGGCCTCGCCCTCATTCGAAGATACCGATCGGATGGATTGATGCCTTCTGCGATTAACCGCTGAGATTGAATGAGAATTTCAGTATAGATGATTGGCAGAAAAGCAGAATAATATTTGACATTATCTTCGATAAGAATGATCGATTGAACGCCGGCGGTTTGAGTGTCATGCTCAACATTCATCCGATCCTCTATATATTTAATGATCGCGACAAGAATGCGGGAATCTCCCTGCCAAATAAAAATCCTGTCGAATACCGATGTATCCTGCCTCAGCATTAACTCAGATAGTTCGCGGTTATCGTATGTAAGAAGTACGACAGGAATATTCAAACCTGATTCTTTTACCCTCCTCGCAAACCGTACAGCATGGAAATCTTCGATGTGAAGTGTGGTGATTATTAAATCGAACCGCCTTCCGCCTGTGGCCAACTCGAGTGCTTCTTCTCCGCTGGAAACATGCGTAATCTCGGGTGAGTGGCTCAAATTAAGTCCTTCGTATTCTTTTCGAATCAGTTCATACAATCGTCCATCTTCTTCGATGATATATGAGTCGTATAGACTGGAAACTAAAAGAATATCCCTGACGTTGAATCGCATCAGTTTTTGAAAACCCTGGAAGCGCGTGTTATAACCGGCAGTTTCCCATGGATATTCGGTACGTTTTGATGATCGGATAGTTTGATCTGCCATAATTAATTAAAATATTATTACATATATAATAAAAAAATCGGAGTGTAAAAAACCACTCCGATTCAATGATCGTGAAGCATTCGTCTTCTTTTACTATATCATAGACGATAATTTCTTCGTAATTGCTTTATTCTTATACTAATCCCTGGTCTAACATTGCATTTGCAACTTTCAGGAATCCACCGATATTCGCACCGTTGACGTAATTCCCCGGCGTACCATACTTAGCGGCAGTTTCAACGCAAGTTGAATGAATATTCTTCATAATTTCATGTAACCGCCGGTCAACCTCTTCTTTGGGCCACGGTAAACGCATACTGTTCTGACTCATCTCCAAACCGGAAGTTGCAACACCACCTGCGTTTGATGCTTTTCCCGGCGCATAAAGTATTTTCGCTTCCTGAAATATTTTAACGCCCGGAATTGTGGTTGGCATATTCGCACCTTCACAAACACAGACGCACCCGTTTTTGACCAATTCTTTAGCGTCGTTTTCGTCCAATTCATTTTGAGTCGCGCATGGCAACGCTACGTCGGCTTTAACACTCCACGGCCGTTTGCCTGCCTGGAACGGTACCTTAAATTTATCGGCGTACATTTTAACTTCATCACGTGCGCTCGAACGCATCTCGAGCATGAAATCTATTTTCTCTCCTTTGATTCCATCTTTATCGTGAACAAATCCATCGGGACCAGAAATTGTCACAACTTTACCGCCAAGTTCAGTTACCTTAAGAGCCGCTCCCCATGCTACGTTTCCGAAACCCGAAACCGCTACCGTTTTTCCCTCAAAAGATAATTTTCTGGTTTTCAGCATTTCTTCTGCAAAATATACTGCGCCAAAACCGGTCGCTTCCGGACGTATCAGTGAACCGCCCCAATTCAATCCTTTTCCCGTTAACACTCCGCTGAATTCTCGAGACAACCGTTTATACTGACCAAATAAAAATCCGATTTCACGTCCGCCCACTCCGATATCTCCGGCAGGAACGTCTGTGTCCGGACCGATATGCCGGTACAATTCAGTCATGAAGCTCTGGCAAAAACGCATTACTTCGGTATCGCTTTTTCCTTTCGGATCAAAATCAGATCCACCTTTGCCTCCGCCTATCGGTAACGAAGTCAGACTGTTTTTGAAAACCTGTTCAAAAGCAAGAAATTTTAAAATGCTTAAAGTGACAGATGGATGGAATCGCAATCCACCTTTGTACGGACCAATAGCACTATTCATCTGAACTCTAAAACCGCGATTGATGTGGAACTCACCGCGATCATCCATCCAGGGTACACGGAAGATAATAATTCGCTCCGGCTCAACCATTCTTTCTAGAATTTTTCCGGAACGATACTCCGGATGTTTTTGCAGTACAAGTTCGAGTGATTCAAACACTTCTTCAACTGCCTGATGAAATTCTTTTTCACCGGGATTTTTAGCTTTTACTTCTGCCATTAAATTTTGTACATATGACGACATATATTTCCTCAAATTATCTGTAATTTTACTCTCTAACATGAAATCAGGTATTCCCTGATTTGTTGAATTCTCTGATAAAATCGTCAATTTTTATGCCAGAAGCAAATTGATTTTAAGAGAATAAATCATATAATTGGTTCAATATTCAGTATCCGGATGTCATTGTTGAGAATGGATCGTAGGTATGATTTCAGCGATGAGAAAGAAAATTAAAAAAATTATTATATTTAGAAAAATTGAAAATAAAACATTTTACATGAAATTCAATACACCCACTCATCCTGAACCCGATCCTCGGCTTTTACGTAATGCCAAAAAAGGAAATCATCAGGCATTCGCAGAGATTGTTCGCACTTATGAAGATCTGGTCTACAGTTTCGCATTTAAAGTTTGCCGTAACAAAGATAAAGCATCCGAAACACTCCAAGATACTTTCGTTAATGTGTATCGGAAGTTGAATCAATTCGATCACCGTTCTAAATTCACCACTTGGCTTTATAGCATCGTGGCAAATAATTGCTTGATGAAGAACCGCCGGACTAAGTTAGATGAAGCATCAATCTCCATCGATGCGGCTCCTGCCGCTCACGATGGTGAAGATCATAATCGCGGCGATATGATTCAGGAGTGGAAAAGTACACCGTTAGATAAACTCATGAACAACGAGTTGAAAGACCTGCTCGATAACGCTATTCAGAAACTTCCCGGTGATTACCGCATCGTATTTGTATTGCGCGATATCGAAGGAAGATCGGCAGAGGAAACCGCAAGAATTTTGAAGATCACGGTTCCCGCAGTCAAATCACGTTTGCGCAGAGCCCGTGTTTTCCTTCGTGAACAACTTAACCAGTATATGACAGTATGAAGAAAAAAATAGACACAAAATGCGGCGATGTTTTCACTTACATCTGCGATAAATTAGATCAGAATATCGATTCACCTAAATGCCGGATTATTAAAAAGCATCTGGATGAATGTCCGAAATGCACAGCATATTTAGATAGCTTGAAGAGAACGATTTTATTATACCGGGCATATCCGCCGGCTAAAGTACCAAGCGGATCCAGTCGAAAAATTCTCGCAAAGTTAAAAATTTGATGAAACAGCACTAATTCCACAATAGATGAATCAAAAACATATCGACAACATCAAATAAAGCATAAACATTTAATCATAAAAGGATTATTATTATGGAAAAGAATATGGGTTCGACCGATAAAATTATCCGCATCATACTGGCTCTTTTATTCGGTATTCTTTATTTCACCGATACAGTAACCGGAATACTGGGTATTATTTTATTGATATTGGGAATCGTTTTCCTTCTAACCAGTTTCGTCAGTTTCTGCCCGCTCTACAAACCTGCGAAAATATCTACTCTTAAAAAACAATGAAAATAGTAACAACATTCTTGGAATTATCTCATGGCACAAAAAAAAGCAATAGTTAAGCAAGTACAGGGTATAACTTTCGTTGCAAAAGCAGATTCTAACCATTGGGTTACAATGGATGGACCTGAAGATTTCGGCGGGAGCAACTCCGGCACTCGTCCAAAAGAACTTTTACTTATCGCACTTGGCGGATGCACCGGAAGCGATGTTGCCGCTATACTCAGAAAAAGAAAAGCTCCGGTTATTTCATTTGAAATGAACATCACCGGTAATGAAAGCGAAGAACATCCAAAAGTGTTCACCGATATTCATGTCGAATACGTTTTCTACGGTGATGGAATCGATCCGAAAGATATTGAACGAGCCATCGAAATGTCCACAACCAAATATTGTTCCGTGTCCGCAATGCTCAAAGCGAGTGTGAATATATCCCACTCATACCGGATTGAACCGGCGGCAAACAAAGCAAAGTAATAGATTTAGAAACTGAAAATAATTCCTGTACTGCAAATTTGGACAGTATAGAGAGATATTTATAAAATGGGATTGAGTTCATACTTGAGTAGGATTTTGTTTGCCCGATTACACAAAATTTGACTATAACCACCTTATACCTGGGAAAAACCTTAAATCGCGAACCGCCTAAGACATATTATCAGAAAAATGAAGAATTCAGAACACATTTCCAAAAAAAAACACTTGACATCGTCTGAAGAATTGATTATAATATTTTTGCCCGCATATCATTAATAACCCACACCTAATTCATAAGGAGTTTTTTATGAACGATACACGTACATGGTCCGGGAAAATAATTTTGCTCGGATTACTCTCGTTCCTGGTTATTGTGGTGATAGCAGGCTGTTCAAAAACCGAAGCCCCCACCCAATCTATTGGAACCCAACAAATCACACCGTTAGAAAAAGTCGGTTACGACGGAATCCGACTTGAATTCGTTCCCGGCGAAGTGATTGTTAAATTCAAAACCGGTGTCACCGATGTAAAGCGGAATGCCGCAGTCGGTTCGGTCAACGGTAAATTAAATCAAAAGATTGTCACCGCCGCGATGAAAAAAGCCGGGGACAATGAAGGCATAAACGTTATTAACACACCAATGTCGGTTCGTGATGCTGTAAACGCTTTGAAGAACTCACCGGATGTTCTGTACGCGGAACCGAATTATTATTATTACCATAATGCAACTTCAAACGATACATATTATACAAATGGATCGTTGTGGGGCATGTATGGCGATGCTACAACACCCGCAAACCAATACGGTTCTCAGGCAGGCGAAGCATGGGCAGCAGGACATACCGGATTATCAACGGTATTTGTAGGAGAAATCGATGAGGGAATTATGTTCACTCATCCAGATCTTGCCGGACAGATTTGGACCAATCCTTATGACTTAGTCGATGGTATTGACAATGACGGTAACGGATATATCGACGACATTCATGGTTGGGATTTCGATGGAAACAACAACACAATTTACGACGGTCCGGCTGACGATCATGGTACGCATGTCGCCGGTACAATCGGCGCAAAAGGCGGCAACGCTCTTGGTGTTGTCGGTGTTTGCTGGAATATTCAAATAATATCAGGCAAGTTCCTTGGTAAACAAGGTGGCTCAACAACAAATGCCATTTTAGCGCTTGATTATTTCACCGACCTTAAATCACGTCATGGTTTGAACATCGTCGCTACAAACAATTCATGGGGCGGTGGTGCTTATTCTCTTGCATTGCAAGATGCAATCGAACGCTCGAATCAGGCAAATATTGTATTCGTAGCAGCAGCAGGTAATTCAACTCTCAACACAGATGTTACAGCAAGTTATCCATCATGCTATCCTAATGCGAATGTCATAGCTGTAGCTTCGATAACATCAACCGGAACGTTATCAAGTTTCTCGAATTACGGTTTAACCACTGTTGATTTGGGTGCACCGGGTTCTGCTATCTATTCTACCATACCAAGCAAATCAGGTGCTGCCAGTTATGCATCGTATAGTGGGACATCAATGGCGTGTCCACATGTCACTGGCGGTGTGGCTCTTTATGCAGCATATCATCCAGGCTCAACTGTTGCCCAAATTAAAGCGGCAGTTCTTGCCAGCGTTGTACCAACTGCTTCATTGTCGGGTAAGTGTGTAACCGGCGGAAGGTTAAATGTAAGTGGATTTTAATCCCACTATACATCTAAAGTTGTAACATTGAAAACCCCGTTTGCGAAACAGACGGGGTTTTTATTTGTAACCGACTTTTCTTATTTTATGTAGCCATTTGAATAAAATCATTCTCATATTCAAATTTATTTGAGAGGTTATTATGTTATTTAAATCTTTTTCAATAAATCGATTATTAGTGTTACTGGTTGCCGGAGGGTTTTTATTTTTATTTATCGATACTCTTCTCGAACATCAGGATGTTCTGCCAAATGAACGACCGGCTTTTATACCGATTATAATCAGCCTTATCGGATTCATAATTGCTCTCCTTGCTGTTCAAGGTTGGAAAGATGGTATAATCCGTTGGCTTCATATTTACTTAATGCTTACAATACTGGTCGGATTCGGAGGGATCTTCTTTCATAATAGAGAAAGGTTTGAAAGTGACGAAGAGAAAAGCGAATTAGTCGAAGAAGAAGAAAAATCAGACGAGGCTTCACCTCCCATTCTCGCACCTGCGGCGTTCATCGGACTTGGCGTCATTGGATTAATTGGAACAGCGAGAAAGCGGCAAGCTGAAGTAAAAACCGTCAGTCAAAACTGATCCATCAACAACCGGTTAGAATTATTCAGGAATTCTTCTTACCTTTATATGCGTTGTGAAAAATTTATTGAACCATTTCCCTTGCCAGATCGATCATTTTTCAAGATTTTGCATCGCATCAGCAATTTAAAAAGAAATTATTAAAAAGGATTCAACTCATGAAATTAAATAAACAAATCGGCAAATCAACAAAAGCAATACACGCCGGAAATTCTCATCTTTCCGAAATAGGCGAAGTTTCGATGCCGATTTTTCAAAGCTCCACTTTCGCATTCCCCAGCGCAGATGATGGTGCCGCCCGCTTTGCCGGCACAAAGCAAGGATACATCTATACGCGATTAGGGAATCCAACCATCAGTGCACTTGAAGAAAATGTAACCGAACTTGAGGGAGGATATAAAGGTTTTGCAACAGCAACAGGTATGGCAGCAATAACTACGGTGTACACTGCCCTGCTTCATCAAGGTGCGCATGTAGTCAGTTCCGAAACTGTTTACGGTCCGTCGCGAGTCGTGCTTGAAACTATTTACGCTAAGTACGGAGTTGAATCTTCATTCGTCGACACCTCGAATCTTGATAATATCAAAAAGGCAATCAAGCCGAACACGAAAATGATTTTCATTGAAACACCCGCAAACCCGACAATCACAATCACGGATATCAAAGGTGCTGCCGAAATAGCACATCAACATAAGCTCCCGCTTGTTGTTGATAATACTTTCGCAAGCCCATATCTTCAACGTCCGTTTGAATTCGGTGCGGATATCATCGTTCACAGCTTGACAAAATTCCTGAATGGTCACAGCGATGTGGTTGGAGGAATGATCGTGGTGAAAGATGAAAATTATTACAAGATGATTCGCCCTACGTTTACCTCCTTCGGTGGAACTATGGATCCCCATCAAGCATGGCTCGTATTGCGCGGCATACGGACGTTGGGATTGAGAGTAGAGAAAAGCCAGGATAACGCTTTGAAACTTGCGCAATATTTGAAGAAACATCCGAAAGTTTTATGGGTAACCTACCCCGGTTTACCTGAACACCCGCAGTATGAGATTGCAAAGAAGCAGATGGATGGTTTCGGTGCGATGATTGCCATCGGTGTAAAAAACGGTTTAGAAGGCGGCAAGATTGTAATGAATAATGTTGAAATATTTACGCTTGCAGTTTCATTGGGCGGTGTTGAATCATTAATCGAGCATCCGGCATCGATGACGCATGCTACAGTATCAAAAGAAGAAAAAATAAAATCGGGGATTTCGGATGAACTGGTTCGCATTGCTGTTGGCTGTGAGGATTACGAAGATCTCCGCGACGATCTCGATCAGGCACTGAATAAAATTTCATAGTTAATTTACAATATACTCAAGCTGATATTTTTTTGAAATGAGAGGATTCATATGGACTCAGATACTGAACATACTAATGCTGGATGGAAAAATATTGTCATCCGAATATTGTTGGTCACTACGACATTAGCGATAAGTGCATATTTAATGGCGCTAATTCTCTGGCCCGTTGGTTTTATCGCCTGGTTAATTATTGGTGTTGGAGGTATGTTGTTTTTTATTGTTCGGCAACACGCACGAAATACTGTTTATCGCTGTGTTGATTGCGGTAATGAATTTAAAATCTCAGCCCTTATTGATTTCTTTAGCCCGCATACTCCAAACTCGAAATACTTGAATTGCCCTAAGTGCAATGAACGAAGATGGCAGCCTGAGGTCAATATAACTGATCGGAAAACCTGATTGAATCATCCTAAATAGTGTTAATATAACAAAAAAGATGACCACACGGTCACCTTTTTTATTTACCACTTACAACTAACCACTCACAGAATTATGTTCCGGAACTATAGTCGTCCATATACTTTTTCTGCTCGGGAGTAAGTTTATCGATCTTCATTCCCATCGTGGCTAATTTAACGGTTGCAATTTCCTGATCTTGTTCGACGGAAATATCGTGTACTTTGTTGTCTAATCGCTTACCTTTTTTATGAAGCTCGGCAAGTTTTAGCTGAGACATGAACTGATTCGCAAACGACATATCCATAACTTCCGACGGATGCCCTTCTGCCGCGGCAAGATTCACCAATCTGCCTTTGGCAAGAACATAAATCCGGTTTCCATTCTTCAAAGAATATTGCTCGTTATTAGCACGCATCTCTTTTATTCCTTTTGCAAGTTTACCGAGATGATTAAGATTAATTTCGCAATCATAATGGCCTGTGTTGCAAACGATAGCGCCTTCTTTCATCATTTTGAAATGGCGATCCACTATAACATCCTTAACGCCTGTTGCTGTAATGAATACATCACCGATTTTTGCGGCATCATCCATCTTCATCACGCGCATACCTTCAAGCGTCGCTTTGAGTGCGGCTGTCGGTTTCACTTCGGTAACAATCACGTTGGCGCCAAGTCCTTTAGCCCTCATTGCCACACCTTTACCGCAATGTCCGTAACCTGCAACAACAACATTCTTTCCGGCTAACAAGATACTTGTCGCGCGGAGAATTCCATCCAATGTAGATTGACCTGTACCGTAAACGTTATCGAAATCCCATTTCGTTTCGGCATCGTTCACAGCGATAACCGGATATTTCAATGCGCCGTCTGCCGCCATTGCACGCAGCCGGTGAACTCCGGTTGTAGTCTCTTCAGTTCCGCCTATAACATATTTTTCTGCAAACTCGGGATGTTTATTATGGATGGTGAATATCAAATCGGCACCATCATCAAGAGTAAGATTGGGATGAATCTTTAAAGTTTCTTCTATGCACCAGTAAAATTCTTTTACAGACATACCATGCCACGCGAAGATCGAAACTCCATCAGCCGCAAGGGCAGATGCCACCGCATCGTTAGTAGAAAGAGGATTGCAGCCGCTCCAGCAAACTTCGGCTCCGGCTTCAACAAATGTCTTTACAAGCACTGCGGTTTCTTTTGTTACATGCAGGCAACCGGCAATGCGGTATCCTTTTAACGGTTTTGTTCTTTTATATTTTTCGCGTAATGCCATTAAAACCGGCATTCTCGATTCTGCCCAGGCGATTAATTGTTTGCCTTCCGCCGCGAGCTTAATATCTTTAACTTTGTATTTTCCTTTTTTGTGATCCATAGCTTTGTGAATGGTTGAGTGATAGTGATTAGTTATAAATTATGAGTTATGAGTTATGAATTTTTGTTAATTCATGGTTGACATTAAATTAGATCTCATACCATGAACCTTGTATCGTGATACGTGAATCTTAAATCAAATTCCGGCTCTTAAAGCTTATTGAACAGTTTAACTAGGTCCAACTTCTCCCATGAGAATTCTTTCTCGGTTCGTCCAAAGTGTCCATACGCTGCAGATTTCCTGTAGATAGGCCGGCGAAGATTCAAACGTTTTATTATTCCACGCGGTGTCATATCAATAGGTCCGCCTTCAACAATATTCTTTTTAATGAATTGCTCAAGTTCGTAATCCGGGATAATGCCTGTTCCGTATGTTTGCACATGAATTGAAACAGGATGTTTCACTCCGATTGCGTAGGCAACCTGAATTTGGCATTCGCTTGCCAAACCTGATGCGACGATATTCTTGGCAAGATGCCGTGCGGCATAAGCGGCACTTCGATCAACTTTTGTCGGATCTTTTCCCGAAAACGCTCCGCCGCCATGAGGCGCGCGTCCGCCGTATGTATCAACGACAATTTTTCTTCCCGTTAATCCGCTGTCGCCGTGAGGTCCGCCGATTTCAAACATGCCTGTTGGGTTGACAAAATATTTCGTGTTTTTATCTAATAGATTTTTGGGGATGACTTTTTTTACGACATTTTCTATGATATCGCTCTTGATCTTCTTTTGTGTAACATTGGGCGCGTGTTGGGTTGATACTACTACCGTATGAACTCTAATCGGTTTCTTACCTTCATATTCGATTGTCACTTGCGATTTTGAATCGGGGCGGATATACGGCATCAAACCATTTTCTTTTTTCCGTATATCTGCCAACCTCTTAACAAGTTTGTGCGAGAACATTATCGGCATCGGCATTAATTCTGGGGTTTCACTGCACGCATATCCGAACATCATACCCTGATCACCCGCTCCGCCTGTATCAACACCCTGAGCGATATCGGGAGATTGAGAATGCAAAGTGGAAAGCACAGCGCAAGAATCGGCATCGAATCCTACCCCTGCTTCGGTGTAACCGATATCTTTAACAACATCGCGGACAATTTTCTGAACATCAACATATCCCTTGGTGGTAACCTCACCGCCAACAAGAACCAAACCGGTGGTTACAAAACATTCGCACGCAACACGCGACAGAGGATCCTGATGAAGTAATGAATCTAACACTCCATCCGAAATCTGATCGCAGACTTTATCAGGATGTCCTTCGGATACGGACTCAGAAGTAAAAAGATATGACATAGATTTTCCTAAGGTTAATGAAATTCGATTTCTGATGAATCGCCTATATTGATTTTTTGAAAATTCCCCCGAACTATCGAGTTATCACCGACAAGTGAATCTTCAAGAAGGGCGCAATGCACCTGCGAATCATCACTCACAATTGAATTTCGAATGATGGAATCTTCAATAGTTGCACCCGATGCGATTGTAGCATAAGGTCCGATGATTGACCGGCTGATTTTCGCATCTTCGGCAATGAATACTGGTGGATTTATTACAACGCCGTCGCGATTTTTGCGGTGAGGAAGTTTATCCAACAAATGCCGGTTAGTGGCAAGCAATGTTTCGGGTTTGCCGCAATCGTACCATCCCTCTACGTTGAACGTTTTTACTTTTTCACCTTTTTCAACCATCGATTGCAGCGCGTCGGTCAATTGATACTCGCCTTTTGTCTTCTTATTATTTTTGAACAACTCTTCAATACATTGATCGAGCAAGAACGGATTACGTATCCAGTACAATCCCACCAAAGCCAGATTGCTGGTTGGGTTCTCCGGTTTTTCAATCAGCTTCGCAACCAATCCATTTTTCATCTCAACAACACCGAACCTGCGAGGGTCTTGAACTTTTTTAACACCCAAAGAAGAGAGTGGCTCTTTTAATATCGGTTTTAAATTAACATCAAAAATCGTGTCGCCCAAAATTATTAATATCGGTTCGGTTGTAAAAGTTTTCCTCGCTAATGAAATTGCGTGAGCCAATCCTTTCGGTTCCGATTGTTCAACAAAATCGAAGTTGATTTTGTAGTTTGATGTGGCGAAGTCGCGGATTTTTTCTCCCATGTTTCCAACGATTATGGTGGCTTCATCAAAACCATCTTCTACAATTTTATCGAGGATATGGCCTATGATCGGCTTGCCTGCAACATTCAGCAGGACTTTAGGAAGCGTATATGTATGTGGCCGCAACCGGGTACCGAAACCGGCAACGGGAATAATAGCTCTCATCCGAATGGTTTATAATTGCTGTGCACTTTAAGTGCCCCCAACCGGATTCGAACCGGTGTTACAAGCTTGAAAAGCTCGTGTCCTAGGCCTCTAGACGATGGGGGCGGAATAATTGTCAATTGACAATTGTCGATTTACAATTGAAAATTGGAAATATTTTTGGGTGTCCAGTGGGATTTGAACCCACGACCTCCAGGGCCACAACCTGGCGTTCTAACCAACTGAACTATGGACACCATGGTTTGGCGCTTATAAAGATACTCAAAAACCGTAAGATAATCAAGAATAAATTTTGGAATATGGATTTTTTCTGTAGGATCAGTGTTTAATCGGCAGTTTTGCAACTGAGTTTGTAGAAATTAAGAAAATTATTTTGATGAGATGATATTCTAATTTTCTAGAGGAATTACCGCATGAAACTTTTATTATCTGATGCCGTTAGAGATATATATGGGAGTTAAGTATTTCATATTGTGGATTAGGTGTACCCTCAACGAAAATGTTGAGGGTTTTTTATTTTTAGTGGCAGGATGGACCCATTTACCGGAATAATGTTGACTTTGATTCAGTAATTTCTTACAATAACCTCATTATAAAGCGGATAAGACGTTTTAAACATTGATATTAATAAATAAAGCGGGGATTTATGTCGGTAATTAACGTTCTATTAGCAGACGATGATTCTACACTTGGCGGCATTCTAACGAAGGAGCTTCGTACATTTGGATTTTCAGTCGACTTTGTTGAAAACGGCGCCGATGCTATTTCATTATTGCAAAAAGGTAAATACGATATTGCTGTACTTGATATCAGAATGCCGAAGGTTGACGGCTTCGGCGTGTTATCGTTCATAAAAAAAGAATATCCTGCCACAAAAACAATCATGCTCACGGCATACGCCGATTTAAAACATAAGATCATGTCGCACGATGGCGGCGCCGACGAGTTCATGACAAAACCATACGATTTGGAAACCTTGCGTTACAATATCGAGAATCTTGCCCATCGATAGTTCGAAAATTTATCCAAACTAAAAAATGGTTTTGATGAAATAAGAATGTCATCAGTCGGGGCGAATGTTGGTTGACTTTTACAAAACATTCAATTACATTATTGCGATTACATAGATATACAACTGCGCAAGATAATTAGTAGTTAGACAGTTGCGCTATAAAGGATCAAGAGATTTCAATGAAACTATATATTTCAGCCTACATTTTATTTTGTACATTGACTCTCCTTTCTTCGAAAGCCATTTCTCAATTAAAAAATTCGTTGACATCTTTCTATCCTCTCCAAGTTGGAAATGTGTGGCAATTTGATTGGAGAAATGGGATTAGCAATCCACCTTCTCATATGTATTACGAGAAGTGGGAAATATTGCATGATTCTATTATGTCAAACGGAATCAGATATTATGCATTCACAAGTAACATATACCCATCTGTCTATTATCAGCGGATAGATACATCAAGTGGATATGTTTGCGCTTGGGTAGACCCAGGACATGAATCAATCATATATGACCTATCACATTCAAATTCATCCAAATTTGATACGATACTTGGTATTCCAACCTGTGTTCTATATGCTGGACCCACGGATGGTGTTTGTGGTTTTGCATTCGGATTCGGTATAATTTCTCAGGAAAATTATGGTGGTGGTTGGCCATATCGGTCTACACTTATTTATGCAAAAATAAATGGGAAGGAATTCGGAACATTAGTCTATGCCCCCAACATAGTTAGTCAACTATATAATTTTCAATTGTTTCAAAATTATCCCAACCCCTTCAACCCACAAACAAAAATATCATTCTCAGTACCAAAAGAAAGTTTCATCACACTTAAAGTCTATGATGTGCTTGGCAGAGAAGTAGCAACGCTTGTTCAAGACAAAAAACAACAAGGTGAATATACTGTAACATGGAGTGCTAATAACGTTCCAAGCGGTGTATATTTTTATAAATTATCAGCGGGAGATTTTATCCAAACCAAGAAAATGATATTAATGCGTTAGTAAAGTTCTTGTATGAAATATGAGCCCCAGCTATTCCGGTTGGGGTTTTCTTTTCTGTACAAAACTGGCTAAGAAAAACAATTTTTGTTACAATTTGTACAAAAGGGAAAGTTGTTTAAACAAGAAAGAGTGTGTGTGGTTGTCACTTAAGATGGTTTTCTCGTTTGGGGATTGACCAAAAAATTCAGGGTCATGCTGAATTTATTTCAGCATCTATACAAGAGCAAACCGTTTTGCGATATTCAGATTCCGAAACAAGTTCGGAATGACTCCTTTTCTTATTTGTTAGTCAACCTCCATTCGGCCCTCTGCAATAACTGCCTCAGCCAAAGGATATTAAAGATGGTTCTCGAGTCAATAAGCTTTATCCAGTGTAACGAGAGAACCTTTTTAGGAGGAGTCCGTAAGGAAATCCATAGAATCCGTTTTAAAACAATAAAAAAACGCAGCTATGATACCGCGTTTGTGGATTCTTGAGTAGGCCCGACGCGAATCGAACGCGTAACCTACAGCTTAGAAGGCTGTTGCTCTATCCAGTTGAGCTACGGGCCCCGTTTTTTAAAGGGATAATTTATCAGACTGAAAAAATATACCATTTTTCTTCCTTTCGAGCAAACAATGTGATCTGCCCGCCTCCCTGTTTGCTTTTACGATATCGTAATTGTATATTTATCAAAATTTAAAAGGTGAATAAATGCCGGATCCTCAAAAAATATTGATCGTTGACGATGAAGATACACTCAGAACTCTTGTCCGCGCCGAATTAGAAGAACGCGGCTTCTATGTTGATGAAGCTTGCGACGGTGACGAAGCTCTCGAGAAAATGAAAGATATGCGCTACACACTGATCATTCTCGACATAAAAATGCCGGGTAAAGACGGACTTGAAGTGCTACGCTTAATCCGCGAACAAAACCTCGCCGACAAAGTAATAATGCTAACGGGAGTGAACGAATTGAAAATCGCTCGCGACACTCTAGATTTAGGCGCGAACGATTTCCTCACAAAACCGTACGAATTTAAAACTCTTCTCGCCTGCATGGAGCGTGTTATTAAGGAGTAAATCGTCCCTCCTATCGTTCACAACCAGTTATCTCGACGGTTGTAGTTCCCCTGAAAAAGCAGTATATTGATACTGTTATAATTGAAATTTTTATAAATTTAAAGAATTTTAGAGCTTTGATAAGTCACTCTATCAAAGCTTTCAAATTTATTTTTTAACCTATACAATCGGTTGTAATATCGATCGCCTGAATTCGGGTAAGTGGCGGAATTGGCATACGCGCTAGACTTAGGATCTAGTCCTGAATAAGGGTGGGGGTTCAAGTCCCCCCTTACCCACAAAGGATTCACACGGAATTCTAAACAGACCGATAACGACCGGTGACACGAAAGGATTTTTTAGGAAGAATGGAAATAAATATCACGGATAAAACAAGCGTTGAAAAAGAAATTCATATCATCGCCGATAAATCCGAACTTGCACCCCACATTGAAGAAGCATACAAACGATACCAACCGAAGATTGAGATAAAAGGATTTCGAAAAGGTAAGGCACCTCTGCATTTGATAAAAAGCATGCACGGGATATCGATAGAATACAGCGAACTCGATACGATAGCGAGCGATATATACCGGCAAGTGATCAAAGACCGCGGTATACACCCTATTGGCGAGCCGGCACTCATCGATGTTGATTATAAACCGGGCGAGAATCTATCGTTCAAAGTAAAATACGAAATTAAACCTGTCTTTGAACTGCACGATTATAAAGGAATTCCGATCGAAAAAATCAAGCACACCGTTTCGCAAAAAGAAATCGATGAAGAAGTAACGCGCATCCGAAAGGCAAACCACACAACTATCGAAGCTCAAAAAGCAACCGACTCGGAACATATCCTGATTACTGATATTCAACCGTTCGATGAAAACGGAGCACCGGTCAGCGGCAAGAATACAACCGATACAAAAATTTACCTTGCGAGCGAATCGTTATATCCCGAAATTCACGACGCGCTTATCGGCTGTTCGGTTGGAGAAACGAAGAAAGTGAAAATCGAGCGTGAGCACGATGGTCATAAGCATACAGAGAATCTTGAGATCACCGTAAAGAAAATAGATCAGATCGTTCCTGCCGATTTAACCGACGAGTTGGTGAAAAAATTAACCAAAGATAAAGTTACCACCGTTCAGGATTTCACTGCACAAATCAAAAAAGATATTGAAAATTACTGGATAGAAAATTCCGACCGTAAATTCGCGGATGATCTGATAAACGAACTCGTCAAAAAGCATACATTCGATGTTCCCGAATCGCTGGTGAAAAGCATTCTCGATTCGTTTGTGGAAGAGTTAAAATATCAATATCCCAACAAAACATTGCCGCAATCGTTCGATGAAAAGAAATACCGCGACGAGAACCGGGACTACGCCCTCTTTCAAGCGAAATGGTTTTTAATCCGCGAACAAATTATTGAGAAAGAACAACTAAAGGTTGAAGATACCGATTTAACTCAGCAAGCGGAGAAAGAAGCTGGAAAGGTCGGGATCGACAAAGCGCGATTAATTGAATTCTACAAAACATCGAATTCGGTTCAGGAGCGAATCCTTACCGATAAATTGATGACGACACTTAGAAATTCGGCAGTCGTAACAGATAAGATCGTTGATTAAATTTTTCAAGAAATTAATTTAAAGGGAAAATAAATGAGTCAAAAAATAATGAATCAGTTGGTGCCGATAGTTGTTGAATCAACCGGCAGGGGCGAACGGGCGTACGATATATATTCCCGCTTGCTGAAAGAACGAATCGTTTTTATCGGCACACCGATAGACGATATGATAGCGAGTTTAATTATCGCGCAACTTCTCTTTTTAGAATCAGAAGATCCGGATAAAGATATAAATATTTACATAAACAGTCCGGGTGGTTCTGTTTCAGCAGGATTGGCAATTTACGATACCATGCAATATATCCGTCCCGATATATCCACTATCTGCATCGGTATGGCGGCGAGCATGGCGGCTGTACTGCTGGCGGGCGGGACGAAAGGGAAACGTCAAACCCTTCCGAACTCACGCATCATGATTCATCAGCCGTGGGGTGGCGTTCAGGGAACTGCTACCGACATAAGCATACAGGCAGAAGAAATTCTTCGCATGAAAAAAAGGATCAATGAAATCCTGGCGCATCATTCCGGCAAGCCGATTGAGCAGGTTGAAAAAGACACCGACCGCGATTATTATTTGTCTTCGGAAGAAGCCAAGACATACGGACTTGTAGATAACATGCTTATCAAAAAACCAAAAGTCGAGAAAAAAGACAGGTAAGATAATGGCACAACGACAGAAGCCGGAAGGTCAGATTCATTGTTCATTTTGCGGCAGAAACGCCGATCAGGTTATTAGCTTAATAGCGGGACCTGAAGCGTACATTTGCGATTCGTGCGTTTCAAGTTCAGTAGACATTCTGCGCAAAAATTTGGCTGCCACATCTAAAAAAGCGAATCAAAAAGGATTGCTCACGCCGAGTGAAATTAAAAAGTCGTTAGATAATTATGTAATCGGTCAGGAAGTCGCGAAGAAAACTCTCGCCGTCGCCGTCTACAATCATTACAAACGTATCGACGCGAAGAATCAAAATCACATCGACGATGTCGAAATAGAAAAGAGCAACATACTGTTATTAGGACCAACAGGAACCGGTAAAACATTATTAGCGCAAACTCTGGCACGTATCCTCGATGTTCCGTTCGCGATTGCCGATGCCACGACTCTGACTGAAGCGGGATACGTCGGCGATGACGTGGAGACTGTTCTCGTTCATCTTCTGCAAAAAGCCGATTACGATGTTGACCGTGTTGAACGTGGAATTGTGTACATCGACGAGATAGATAAAATTGCGCGAAAAAGTGAAAGCACTTCCATCACGCGTGATGTGTCGGGCGAAGGTGTGCAGCAGGCATTATTGAAAATTTTAGAAGGAACGGTGGCGGGTGTTCCCCCAAAAGGCGGGAGAAAACATCCTGAGCAGGCATTAATTTCGGTGAACACAAAAAATATTCTGTTCATCTGCGGCGGGGCTTTCGAAGGGATTGAAAAAATTATTGCCAGGCGCGTCAGCACCAACCCCATCGGATTTGGCGCGGTCATTAAAGGTAAAAAAGACCATTCCAGCGATGATTACCTCCCGATGGTTGAGCCGGATGATTTGTTGAAATTCGGTTTAATCCCTGAATTTATCGGGCGGCTGCACGTTGTAGCTTCGCTTCATTCGTTAGACGAAAAGGCGCTTCTCAATATTTTAACCGTTCCAAAGAATGCTTTGGTGAAGCAATATCAAAAATTATTCCGACTTGAAGGAGTGGAGTTAGAGTTTGAGGATGACGCGTTGAAAGCTGTTGTGGGCAGGGCAATTGAACGCTCTACGGGCGCGCGTGCGTTGAGATCTATCATGGAAGATATGATGCTCGATATTATGTTTCACCTTCCATCACGCCAGAATTTATCGAAATGCAGGATCACGAAAGATACTGTTCTTAAAAAGAAAGAACCGATCTACCAATTCAAAGAGCGAAAAGCATCGGCTTAATTATTTTCCAATCATTACCCGGCTGAGGCGACCGAATTTTCATTTGAAAATTCGTGCATGTTTAGAAATTCGAATTTAGTATTTCGATATTTTACAGGTAAACATTAATAACTGACACAGCGATTAATATATTCCGCTGGCGCTTCCTGATTTCGTTATCTTGATATCTTCCAGTTGAGGCGCCTTTAATCTCAGTTCGAACGAATAATACCTGTACATTCCGATAGGTACCCAGCTAAAATTCAAACTCCAGCAATGCAGATCTCTGCTTACATTAATTTGCGGGACTACGATCTCTTTGTTCACAATATCGTAACCGCCGCTCACCGAAAATTTCCAGTTCTTCGTTAGATTGAAATCAAGATTGCCGCGCAGGTTAGATGAACGCGAATGCCCCGGAGGAATTTTGTTTTCCGAATAATCCCACGATAAAGAAAGATTCCACGGAATACTGAAATCCGGATCTTCCAAATCTCGTTTCAGACCTCGGTACGCTGCAGTGGATACGACAGGCGGAGTTGTATCTGTTTGCTCGGAGCTTCCCTTTAATCGCTCGCCCGAAAGAGATGTGGATAAACTGATCGAGAAATTTGTCATCCTCGCAAGCCGCCCTTCTTCCGCGATGAGGTATTTATTCACCTTGTTATAAACACCCGGACGCACCTGTTCTAACTTATATAAATCGAAACCGGCTGAACCGCCAACGTCTAAGAGTGTTCCGATACTCGTTCTGTAATTCAAACTGAATGGAGAAAAGTTCAAAGAATCGGCAGAAAAATTGTATGAGATACCGGTGCTTAAATTCAACAACTGAATTTTTTCAGCTTCCTTACCTTCCGATTCCGGAATTGTTTTCATTTCAAAATTATTTCCCAGACCAAAATTTGCAGTCATCTGCTTCGGCTGATTTTTATCTCCCACTATTTCTTTGGAGTAGCTGATACTCAAACTGGGAGTCATCGTATGCCGAAATGCCTCCACACCCAGCATCTGCGGTTGTATTATTCCGTACAGCTTTGTGTTTATAGAAACACCTGTCGATAACACTCCACGCCTGAGCCATTGCTCTTCTGTGCGATTAATGAGAGTACCTTGAGAACTATCCGGGATTCTATTTTTAATCAAAGATCGTTCATCACTGTAATTGAACGACGGTGAAATTGTGAAGTAACCTAACTTCGGTGCAATGCTGACACTCGCACCCTGAGACAATCGGTAATTGTGATCGAGTCGGTAACTATCAACACTCGTTAACGTGTCAATGCCGCCAACAGATTGCAGAATACCTTTCACACTTTGTTTTGTTTTTGATCGAAAGTTGGAAAAATTCGAGTGGTAATTTACTCCAATCATCTCGTACCAGGAAAGATCGGCTGACGCGGATTTTTTCTTCGATGATCTGAACGGATAACTTTGACTGTGATTGAAACTCATCGATGGAAGAGTCTCATTGATGTTACCGTTTAAAAGATTTTGCCTGCGCGAGGCATTGATGCTGATGCTGTTCGGTGTTCCTTCCCACGATTTTGATATTGTTGCGTTCGAAGTTATTTCCTGGTTGAGCGCCTGATTCAAATCGATAGTGTTACGATACGAATTATTGCTGGCGAATGTAAAATTGACATCAAATCGGGATGTTGGATCAATCTCCTGGTGGTGAGTGATGCGAAAATTATATGATGTAACTTTTTTACGATTCGGATCGCTCGATTCACCTTCTAACATCTTACGGTATTCACCCGAAAGTCCGCCTGAAAATTGATATCGGAGGTTGTAAGAAAAATTTGAGAATAAAGCCCAACTGCCTTTTGAGTAAAGATCGGATGTGGCGCTTAAGTCCATATAATCGTTCATCGCCCAATAATATCCGAGGCCTCTTAATAACCGTCCGTGCGTCGCGTCTTCTGCGATTGCCGGCGGAATAATGCCCGACCTGCGTCCGCCTTTATTCGGAAAAACCGCCACAGGAAACCAGAACACCGGAACGTCTTCAATATACATGTATATCGGTTCGGCTATAACTTTATCCTGCATCGTAACTTTCATTTTTTGAGAATAAAAATAATAATCGGGATCTTTCCTATCGCATGTAGTGTATCTGCCGTCTTCGACGAATAGAACATCTTTCCCTAATTTCTTTATTTTCTCACCGTGATAAAATCCCTCGGCCATTTTGGTATCAGCGACAACAATTCTTCCGCGTTTGGTTTTAAAATTATAACCGATCTCTTTACCCTCATAAGCTTCGCCGCGGTCTTTCATAACAGGAGCGCCGCCCAGCATCCTTCCGCTCGTATCGGCGCTGTCAACAACTCCGTTCGCTGTTAACGTCGACGTGTCCCAATCAATGTCGATAATCTCCGCAGCTAAATCCATATCTTTATATTTGATATCCGACTTCGAATATAATGTCATCGTCTTCGAATCGGGTGTATAAACTATGGAATCAACTGCCGAATATATCACGACAGTATCGATGCCGGATGTCGATGTTGTGTCACGTGTGGTTGTTGTATCGGCTTTAACCGAGTCGGACTTAACTATCACGGAATCGAGCCATGCAAAATTTTCTCCGCGCAAAGGGAAGACAAAAGAAAGAAAAAATATCAAAAGAAAGATAAATCGCATTTTTGTTACATCACCAAACTTGCCGCGCCAACAATGCCGGCTGTGTTTTCTAATTTCGCGCGAATCACTCGGACATTTCCTTTGTGCGGTTTTAACACCCTTGCGCGAACACTCTTAATAATAGCTTCGTAAACGAACGCCGGTGCCGCCGATATCCCGCCGCCGATCACAGCAACATCGAGATCGAGCACATTCATTACCGATGCCAATGCGCACCCGAGCAGCTCGCCTGCTTCTTCCATAACATCTATGGCAATCTGATCGCCCATTTCTGCCGCCTGTGATATTATGGCAGGTTCAAGTTTGCTAAAATCTCCGCCGATTAATTTTTCGAGATGGTTAATATTGTTGCTCTTCTCGGATCCGTGTATTATTTCTTTCGTTCGTTGAGAAAGATATTTCTGCCCGATATAACTTTCTATGCAACCTCGATTGCCGCAATTACACAACCGTCCGTTATAATCGATGGAAACGTGACCTATTTCCCCCGCTCCGCCTTTTGGTCCGCGGTAAATTTTCCGGTTAATGATAATTCCACCGCCCACACCTGTTCCCCAGATAACGAATAAAAAATCTTTAAACTCAATACCGGCTCCGTATCGCGCTTCGGCTATCGCCGCACAATTCGCGTCGTTTTCTATAGCGACAGGAATCTTGAATTTTTTTCTGATCTCTTTTGCAACATCAACCTGTATCCAGTCGCTGAAGTTCGGGGGATGATTCACCGTCCCATCGATAGCAGAAATTATACCCGGCGCGCCTATTCCGATTCCGATACACTCGGATATTTTTCGTTTCCCAAGCAATTCCTGAATCACGAAAGAAATTTGTTGTATAACTGCTCGTGGTCCGTCTTTTGCCTTCGCGTCGGCAGAAATCTGATCGGGGATCGTTCCATTCAGCGCAACAATCCCTGCTTTAACGGTTGTGGCTCCCAGATCAACGCCTATCGAAAATTTTTTCGGTACACTCATCGTTGTTTTTTACTCCATAATTCGTTAAGCCGTTTTTTTATCTGCTTCTCTTCCCCTTCATCCGATGGAATGTAATATTTTTTATCTTTCAATTCATCGGGTAGATATTGTTGTTCGGTAAAATGATTCTCGAACGAATGACCGTACTTGTAATTCTTCCCGTAATTGAGATTCTTCATCAATTCAGTCGGGGCGTTTCTTAAATGAAGCGGCACATCTCCATGGACACCTTTTCTCACATCTTCAAGCGCAGACTCTATCGCCTGATACGACGCGTTGCTCTTGATAGCGCTTGCGAGATAAATCGCGGTTTGAGACAAAATTATTCTCGCTTCGGGCATTCCGATATAATCCACTGCCGTAAAACAACTTGTCGCAAGCGGCAATGCGTGCGGATCGGCATTACCGATATCTTCGGAGGCGAGCACTATCATACGCCGGGCAATAAATTTTGGATCTTCTCCGCTTTCAAGCATCCTTGCCAACCAGTATACGGCGCCATCCGGATCGCATCCGCGCATGCTCTTGATGAACGCGGAAATAATATTGTAATGCTCTTCACCCTTCTTATCGTATTTTAAATTCCGCCGCTGAAACGCCTCTTCTATATGCCGTGTTGTTAATATACGTCTGCCATCCGGCTCCGGTTTCACCAACCTGATCGAAGTTTCTAAACCGTTCAATACAATCCGCGCGTCTCCGCCGCCAAGAAGCATTAATTGCGATCTCTCATCTTTTCCTATTTCAATTTTTAATGTTTTCAACTTATCATCCGATTTAAGAGCAGAATCGATCAATGAATTGAGATCTTCTGCGCTTAACGGATTAAGAAGATAAACAAGACAGCGCGATAAAAGCGGAGATATGACTTCGAAAGAAGGATTCTCGGTTGTGGCACCGATTAAAACCAGCACTCCGTCTTCAACACTGTGCAGTAACGCGTCTTGCTGTGCTTTATTGAACCGGTGTATTTCATCGATGAACAAAATTGTTTTTTTATTCAAACGGTTTTTGTTTATTGTCGCCCGCTCAATAACTTTTCGCACATCCTGAACGCCCGAAGATACCGCATTCAATTGATGAAACTCGGCTTTGGTTTGAGCGGCAATAATTCTGGCAAGTGTTGTTTTACCGCAACCGGGCGGACCCCAGAAAATCATCGATGGTGTTTCATCCCGTTCGATCAACAACCGAAGCGGTTTATCGTCTCCAACAAGATGGCTTTGTCCAACAAATTCGTGAAGCGAAGAAGGTCTCATCCGCTCGGCAAGCGGAGCGAAAGCATTTTGAGATCCGGAGTTTTTTATCGGGGGAGTTTTTTCAAATAATTCCATCGCGGTATATGATCATATGATCGATAAACTGTGAAATCTGTTTTTTTATTGAACCGCGTTTCGCGTGTTTATTCCTGCTTCCGTTTGACTTTATAAACCGTTTCGTCCGGCTTAATCATTCCGTATTTCTCGCGTGCCACACGCTCGATCGCTTTCGGATCGTTATCGAGCGCTTTCGATTCCTTCAGTAACTTTTGCTGTTCGATCTTGATGAGATTGACTTTCTCCTGCGCGGCTTTCTTTTCCGATTCCAAGCTGATTCGTTGTAAAACTCCTTTATTACTGAACAGCATGAACGATAACAACGGCAAACCAATCAATAACCCGATAAGAACACTTTTTTTCCTGAGTGTCTTGGTGAGCCACGATTTAAACTTTGGTTTTTCTTTTCTGTAATATTGCTCTTCCATGTTAAAAATGTAAGATTTTATTCATTGGAAATCAAATCTACAAAGAAAAACCCTATGTATTTTCTAAATGTGCGACTCACGTTCAGGTATGACTCAATGTTTGACGTGAGTCGCACTTGAGATACCGGAGGTTTAATAAGTATTGATTTTAATTAATGCTCACCCTTTGCGTCGCGTGTCATCAAATCGGATGTTGCAATGATGGGGTCTTTATATTCGAAAAGGACTTCATACACTTCGTTGCAGATCGGAAGCTCCACGTTGTGTTTAATCGCGAGATCGTGAACGGAGCGCGTTGTGGGAACGCCCTCTGCTACCATTTTCATTTCTCCCAAAACGTCGCTTAATTTTCTTCCTCTCCCGATTTCTTCACCGACATGCCGGTTGCGGCTGTGTTTGCTCATGCAGGTAACAATCAAATCGCCGATGCCTGAAAGTCCGGCAAAAGTTTCTTGCCGCGCACCCATCACTTTACCGAGCCGCGCAATTTCTGCAGTCGCGCGAGTCATGATGGCAGCTTTGGTGTTATCTCCGAATCCCGCTCCGTCGGCGATACCAGCACCAACCGCGATAACATTTTTTAGCGAACCCGCTAATTCAACACCGCGTATATCGTCGCTTGAATAAACGCGGAAATACGGCGTCATAAATGCCTGCTGTACCTGCTTGGCTAAATTTAGATTTACCGATGCGGCAACAACAGCCGTTGGAATTTGCCTGCTGACTTCCTCTGCAAAGCTTGGACCGGAAAGAGTGGCAATATTTTCCAGCTTCAAAGAAGGAAGGACGTCTGTTAAAATTTCGGAGACGGTGAGAAGAGTTTGGTTCTCGATACCCTTGGCAACATTTACGAAAACAGTGTTTGTGAATTGCCGGGATGCGAGAGGTTTAATTGCGGAACGTAAAAACTGTGTGGGCACTGCCGTTACGATAATTTCGCAATCGTGAATAGCGGCAAAAAGATCGTCCGTAATCTTTATATCGGTTGGGATATTGAAACCGGGGAGGAAATCTTTATTCTCCCGCATCTCGTTCATCCTGCGGGAGTGGCTCGGATCGTACGTCCAGAGAGTTACATGATGCGCATTATAATGAAGCAAGATTGCGAGTGTTGTTCCCCAACTTCCCGCTCCGAGGACAGAGATGCGCATAACCTGTTTAAATTATTTTTTATGGAATAAATGAATTCGCGCCAGACGATTTTCAGTTCCGTCTCTGAGTCTTTTGATATTTTCACGGTGCGTATAGACGATCAGCATGGCGATTCCGATACTGAAGAAGATTAGCGTGTTATATCCTTCAAGATAAGCGTTAAAAATATTATGCCTGAAGAACATAGTTACAGGAAAAGACAACGCGCTCAAGATCGAACCGAGGGAAACGTAACGGAACAATGCAAATACGATTGTAAAAATAGCCATCGCAACGAGAAATTCTATCGTAGCTAAGCCCAGTAGAACACCGCCTGCAGTCGCTATTCCTTTTCCACCTTTGAAACTACCGAAGAGAGTCCATATATGTCCGAGTATCGCCGCGCATCCGGCAATAATTCTAATAACAGTAATATCATCGAACGGTGTGATGTTTGTGAAAGGTACAGGTCCGAACATCAACTTGGTGACGAGCATGGTTGCAACGTATCCTTTGAAGATATCGAATGCGATCACGCCGGCTCCAATTTTCCAACCGAGCACGCGGATTACATTTGTACCGCCGGCATTTCCGCTTCCATACTTGCGGATATCTATCCCTTTCGCAAGCTTTGTAACGATAATGGCAGTTGGAATTGAGCCGACTATATAGCTCAGAATTACGACAATCGCTAAAGAATCCATATTATTTCAATGTTTTAATGTAATTTACTATTAATAAGATAGTATAAAATTGTAAAAGATTCAATACCCCATGTGCTCTATTTATCTCTTTTTATAAATAATCTCGGATAGGGATAAATCATCCGGTGTGGTTATTTTGATATTGTCGTATGTTCCTTCGACAATCTTAACATGTTTACCCAGACGTTCTACAAGAGCGGCATCATCCGTCCCATAGAAACCATCATCAATCGCTTTTTTGAACGCTTCTATTATCAAAGAGTAATGGAACGCCTGCGGTGTTTGTGCCAGCCATAAATTATCTCTATCGGGTGTTTGATTTATAAATCCATTTTGGGCAGACATCTTCACCGTGTCTTTCGGTTTGACTGCTACAATGGCAGCTTTAAAAACGAGCGCCGCTTCAATCGATTCACGTATTAGCCGATTATTGATAAACGGACGAACTGCATCGTGTATCAAAACAATATCAGGATTATATTCTTGTAAAGCGAGCAATCCGTTCCACACAGAATCTTGCCGTTCTTTGCCCCCCTGAACAACTTGCATCACTTTTGAAAAATTATATCCAGTCACCAACGAACGCAATTCCGATTCGTAATCATGGTGAGCAGCCAGAACAATAAAGTCAACTTCTGTTGATTGTTGGAAATTTCCGATTGTATGAGCTACAATCGGTTTTCCGCCAAGTATGAGAAATTGTTTGCTCAGGCTGCCGCCCATTCTTATGCCTTGTCCGGCAGCAGCGATTACAACGCCGATTTTCTTTCCTTCAAACATAATACAGCTTAGAGAATCAACATCCCGTCGCCATAACTGAAGAAACGCCATTTTTCTTTAATGGCTTTCTTATAACCTTTCATCACTAAATCTCTTCCGCCGAAAGCCGACGCAAGCATCAGTAAAGTAGATTCCGGCATATGAAAATTGGTAATCAACTTATCTACGATTTTAAAATCGTAAGGCGGAAAGATAAATTTATCTGTCCACCCCCGGAATGCCTTCAGGTGTCCGGTTGTCATTACGCTCGATTCAACTGCCCGCGCAACGCTTGTACCGACAACGAACACGGTACCGCGGCTATCTATAGTTTTATTCACGATATCGACCGTCGGTTGAGTTATCTCATAAAACTCAGAATCCATTTTATGCTTCGAGAGATCTTCCACTTCAACAGGCCTGAACGAACCCAATCCCAGATGAAGTGTAACAGGCGCGATCTTCACACCTTTCTTCTCGAGTGCTGCGATTAAACGTTTTGTGAAATGCAAACCTGCAGTTGGCGCCGCAACCGAACCGATATTTTTCGCGTAAACCGTTTGGTACGATTCTTTATCGTCTTCAACTGCATCGCGTTTGATATAGTACGGCAACGGAGTCACACCGATGCGTTCAATTACTTTGTACAAATCGTTCTTGTAATTAAACCTGACCGTTCTGCCGCGTGATGTGGTATTATCGATTACCTCGCACCAGATTTTTCCGTCATCGAAATATATTTTATTCCCGATCCGGACTTTTCGCGCAGGATCGACGATGACATCCCATATAGCGTCTTCATGATTTAATTCACGAAGAAGAAACACTTCGATCTTGGCATTTGTTTTTTCCTTTTTACCGAAAAGCCGTGCCGGGAATACCTTCGTCTGATTCACTATCAAACAATCGCCCTTCTTGAAGTAATCCACTATATCACTGAACTTCCGTTCAATTATAGAATCATCTTCACGGTTTAAAACCATAAGGCGTGATGAATCACGCGGTTTGGCCGGGTGTTTCGCGATGAGATTACGTGGTAACGGATATTTAAAATCAGAGAGTTTCATAACTCGTCCCTCTGTATTGATGATTGATGTTGTTGATTAATTTCATTGTTCTATTTCCTCTTTCCTGATTTATCGAATTTCAAAACCGATTGAGCCGCGGCAAGTCGGGCAATAGGAACACGGAACGGAGAACAACTTACGTAATCCATTCCAACCCGATGGCAGAATTCCACTGATCGTGGATCGCCGCCATGTTCGCCGCAAATCCCGATTTCAAGATTTTTATTTGCGCCGCGCCCGCGCTCTATGCTAATTTTTATCAACTCTCCGATTCCTTCCTGATCTATACTCTGGAATGGATCTTCGGGTAGAATTCCCTTCTTCAGATAATCCGGCAAGAAACCGCCGAAATCATCGCGTGAAAAACCGAATCCCATTTGCGTAAGATCGTTTGTTCCGAATGAGAAAAATTCCGCTACCTGCGCTATCTTATTCGATACAAGCGCGGCTCTCGGTATTTCGATCATCGTTCCGAACATATGTTTGATCTTTTTGAGATTGTATTTTGCCAAAACATCTTCATAAACTTTTTTGGCGATCTCGAATTGATGAATCAATTCTTTCACATCACCGAGAACAGGAATCATTATTTCAGGATACGGCTTCTTTCCTTCTTTCAGCAATTCAGCGGTACCCTCAAAGATCGCCCTTATCTGCATCTCACTGACTTCGGGATAGGTAATACCAAGCCGGACACCGCGATGACCCATCATCGGATTTGTTTCATGAAGATTTTCAGCACGTTTCGATAATTCTTGCATAGAAATATTTAAATCGTTCGCTAACTGGCGAAGTTTTTCTTCATCGCGGGGAACAAATTCGTGTAGCGGCGGATCAAGAAGACGGACAACTACCGGATACGGATCCATCGCTTCTAATGTTCCTTTAATATCTTTTTTCACGTAAGGGAATAATTCGTCCAACGCTTTACGCCGTTCTTCTTCTGTTTTCGACATGATCATCTTGCGAAGACGGAATAACGGTTCTTCCGATCCTTTACCGTAGAACATATGCTCTGTACGGAACAGACCTATACCCTGCGCTCCGAACTGTCTGCCTTTTCTCGCATCTTCAGGTGTATCGGCATTCGTTCTTATTCCAAGACGCCGTATTGAATCGCACATCTTGAGAAAATCGTTGAATACTTTATTTTCTTCCGAAGCATCAATCATTGAAAGCTGACCTTCATATACATTTCCTTTTGTGCCGTTCAGCGTAATCCAATCGCCTTCTTTATAACTTTTCCCGTCGGCAATCATTTCTTTTTTCATCGAATCGATATGAAGGCTACCACATCCAACAATACAACATTTTCCCCATCCACGTGCGACAAGCGCCGCGTGTGAAGTCATGCCACCGCGCGCCGTTAAAATTGCCTGAGCGGCACGCATGCCTTCGACATCTTCGGGATTTGTTTCTTCGCGAACGAGTATCACTTTCTTACCAAGCTTAGCCCACGCAACTGCATCTTGAGCGAGGAATACAATTTGTCCGGTTGCACCACCGGGTCCGGCGGGTAAACCTTTGGCTAGAATTTTTTGACCCGCTTCAACTTTCGGATCGATAATCGGATGAAGCAATTCATCCAACTGCGCGGGAGTAACACGCAAAACTGCCGTCTCCTTGGTGATCAATTTCTCCTTCAGCATGTCCATGGCTATTTGAACCGCGGCCGGACCGTTTCTTTTCCCAACACGGCATTGAAGCATGAAGAGTCGATCTTTTTCAATCGTGAATTCGAGATCTTGCATATCTTTGTAATGCTTTTCCAGTCTCTTTTGATACTGGAATAACTCTTTGTATAATTTCGGCATTGCTTTTTCAAGCGATACAAGATTTTTGTTGTGTTCCGATTTTGAAGATTCATTTATCGGAGCCGGAGTTCGAATTCCGGAAACAACATCTTCACCCTGCGCGTTGATTAAATATTCACCGTAAAATTGCGGCGCGCCGTTTCCGGGATTTCGTGTGAAGGCAACACCCGTTGCGGAATCCTCGCCCATATTTCCAAAGACCATCGATTGAACATTTACCGCCGTACCCCACTCATCCGGTATTCCTTCGATCCGGCGATAACTGATAGCACGCTTTCCGTTCCATGAAGAGAATACAGCACCTATTCCACCCCAAAGCTGTTCGTAAGGATCGTCGGGGAACGGTTTTCCTAAAACTTCTTTGACGCGTGTTTTAAAATCGGCACATAACGAAATCAGATCTTCAACTTCCATATCGGTATCGGTTTTATATCCTTTTTCCGATTTCATCTTCGACATTATTTTTTCCAACTGCTTGCGGATTCCGCTTTCATCATCCTTCGGTTCTATGCCCGCGGCTTTCTCCATCACTACATCAGAATACATCATGATCAGCCGGCGATACGCGTCGTAAACAAATCTCGCATTCCCGCCTGTCTTTTTAATCAATCCGGGAATCGTTTTTTCGGTTAATCCGACATTCAGAACGGTCTCCATCATGCCGGGCATCGATTTGCGCGCTCCCGATCTGACCGAAACAAGAAGAGGGTTTTCCACATCGCCGAATTTTTTCGACATCAATTTTTCCACACGCTTCAAACTTTTTTCAACGTCTTCTTTCAAACCTTTCGGGTATTGTTTTTTATTCTTATAATAATGTCCGCAAACTTCCGTTGTAATTGTAAATCCGGGTGGAACGGGAAGTTTCAAATTTTTATGCCCTGCCATCTCTGCAAGATTGGCTCCCTTTCCGCCGAGTAGTTCTTTCATACTTTCATTTCCGTCGGCTTTTCCGCCGCCAAAAAAATAAACATATTTATTTGCCATTTTTGTAACCTTTACTTTTTAGATGTTGAATAATAAAATGCTTCTGTTAAAAATTCTTTTAATATATTTTTTGAAAAAATTGATTCTCCATTCATCCGCTCAGGATGCCATTGAAGAAGATGAAAAAAATGTGATCTATTTTTATGTTCCATGGCTTCAATGATTCCGTCATCAGCCATGGCGGTGATATCAAAATCGGTTGCCGGTCTATTAACTGCCTGATGATGAACCGAGTTTATTTCACCACTTTCAGTACCGAGGATCTCCTTAAGCTTCGACTCATCAATAATTTTAACCGGATGATATTTTTCAATTTTTGTATCGCTACGATGCAATTGATATCCGGCTTCTTCAATATCGATCAATAACGTTCCTCCAAAATGAACATTTACCAACTGCATACCACGGCATATCGCTAGTATAGGAATATCTTTTTTCATCGCGCAATCGAGAAGATTTCGTTCGAATGCATCTCTTCGTTCATCAATACCTTTTACAGTAGGATGGTTGTCTACGCCACCGTAAAGAGCAGGATTAACATCACCGCCTCCTGTTATCAGTAACCCATCCGATTTTTCTATCTCCTCCAGATTATCAAGCAAATACGAAAGTTTAATCCACCGCGATTCGGTATTAGCAGAATCTATCCAATCTGCATACAATCTGAATTTATCTTCCGATGTTATCGTGTCCGTGATTGCTATTTTCATAAAAAAAGTTTGTCAATTTTCTCTTTCAAAGCAAAATGAAGCAATGTTTCCCCTGCTATAAAAGAGACTTCCACTTCAATAAAGTAACAAGATTGGAGCGGGAATTGTTCACCCTGATTACGTAAACGCATTGCATCTTTTTCAGTCGTAATAATATATTTTGCTTTTCTAATATCGAAATACCTTTTGATATTCTGAATTTCGTCGATTGTGTAATAGTGATGATCGGGATAAACCATGAACTCAACAACATTCACTTTCAACTCTGCCAGCGTTTGACGAAACGCGGCAGGGGCTCCGATTCCACAAAAAACAATACAAGAGGCTCCAACCAAATCGTTAACTGATATTGTTTGATTTGTAGATAAGGATCTAATTGTTTTTATATTATATTTTATACCAACTGATGACGCAGATGAATACGGCTTGAGACTATTTAACACATTTTGCGAAGTTGCCGAAACATTTGAGAACACCAATAAATCCGCACGTCTTAAACCACCGAGTGATTCACGTCTGTTACCTGCCGGTATCATTTTTGTTTTCCGGAGATTAATTTTCCCGTCAATCATCACTATATCGATATTTCTCCCGAGCGAACGATGTTGAAACGCATCATCTAAAATGATTATGCTCGGTTGAAATCTTTTTATTGCATACTCAACAGCGCGAACACGTTTTTCATCCACAATCACGATGACACCGATGAATTTTTCTGAAATCTGCTGCGGTTCATCACCGTTTGAATGAGCGTCGCCAAATATTTTATTCCCGTCCGAAACAACACGCATCCCGATCGTTGATCGCTTGTACCCGCGGCTTATTACACATACCTTGACACCAAATTCCAGATAATAACGGACGAGGTATTCAACAAACGGTGTTTTCCCTGTTCCGCCCGCAGTGATATTACCCACAGAGATGATTGGTATGCTAAAATATCGAGTCCGAAATATTTTAAAATCGAACAATATGTTGCGTAAACTCATTATCCATCCATACACCCAGGATAATGGTAAAAGCATAATCTTATTCGAATGATCTGTCATACTTGTTTCATCGATAATATTCTATTTGCAACCCGAGCCGATGCCCCTTTAGTGCCTAGCCGTTCCTTAATTACCGACATCTTCTCCGACATTTTTTTTCGTTCGTCAGGATTCGTTAATAATTTAGATGCGTGAAATGCAAGATTTTCCGGATTAACTTTCGATTGCAATATTTCGGGAACAATTTGTTCTCCCGCCACTATGTTTGCCAGACTTATATTTTTGATCTGAACAAATATCCTGCCTATTAAGTATGTGAGCCAGGAAGTTTTATATACAACTATCATCGGTGTTTGATAAAATGCCGTTTCGAGCGTCGCGGTACCCGAAGTAACGATAGCAAGATCCGAATTTTTCATCAAATCGTATGTAGCGTGTTGAATCAGGTGAACTTCGTTTTCATCCCGAACAAACGATTTAACATATTCATAATCGAGTATGGAAGAAACTCCAACTGCAATCTGTATACCGTGCATTCTGTTTAAAATCCGCGCTGCGCCAAGCATTGCCGGGAAGATGCGTTCTAATTCCTGCCTGCGACTGCCTGGGAACAATCCGAGTATAGGTTTTTCCGGATCAAAGTTATTTCTCTTGCAAAACTCCGAATGCCCCTGCGGTTCGGTAAATGCTTCGAGCAGCGGATGCCCGACGAACTCCGCGTCGATACCTTCCCGTTGATAAATTTCTGGTTCGAATGGAAATACAACCAGCATCTTATCAATTATCGATTTCATTTTTTTAACTCTGCCCGGATGCCAAGCCCACACTTGAGGGCTGATATAATAAACTATTTTCATCCCCGCTTCACGCGCGATTTTAGCGAAGCGGAGATTGAAGCCGGGATAATCGATCAACACAACTACATCCGGTTTTTTTAATTTCAGCAAGACGCGCATCGTATGTTCAACCGATCGTAAAAGAGGAAGATGTTGAAGAACTTCCAAGAATCCCATCACCGAAATTTCTTTTAAATGATAAACGAGTTCCATTCCGGCCGCTCGCATTTTATCTCCGCCGATACCGAAGATTACACTGTCGGGTTCTCGTTTCATAATCTCTTTCACAACTCCGGCTCCATGCAAATCACCCGATGCCTCACCGGCTATCATCATTACCCGCACTATTGTTGCCCCCTGACAATCCAGATAATCACGATTAAAATGATTACCAATATCGTTGCTTGAAGAGTTCTTCGCTCCGATCTCAATCCTTTTCCCCAATCGATTTTAGGTTGAGGATCTTTTGCTCCTTCATATTTTTTACATACCGGAATAAAACGTGGAACGGATTCAAAATACCGAACATACTCATCAAGAAATTTCTTGGTTAACTGTTCCTCTTCTAAGCTGACGATAAGCGTATACTGCAAAAAGAAATAAAGAAATCCTGCTAAAGCTAGAGCCGGTAAATTTGCCATCACCCCGAAACCTGTATACATCAGCAGGTTACCGAGATAGAGCGGATTTCGAACATAGCTGAATGGACCGCTCGTTATTAATGATGAAGCCCCAACAGGTCCGGTTGTTCTTGTTTCACTCCCGGCGAAGGAGACACCCCATAAACGAAAAAACTCGCCAACCAGAACAAAGCAAAATCCGGCAACAAAACTGATGATTGTCGGCTGAGCCAACAAAAGCAACACTAATAAAAAAGGAATAGGTGTGTAGCTTCTGTATTTAAAAAGAGTTTGTCGTATATCCATTATCCACCTAAATAAACATCGCGGGTTGCAAGTTGCGCCTGACGGCGCTTGTGTAACCCATAATTTTTCTTCGATTGCTTTTTTGACACCAACATCTGGAGGCGTGCTTTAACATCTGAAAATGTGCGGTATTCGAAGTATGAAATATTTTCTTGCTGACAGTATGTTAAAAGTTCGTCCTTAGCAAAAACAATATCGGCATAACGAACAGGGCACCGGTCCGAGAAACCTTCTCCGATATAGACTATAATATCGTCATCCGCCGTTTGTGCAAGCATATGATTTCTTTTACAGCATGCACAACGATCGCAATTTTCATCAAGAAAAGGAAATGAAGGTTCGAGTAAAATCCCTCTTTCATAACCAAGAGAAATGACCTCCAGATGATTGGTAAAAAAAGGAATATCAGCGATTCCGTTATTCTCTAAAATTCTTTTAATATAATAATCCATTCCGTCACTCAGAATAAAATGCGGAATCTCCTGCTCTTTACAATACCGGTGAAAATCTATGAACGTGGAATCGATACTTTGACTATCAAGAAAAAGATCCAGATCGGTTTTTGATATTCCGTTACAAGACCGGCATTCAAGATTGAAGCATTCCTCGGCAGTTAAATCTCCAGCCCGATATTTCCGGATATACTCTCTGCAAATATCTCCACCGAATGAAATGAACATAGCATCACCCACATCCCGGGTTGTTATAGTTCCGTCAAAATCGATAAAGATTTTTATCATCGAGGTGCAATAATAATAAATTTGTGTGAGATGGTTCCGCTCTTCAATCAATTTGTGACAGTGGCAGAACGAACGCGCGCTTCTTCGTTGAACCTTACCGTAACTATTTTCGACACGCCCTCCTCTTCCATCGTAACGCCGTAAAGGGCTTGCGCCGATTCCATTGTTCTCTTGTTATGTGTTACTACAATAAATTGTGTGTTGCCGGAAAATTTTTTCAAAATCCGCGTGTACCGATCGATGTTTGAATCGTCTAACGGCGCGTCAACTTCGTCTAAAATGCAGAACGGACTCGGCTTGACCAGATATATTGCAAAGAGAAGTGCAATTGCAGTCAACGTTTTTTCTCCGCCGGATAGTAAATCTATCGAAGTCGGTCTTTTACCACGCGGTTTTGCGATTATTTCGATACTCGCTTCAAGCGGATCTACACCCTCTTCTAACTTCAGATCGCACTCATCACCCTCCATGAACAATTCCTTGAATGTTGCAATAAAGTTAGTACGAATAGCACCGAATGTTTCAAGAAATTTTCTCTGCGCGGTATTGTTTATTTCCTCGATGGTGCTGAGGAGTGTTTTCTCGGCTTCCAACAGATCGTCGCGTTGCTGAGTGAGAAAATTGAGGCGCTCACTCTCGCTGTTAAACTCATCAAAAGCAGCAAAATTGATGGCGCCAAGAATTTTGATGCGATCTTTCAATATTTTCACCTCTTCACGGAGGTGAGCAAAATTAACCCATTCGTCATCGGGATAACTTTTTATCTCAAGCTCCAATTCGAATTCTTCCTGAGCACGCAATTTTACATGTTCAATACTTGAGCGTATTTCCGCCAGCTTCATTTCAAGATCGTGGGCGGCAGCCACAGAATCATCGTGCAACCTCCGCTCGTCTTTTATTTTTAATTCGATTTTATGAATATCTGTCCGCAATGCCACGTATTTTTGTTCAATATCATTTTTCTGATCAAGAAGAAGACTGTACTCATTTTGCAAAATAGCTATTTGTTTATCGATCTCATTGCTTTCATTTTCCAAGCGGGATATTTCAGTTTGCGCGTGTTTAATTTCAGAATCGCGACGTTCCAGAGTCAATTCGATATCTTTTCGTCGTTCTTCGGCTCTTTCAATGTCGCGGGAGAGATTTTTTATCTCGCCCTGTAATGTTACCACTTTGATTTCGAGCTCGTTAACATGCTTGGCTTTAGCTGTCCATGCCGATTCTGTTTGTTCAAGCAATCGTTCGGCACTTTCAAGTTCTGTATCATTTTGAGATTTACGGTCTTCGAGCAGCGTGAGTTCATCACCTAATTTCTGGTATTGATCTTCCATCGTGATGATTTCATCCTGCACGGTGTTAATTTCAAGACGATTTCGTTCAAGACCGTCGTTGGCGCGCTTCTTCTCGAATTCCAACTGCGCAATCCGCATCTCGATTGAAGTCATCTCTTTTTCTACCGACTTTACAACCTTACGGTCATCATCCAGATTTATGAGATTTAATTCCTGCAGCTTTTGATTGTGCTGATCTTCAATCTCTTTAAGTTCGGACTGAAGAATCGAGATTTCTCTCTCAAGATCAGAGATTTGGGATTTCTTGTTGATGAATCCGCCTTCACCCGGTTTCTTACTGCCACCGCGCAGAAAACCGGAACTGGATTGCAAAGAACCTTCGAGCGTAATAAATCTTTTACCGGTTACCCGATTTAATAATTCCGATTGATTCGATTCTTCCGTTAATATGATAACATCATCCAGTAAAAATTCAATCAAAGGTTTATATTTAGATTCGCATTTTACAACTTCAACAGCACTGACGCATGAATTCGGCAGCGCTATCCTTCCGCGCTTCCTCTTGATAGGCAACGAATCCAAACTGATGAAACTCGCCTTGCCTTTACTTAAGCGTCTTAATTCATTAATTGCGGAATAACCATCCTGAATGGTATCTACCACAACTGCCTGAGCAAAATCTCCGAGCGCCGCCTCAATTGGCTCCCGGTATTTTTCATCGACTTGAATCAAATCTCCGACAGTTGCAAAATTTTTCTTCTTCCAAACCTCATCCGTTAAAAGAAATCGTGTTCCCTCTGATGATCCTTCATAACCTTCGAGCATGCGGAGGAGAAATTCAATCTTCGATTTTTTTCTTTCAATTTCATATGAAATATCGTTCCCATTCTTTCTGATCAGGTCGATATCGCGGCGGTGCTGCTCTTTCGTTTGCTGATGTGTGAACAGATGCACCTCTGCCTCTGCAAATTGTTTCCGTAAATCGCGATCCTTGGCTGATAATTCTTTTATCTGTTCTTCAACCCGCAGGATATCTGAATCGTATAATGCACTTTCTTCGGCAGCTCTATCTATTCTCCCCTTTAAATTATCGATGCGCGTTTTGATACGCTCCATCTCACCACGCTTCTCAACATTTTCATGAGCTGCTTTTAAAATTTTATCTTTCAGTGAAGTTACTTTCGATTGCACCTCATCATATTCTCTTGTGATCTCGGCGTATAGTTGCTTTTCATGATCGAAAATATTTTCCACTTCGGAATGGTGACGGCTTTGCTCTGTTTTTCGCTGTTGATACGCGGAATGTTCTATTGAAAGTGTTTCCTGCTGCTGAATCAGATCGACTTTTTCGTTTTGATATCTTTCGATATTCACTTCAAGCGAGCTGCGCCGTTCTTTTGCAACGAGAGCACGTTCCTCGATTCGGTGAATTTCATCAAACTTCGATGCAGATGATTTTTGTGCCGATGCAAGTTCTTTTTCACACTCGTTCAATTCTTGCTGCATCAATTCAACACGATTTTCTTCCGCACGCAAAGCTGTATCTATTTCGGTTTTATCGGCTGTGGCGATTTTGAATTTCGATTCAAGCGGATTAAGCTTGCCGTGCAGATGAGAATACTCCCGCTCCAGCAAATCGACTTCAAGCGCTTTTAATCTTCCCGTAACTTCGTTGAACTGCTCGGCTTTTTTTGCCTGACGCTCAAGCGAGTTCACCGTTTTTTGAACTTCTTTTACGATGTCATTGACACGAGCGAGATCTTGCTGCACGTCATCCAGACGGCGCAGAGCTGCCTTACGGCGCACTTTATATTTCGTTACACCGGCGGCTTCTTCGAACAATTTTCGTCGTTCGTCTGTTTTATCGGAGAGAATTGTTTCAACCATTTTCAGTTCGATGACAGAATACGCATCACTTCCCATTCCGGTATCCATGAAAAGGTCTACGATATCTTTCAAACGGCACGGAACTTTGTTCAACAGATATTCGCTCTCACCCGATCTGAAAACGCGTCGTGTGATTGTAACCTCGGAATAATCGGTAGGAAGAATCCCCTTTGTATTCTCGATTGTCAGAGATACTTCCGCAAGACCCAGCGGTTTCCTTGTTTTAGTTCCGTTAAAAATTACATCTTCCATTTTATCGCTTCGCAGCGTGCTGTACTTTTGTTCGCCAAGCGCCCAGCGGATAGCATCAACAATGTTCGTTTTCCCGCAACCGTTAGGTCCGACTATCGCCGTCACTCCGGTATCAAAATTAACATTGATTCTTTGTGCGAACGATTTGAACCCGATAACTTCAATCTTCGATAAATACATTATTACTTCGTCGCCTCCAAAAAATATTTTAGATATAGCGAAGTCGATTGCGTGTAATCAAGATAACCGTAAAAAATAACACCGATTAAAATCAATATCATTATTCCGACAGCGTATACTCTTCCCGGATAGATATCGTAAATAATTGAAATTCCTTTCAACAATCTAACGAAAACCCATAATGTTATAACTCCGAGAATGATGAAGACGGGGAGAATATAAAATTCAGTTTCCATAAGTCGAAAAAGAATCATCCCTATCGGAATTAAAATGATATAAGGAAGAGAAGACCAGATCGATACCGAAAAAGCATGATAGAACATTACGCGTGTTTTTACAATCATCGAAAACAATTTAATTACCAGAGCAATAAGTAATAATTTTACCAGAATGATGCCCGAAAACAATAATATAAATTTTGCAGGATTCCATACTAATCGTATAAGCCATTCTTTTATGAAATCGGGAAGAAACTGACTCATTATATTATCAAATAATAAATTTGAACGATAATGAGTGATAATACTTGATGAAACTGTTGCCAATGTAATGGCAATGACAACAGCTAAAATAATTGAATGGAAATTACTGATGATACGTTGATCGCGCACGTCGGCAAAAAAATTGTATGTTCTGAAGAGAGATCTATTAACGCTGTCGCGAAACCGACGATTCGCATTATACATAAAAGCGAAAAGAATCAGCATCAAAAAGCCGGAGATGACATAAATGATCGGTGTGTTCGAAGAATAATTGCCAACGGGTAGCGCCTGAACTTTCTCGTCGTTGAAAAGCGCGCGTATAACATCGAACGCAGTTCGCTTCTCGCGGCTTAAATCAACCAGTCCCATCGAGACAACAAACGGATCGGTGGCTCGCGTTACTAATGATGGGCGGTCGGTACGCCAATCGTTATAAGACCAAAAAATAGACCCGGCAATCTTTACATCTTTCATCATGTTGAAGAATAACATTGCGTAGCGCGCATGTGCTTCCATGGAATAAGGATCGCTGTAGCCGTTATGGTTGCCGTGTTCAACATCGATGCCGTACCTAGCAACAATAATTGGTTTTTCGGGATATCGCGCGACGCATGAAATTAAAGACTGTTTAAAAGATTTCGGATCTTCTCCAAAATTGTTGAGGGCGATCAGATCAACATATTCAAAGCATGGATTTTGCAGAGATTTAGATGCAAAATAAACGCTGCGCTTATCGAGTGATTTGATAACGTTTCTCAGTCCGTTCACAAATTCACAAACTGAATTATTTGCCGCCTCGAACTCATTACCGATACCCCATCCGAGTATCGATACATGCCGACGGTCGCGCGATACCATTTCTTTCGCATAATTCGTGGCTATCTCCTGGAAGTAATCTTTCGATAGTATTTCTGCGGGAACATTATCAACGGGAATTTCCTCCAACACGAATATTCCGTATCTATCACACAGGTTAAGAATATAAGGATGCGGAGGATATAAAAACCTGACAAGATTTGTTCCGAGCGTCTTCATCGAAGCTACATCGCGTTCCAGCATGTCGTATGATATCGACGCTCCGAATGATTCGTGATCTTCGCGCCACAAAATACCTTTAAACGGTACCATCTTATCGTTGATGCTTAACTTGCCATCTTTCCATTTTATTTCTCTGAATCCGTGATCGAAAATAAATTCATCAATGACGGAAATTTCTTTTCCGATTACACTAACAAGCTGACATTTAACAGTGTAGAGATCGGGGGTTTCGGGCGACCATAACTTCGGGGATGTCACTTGAACTTCGGCGGAAGAAAAAATTGTTTTGTTTATCTTCGGCATAATCTGCAACAATCCGCTCCGCCCAACCAATTCAGTCGTAAGCTTATCAAAAACTTCGACCTGACAAGCAAGCATGTTCCCTGTTTCCGATTTCAACCCCGACCATCGATCCGCTATATCAATTTTCAGGTTCAATTTTGCGGTTTTAAAATCGGGAGAAAGTGCTGAGGTTATGGATGCATCTTCGATGAAAAGTTTTGGAACAGCGAGTATATATATATCGCGGAATATACCGCCATAAGTTTTCCATCCGCCAACATGTTGCTTCAATGGGAGAGTTGTGCGCGGAGTAAGCTCGCTGTTAACGGAAATGTTTATCGAGTTATTGGCTCCTACCTGAAGAGTATTATTCGGGATTGGAAATATAAAAGAATTCGCGCCGCCAATGTGTCTTCCAATAAAATTCCCGTTGATAGTAACTTCGCTCTGATAATTTATGCCATATGCTACCAGAAGGAAGGTATACTTATCCAGATACTCCGACTTAATGTCAAAGGATCGTTGAAAAATCATCTTACCGGAATAATCATAACAACTGGGGACTTCAATTTTGCTCCAGGTTTTTTTATCGATGCTATACTCCCACGTTCCTGCTAAGTCGATTTTAAATCTGGAAGGGGTATCAGGGAATAATGCAGCGTCTGCACCCGTAGTTGTGGGTTTACCGTTGATATAAAAAGGGATGTTGGAATATGCCGGTGTGATTTGGGAATATCCGACAAGTGGAAGAACAACAAAAAGGAGCTCCAATATGAAAACGCTCCAACCATTCGTATGTGCTTTAGATATTTTAGTTATGGGTTTCTCGCCCGTCTGTGAATGAACAAGTTACATTCTAAAGGAATCTACCTTCAGAAAGTACGAAAAAGATAAAAAAACGCCGTTCTTTAATGAAAATTCATTGAAATATAATAAAAAATGAAGGCGAAAGCAATCAAATTCATTAATAAAGATGGAATTTAAAGAATATTTATCGGATTAGGATTGAACCAAGCAATATGCTATAGGGAAGATTCAACACCAGCCTGAATGATCGCCATAAACGCATCGGCTTTTAAGCTTGCTCCCCCAATTAATCCGCCATCTATGTCGGATTGCGCTAAAAGTGCAGACGCGTTTTGTGCATTCATACTTCCACCATATTGGATAATGAGTTTCTCCGCTACAGTCCATGAATAGATTTGTCCGATCTGTTTTCGGATTAGTTTATGAACCTGATTAGCCTGTTCAGGTGTTGCGTTTTTACCTGTGCCGATTGCCCACACAGGTTCATAAGCAATTATTATTTTCTCCACTTCGGATGACGCCAACTCTTTTAACACACCTTGAACTTGAGTTGTAATAATTTTATCGGTTATACCGGTTTCTCGTTCTTCGAGCGTCTCTCCTATGCAGACAATGGGAGTTAGCCCGGCACCAAGCGCTTTTTTGATTTTGGCATTCACGATCTCATCGGTTTCCTTAAAATATTGTCTTCTTTCAGAATGACCGAGTATAACATATTGACAACCGATAACGGTCAGCATTTTCGCCGATGTCTCACCCGTGTAAGCCCCATCATCATATTGCGACATGTTTTGAGCACCAAGCTTGATCGGAGAATCTTTGATCAATGATTTCGCCACGACCAAAGATGTGTAAGGCGGACAGATTACAACATCAACTTCATTCTTGTAATCTTTCATCCGTTCCCGTAATTCTGCAATCAAGGATGCGGTTTCATGGATGTCTTTGTTCATCTTCCAATTGCCGGCAATTATTTTTTTTCGCATTATTTCCTCTTCGCGCTCAACTGTTTTTATTTTGAAGTCAATAATTGCTTGATGTTTTCAATCTGTTTCAAGTGATTCATATCGTGACCGGCATAAAGCAAAAGCATTTTCTCGATTGTTTCTTTACCGCGTTCCGAATGCATCCCGAAACGTTTCCATTCTTTCGAAGAGAGAGATTTCAATAGTTCTACGTTTTCTTTTCGAATAGCAGTAAACAATGCAAGTTTTTTCATGCAATCCGCTTTTTCATAATGAAGATTCTTCGACCATTTATTTTGGTTGTAGAAATCTATTTTTGATCCCGGTTCGGAAATAACTTTTCTGAAGCGATAACTCAGAACTATTTCACCGTCAGTCAGATGAGCTACAATCTGCGCTATCGACCATTTGCCTTTCTTAATAGATTTTTGCAATTGACTTTTTGTTAAGCCGCGAATAGTTTTTGATATCTCTTTCGGGGTCGCCTCGAATACCTGCAGCGGTGTTTTATCGACCACATAAAGTGTCAATTGTTTGGCGTATGGATTATTCTTAAGCGATGCTTTATTAATCTTTTTCATTTTTAATTTTTCCTTTTTAATTTTGAATTGCTTGTGTAACTTTTCGTGCCGCATCCTCGAAACTCGTAGCCACGGCAAAGTTCAATCCTGAATTTGCAAGTATTTCTCTTGCTTCTTCGGCGTTCGTTCCGTCAAGACGAACAACAACAGGTAAAGTAATATTCACCTGCTTCGCCGCCTCAATGACACCATTTGCCACGCGGTCACAGCGTACAATTCCACCGAATATGTTTATTAGAACTGCTTTGACATTTTTATCCGAAAGAATAATTTTAAAACCGTTCGAAACTGTTTCAACATTGGCGCCACCTCCGACATCCAGGAAATTTGCCGGTTCACCGCCTGCGAGCTTGATAATATCCATAGTTGCCATGGCAAGCCCGGCACCGTTAACCATGCATCCCACATTACCGTCAAGCTTGATGTAATTAAGATTATATTTCGATGCTTCGATTTCTAACGGTTCCTCTTCGTCAAGGTCGCGCATCGCGAGAATATCGGGATGGCGAAAAAGTGCGTTATCATCAAAGTTCATTTTCGCATCTAACGCTAACACGTTTCCATCGGTAGTAATGACTAACGGATTTATTTCCGCTAACGACGCATCTGTTTCTTCATAAGCACGATAAAGTGACATCAGGAATTTAACTGCATTTTTTAGCGCGTCACCCGATAATCCCAATCCGAATGACAGCTTACGCGCTTGAAAATCTTTGAAACCGATAGAAGGATTGATCGTCTCCTTCAATATTTTTTCGGGCATTTCCGCTGCAACTTTTTCAATTTCAACTCCACCTTCCGTCGATGCCATAACTACATTTTGAGATTTCGCGCGATCGAGAGTGATTCCAACATACAACTCTTTCGCAATCGAAATTCCTTGCTCGATGAGAAGTCGTTTTACAATTTTCCCTTCCGGTCCTGTCTGATGAGTAATCAATCTCATACCAAGAATTTGTGAAGCAAGTTGTTGTACCTCATCCAAACTTTTTGCAATTTTCACACCACCGCCTTTGCCACGGCCGCCAGCATGGATTTGCGCTTTTACTACCCACACATTTCCGCCGATACTTTGAGCGACTTTCACCGCCTCCTCCACAGAGAAAGCAACTCCACCTTGTGGAACAACCACACCAAATTTCTTTAAAATTTCTTTTCCTTGATATTCGTGTATTTTCATTTTTTCTCCGTTATACTATATTGGATTCAAGTCGTATGATTCACGATTCAAGTTGCGTAACTTTGAATCGTGAATCATGAAGAGTTTATTTAATTTTTGTCGCAATCGATTTTGCTTGTGTGAACAACCCCAAATAATCTTGTCCGCCTGCTTTTGAATCTGTTCCACTCATATTGAATCCGCCAAAAGGATGTGCGCCAACCATTGCGCCCGTGCATTTGCGATTGAGATACAGATTACCGCAATGGAATTCCTTTTTTGCACGCTCAATTTTCTTTTTATTTTTCGAATAAACCGCGCCGGTTAAACCGAACTCGGTATTATTCGCAATCTCGAGCGCGTGATCGAAATTCTTCGCTTTAATAACTGCAAGCACAGGTCCGAAAATTTCTTCCTGCGCTATAGTCGCGGTCGGTTCAACATCTGCTATTATTGTTGGGCGGAGGAAATACCCCTCGCCGGATGCACGATCGCCACCTGCTATTAAACGTCCCCCTTCTTTCTGAGCAATCTGGATATATTCCAACATTTTTTCCAATGATCCTTTATTAATGACGGGACCCATAAAGTTGCTCAAGATTTTTGATGGACCGACTGTGATTGACTCAGCTTTCGGCTTCAACATTTGTACAAATTTATCATAAACTTTCTCATCAACGATGGCACGTGAACATGCGGAACATTTTTGTCCCTGGAATCCGTACGCCGCAACTATAACACCTGCGGCGGCTTCTTCAAGATTCGCCTCGCTGTCAATTATAATTGCGTCCTTGCCGCCCATCTCTGCGACAACACGCTTCAGCCAGATTTGTCCGGGTTGAACCTTCGCTGCTTCCTGATAAATATGAATTCCGACTTCCTTTGATCCGGTGAATGAAACAAAGCGAACTTTAGGATGTTTCACTAAAGTATCACCGACAGCACCTCCGGGACCGGCGACAAAATTAATAACACCGGCAGGTATTCCGGTTTCCTCCATCACTTCCATAAATTTATAACCGATAAGCGGAGAATCACTTGATGGTTTTAGCACAACCGTATTTCCCGAAACAACTGCGGCAGTCGTCATACCCGCGAGAATAGCCATCGGAAAATTCCATGGTGGCACAACCAAACCGACACCGAGCGGGATATACTGAAGTTCGTCCTTCTCACCGGGGAGTTGAACTGCTGTTTTTGCATTTGCATAGCGTAACATTTCCCGGGCGTAGAATTCGAGGAAGTCAATCGCCTCGGCGGTATCGCCATCCGCTTCGGGCCAGGTTTTGCCGACTTCAAGAATCATCGCGGCATTAATTTCAAATCTACGCTTGCGCATTACCTTCGCCGCTTTAAAAAGATATTGTGCACGTTTCACTGGCGGAACCCATCGCCACTCTTCAAATTTCTTGAGTGCGATATCGAGCGCCTTGAGCGCGTCATCCGCAGTTCCTTTCTGGAACACACCTACAATCTGATTCGGATCGGATGGATTGAGAGAATTAAGTTTTGTAGTTGTAAACACTTTCTCACCACCGATTATGTTCGGATATTCTTTACCGAACTGCGATTCAAGTTTTGCTATTGCTTGTTCTTGTTTTTTCCGGTTAGCCGGTTTCGACCAATCGATATATGGTTCATTTTTAAATTTTGGGATTGACATAAGTTACTCCTAAGTAAAACGTTTCAAGATTTAAGATGCAGATAAATAAGAATTTTGTTAATAAATTGATTTCATAACAGTATCATGCACTTTCGGTCGAATTTGCATGATTTTGGGATTATTTCGCGTCGGATAAACACGATTGGTCAGTAATATAACAAAAATATTTTTCTCCGGCTCAACCCAAACAGATGTTCCGGTAAAACCGGTATGCCCGAAAGATTTCTCTCCAAATAAAGTACCTGCCGAACTATAACCGTTCATTGTTTTGGTATCCCAGCCAAGCGCGCGTGTGCTTTGTTTACCGTGCCGTGCTGTAAAAAGTTTTATTGTCTCAGGTTTTAAGAGTTGCTTGCCACCGTAATTTCCACCGTTCATTATCATCTGCAAAAATATTGATAGGTCGGTTGCAGTTGAGAACAATCCTGAGTGACCGGATATACCGCCCAGCGCGAACGCATTTTCATCGTGAACCTCACCCTGGATCAATCGTTTTCTGTAAACAGAATCGTATTCAGTCGGTGTGATCTTTCTCCAAATGGATGATGGGGGGTTGTATATTGTTGATGTCATACCTAAAGGTTTGAAGAAAACTGAATCGACATATTTATCCAGCGTTACACCGGAAATCTTTTCAACAATCTTTCCAAGCAGTATGAAATCGAAATCGCTGTAAATGGTTGAATCACCAGTTGGATAAATCGTTTCTGTCTGATAAACGGAATCCAAAACTTCCTCAGGCGATTTACATGTCAGGAACAATCTTTTAAAAGCGGGCAGTCCACCGTTGTGCAGAAGTAAATTTCTGATTGTTATTTTTTCTTTACCATTATTTCCGAATTCAGGGATATATTTCATCACCAAATCATCAAGTCGAATCTTTTCTTCATCATACAATCTCATGATTGCCGATGTGGTTGCAATAACTTTAGTTACCGATGCGATATCGTAGACAGTGGAGGCACTCACCTTAGCGCTTTTAGAATTAAACTCGAATGACCCGAACGATTTATTATAAACCACCGCGCCGTCTTTCGCCACCAGAAGCTGCCCGCCAGGGAAAGCATGATTTTGAATCGCATCAGTCATGATCGAATCGAGCCGGGCAAGACTATCACGAATCATTCCAACATTCTCCGGAATATCTTTCCTCAATATAGATTGGGATAAATTAATTCCGCTTCCGTATGAAAACAAATCGGGAATTGTCACGGGTAATTTCCCTTTCGTCGGGATTTCTCCGAATAACGCTTCGTTAACTGCTTCTGTTGAAACTTCGCAATCAGAATATGTACAAATAATAGCGTCTGCATTCGGGAATGCACCGACAACATACGGACTTCCTAACGCGATCAGCACCAACGGCTTACCAAGCTTATTGAGTGAATCGACAACGCCAATCAGATCCGGAGAAAATCCAAACGAACCGGAACCGGAACGCGCCTTGGAAAATACCGGACAAATAATCAAATCGGCATCATTTGCTTTTTTGAAGACTGAATTATAATCTAGTGAGTCACCCGACGGATTAATTTTGACAGTTTGTAAATTTGAATATCGCTTCTTTAGTTGCGCTGTGAAATAATCACCGACTGCTTCGTTCGGTGAAGTAGTTGAACTGCGATGAATCTCTGTCCGGTAATTATCTGCATCGGAAAGTACAACTTCGAGTATACGTTTTTCACCAAAACGCTCGAGCGGAAGAATTGAATCGTTCTTTAAAACAGTTATCGAATTTCTCGCAACCTGGCTCGATAGCGCGAGATGATCGGGGGTGGCAATAATTTCGGGAATTTTTTTCAAATCAACCAAACGGTTCACGGATAATCCCATCGACCATTTGTATTTTAAAATCTTTCGTGCGGATTCATTTATACGCGCTTCGGAAATCGTTCCTTTCTTAACAGCGTTTTCAATCGCATCTATCGCTTTTTCTTCATCGGGAAGAACAAGAAGGATATCCACACCTGCTTCGACGGCTTTAACAGCGGCGGAATCGGGTGTGAATCTATTCACTATAGCGCCCATATCAAGCGCATCTGTTACTACAAGTCCCTGAAATCCCAATTCCTTTTTTAAATGTCCTGTGATAATTGATGAAGATAATGTTGCCGGAATTTTTTTCGATTCAAGAGAAGGAACTTCGAGATGCGCAACCATTATAGACGATATTCCTTGATTGATCAATTGACGGAATGGAAATAATTCTATGCTGTCTAACCTTGTTTCGGTCTTATCGATAAAGGGAAGATCGAGATGCGAATCGGTTTGCGTATCGCCGTGCCCGGGGAAATGTTTCGCTGTAGCTATAACTCCGCCCGATTCCAGTCCTTTTGCAAATGCAGACGCCATATCGGCAACGAGATATTGATTTTCACCGAACGAGCGGGTGTTAATTACAGGATTGTTCGGATTATTATTTACATCGGCAACCGGCGCAAAAACCTGGTGCACACCGAGCGCTCGTGATTCTTTGCCTATTGCTTCACCTACTTTAAAAGCCAGAGCCCCATCCTGAGTCACTCCAATCGCCATTGCTTCGGGGAATCTTGTTCCTCTCCGAATACGCATCGCGCTCCCCCATTCGAAATCCGCACCGATCAACAACGGCACATGCGACATTTCCTGAAATCGGTTGATAAGAGTAGCAGTTTCATAAACATCGCCCTGAAAAAAAATCAATCCCCCCACTTTTTGCTCCTTCACCAATCGTTCGATACGTTTGAACTCGTCACTCCGGTCGCTGTAATAGTAACCATAAGCACGAGACATGATCATCTGAGAAATTTTTTCTCTTAACGTTAAACGATTCAAAGTCGATCCGATCCATTCATTCTCACTCATCGGTTTGACACTTGATACAGGAGCGCATCCCTGGATAAGAATCAATAATAAAAAGAAAAAAATAAAGATCGGGAATAAATTAGGGGAAATTTTCATCTGCAATTATGATAAATTGACACCCAATTTTAATCAAAAAAGAAGTGGAAAGCAAAAATACCTTACCGATAAATCTCGAATAATTCCCGGTAATCTCAGAGTGAAAAAATATTACTTGAACGCGTTCAATCCCATTATTGCAGCTCCGAAAGCGGCAGGAAATTTCGGTTTTTGGACGACAACATTCGGAAGAGAACTTATGATTTTTTCTCTTACCATTTTTGAATATGGTGTATCTGTTTCAAGCATTCCACCCATAAGTGCGACAGGAATTTTTTTCTTCGGACGTGATTGCATTATAAGAACTCTGACATGATCCATCAACTCGTTGGCATTCTTTACCAGAACAGAGCGTGCAACATGATCGAAAGCGGATGCCGCTTCACAAACTCGCGGCGCGAACGATGCGACATCCGCAGAACCGTGATATATTTTCTGAATAAGATCGTCAATTGTAGAAACCTGAAAATGATCCAGGGCTTTTTTAGTTAGCTCAGTTTTGTCTCCCCGATTATCGTGCTGACGCATAACCGCATTCAACGCGCCTCTGCCAACCGAGAATCCGCTTCCTTCGTCACCCAGAATTTTTCCCCAACCGCCCGTGCGTAATAGTTTTCCATCTTCCGTACGATAAAGCGCGATTGATCCCGTCCCTGCGATTATTATTATACCGGGACCTCCGGCAAATGCGGCCTCAAGTGCTATCCGGGCATCTGTCTCAACTGTGATGTTGTTGAGAGGAAATTTTTTCTTTACGGCAATGGATTGAAGCGAAGAAACCAAATTGGATCTGTCGGATGCTCTGCCTGCACCCGCGATTCCCATTACAACATTGTGAACAGAATCGGCTGTGCAAGCGGCTTGTTGACAACACTGGAAGATCAGATCAAATAGAATTTGAGATGATTCTTTAATTCCTATGGTTTGCAATTGAGTTGAGCCGGTCGATGCTTCCGAAACAACAGTCCCGTCAAAATTTACAAGCAATGCGTTGGTTTTAGTCCCGCCGCCGTCGATGCCGATTACATATTTTCTCAACTCACCCATCGGATTTATTGTTCTTTTCGCACGATTTCATAACAATTTTTATTTGTGTAAAAGTATATAAAAAGGATGTTATTTGCAAGAAGGTTGTGACGAATCTGATTTGGGAGATGGTGCTTATACGATTTTTAACATAGATATTTGAACTTAAACAGGACATTTACTAACTTGTACGCAAGGGTGCATACTGAAAAGGACAAACTATGGAATACCGTCATACACAATTTGGCGCTGTAATAATCGTAGCCGTTGGAATTGTCATCCTGGCAATTCTGGTTCATTCCCTGATCGGTGGATTGATTCACCCCATCGAAGCGGGAGTCGCGATCTTACTCCTGATTATGGTATTCCTCTTCGCGTCACTCACCGTAGAAATCAACCATGGAAATGTTACATGTTATTTCGGACCCGGACTTATCAGAAAAGAGATCAAGCTATCGGATATAACTGAGGTTCGATCTGTGACTAATTCCTGGCTCGCCGGATGGGGAATTCGGTGGATACCCGGGAAATATATGTTATGGAATGTGTCGGGCTTACAAGCTGTGGAACTGACATTGAAAAACGGTAAAAAGTTTCGCATAGGTACAGATGAACCGGAATTGCTTGCTCGAGCAATTCAATCTAATAAAATAACGAGCGCCTAACTGGCGACTCTTTTCAATCAGTAGATTTGCGCATTTATGCCAAAAACAATTTTAATAGTAGATGATGAAAAAGATATACTTGAGCTATTGAAGTATAATCTTCAAAAAGACGGATTCGATATTATGGTTGCCCGCAATGGAAACGAAGCGATTGCAAAAGCAAATCAAAAAACCGATTTGATCATTCTTGATGTGATGATGCCGGGATTAGACGGCTGGGAAATTGCCAGGCAGTTGAAGAAAAAAAGCCAGACATCGAAGATTCCGATAATATTTCTTACTGCTAAAGGTGCCGAAGCCGATGAAGTTCTCGGATTGGAGCTTGGAGCAGATGATTACATTGTAAAACCGATAAGTATTCCAAAACTGCTTGCCCGCATCAGAAATGTTTTCAGAAAATATGAGGAAAAAGAATCGAAGCTTACAACAATTAAAATCGGAGCGGTAGAAATATCTCCATTAGAACACACTATAAAAATTAACGGCGTTGAAATATTTTTCCCTAAAAAAGAATTTGAAGTATTGCGTTATCTTGCGTCTCACCCGAATCAGGTAGTGAGACGTGAAACCCTGCTTTCCGTGATTTGGGGAGATGATGTGCGTGTTGTAGAACGCACGGTCGACGTTCACATAAGGAAGATCCGTGAAAAATTGGATGCTCATGCAGATATTATCGAAACAATCAAGGGCGTCGGTTACCGTTTACGTGATTGATTATGACTATTAGAATAAAACTTATTTTACTTCTTCTGATTTTATCGACTGCAATCATTATTTCAATGGGGGTATTCTCCTCATTCTCCCTGGATAATTATTTCCGGGAGCGTTTGGTTACTGAAATGAAAATTCAATCGGAAGAAATTGAATATTTCATCAGAAGTTCTATTACAACCGATGAATCGGCTTATTCTACTCTTCAACAATTCGCATTATCAGCACATCTTAGATTGACGTTGATTACTGAAAAAGGATTGGTTGTTTTTGAATCAGAGCTCAGTCAAAATCAGTTAGCGGCTGTGGAGAATCATTCAGACCGGCCTGAAATCAAAGAGGCGAACGATAAATCGGTAGGTGTGAGCACACGGCACAGTTCGACCCTGAACACGGATATGTTATACTTGGCAAGGAAATTAGTGGCACCATTCCCCGCTCAAACCGGATATGTTGAAGTTATGTATATCCGACTGGGTATGCCATTGACCAGTGTTCAAGAAGTAATGAGCGACATTCACGGTAAAATTATTCTCGTTGGTCTAGTGATTCTGTTATTTGTGGGAGGAATAGCATTCATTATCTCACGACAAACTTCCCGACCAATCGAGCAGATGGCATTCTATTCGGAACAGATTAAAAACGGAAATTATGAAATAAGTTTACCACACTCCTCCACAAAAGAATTCAGTAAACTTGCCGAGACAATAAACGGGATGGTTGAAAAACTGAAGCAAGATATAGCTCAATTAAAAAAATTAGAGCGTGTTAGAAACGAATTTCTGGGAAATGTTTCCCACGAATTACGAACTCCTATATTTGCAATCCAGGGGATGCTGGAAACGCTGCTCAACGGAGCAATCGACGATAAGACAGTCAACCGCGATTTTATTGATCGGGCACTCCAGAACACCCTTCGGCTCAATACACTTCTTGCAGATCTAATCGAAATATCCAGAATAGAATCGGGTGAAATGAAAATGAGTTTCCGATATTTTGAGATAAACGATTTCTTAAAATCGATCGTCGCAGAATTTAATTCTTCTTTGCACCATCCTCAGATTCCAATCAATCTTGATTTACCATCTCATCCTACAGAAGTTTATGGCGACAAGGAAAGATTAAGACAGGCACTGATTAATTTGATAGATAACGCACTGAAATATAATGTTACAGGTGGATGGGTAAAAGTCAGGTACGAAAACCTCGCTTCTGCTGTCCGAATAATTGTTGAAGATTCGGGTGTCGGAATTCCAAAAGAAAATCTTCCCCGCATATTCGAACGGTTTTATCGCGTTGATAAAGAACGTTCCCGCGAGGCAGGCGGCACCGGACTTGGACTTGCAATCGTGAAACATATCATTGAAGCTCACGGGAGTAAAGTTGAAGTGCAAAGCGAGGTAGGAAAAGGCAGCACGTTTAGCTTTGTTCTTAAAACTTGATTCTTGATAGAGATTTTCAACATTTTTCCTCAAAACTCTTAACAATTTCATAACCTCGTCGTAACCTCCGCGTAATATCCATTCTCTATATTTGTATCGATGCTAATCAACATCTATTACAAATTATCGGAGATTTAATGAAACGAATAATCTTTATCATTTCACTTCTTATTGCAGTTTACCTAAAAGCTAAATCGCAGGATAGCTCTTCGGTTGCGACCAAAGACGAAGTTGCAGAAGTAAAGGGTGCAGTCGATGGAATAAATGAAACAGTTCTTGAGATGAAATCAGCTTTAGACGTGCTGAAGAAAATTAAAATCAGCGGCTATATACAGGCACAATATCAAGTTGCCGAATCGGCAAGTATTGGCTCTTATGCAGGTGGTAATTTTCCTCAGAATGTAAAATCACGTTTTCAAGTCAGACGTGGAAGATTCAAAATCAATTACGATAACGATCTCACACAATACGTTATTCAGTTGGATGTTACACAAAGTGGAGTGGGAATTAAGGATGCGTATGCTTCCATTAAAGAACCATGGTTAAAGGTGGCAACTTTTACCGCAGGTGTGTTCGACCGTCCGTTTGGATTTGAGATTTCATACTCTTCAAGTAATCGCGAAACTCCGGAGCGATCGCGATTGTTTCAAACTTTGTTTCCCGGCGAGCGAGAGCTTGGCGCAAAAATCGAGCTTGCACCTGAGAACGGACCTCTGAGTTATTTCAACCTCAAAGCCGGAGTTTTTAACGGTGTTTTAAATAATGCGAATGAAACCGACCGCCACAAAGATTTTATCGGAAGGGCGGGCTTTCAGCTTCCGTTCGATGAAGAAGGACTTGCTATCGACGGCGGTTTCTCGGTTTATGCAGGAGCGGTCACTGCAAATTCAAAAAAAATAAATGAGATTGATAATTCAAGTTCGAACAAAAAGTATAAAGTTGACTCCACTATAACGAATCTGGGTGATGGCTTCGACAGAAATTATTACGGATTCGATTTACAGCTTTACTACGATGTGCCTGTAATCGGCGGTGCTACACTACACGGCGAATATCTTTGGGGAACACAGCCCGGCACAGATAAATCAAGTTCTTTCTACAATCCGGATGCGGCAGGTTTGTCAGATGTAAAATCGATAATTGACGGAAAGAAAGTTACCGATCTTTATCTGAGAAATTTCAACGGGTGGTATATTAATTATGTCCAAAACATCGGATTGAAAAACCAGTTTATTGCGAAATATGATGTTTACATTCCGAATAAGGACGTCACCGCGAACGATATAGGCGCAGTTGGCAGTAACTTGAATGCAGGTGATATCAAATTCAGCACACTCGGTTTGGGCTGGATATATCATTGGGATTCGAATGTGAAATTTGTTCTTTACTACGATTGGGTGAAGAACGAGAAAGTTAATCCGCTTGCAACAAGCACATTGGCACCGTTCAAAAACGATTTGAAAGATAATGTTTTAACTTTAAGAATGCAGTACAAATTTTAAGAATTGATTTGTTTATAGAGAGAACAATGAGCAGAAAAAATCCGAAACACGAAATTCGAAATCCTAAACAAATTCTAAATCCTAATTCTTCAAAGAACAACGAATGCTTAGAATTTGATAATTCGGATTTGTTTAGAGTTTCGATATTAGAATTTGATATTTAATAAACTTATAGGAGACATATAAAATGATAAAAAACATATTAATCTTATTGACAGGTATAATTGCATTTGGTTTCTCGCAAAAAAATGAAACGATCACAGTAAAGGGATCCGATACGATGGTGATTATTGCTCAGAGGTGGGCTGAGTTGTATATGTCGAAACATCCCGATGTTACCGTGCAGGTAACGGGCGGTGGATCGGGTGTCGGTATCTCGGCGCTCATCAACGGCACAACGGATATTTGCAATGCCTCGCGACCGATGAAAAAATCTGAAAAAGAGAAACTAAAGCAGCGGTTCAATACCCTCGGTGTTGAAATAAAAGTGGCAAAAGATGGTCTTGCTATTTATGTGCGAGAAAATAATCCAGTGACTGAATTAACTCTTCAACAACTTAAAGATATTTACACAGGTAATATAACAAACTGGAAACAAGTTGGCGGACCTGATGCAAAAATAATTGTGTACGGACGGGAAAACAGTTCCGGCACTTATGTTTATTTCAAAGACAACGTTTTGGATAGCGAAGATTTTGCTCCATCGGTCCAAACGCTTCCCGGTACAGCCGCGGTGGTGAATGCAGTTTCGAAAGACAAATACGGTATTGGATACGGTGGTGAGGCATACGCAAAAGGAATTAACATTCTCAAAGTCAAAAAAGACGCCAACTCAACTGCGTATCCACCTACAGAAGAAAATGTGAAGTCGGGTGATTATCCTATCTCCCGCTACCTTTACATGTACACACGCAGCAGACCAACCGGCGTTATGAAAGAATACATCGATTGGATATTGAGCAAAGAAGGACAAGAGATTGTAACAAAGGTTGGATATTTTCCGGTGAAATAAAAGGATTAAGCGGTAGCCACAGATTTCAGTCCCGCGACTACCTCTTCAATTTCCCAATAAACCCCTCATTTCTTAACAATTTCTTAACATTGCAATAACCTGCCGGTAATCTTTATTATATAGATTGTTATGCAGGATAATAGTATACATCATAACATCATGTCGTAAAAAAACAAATTGCTTCTAAACAGAACACAAACGAACGGTATCTCAACTGATCGAAACACACGATCATCCGCCCATCATTATACCGCATCCAAAATTGTCGGCGGAAATATAAATCTGAAAAAACGTTTTCGTTTCGGTGAATTTATTGCTGAGAAAATAATCAAAGGCGTATCGTTCATTTCATTTGCAGTCATAGTTTTGATTTTTATATTTGTCTTCCGTGAAGCGGCGCCGATATTTTCACCCACCAAACAAACATCTACCACTAACACTGAATTAGTTCAGGAAACCTACGGCGAAGAATCATCTGCCGCAAGCGAGACTGTTACCGAGCAGAAAAATAAATCGGTGGAATCATCCGGCTCCGAAGGTGATGCGACTGCCAAGAATTTGCTCGGCAATGAGTGGCAGCCCGTTTCAGAAAATCCAAAATATGGATTGCTTCCGTTAATTGTCGGAAGTTTTAAAGTAACATTTATTGCAGTTCTTATAGGCGCACCGATAGCGATACTTGCCGCTTTGTACACATCGTTCTTCGCTCCGAGAAAACTAAGGGAATTCCTTAAACCGGCGATTGAATTTCTCTCCGGCTTCCCATCCGTTGTAATCGGATTTTTCGCGCTTGTTACGTTGGCAAGTTTATTCCAAAATCTTTTCGGATACCAGTACCGACTTAACGCGTTCGTCGGAGGTATTGCTCTCTCTCTTGCCGCCATACCGATTATTTACAGTGTGACGGAGGATGCTCTTTCGGCTGTTCCAAAATTTATGACCGAAGCGAGTCTGGCGCTGGGTGCAACCAAGTGGCAAACAGCGCTTTTCGTCGTTTTACCTGCGGCAACTCCGGGCGTGTTCGCTGCGCTTCTACTTGGTGTTGGACGCGCATTCGGCGAGACTATGATCGTTCTGATGGCAACTGGCAATGCCGCTTTGATGTCGATCGATTTCTTTGAACCAATTCGCACAATGTCGGCAACTATCGGCGCAGAGATGGCGGAGGTTGTCTTCGGCGATACACATTACAACGTTTTATTTTTCATCGGTTCTATCCTCTTCGTCTTTACATTTATATTGAATGCAGTCGCCGAGTTTTATGTCCGAAATAAACTCCAGAAGAAATTTCAGGGAACCGCATGAAAAAGAAAATTATCGGATGGATGTTTGTCTTTTCAACTGCCGCGGCAACCCTGCTGATCGTTTCAGTTATTGGTTTCATGTTGTTTGAAATCATCAGAGGCGGGTGGGGAAAGATATCCTGGGAATTTCTTACCGGCGCACCTGCTGAAGGTATGACGGCGGGCGGAATATTCCCCGCCATTATCGGTACTGTGTTGCTTGTTCTCATTATGTCGGTAGCGGCAGTTCCAATCGGGACGATCACCGCAATATATCTCAGTGAATATGCAAACCGTAATTCAATCTTCACAAAGCTGATACGCTTTGCGGTGAACACTCTCGCGGGAGTTCCTGCAATTGTTTTCGGACTTTTCGGACTTGGATTCTTTGTACAATTCGTGGGTGGTGGTATCGACAAATTTATTTCAGGAGACGCGCAGTTGCATTGGGGTCAGCCGAATATTCTCTGGGCAAGTCTTACCATGGCACTCTTAACACTTCCAGTTGTGATTGTTTCTGTTGAAGAATCGCTGCGGGCAGTTCCGAGAGATTTACGGGAAGGAAGTCTCGCGCTTGGCGCTACAAAATTTCAAACGATTATAAAAGTAGTTCTACCTAACGCATACACCGGAATTCTAACAGGTGCAATATTGGCAGTGGGTCGTGGCGCGGGCGAGGTAGCACCGATTCTATTTACCGGAGTTGCATATTTTCTGCCTCATCTTCCGTCGTCGCTATCAGATCAATTCATGCAGCTCGGCTACCACCTTTATGTGATGTCGACTCAATCCACAGATGTTGAAGCGACAATTGGTATCCAATACGCAACGGCTCTTGTTTTGCTTGCGTTAACGTTTCTTTTAAATTTTTCGACTGTATTTTTACGATACAGATTGCGGGCAAAAGCGATATAAGTATGACGACTGAAACAAAAATTATAACAAAGAATCTCAATCTCCATTACGGAGAAAAACACGCGCTAAAGAATATCTCGCTCGATATTTCGGTAAACCGTGTTACCGCGTTGATCGGTCCATCGGGTTGCGGTAAATCCACTTTCCTCCGCTCTCTTAACCGGATGAACGACCTTATTGATAACGCAAAAATAGATGGTTCGGTTTTAATTGACGGAACCGATATATACCATAACGGCATTGATGTTGTTGAGTTAAGGAAAAAGGTTGGAATGATTTTCCAAAAATCTAATCCATTCCCAAAATCTATTTACGATAACGTAGCGTATGGTCCCCGAATTAATGGATTGCACGATAAAAAAGTTCTCGATGAAATTGTAGAACAGAGTTTACAACGTTCGGCGCTATGGAATGAAGTCAAAGACGATCTGAAAAAAAGCGGACTTGCGCTTTCCGGCGGTCAGCAGCAACGGCTTTGCATCGCACGTGCATTAGCAGTTAATCCTGACGTTCTTTTGATGGATGAACCTGCGAGCGCACTGGATCCGATTGCTACTGCAAAAATTGAAGAACTTATTTACGAGTTGAAAGAGAACTATACAATCGTCATTGTTACACACAACATGCAGCAAGCCGCACGCGTGAGCGATTACACCGCTTTCTTTTACATAGGCAGTTTAATTGAATATGACGAGACGAAAAAGATTTTCACGACACCAAAACAAAAACAGACCGAAGATTATATCACAGGCAGATTCGGATAAAAACAAGGAACAAAAGTTATGCTCATTATAAATGTTATCATCACGATATCGGCACTTGCCTTAACATATTTTACCATGAAGAATTTTCCTAAATGGATGGAAATAATTGAAAGAAGATTTTCCGACTTTGGGAATAACTAGCAATACTTTTTATTGAAAGAGATTATGCAACGACATTTTGAACAAGAACTCGACGGTCTTAAAATCAATTTAATCAAGATGGGCAGTCTGGCAGAGAAAGCGGTGCACGATTCACTGCAGGCGCTTCTTAACGACGATACAAACATTGCACAACGGGTAATCGACGGTGAGGAAAGAATTAATTCTCTCGAAATCGAGATTGATAATTCTATAGTAGACATTCTGGCACTTCAACAACCGGTTGCAGTCGATCTTCGGATGATTCTTTCGGCATTGAAAATCAATAACGATCTTGAACGCATAGGCGATCATGCCGTGAATATTGCGGAATCGGTTTTTTCGTTGGCAAAGTGTGAAAAGGATTCGTACATCTATCTACCGAAGATGGCAGAGATTGCGGAACAAATGCTCCACAACGCTTTAGATAGTTTTATTCATTCCGACACAAAATTAGGAATGGTTGTTTTGGAGATGGATGACACAATAGATAATTTCAACAAAGATATTTTCACCCGCGTGATTGAACGTATGAAGAACAATCAACGATCAATAGAAGCGGGAATGCATTTGATCCGTGTAAGCAGGAATTTAGAACGAATTGCCGATCTTGCTACAAACATTGCCGAAGAAGTGATATTTATTGCACAGGCAAAAATAGTGAAACATCACGCTGATGAAAAAGGTAATTCAAAAAACAAGCAATAATATCTTGTTACAATTTATAGATTTTATTCTGAGCAGAAAAGAGTGTGTTTCTTAAGACCATCGCTATCGTCATTGGTCCTACTCCTCCCGGAACAGGTGTAATTGCACCGGCAACTTTTGCTGCTGATTCAAAATGAACATCGCCCACAATGCGGTAACCGGATTTAACTGAATTATCTTCAATTCGATTTATTCCAACATCAATAATAACCGCTCCCCGTTTCACCATATCTCCGGTTATTGATTCGGCTTTCCCGATTGCCGCAATCAAGATATCTGCCTGCTTTGTAAATAAAGAAATGTCTTTTGCACCTGTGTGGGTGATTGTTACAACAGCATTTGCACCTATTTGTTTTTGAAGGAAAATATTTGCAACAGGCTTGCCTACAATATTGCTTCGTCCAACCACAACCACATGCTTTCCTGCCGGATCGGTTCCGCTCCTGATGAGCAATTCCTGAATGCCCGCCGGTGTACATGGTTTAAAACACGGCAGTCCGATCATCAAGCGGCCTAAATTTAAAGGATGAAAGCCATCGACATCTTTTCTATAATCGATAGCGGCAACTATTTTTTCTTCGCTGATATGCTTCGGCAGCGGAAGCTGAACTAATATTCCATGAATTTTCGGGTCGTGATTAAATTGGTTGATAAGCTGTAGAACATTTTCTTCGGAAACATCGGTGGGTAATTTTTCGGTGATGGAGTAAAATCCCATCTCATCACATCCCTTCCCTTTCATCTTAACATATGATTGAGATGAAGGATTTTCCCCGACTAAAATAAAAGCTAAACCCGGAATGATTCCTTTCTCGATTTTAAGTTTTTCAGTTTCGAGTTTAATTTCATGCCTGATATCCTCCGCAATTTTCTTACCGTCAATAATCACTGCCGACACAATCCAAATCTCCGAAAATTACTGATTGCAGTATCAGAACTCATATCGCACATCGAATATCTCATATCGATTCAAAATTCCGGAAAGCAGAATCTTTCCATCTTTATCGCTTTGCCTGTCTCCGCATCTACCTGTACAAACACGCCGCATAATCTCACATCAAAAGCAGCAACTTCGTATTTAAAAGTTGTTTGAAGGATAAACCGCTTCAATCCAATTTCTTTTTTCATTCCTATTATCGAATCGTAAGGACCTGTCATACCTGTATCAGTTATATATGCTGTGCCCTGCGGTAATATTCTGGCATCAGATGTCTGCACATGGGTATGCGTTCCAATTACCGCGCTCACCCGCCCGTCTAAATACCAGCCGAGTGCCATTTTCTCCGCTGTGGCTTCCGCGTGGAAATCAACAAAAATCACTTTTGTTTGCTCCCTGATTTTTTCAACCGCCCAATCTCCTTTTTTAAAAGGACAATCTATCGGCTGCATATAAACACGTCCCTGTAAGTTGAGAACACCCACTTTCCCCTTTTCACCAAGATCGTAAATTACGAAACCGTTTCCAGGATTTTCGGAAGGATAGTTTAAGGGACGGAGAACATTACGGTTGCCTGAGAGAAGTTTCCGTGCATTCCAATTATCCCAAAGATGGTTACCGCCGGTTATGACATTAACTCCAAGTGAGAAAACCTTTTCGGCAGATTTTTCATCAATTCCTTTTCCTTCAACAAGATTTTCACCGTTTGCAATACATATATCGGCGTTGTATTTTTGAATATAATTTTTGAGAAGTGTTTCGGTGATTTCTAAACCCGGTTTTCCGATTATATCGCCGATAAATAAGATATTTATTGTTTTCTGATTCATGGCAAGAATATAATGAAATTTGTCTTAACAAAAAATTGTTATATCTTGGAGCTATAAAATTGTTATGTATTATCAAATTTGAATATAATTGTGAATACTACTTTAAACACAGAAATAAAAAATATTGAACTTGAACCTTTGAAAGATGTTCAAATAAAGATTCAGAAAAACAAACTTAAACAATGGTACGCGTTGATTCATCTCGGCCGGGCATTAGATTTAAAAGCTGCAACCTATGTTCGGATGGCTAAAGGTTGGTCGTACCATTCCTCATGCGCGGGACACGAAGGAATTCAACTCGCACTTGGCTTATCGTTTCGGCAGGGAAAAGATTTTCTGTTTCCATATTACCGCGATCTCATGACATCACTCGCCGCGGGCTTATCCATTGAGGAAATAATTGAAAACGGATTATCGAAACCGAGTGATGTTGCGAGCGGCGGAAGACATATGAGCAATCATTTTGCAAAGCCCGAAATCAGAATTCAAAATGTTTCATCTGCAACAGGCAACCACGCACTTCATGCAGTTGGTGTCGCACGGGCAATAAAGAGATACAAAGGAGATGAAATTACATTTGCAAGCTTTGGTGATTCTTCGGTGTCGGAAGGTTATGTTTACGAAGCCATAAGCGGAGCCGCGAGAGAGATGCTGCCGGTTATATTTGTCATTCAAAATAATAAATATGGAATTTCAGTCCCTAATAAAGATCAAGCCGCTAACATAATCGTTTCAGAAAATTTTGTCGGATTTAAAAACGTTAAGATAGTAAATATTGACGGAACAAATGTTTTCGATTCATGGAAAGGCACACAGGAGGCGATTGAATATGTAAAGAACGGGAAAGGTCCCGCAATTCTTCACGCCGATTGTGTTAGAATGAATTCTCACAGCAATTCCGACAAGCAGGAACTATACAGATCACCAGAAGAAATCGCAAACGCGCAGCGATTTGACCCGGTGAAGAGATTCCGTAAATATTTGATCGTTAAAAAATTATTTTCTGACGAAGAATTGTCATCGATTGAAAATGAAAATTTAAAAAAAGTGGAAGATGCCGGAACAAAAGTTGAGAATGAACCAGATACCGATCCGGAAACAGCGACAAGCTTTGTAATTCCATCTTCTATAGAAAACATAACGGAAGATCCCGATTCTATTCATCCTAACCCCAACGTTCCATCGATTACTTTAAGAGAAGCGATCAACGAAACACTGAAAGAAGAATTCAGACGAAATAAGAATACGTTTTTATGGGGACAGGATGTTGCATCGAAAGATAAAGGTGGCGTTTTCAATGTAACCAAAGGGATGCTTCAGGAATTCGGCAACGAAAGAATATTCAATGCACCGATTGCAGAAGATTTTATTGTCGGAACCGCAAACGGATTTTGTCGTTACCGCGATGATATTTGCGTGGTGATTGAAGGAGCACAATTTGCCGACTACTTCTGGCCCGCGATGGAGCAATTAATAGAATGCGCACACGATTATTACAGAACAAACGGAAAATTTACTCCAAACATAGTTATACGGCTTGCATCCGGCGGTTATATCGGCGGCGGATTATATCACTCGCAAAGTCTTGATGGAACATTCGCGACTATTCCGGGTTTAAGAATTGTTATGCCATCGTTCGCAGATGATGCCGTTGGTTTGATGAGATCCGCAATGCGCAGTCGTGGTGTAACAATTTACATCGAAAACAAATTTCTGTACAACCAGTTCTTCACAAAAACTCAGCGACCAAGCGAAAATCATCTGACACCTTTCGGTAAAGCCCGTATTAGAAAAACCGGCAATGATTTAACAATTGTATCGTGGGGAACTCCGCTTCATTTTTCGCTGCGAGTTGCAAGGAAGTTAGAGACCGAACATAAAATTGATGCTGAAGTTATTGATCTCCGTTCCATAAATCCCCTCGATGTTGATTCGATATTGCGATCAGTAAAGAAGACGGGACGGCTGCTTGTGGTGCATGAACATCAATTGTTCGGCGGCTTCGGTGGCGAGATCGTATCGATAGTATCGGAACAAGCATTTCAATATTTAGACGCGCCGGTTATGCGGGTTGCCTCTAAAAATTCACCGGTACCGTTTTCAAGAATTCTTGAACGGGCAGTACTTGTTCAGGAAGATGATATTCTGAATGCGGCGCTTAAGCTTGCCGCTTTTTAATTCGCTTGCGAGTTACTCCCTTATCAAGAGGAAAAAATGCGGCTGTTATTTTGACCCCTTTTGTATTTCCCCCTTCACAAGGGGAAAAGTATCGCCATGTTTAATCTGTGGTTCCAATGTTTTTGTGGCTGACCAATAAGTTTGTTTTCTCGTTACATTCTTCGACTTGTCGTCGAAGAACACTCGAAAACCGGCTAAACATGTTGGTTCTCGAGTTCATAGTTTCATTATGGAGTATCGAGAGAACCTTTTTAGACAACCTCGATAAGTGGTCGAGCTGGAGTGAACCTTCCTAACTTTACATCACCAAAATCATTTTACCATCCACAATAGAATTCATCTGTGTAATTTGCAAGAATACTTGAACGCGCGGTTTTTGTTCAGGAAGATAAAATATTGAGAGTAGCGCTAAAGCTTACTACTTCTTTTTATGCCTGCATTAGTCCCGTAAAACATCTAACTTTTCATCCCCATCTTTTATCAATTTGATCTCAATTGTATTAAGCATGGGATGTCCATTATTTAATAGTAAATCGCTTCCCCATATGTTATAAAATTTGAATATCCGTGCTTTTCTATAATGAATTTCTAATAGTTTTGGATTCCTCCAAATTATTGATAATCCATATAGATGATCTGCTAAAAGTGTCACTGCATCAAAATTTTTAAATGAACTTCCTGTTTTTGAGATGTACAATCTCACTAATCGCGGCTCTGTACTTGTTGTATCTTTAAAAATAATAACATCATGTAAAGAATCAGGTGACGATAATCTCCCAATTTCATGGTAACTATTCTCAAGCATTTTATTACATGAAAACCTTATCCCCATTATTATAGTAATAAGTACTATTGTCAGAACAAACATTATTACCAAACACTTCCAACTCCAATGCATAATTTACATTTATTTTTTAAAATCTTCTTTGATATCAGTGCTGTAATGAAAAATGGTCTTACAATCCCAACCTTTTTATTTTTCAACGCAAATCATTCCACCGGTCTTACAACCAGCACCGGGCATGGCGCTTTGCGGACAACTTTCTCTGCAGTTCCGCCGAATAAGATATGCTCAACACCGGTATGTCCGTGCGTGGCAATGATGATCATATCCACTTCTTCTTCAGTCGCTGCATTTATTATTTCAAGGAATGGTTTGCCCGTACGCACGAATGTTTTCGCGGGAAGTATTCCGGCTACCATCTTTTCGGCAAGTTGTTTCAACTCAATCTCGCCGCGTTCGCGCAGCTCTTTTTCCATGCTCGGCACGGCAACCTGTCCGAAGCTGAAATCTGCCGGATAAATCGTCGGCTCTACAACATATACAAGCACCAAACCAGCGTTGTATTGCTTTGCGAAAGAGATTGCATATTGGAGAGCGTTTTTAGAATGCTCTGAAAAATCTATCGGCACAAGAATTTTACGGATACTCAATGTGCCGCTTGTGATGAACTGTTTTTTCTGAACCGGTTTTTCTTTCTTCGATTTGTTTTTGAGTTTCATAAAATTTCTCCTGTTACAAATTCAACAAATAAAAAACCCTAAACCAATCGAATGATTCAGGGGTTATGATTGTCTTTTAACAATTTGAATTCTCCTTATATAAATTTCAACCAGCCGTGTTTATCGTTTCCGTTCTGGATAATATCGAAAAACAATTCCTGCATTTTCATCGTAATCGGTCCCGGTTTTCCGGTTCCGATCTTAATATGATTAACAGAACGCACGGGTGTTATTTCTGCCGCAGTGCCTGTGAAGAATATTTCATCGGCAATTGATAAAAGCTCTCTTGGCACCTGAACTTCTCTTATATCAAACCCATTTTCACCAAGCATTGTAATCACGCTTGACCGCGTGATGCCGGGTAAAATTCCGGATGACAAAGGGGGAGTATAAACAACATTATCTTTTACAATGAAAATATTTTCACCGCTGCCTTCACTCACATAACCGTTCGCATCAAGCGCGATTCCTTCCACGAATCCCATTTTTAACGCTTCAACTTTTATTAATTGTGAATTTGCATAATTGGAACCAGTCTTCGCCATTGTGGGAAGAGTGTTCGGCGCGGGGCGTTTCCACGATGAAACGCAAACATCAATGCCGTTTTCAAGCGCGTCTGCTCCCAAATATGTAGCCCATTCCCAAACTGCAATCGCCACATCAACCGGATTATTCAGCGGATAGACACCGACATCGCCATAACCTCTATAAACAACCGGACGAATATAACACGCCTTCATTTTGTTGGCATGAACTGTATCAATACATCCTTTTTCTAAATCTTTAATGGAATAACGAATTTCGGTATAGTACATTTTTGCCGAATCGAATAATCTTTCAAGATGTTTATCGAGACGGAAAATTGCCGAACCTTTTTTCGTGTTGTAACACCTGATGCCTTCGAACCAGCTTGAGCCGTAATGAATCACATGAGATAAAACATGAATCGTAGCATCGTTCCAGTTTACGAGTTTTCCATTCATCCAGATTTTTTCAACGGGTTTTACAGGCATAACTTCACTTTTAGTTAGAGAGATGTTTCATATAGTCGGTATGTTTTTGACCGCTCCGCATTTAAAAATTCCGCGGCGCGGTTCATCATTGTATTATCTTCAAGCACCCAGCCCGCTTCTCCATCGGGATAACCATTTTCGGTGCAACGCTTAGCGGTTTCGTAGAACAAAACGCTGGCTGCGCCGGTTTTCAATCGTTCAGGCACAACTCCAAGCACAAGAACTCTCACCCAGTTGATTTTCTTTTTATGCCAGAAGAGCCGGAATATTCCCGGCAACAGATAACCATTTTTGTTATGCTTAAGAGCGATATTCAAATCGGGTATCGACAAAGAAAATCCAATCGGTTCACCGTTGAATTCAGCAATGATAACAAGCTCCGGTACAATAATTTGTTTAAGATCTTTCGCGAGATAATCGAACTCTTCGTTCGTCATCTGCACTGCTCCCCAGTTATATTGCCACGCTCTATTATATAGCTGTTTAATGGCATCAACTTCTTTATCGAAATTTTTCATGTCGATGGATCTGAACTTCAATCCTTCTCGCTGTGCAACCCTGCTCGCAATGTTGGTTAGCCGTTCGTTGAGCGACCGTTCTTTAGAAACATGATACGCGTAAAGATCTTTGATTTTCGGAACGCCTGCTTTTTCAATCAATGAATTATAGTAAGGCGGGTTATACGGCATCAATATGACCGGTTGTTTATCGAAGCCATCTATTAGCATACCATACTCATCGTTGACGGATGGATTAGCAGGTCCCCGCATCCCGGTCATACCGCGTGCTTTGAGCCATTCTTTCGATGTTCGAATGAGCACGTCTGCCACCTGTTGGTCATTAATGCTTTCAAAGAAACCGAAGAAACCTATCTTATCTTTATGTTCTTTATTATGATTATGATTGATTATGGCAGCGATTCTTCCAACAATCTCATTGTTTTTATATGCGAGGAAGAATTCAACATCTGCGTGTTTGTAGAATGGATTATTTTTACGGTCGACAAGTTTCCTCCTATCCATAAGAAGGGGCGCCACCCAATATGGATCATCCTTGTAAATCTTCCATGGAAACTTGATAAAATGATTTAGATCTTTGGAAGTCGATACCGGTTTAACTTCTACGGATGCCATAGTTTATTTCACCGATTAAATGATACCAAGTTTTTTACCGGCCGTTTTGAATACCTCTAAAATCTTTTCGAGATGATGATCTTCGTGAGTAGCCATGTAACTTGTACGCATCATTTGCAAACCGGGTGGCACACCTGGACTGATGAAAGCATTCACAAACACTCCGTTATCAAACAGTTCGCGCCAAAAACGAAATGCGAGAATATCATCACCAACTATAACGGGTACAACCGCCGATTGACCTTCGATGATTTTGAATCCCAACGCTTTGAAACCTTTACGCATCTTATCCGCGTTTTTAATAAGATTAATAATTCGTTCCGGTTCTTGTTCAACAATTTCTAAGGCAGCAAGTGCTGATGCGACTGAGGCGGGAGTTGGACTCGCGCTGAAAATAAGTGCGGGCGAATGATGCTTAAGATAATTTATTATTCTTTCATCACCGACAACAAATCCGCCGAGCGACGCGAAAGTCTTGCTGAATGTACCGAAAGTAAGATCCACTTCATTTTCCAATCCAAAATGGCTCGCAGTGCCGCGTCCGCCCTTTCCTATCACACCGATCGAGTGTGCATCGTCTACTAAAACACGCGCATTAAATTTCTTTGCGACCGCGATCAACGCGGGAAGATCGGCAATATCTCCGGTGGTGCTGAATACACCATCGGTTACAATCAGTTTCCCGGCTTCTAAAGGTAGCCGCGAAATTACACGCTCTAAATCCTGCATGTCGTTATGTTTGTACCGGACAAATTCAGCGAACAATCCTTTTGCCATCATATATCCTGCTACGATGCTCGCGTGATTATCTTTATCGGTTATGACATACTCACCCCTTTGAACAAGCGTTGGAATAATTCCCTGCCCCGTCTGATACCCGGTACTGAACAGCAAGCATGCTTCCTTGTTCATGAATTTAGCAAGCCGGGCTTCGAGCTGATAATGAAGATCGAGCGTTCCGGTAAGATATCTGGACCCTGAACATCCGGTTCCATAATGCTGGACAGCCCTTATGGCTGCTTCTTTCACTTTCGGGTGAGCGGTTAAGCCCAGATAATTATTCGAGCCGGCCATAATTATTTTTCGTCCTTCAATCTGAACTACGGGACCCTCGTTTTCTTCTATAGCTCTGAAGTAAGGATAAAAACCAGCGGCTTTCACCTCATCTGCGCGTGTGAAATCCAAACATTTCTGGAATAGATCGACTGTTACTTTTGTTTCGGTTATTTGATTTTCAATGGATTGACTCATAAAATATTAAAGAATTGAATAAAATCGGTATGAATAATGAAATTGCTATCCTAAATTTTTTTTAATATACTTGATTGCCGTTTAAAAAGCAATTTATCTTCAATTTCATTCATTATGCTATTTTTATGAAAATTTTAATAACCGGTGCAACAGGTTTCATTGGAAGCCACCTGACCGAGGAACTGCAGCGACGAGGACACACCATTCGATGCCTGATTCGAAAAAACTCGAATCATGAATCGATTAATCATCTGCCAATTGAATATGTTGAAGGAGATTACTCAGATATCGATTCATTGAAAAAGGCGGTTGCAGGTGTTGATCAGATATATCACTCGGCAGGAGTCACAAAATCGAAAACCAAAGAAGGTTACTTCAACGGAAATCATATCTCCACACGGAATTTACTGCAAGCAGTTTTAACATCGAATAAAAATTTGAAACGTTTTATTCAGATCAGCAGCGGAACGGCAACGGGACCGAGCATCGATGGAAATCCAATTAAAGAAGATGCCCCGCTTCATCCGATTACCACTTATGGTATTAGTAAGATGGAAGCGGAAAAAGAATGCCTTCGACTTATGGATAAAATACCGATAACGATTGTGCGACCGCCTGCAGTCTACGGTCCGCGCGACAAAGACGTTTTTGAATTTTTTAACACGATCAACAAAGGTTTGCAACCGATGGTTGGTTTCAAAGATACTTATGTAAGTCTGATACATGTTAAAGATTTGGTAAATGGTATAATCCTCGCCGGCGAGCATTACCAATCAGCGGGACAAACATATTTCATTTCGAGTGAGAGATATTATAACTGGAAAGAACTTGGTCTGTTAACATCCCGAATTATGAACAAGAAAGTTCTTCGTCTTCGAATTCCAAAATCATTTATTTATGTTATTGCAACCATTGCTGAATTTACATCTTTATTCAGCAGCAAACCTGCGCTTATTAATTTTGAAAAAGCTAAAGATATGGTTCAAGATGCGTGGATATTCAGTGTTGAAAAAGCGAAACGTGAATTAGGATTCAGAGAATTGTTATCGATTGAAGAAGGAATTACCGACACAGTAGATTGGTATCGCAAACACGGTTGGCTGAAGTAGTTTTATCAATTGTTTGCTTTACCAGCCATATTTTTGTATATTGATGTGCAAATGATCGCGGGGTGGAGCAATTGGTAGCTCGTTGGGCTCATAACCCAAAGGCTGCAGGTTCAAGTCCTGCCCCCGCTACAATAATGACCGAAGATTCCGACGGTGCAAATAAATCCGCTAATTTGTGGGTTACTGTCGGAATTTTCTTTATGTAGCAGACAGCTTTCATGTTTACCCTGTCGACAATTATTTGTCGTACGAACCGCCGGATGAGTTGCTTCTTCTCAAATATATTATCGCTTTCAAGATCAATCTCTAAGTCCTTCAAACCTTCTGCAATCTGACTTGCAAGATCCTGAATATCTCCGCGATTAATATTAGCTTCTGAGCATTTCGTTATTTCTTCATCAATACATTTACGCTCTTCTTCCAAAACCTTAATTCGCTTAACAAGATTCTCAATATCAACACCAGTTTCTATGACTCTCACAAGATTGTCAATTCGACCATCGAGATCTATTCGTTGAGTTTTGAGCTGTTCTAACCTTGACTGCTTGTTCAATCCCAAACGAGCGATTTTGCGTTCAATAACTTGATGAAGTCTATCGAAAATGTTTGGTGTAAGAAAGTACTTTTTGATATGATTGATAACAAAACTTTCAAGTTTATCCCTTCTAATCAAGAACTGCGAGCACACCGATTTGCCTTTGTTTGCATATCCACCATCAACGTAATAACCAATCCTCGTTTTACCAGCATGTGATGAATGAGTCCAGCCCTGAAAATTGAAACCGCATTTACCGCACTTGATGAGTCCACTTAAAAGATATTCGCTTTTTACAATGTTTTTTGCACCCTTTGCCCATTTACCGACACCTATCAAATTCGCTTTCTCAAAAATCTCCTTCGATATAATAGCTGGATGAGCGTTCTCCTTAATAACGAAATCTTTTATATCATTTTCCCATTTTGCCTTGACAGGCATTCTTTGATGACTTAGTGGATGGCGGTTATAAATTCTCACACCAGCGTAAGTTCGATTAGTCAGAATATAGCGTATTGTGCCACCGCTCCATTTCATATCTTTGTTACGCCAGCGACCTTTCTTTGCACAAGGAATTCTATCTTCATTGAGTATATCTGCAATTGCAACATAACCGTAACCCTTTAATCGGAGATCGAAGATCCGCTTCACGGTTTCGACTTCAAAGGGATCGCCCAATTCCCAGATTACTTTTTCTTGCTTTTTGTTAGATGGCTCGGTTCGTTCTTTACCATTTTCATCTCTGATAGCTCCTAATACTCTCTGATGACCTGTATATTTGTCGATAGCTACACGCTTGTAACCGTATGGAGCAAAACCACCACTACTAAATCCTCTTTCAGTATTTGCAAATGCACCTCGGAGCGTAGCGCGTGAAAGTTTCTTTGAATATTCACTTGCCTCGGCACTTTCAACTACTTCAACTACAAAGCTGCCGATATCATTTTCATTTCGTGATTGACTATTAATCACTTTAACCCGAACATTATACCGTTCAAAATGAACCTTCCAATATGTATTCTCTCTTGGATTATTCGGTCGACCCCATCTGCTTTCATCATAGACAAGTACAGAATTAAATAAAGGATATGATTCGACATCACGTACAAGTTTCATGAAACCGGGACGTTTCTCAAATGAGGTACCGCTTTTCCCCTCATCAATATACCAATCAACTATTTTGTAATCGTTTTTGTCCGCCCAATCCTGAATCGCACGTTTCTGTTGTGGAACAGAATCATCTTGCATGTCAGTAGAACAGCGAACATAACCTACAGCAAGATTCATTTAATCACCTTAAAGCTGTTGCTTTATAAACAATCATTTCTATTAAACTCCATAATATTTCGATAAAAATCAAATTGTTTGCTCTCTTTTAGTTATAGTGCCAACATTATTCTTCTTCAGCCAATCATCAATCAACCTTTCGGCCATATGTTCTAATGCTAAATCAACTTCCTTAGCTGTCATTTCTTCTTCTTCAATGATCTCGATTTTGACGTCCTCTTCGTATTTTTTTCTTCTATCCATTTGAGTCAATTCTATTAGTATTTCTGTGGGCGGAAGAGGAAGAAAGCTCTGAATACCCGAAAGACCAAGTATGCGAAGAAACCGAGTGCGGAGAAGTAAATATAGAATTCCTGATTATCGGTACCGATGGAAAAGATTTTGAATAAGGTAAACATGGCAATTCCAAAGATATAGATCGGTCCCATATTGAAATAGTGTCCTTCATCTACTTGTCTGAGTTTTCGAATTTCTTCAGCATCAACATACTTTTCCCTTGATCCATGCCAGAGCATATTTTTAATGTGGAATGGATTTCCATTAGAAGCTTTCAATATTTCTCGCCGATATAGCTCTGAATCGATAATATGTAAAGGATAATTCTGAAGAAAGTAATTGATAAGCTGGATGCTTACTTGTTCTGGCAACGGTTCTAAGTTGATTCGCGAGAATGATGCCCAGATTCGTTTGAAAAGGAAATTCTCTTTCATCTGTACGACTGCAGTACAAATGACAGCAATGTTGAGTAAGGTCTCTATGAATTTCTGTTGACTCGGAGATATTCTATCAAGCTCATCGAAGAAAATGAGGTATGATTTATCGGACTGAGAAATACCTTCGAAGATGATCGACTGAAGCTTGATACTACCAAAACCAGAAAGGTGTTTTTTCATTGTTTGCCAATCTGCTCGCTCCTCATCAAGATCGATATGAAGATCACCGTTATAAAATAGTTTTTCTGTCATTTCTTTCATGCAATCACCGAGCGGGCTGGAATGCTCTATGAAAAGAATCTTGTATTGGTTTGGATTAATACGAACTCCAAGCTGGCCTCTGATCTGGGTTATAATGTTAGCAGAGAAGTCGATCCTTTTCGTCCGACCCGAAAGGATCCATTTTGCTTCCGTCATGAGTCGGGTTTTGCCGATTCCTTTATCGCCGACAATTAGCGCATGACGACCTCGTTGAAGACTTCTTACGAGCTGATACAGTTCTTCAGTCCTTCCAAAGAATGTTGTATCCTGACGGAGATCCATTGTTTGTTGATCGTTCATATTTCAATCTTGTGTGCCGAGGGCATCACTTCGTGAAAAAACTAAACCGGTTTTTCGCATATAAAGGAGGCAACGAGGAACGGTCGAGCCAAACCGATTTTTTGTAGTGAACAAAATGCGGTGATGATGTTTGTCTTCCTCCACTTCTATATATAGTACAACATCGACTGCATGTTCAAGAAGTTTCGGACCGGCAACCTTTTTATCCTTTGTTACTTGCCCGACAATCATGAGAACTATATTCTGCTGTTGCGCAAGTCGACGAAGGATATAAGCACACTTACGAATCTGAGTCGAACTTCCCGGTAGAGCATCAGACACATCGGTATACATCGTTTGAATGGAATCGATAACCAATACCTTTGCTGATGTTTCATTGACATGTAAAACGATATTGTTAACATTCGTTTCAAAAAGGAGGAAAACGCACTTCGAGTTAATCCTTAATCGGTCTGCCCTGAGCTTTAATTGCTGAACCGATTCTTCACCGGTAACATAGAGAGACGGGACATTCATCTTTTTGAGTATTTGCATAACTAAAGTGGATTTTCCAGCACCCGGTGGGCCAATGAGAAGCACACAGCTTCCGGGAACGAAACCATCGCCAAGCAACATATCAAGTTGTTCAATTCTTGTTTTATTCCGGGGCACAACAAAAGAATCGATGTTAGGTAATGCTATCGGATGCGCATCCTCGTGTGAAAAATGCTTTGCATTCTGTTTGAGAGAATTCCAAGTGCCGCAATCAGGACACGAAAGATGAAATGTCGGGAACGAGCGATCACATTTTGAGCAAATATAGGTCATGGGATTCGCTTAATTATAAATGTGATTTGAAGTTTATTGTTTTGTTGATGCTGGCGAACATCCACAAGAATTCCGGTTGCGGTTGATCGGATATCCACCTGCATCTCGGCTGCCTTTTGCTTTGCTCTCAGTTGTTGATTCGATAATCGTAACTTACGAATCTCGTGAGATGTCTTTTCTACTATGGTGCTTCGTGAGGAAATCAGTTCAGATAGGATGCGTTTATCTTTTTGAAGTTTTAATCTGCTAATATCGAGAACTGCTTTAGTAACAAAACTGCTTTTAGTGAGATCAAGATTATTACCATGGTCAATAGAATCTATTCTGACCGATTGTTCGGCAGCCGATATCTTTTGATTAATATCCATTAGCGAGGCAGATTCCTGGTTCACTAATATTTGAATCTTATCGTCATTTAGATTTATTTGTTCCTCGAAAAACTGAGCAAGATCTCTTCTGGCAATTACTTCTTTCTCTCTGACTGTATCACCTTTTTCTTTGAGGAATGTGATTGTCTCCTTAGCATTAATTGTCAAAGAAAACTGGGCATAATTTTCGTGATGCGATGGCGTTTCACTACTCTGATATGTTTCTGGTCCCTTTCGAATAATCGATTTTACAGTAATGATCCCTTTTGTTATGAATACGTATTCGAGATTATATTCACGGATATCATTGAATGTTGCATAGTTGAACTTGATTGTAGCACTGCTACCGGAAACAGGGCTGAAGAGTTTGATGTTTTCCGGGAGTGATATCTTATCCGATGTGGAGAGATCACCGAAAAAATAATTTTCAATCGAGGTATCGATGTAGGATGTTATTTGGGAGAGCAGTTGATTACTCAAATCTATATTGTTCACTTTAGAATAAGCAAGTGTACCTTTCTCGCAAACGATTTCCTCTGCGACATAATCAGCCTGAAAATCTTTCCCCAGCGTATGCAGCAATCCATCAGTGCCCTTGAAAATAAGTGTACGAGGATTCAGTGCACCGACAACTTCGAATCGGCCGTTCAATGGTTCTTTGGTTAGCATCGTATAACCAGTTACATTTGCAAAGACGAGATGATCTTTTGAAAACTGATTGTAATCCCGGACAGCTGCTTCGATATTTCTTTGTGTTGTTCTGATAAACCTCTCATAACCCTGATAAGCTATAAGAAACGTTGGGATACAGCCAATGAAAAAGAGAATTGCAAGCATTTTATCAATCTTGCCACCAGTTTGCACACGGTAGCGGTGCGGGTTATTGACTTCAAATGGAAATACGCACTTCACCGGAGATAGCGGATAGAATAATTTCACACCGGTAACAGTCATGGTGTCGAGCAAAGGATGGGAAGCATAACCGATGATAAAACAAATGTAGAGATCAGAGCTTAGAGCGAAGAGCGGTAGAGTTACAATGGAGAGAGCCACGACAAATAAAGCAGAATGAGTGAGTGTACGATGACCAAATCTCCTCTCGATTCTCGTGGAGAGAAAAGGTATAACTTTGCCAACGGTACTCGCAGCGGTATCGACATCTGCTAATATCGAGGCAAAAACGATCGTAACAAAATTAATGGCACTTAACGAAATCCCGGTTGTCGTAAGAATAAGAAGATAGATGAATTCTGCGAACGTTATATGTGTTGGAGCAATCATAACGGATGAAATAAATTAGCAGAGATTTTTATTCCAGTTATTCGAGCTTTAAGATTACGAATGCGTTCCAGAACGCTATTCACAAGTAAGCTTATGCGAGGAGGTTCTACGATTGATATTAATTCATCGTTCAACCGATCAATATCTTCTGAAGTAATAAATGATTCTCCACTCTGTTCTTCAATTTGAAGTGTGCGAGTCCAGTTATAAAGAATTTGTCGAATGATGTATTGACGATTCATGGTTGATCTCCTTTCCTGTTTTGATTTCTAGACTGATTTCTGTGCTTGGCAAAGTAAGACCACAATCGTTACACTTTGCACGGAGCGGTTCGTGGAGTTTTGTCCAGTTTTCCCACACCATTGGTTTTGCACAAAGCGGACACAAGGCATTGTACCGCTTCATACGCTTCTCAAATTCAATAATGCGGTCGCTACGCTTTATGTGAGTACAAGGTTGTAATTCTTTGAGTGTCATTGTTCTACTCCCTTTCTTCTGGTAATCGAAATGGTAATTTTAAATGTTGAAAGATTTCTTCTTCGCTGTGGATTTTAATGATGTTCCCACCGGGTGTCAGTAATCCGCTTCCATCTGCCTTGAGTTGCATGTGGAGCTCGAGAGCCCGAGAAGCGAGTTTAATATTGTGTTCACGGCTTCCGGTTCGAATCAAAAGCAAATTCCACCATGTTGTTTCTGTTGCGATGTAGAGATCAATCGGTACATTCACTTTTTGAATTGGACGGAAGAATCGTTTTATCTTACTCCCATTTGCTTCAAGGATAAGGTACGCATCGAGGCAAAGCTCTGAAAGTTTGCGATCGAGAAGATTTTCTTTCACCGGTTCACCAAAGAGAGTATCATCTTTTATTTCTCTGAACTTGGGAATGGCAATTATATCAAGGTCATTTACCGAGAGCTTTCCTCTCCTAAGTGAACCGACAATCTGAATTTTTTCGCAATCATCTTTAAGTTTTTCAATAATGTCGGCTGCTATTTCTGTTGCAAAATTATTTGAAAACATACTTTGACTCACTCCGTTCGCTCAGTACAAGTTAATTCGACTTTATTTGATCTGTTTCTACACATCATATAAACTCCTAAGAATTTAATACCATACTTCGATTATGACCCCCTTCCCGCACGTTCGTTCGGGACAGGCATTAATCTCCCCCTTGATAATGGGGAGATAGTTAAACTTTGTTCTTCCTCAGCTGTCATAAGTTGAACCCATGGTGTTTTTCCGTTGCCATTGCCGTGTAAACATGTCCATAACCAACCAAATGGATTATCAATCTTTGATTTTTCATACTTCTCCAAGAAAAGATGCAGTGCCCGCATCACGAGTTCCGGATAATTGATTTTATTTCCGAGTATCTTGTAGGCATGAAAACACATATCGAGTTTATGTTGATACTCACCACCGGAAAAAAGTTTTTTTAGCTCCTTCAATTTAGGATTCCAATCGATGGTACTTCCATGCTGACGATTCCACAATTGAAGCGCTGAATGAAATTTCAAACAATACTGATCGAAGAGTTCATCCGATAATTCGATTAAGAATGACTCATCTGTTGATAAATTATTCACAGCAGATGTATTGCATATATTCTTTTTCTGTTCTGTATCTGTTTCTGGGAGAACTTTGTCAGACTTAGTTCGGATATTATTCTGAGAATCTTCGGATCCTTCGACTCTGCTCAGGACAGGTATGCTTCGAACTTCAGCTGTAGTTTGTCCAAGCTCTGTTCGGATATTGTTTGCTTGTCTCTGTACACGCCTTGTATAATCATCCGCACGTTGTTCGAACGAGGGACTATACAATAGATTATAATTCAGCCACTTATCGGAATCGAACAATCCGACCTCAACACAAAGTTCAATAACATTCTTTAACTTTTTGGGTGATGTGAATAAGTTTTTTGAAAGAATCTTGAGAGGGAGACGAGGTATGCTCTGAGGATTCCTCAATAGAAATTGGGAACCAGATGCGGTGTTGGAAAACTTTTGATCGATTTCGGGAGAAATTCCGGTGAGTTTGAGATGAAATGTATCCGAATGCTGACCGATATCTTCAAGTAATCCCCAATAGATACCGATCCCTTCCGCTCCGTAGGTTGAACCGAGAACCTGAAGCTTGGGATCGTGTCGAGCAGCGCATTCGTGATGGAACCATTTCATATCACTTCCTGAGTCGATAATAAGTTTGTTCTATCGCATCGATGCCATTATGCTTCTCGAGAAGTTCATACTGTTTATTGTAGAGATCAGAAACCAACGTTACAGCAGCTTGACGAAGTTTTGAGCGCTTGAATAATGATGATTGCTTAATAATCTCCTCAATCAAGTCCAAGAGGGTCAGAACCGTTTCATCTTTTAAAGCATGACAATCAAATTCAGGTACAAGGAATCTTACTTTATGTTCTGCTTGTGAAATAACCTCTTCACATTTGGAGCCAAAACATTCAAAGACCTGCTGTCGGAATGAGCGAAACAATACCTCGAATAAGTGAACATATTCAGATGATTGAAAAGATGCAGGGTGAAGGGTGACGGATGATGAATCACCGGTGGATGAAGGATGAGATATAAATGGTGATGATTGATTATGTTTATTGAGTGTTGGAACTTTGATCTTTTTTCTGGCCTGTTTTTTATTTGGTAAAGAAGGTTTGGGAATAGTTGCTTCGTTGGATTGTACAGGTCGAACTTTATTTTCCGTTTTATCTAAACTAATGAAATAGTCTTTTGGAATTGCTTTCTTATCCTCGTTCTTTTCGTCTTTGGACATAGGAGAATTGAGAATCTGTTGAATGAACTTTGTGAATTCATCCGCTTCAATTGTATGCTGATCATCCGATGGCAATTCGCACTCTTGTGAACTTGCCTGATTAATCATTTGGATTTGAACAGCAGGATGATGAATTTGCTGAACCGGTTTGGTGAGAGAAATAGGCGTTAGATTTTCGACACGCCGAATGGCATTCGGCGTTACATCAATAACATTCGGGACTACATGAGAGGTGCTATATCGCTCTCGAATAATTTCCTTATTCTTCTCAATATCATATAGCAACAATCTGCCATGTTTGAGTGTTGGCTGAAAATTTAATAACTCATCCGATGAATGTATTTCTACGAGATGAATATCGGGTTTAGGCCGTGTGAACTCGTTACATTCAATGATTCCTTGCTGACAGCGACTAGTTTTTAACAAGCCGATAATCTGTTTTTTTGTTAGCGCTTCGATATGCACCTTCAGACAGGGTTCGTAATAAAATGTTGAGCGAAAGCGGTGAATTATTTCTTCCGGTGCACGATACAAATAGACTTGAGTATTATTTCCTTCACGTTTCTCTTTAAATGTTTGAAGTGCAGTATCGATGTTTAGCTTGAATCGTAGATCCTGATTGAGACGCGCACACTCGTAAATTGTTGGTCCTTTAAGAAAAAGAAGATCATAGAATTTTCGATTCTGCACGGAATCCTGATCCAGAGAATATGAAATCATAATGAAACCGATAGACTCTTTGGTTTGAGATTGCGCAAGAAGCATCGGATCAAGATGTTGCCCCGGAACACCACCGATTATTTCTTCGGCACCGTTTATCATTTCGAATATTACCTGAGATAAATGATTTTCTTTATATCTCTTGCATCCATGGTCTTTAAAGCAAGAAAATAGACACCAGAAGAATAATCTCCATCACTTAGATAGAAATGATATATTCCAGTCGAATAATTTCCATCTGCGAATACCGTAACAAGTTGACCAAGAATATTATAAAGACGAAGCTCGATATAAGTATCGCATTCAAGAGTGAGTGAGATTTGATCATTCCGGTATAAAGGAGTCGGGAGGGTAAGAGTGACTGATTCATTGTTTAGCGAATCACTCCCCCTTCCCGATGTGTGGTGGATGGGACAATGCCGGGGGACGGTTCCACCAATGATGTTTGAATTAAAAAGAATGAATAAGACAAACGGTAAACAATATTTCATTTGATATTTCCTCCATATAGTATCCAAGAGAGTTCTTTTCTTTGTTTATTGATCCCGATTAGTGATTTTCTAACGCTCAAAAGATCCAACTGCGATTTGAGAAATTCATCGAATTCAATTTTCCCCTGTTGAAAGCATAAGGTCTTGAACTTGAGAATATCTTCCTTCAGCTTCAGCTCATCTTTTGCCATCGCACAGAGTGAATCAAGTTCAATTGATTGTAGAATTAAAATAGATCGTTCATTGCTTTGTTGTTTCTTTAACCGATTATAACGCGTATGAAGTTGTTCCAATTCGAGCTCAACGTTTGTGTGCTTATCGAAGTCGAGAATTTCATTAATGGAAATACTAATTGATAACCGGTATGCATCTTTGGGCAGGATATAGGGAACAAAGTTCGTTGGATTAACAAAGATTATATCCTTCATGCCGAGACTTGCTGAGACATGTATTTGTGGAACAATCCGATGCCAGAAATTTGTTTGGCGAACTTGAAGGTCCGCTTTGGAGATTTCGATTTCAAGTAATTTCATATCAAGAGAATCAACCGCGCTTATTATGGCTGATGATTGAGCATAACCAGCACTAGATAATTCAAGTAAAAGAAATAGAATTGATATTATTTTTTGTTTCACGTTTTATGACCCCTACTCCCGCACATTCGTGCGGGACAAGTTATAATCTCCCTCCTTCGACTCTCCCGCTCTTCTAGCGGGATCGCTCAGGACAAGCCTTGTCGGAGAAGAGAGATTGTATGTATGTCTTTTTATCATAGTTTTTTTGACCCCCTCTGTAATCTCCCCCCTTCGACTTAGCTCAGGACAAGCCTTGAAGAGAAGGGGGAGATATTCGAGCCGGGAGATGGTGCGATTACGTTCCGAGGGAATCCCCTCCGGGGAATCACACTCTACTCCTATTATGGACCGGAGGTAATTTCCCGGAGGATTGAGCCGTCAGATTGTCCGAACACTTTGACATTCCGCCATGATGCATCGGGATATTCTGTATATGTGATGACTTCCCCTTCCGGACCGCAACTAGTGATCCGTACCTGAATCAGGTTATTGTAACCGTCTCTCACTTCAGAATAAACCGCGCCTGAACCTCCGTAACGTTTTGTAACCCGGACGGTTCCGTCTTGCGGATTAAGAATGCTTGTAATAACGGGTAAACGGAAAGTGTATGTCTCCACTACACCATTTCTCTGGACATGAGTGACGATCGTATCGATTGAGAGACCGTAAACTTCGGAGATTGTTGACTGTTGAGTCGTATCATTTAGAAAATCCTGTTCGGAAATGAACTTTTTCGTTTCCGAAACAATCGCAATTGGTGGTTTACCATAGGTTTTACGGACTGTGATAAGGAGTATGCCCTTGGGATAGGCGTGCTTTTCAGTGACTACGGCACAATATCCATCCTTAGTGACTTCACCATAAATATAAGTGGTGTCGATTGTCGTGGATGATACCACCATTTTACGTTGTTTGGTTGGCAGAGCCGAACTTAGCTCATTCAGTGTCATCTTTTGCTGAGATGTATTTCCGTTTCGCAGAACGTACTCAGTAATGTTATCGATTTCATCGAGAACACTGATGAGAAATTCTTCGCCGGTTGTTCCAGATTGGACTTCCAATGGTGGTTTTGTCGTAACTGCGATCGGTGTATCTTTGTTGCAACCGGCAATCCAGAGAATTGCACCGAGCACGAGGAAAATTAGAAGGAGAACCGGACTTGTTGCAGAGGCAAGTCGGCGATTCATGCTTCGGGAAAAATAGTGTGTGCACATAAGAACCTCTTTATAATTATGAAGGATAAAGGATGAATTATGAGTTGTGAATTGTGAATAGTTAATGATTAATTGTTAATTATTGATTTTTATTAGTTATGCTTCTTTTGTTCATGATTATTTAAAAGTGAAAGACTTGGACTGATGTTTCAAAGCGGCGTGAACCGATTTTGAGGACGCCGAAATAGATACCGACCGGAGCAAAGTATCGTTGATTAGTTTCACCAAGCCAGGTAGTTGAATGAGTGCCTTTCGTTTCGACGGCATTCTCAACAAGAGTTTTGACAAGTACGTCATTTTGCAAAGAGTCTTTCTTCATGATATAAATGCTAACTTCAGATGGATTTTTTAGAGTGTATTTCAGCTCTGTATTTCTTCTGAATGAGTCGAACGCGCTTGGTGAAAAACGGAGATTACTCACAAGAGCCGGATCGTCTGTAACATTTGGCATATTGCATTGCACAAAGCTCAGAATGAAAAATAGGGATATCGGAAACGCATTACGCATAAGTCGATACCCCTTGAATCAAATATTTTGAATGATCCGTGGCTTGCGAATGCAGATAACTGATTTTTTGTAGAAGTTCATTCATCAAACCATGTCTATTTTTCAGATAGAGGTGTGTATGATGAAGTACCAGCGGAGTGCAATCAAGATGCAAAGCGTAGTTTAGTTCCTGCAATAGAATTCTATTGCAAGAAATTGATATCGGTTTCCCGCTTAACGGATCGTGGAATATTCTATCAGCATTTGTATTCCGAGATGAAAGATAGTCATGAAGCTGGAGAAGCATGGCACCGCTCAGCTTGAAACTAAAATTGTCATTGACATTGATGATTACCGACTGACCGTTCTGCTGAATTGAAGACAATCTCAATATCGGAATATGGTATTGCCTGACACCATAGAGCAGCATGAACATCAGGATGAGCTCATCTCGTTTGTAGCGAATCAAAAGGGATTGGTTATCGGTTTGCTGGTGAGCGATGAGATACTGAAGCATAGAAAGAATTTTTTCTTCATCAAGGATATCGTTATACACAGGAAAAAACTTGATGGAAGCAGCCGGATTCGAGATAACGACCTTTTTTCCGAGTAGGTAATCGAAGTACGTTTTGATAACTATTAAAGTCCTTCGTATCGTTGAGAATTTAGAGCCAGTTTGAATAAATTTTTGGATGTACGATTCGATATGCTGGGGAGTGACATTCAAAGCACTTTCTTCGCTTGAACCGATATCTATTCCGGAAAGGTAATGTGAAAATTTAATTAAGTCAGATTGGTACGCCTGCAATGTCCCCTGAGTATGTTTCTTTAACCTTAGCTTCTCTATGAATTCAGCAAGCAGGGGGAGTTTGATTTGATCATCCAACGATTGATTTGATTCATTTATCACTGACATTTCTCCAAAATATTTTTTCTATATAGCTACTAAAATGACCATAACAGCAGTTTTATAAATTCGTGTTATGCTATAACAGCACTTTTAAAAAAGTTAGTTATACAGCAGCACTTAATTTTTCGGTAGTAATTAACAAAGAGAATGACGGTGAGACAAGCAGGATTTTTGTACGATTATTTCAAAAATTCTTCCCGTAAAACAAACGAAAATCATTGTTATTCAAAAAAATGTAGAAACCGTTCATAAAGGTAATTCCTCGAAAACATGATGGTTTCTATGAAAAGTCAATCCATATCAGCTAATCAAATTGATCTGTTTGGCTTGTGTTTCTTTCGAATTGCTCCTTCGGTTAACCCTAACTTTTGGGCAACTTTTGTCATTTTCCCTTGATATTTATTGATGGCTCTTTCGACAAAACCTCGCTCGATCTTAGAAAGAAACTCCGGTAATGAAAATTCATTTCCAGCATCGATCATTGTCAACATTTTCATAACCTCAAGTTTCTCAGGATGGTTAAGCTCTTCATCATAAGGGAAGACAATAATTGAGCGAAGGTATGCAGTGAGATCACGAACATTTTCCTTCCAGCGATGAGTGGTTATCAAATGTAAAAGATCGGGATCAATCTTATTATCTGAAGTTAAACAGCGAATTGTGGATCGGGGATATTGATAACGATATTTTAGGTGATAGTACTTTGCGAGCAATATGATATCTTCTTGACGTTCTTGAAGAGGCGGGATAGAAATGGATTTGAAAGGTTGGATAATCTCTGCTAACTGTAATGAGATTTGATTTTTCTTTAATAAGATTGGAATTGGTTTTTGGAAGGTGAATATAAGACGAGCAGTAATTCGGAATGATTCATTCAATCCTGGACGAGTAACAAGGTTAGCTGCCATTGAGGTAGCAAGTTGATTCTGAATAAAATGATTAGCTTTATCTATATGTTTGAGTATTACCGTGGTGGGGTGTTCAAGAACACTTTTTCGTGTTGATGAGAGTTCGGGAGGTCCGCAACCGAAAAGTGCTATTCGTTGATCACGATCGGAAAGAAGAGAAAAGTTGAGTGAAATTTGTTCTAAGTTGGATCTCGGGGAATAAGCATGGATATGCGATGCAAACAGATGTTTGCCTACTCCCGCCTCACCTATAATCACTAAAGGTGTTACGTCATTTGAAAATGTAGGAAGCGATTTTCGCAATTTACAGATTGCGTGACTGCCTCCGATGAATTCTTCGAGCACAACTCCTACCCGCGAAGATAGAGGTTTTCCTTAGTTCTCTTCTTCTTACTGCACCAATTAAATTGATATTACTGCGGGCTTGAGTATTTTTTCCCAGAGTCTCGATCACCGTCAATGAAATCGAGTTGCTTTGATTGTATAAATATTAGAAATTGATATTTATCCTTATCTACATCTACTCGTGCTTCAATTATTCAATCGATCACACAGAGATTAATATTCTTTCTTCAATCCTCAATTATAAACTTGAGTGTAGGTGGTTGAACATTTGTATCGATTTGAATAAGTTCTCTTTGCTGACCTTTTAGCTTTTTTGTTTGGATGATAACAATACCATCGTCGAGTATCGCTCGCACATTGCCATAGTTATTTAGCAGTACCTCTTTTGTATCGGGAGATATATTCAGCAGCTTGTTAAATGGAAGGCGAGTACGTTTATAATCTTTCAATGGATCCATCGAGTACCTTTCTAATATAAATAGAAAATAAAAAGACCTGAACCCGCTCATCGGAAATGCGATCCGAAAAGCGCGGTTAGGTCTCTGTGACTCGAAGGTCTATTGGACTCTTTGAATTAAATAGTTATTTGCAATAAATAAAATATACTAACATAGTCATTGAATAACAATGAATACAGTTCTTCGTTAATTGGCTCTTTATGTGTAATCAGAAATTACGCGGATTTGTTAATTATATAGTTTCGGCTATATAAAAGTCGAAGCTATTGCTCGGGAGGCGGTTCACACAGCTAGAATATAATAGATGAAAAAGGAAAAGTCAAATCCAGAACCTAGAATGCCATTGTTTGATTTGCAGTGTGGATATTGTACAGATCAAAATAAATTACTTGAATTCAGAAAAACATGACAAATGTTGCCAGTGAGCTATAGTCCGGATTGTTCTTCAAGACTCTGTGAGCAAACACAGCAGATTTAGGTTCAGGGGAAAAAGACTTGTGGTGTTGAAATTGTTATATTATCACTTCAAACACAAAAAATTCATTTGGCATATTCTTCGTGCCAATGTGTTTCTATAGTTAGGTGTGTAATCTCTTTAAAACCACTTAATGTTTTCCGGTAGCGTTCGACTGAATGCGGCACAGTTGAACATACCGACACAATGCATGCGTAGCGCGCGTCGCTGACCCGCCACAGATGAAGATCATTCACCTTGCTGCTGCCATCAACTTCAATAGCAGTTCTTATTCGTTCCACCAACGGCGAATCCATTTCTCTGTCCAACAGAATTGCTGAGCTGTCACGCAAGAGAGAAACAGTCCATCGGGCAATCATGGCTGCGCCGACTAATCCTGCCATAGGATCGAGCCAAATCCATCCAAACATTTGCCCTCCAATAAGAGCGGCAATTGCAAGCACCGATGTTGCGGCATCGGCAAGGACGTGGAGATACGCTGACCGAAGATTTAAGTCGTGATGAGTGTGAGAAGAATGTGAAGCTTCAGAGTGAGAGGAATGTTTATGTGTACTACCTGTACTCATAATGAACGCACTGAAGATATTAACCAGCAAACCGGCAACAGCAACAATAATTGCTAAAGTGTAATCGATAGCTTGAGGATTCATTAAGCGGTCGACAGATGCGACAACTAACGAGAGCCCAACGATCCCGAGAATGAGCGCGCTTGTATATGCGCCAAGGATTTCTATCTTCCACGTTCCAAAGGCGTAACGTTTATCCAAAGAATGGCGTCGTGCCAGCACGTATGCCAGTAGTGAAATTCCTAATGCCGTTGCGTGTGTGCCCATATGCCAACCATCGGCGAGGAGAGCCATCGAGTGAAACATCATTCCCGCCGTAATCTCTGTCGCCATAGTCGCGATAGTTAATAAAACGACAATTAATGTTCTCTTCTCTATGTGTCGCTTCGATTCATGGAAA